>JBELDA010000022.1:18227-32932 GCA_042094515.1 Crocinitomicaceae bacterium
AACTCATACGAGAATTTGATTTGAATGTAACGAATGGAGCATGGAATTTTGAAATTGATGTAGAGAAATATGCAAAAGGTCTATATTCAATTCAGTATAGAAATACGAAATCTACAATAATTAAAAAATTCGTAGTCCAATAGTATTTTTTGGAATGATTTTAAAAGCCACTTCGGTGGCTTTTTTTATGCAATAACTTTAATAAGGTTCTTCACCTGATCTGCCGTGTTTTTTACTTCGCTTAATGTTTTTCCTGTAATAGTAACATGACCCATTTTCCTGAAGGGTTTGGTTATTTCTTTGCCATAAAGGTGAGGGTACACATTAGGGTGGTTTAATAATTCGGACAAGCCTTCATAAATCGCTGTGCCCGTATGTCCTTTCTCACCGAGAAGATTGATCATGGCACCTGGTTGAATTAATGTGGTGCTTCCTAAAGGCAATCCCACAACCGCTCTTAAGTGTTGAGCAAATTGTGATGTATCACAACATTCTATGGTATGATGTCCACTGTTATGAGGCCTAGGCGCAATTTCATTCACTAGGATGTCACCCGATTTTGTAAGGAACATTTCGACGGCAAGTATCCCAACCATATCGAGTTTTTCAATCACATCAGCTGCTATTTCTTTGGCTATTCTTTCAGTTTCAATTGATATTTCTGCTGGCGAGAATAAAAACTCAACGAGATGAGCTTCTGGGTTGAATTCACATTCAACAGATGGGAATGTGCTTATTTGTCCTTTGCTATTTCTTGCGACTATAATTGAAATTTCTTTTTCAAAATCAATAAGGTCCTCAATAAGATGTGCTTGTTCAAATGAATTATTGGCATTTTTCAATATCTGAACTCCTCTACCATCGTAACCTCCAGTTCTTAACTTTTGAACAGCAGGGTATTTGATTTTTGCATTCATTAAATCTTGCTTGGATTCAAACAAATGAAAAGAAGATGTAGGGATTCCATTCTGTTTGTAAAATGCTTTTTGTGTCCCTTTATCCTTGATTATTTTTAAAACGCGTGGCTGAGGGTATACCTGAATACCTCTATTTTCTAGCTCCTCTAATGCTTCAATATTCACATTCTCTATTTCCACAGTGATTAAGCTTTTGTCTTTTCCAAATTCAATAACAGCATCATAATCTGTTAAAGAGGCACAAGTAAAAGTTTGGGCAATAGAAGAACAAGGAGCATTTTTATCCGGGTCCATGATATGGATATGAAGATTGAGGTTAATGGCTTCCTGTATTAACATTCTTCCCAATTGGCCGCCACCCAGAACTCCGATTTTGAATTCTTTACTATTCCAGTTTTTAATCATAAAACAAAGATACAGCTATCCACCTTATATTTTCATCTTAGTGCTTAAAATCGTACATTTGCTCCCCAAATGAATAAAGAAATTCATCTTATTGACAAATTGTTTGTTCCCTACATCTGTGAGGAGGAAATCCTTGGGCGTATAAAAGAGCTTGGTGAGGTTTTGCGATCGGATTACGGCGGAGAGAATGTTTTGTTTTTATCTGTTCTCAATGGTTCTTTTATGTTTACCTCTGATTTAATGAAACATATTGATGGTGAAGTTGAGCTATCCTTTATTAAGCTAGCGTCATATGTAGGTACATCAACTACAGGAAAGGTTCATGAGCTCATCGGTTTAAATCAAAACATTGAAGGAAGGCATATTGTGATTCTTGAAGATATTGTAGATACTGGTCTCACTGTTGATCGGGTAATTACTATGCTGAAAATGCAAAACCCTTCTTCAATACAGGTGTGTACTTTGTTATATAAACCAGATGCTTTTAAAGGAGATTCTGCTCCGAAGTATTTTGGATTCAAAATTCCTAATAAATTTGTAGTCGGTTATGGTTTGGATTACGACCAGCTGGGAAGAAATTTAAAGGAGATTTATCAATTAAAGGAATAATTTTATGTTGAATATTGTATTGTTTGGCCCTCCGGGAGCTGGTAAAGGCACTCAATCTGAAAGACTTATCGAAAAATACAATCTTGTACATCTCTCTACAGGAGATATTTTCCGAGCAAATATAAAAGGAGAAACAGAACTTGGAAAGCTTGCAAAGAGCTACATGGATAAAGGACAGCTTGTTCCAGATTCAGTAACCATTGATCTTTTACGTTCAGAGGTTGTGAAGTACAAGGAGCCCAATGGGTTCATATTTGACGGATTCCCAAGAACAAATACTCAAGCAAGTGCATTGGATACCTTTCTTGAGTCTATGAATACCTCAATTTCAATGATGCTTTCTTTAGATGTAGATGAAGATGAGTTAAAAACGAGATTGCTCAAAAGAGCCGAGGTGAGTGGAAGAGCAGATGATGCAAATCCTGAAATAATTGAAAATAGAATAGCTGTTTACAAGAGGGAAACAGCCCCTGTCAAGACCTTCTATGCAAATCAAAATAAGTTTTACGGAATTGATGGAATGGGTTCAGTAAATGATATTACCCAAAGGTTATTTGACTCTATAGATGCAAATTAAAATTTAATGGCTTCAGACAATTTTGTTGATTATGTAAAGATTCATGCCAAATCTGGTCATGGAGGAGGCGGATCCACGCACTTTAGACGTGAGAAATACATACCCAAAGGAGGACCAGATGGAGGTGATGGTGGTAGAGGAGGTCATGTGATCTTACGTGGAAATAAGCAGCTATGGACCCTACTACATCTCAAATTTAAAAAGCACATTAAAGCAGAGCATGGCGCTCACGGATCTAGTAATTTAAAAACAGGATCTCAGGGTAAAGACGTATATATTGATGTTCCTTTAGGTACGATTGTTAGGGATGAAGATACAGATGATGTAATATTTGAAATAACAGATCATGGAGAAGAGAAAATCCTTCAAAAAGGAGGTCGTGGAGGCCTTGGAAACAATCACTTTAAATCCCCGACCAATCAAACGCCAAGGCATGCACAGCCTGGTGAGGAGGGAAGTGAAGGTTGGAAAATATTAGAGCTTAAAATTCTTGCAGATGTTGGTTTGGTTGGGTTCCCAAATGCAGGAAAGAGCACATTGTTATCTGTTGTTTCCGCTGCAAAACCTGAAATAGCAGATTATCCGTTTACGACAATCAGGCCCAACTTGGGTATCGTTTCCTATCGTGATTATCGTTCTTTCGTCATGGCGGATATCCCGGGAATTATAAAAGGAGCATCTGAAGGAAAAGGTTTGGGTTACAGGTTTTTAAGGCATATTGAAAGAAATTCGGTACTTCTTTTTATGATTCCTGCAGATTGTGATCACATTGCAAGCGAATATGAAGTTCTCAAAAATGAACTTGAGGCGTATAACCCAGAACTGATGCATAAGGAAAGTATTTTGGTCATCAGTAAGTCTGATATGCTTGACGATGAATTGAAAGCAGAGCTTGATGTCGAATTAAAAAATGACCTTAAAGGAGTTCCTTATTTATATATTTCTTCAGTCGCTCAAATGGGGCTATTAGAGCTTAAAGATGCAATCTGGAAACTGATTCATGATGATTGAGTCACTTGAGTCAGTTGATCGTTCATTGGTGCTTATTGTAAACAGTGCCCATTGTAGCTTTTTGGATGGACTCATGTGGTTTTTTTCTGGTCCATTTATAGTTATTCCTATTGTAATCCTTATGACATGGGCTTTATACACATCCTATAATTTAAAGCAATCAGGATGGATTTTATTAGGGATAATCATTACGATTGCACTTGCGGACTTGAGCTCTGTTTATCTATTCAAAGAGTTGTTTATGCGTTATCGTCCCTCTCATCACGCAGAACTCACCGGGCAATTGCATTTTCATCAATTTGACAATGGAGATTTTTACAAAGGAGGAATGTATGGATTCGTATCTTCTCATGCGGCCAATTATTTTGCTTTGTTGGTTTTTGCACATGGCGTGATCAAGCAATACTGGATTAAACGGTCTCTGGTTTGTATTACACTCATTATTTTGTACAGTCGCGTATATCTTGGAGTGCATTATGTATCTGATGTATTCTGTGGTGCAATTTTAGGTTATATAATCGCCAAAGTTGTTTTACATTTTTTAATTTTAAAACAAATCAGGCACTAATGAACTATTTATTGGTTTTTATTGGAGGAGGAATTGGAAGTGTAATGCGATTTGGAGTAGGTAAAGCATTTTCAAAATATTTCACGCAATTTCCCTTGTCCACATTAATATCAAATCTTGCGGCATGCTTGATTTTTGCTTTGGCTATTTATTATGGTGCCAGAGAAATGAAAAATGAATGGATTACTCCATTTTTAATTATAGGTTTATGTGGAGGTTTTAGTACGTTTAGTACTTTCTCATTTGAGAATTTTCAGCTTTTACAGGCAGGTAATTATTCCTTACTCTTTCTCAATATTTTGATTTCAATCATCCCAGGAATACTTTGCTTCTATTTGGTTTCAGATAAACTGTAACCAATGGCATGGATTGTGTTAGCACCAATGTAAATTAATTTAAATTATTATTATGGAATTCGTTAAAAAGCTTCTACCCACAGTTTTAATCGGCATAGCCGTTGTTATTACTGGTTATATACTTGGCACCTCATATTTATCTAAGGGGAAAGATGATCCCAAAATCTCAGTTACAGGACTAGGAGAGGAGTCTTTTGACTCAGACTTAATTACATGGAGAGCTAGTTTCTCACGAAATGCTATGGATTTAAAGCAAGCATACGCTGATTTAAATGCGGATGTATTAAAGGTTAAAAAATTTCTTTCTAGTCAAGGAATTAAAGAAAATGAAATCGTTTTTGATGCAGCAGACATAAGTAAGAATTACGACAATCAATATGATGAAAATGGAAATTTTAAAGAGCGTGTATTCAGAGGATATGAGCTGAGTCAGTCTTTTGAGGTGCAATCAAAGTCAGTTGATTTGGTTGAGCAAACGTCAAGAGAGGTGTCTAAGCTAATTGATGCAGGAATTGAATTGAATTCATATTCACCCCAATATTACTATACGAAGCTTGCTGAGCTGAAAATAAAAATGATTGAGCAGGCGACAAAGGATGCCAAAAACCGAGCTGAAACCATAGCGAATAATGGAGGGGGTTCATTAGGTGACTTAATTAAAGCAAATATGGGGGTGTTTCAAATTACAGCAGAGAATTCAAGTGATGAATATTCCTGGGGAGGAAGCTTCAATACCAGCTCTAAACGCAAAACAGCTAGTATAACGATGAGGTTAAATTATGAGATAGATTAATTTTTTTAATTTGCTATTTATATGTCAATTATGAAAACATTTCTTTTTTTTATTATCGCTTTAATCACATTTGGTTGCGGTACAGATTGCGTGGATATTGAGGATGTTGTTATGTCAAATGACGGACTATATTACACTAAACAAAATATGGAATTGGCTAATGGTCCGATTTGTAGTATAGGCGGGGAAGCTGAGTTGAAAAATGGTAAACGGCATGGCACATGGAAAGCTTGGTATCAAAATTCAAATAATGAGGATAAAGAATGGTATGAGTCTATGGAAGATGCGCAATTAATGCGTGTCCACATATATGATAAAGGTAAAAGGCATGGCACGTTTAAAAGGTGGGATGAAAAGGGAAAATTGATTAAGGAAGCAGTGTTCAAGAATGACAAATGTATCAGTGGAGATTGCGATTATTCATGGACAGAGTGGGGAGAATAATTATTTACCCCAACCACATTAAGACATTGTCTCTCCATATTTCATTTGCCTCTCGTTGCGTTAATATATCAACTTCAACTGCAAAATCGATTACTCTTCCAGGAAATGAATTTCCTACGCCCTCCATTTCTCCTAAAGGATATGGGTCATCTAATCCCGCAACAATTTGAGACACACCAACTCTTCTTTTCAAAAGCTCTAGTGTATATGAGTCATGGACCAATGAATCGAAAAATAAATTTTTATGTCCCAGTGATGCCCTTGGGTTTTCTACGTCTTCAAAAAGATCCGGTCGGCCATCAAATCCTTGAAGCCTTCTTCCGTAATTTGCAATTCCAAGCATACAGCCATGAGCAAAACAGGTTCTGATATTTGGAAATTTATTAGGAATATCATTTAAGGTATATAGGTGAAGTGTGTCCGCACATTGGGCCATCATCCACACCAAATGAAATCTCCAGTATTGATCTTTAAGGTTCACAATCTTTTCTCCATCATAGGGGTGAATTTCGACAGCCAAATTGTACTTGTTGGCTAGCTCATATATTGGAAAAACGGATTTGTCGGCAATAGAGGTCCATTCATTATTGGCATTAAGAAAGTGTGTAGGGAGACAAAGTAATTTTAGGTTTAATTTTGTGACACAACGTTCTATTTCTTTTAGGGCATCCTCCATGTATAGTGGTTGAACCACAAATCCACTTGTGAATTTATCAGGGTGATTTTCTTGAACAGAAGCATTAAAATCATTTTGCCATGCAATGGCGTCATTGGTATCTTGTCGCTGCCAACCATTACAATAGATTTGAGATAAATTGAGCATGACACCATGGTCAATATTGTATTGATCCATCCATTCGAGCTTTTCTTTAAGGAAAAAACTGGGGTCCGTAATCGGTCTAGACCAATTACCTTGACGCATAAATTTTTTATCGTCATCTATCCAAAACAGCTTTTTATCCTTCATAAATTGAGGGATTTGATTTGGTTCAGGTAATATATGTCCGTGTCCGTTTATTCTCATAGGGTGAAGCTGAAGCTAATTAATGAAACGAATATACATAAAAAAAGAGCCTCAATAGAGGCTCTTCCTAACAGGGTTGTTATAAACTTAAAATTTATATCGACCATCTTCAATCAATTTTTGAGCAATAATTTGTCTTGCTGCTTTTGGATTAAAGGGTTGGGTTTTTGTAAATCTTTTGAGGCCCATAAGCATCATTCTGGCTTCATCACCTTCCGCATATGAATTTATGGCGTCTTTGGCAGCCTTGGCTATTTTATCAGCAATATCATAAAAATATGTTTTTGCAATGGCAATATCATGTTCACATGCTGCCTCTCCTTGACTGTCAATTTTTTTCTGAACACGTAGATACACAGATTCTGCCAAATAAGTCCAAATGGCCATGTCTGCAATATTCATCAAGACCTCTTGCTCCTTGGCAAGGGACTGCATTAGCTTTTGAACTGCAGAGCCAGCAACCATTAAGATGGCTTTTTTGAACCCGTCAACCATGTGCTCTTCATTTCCTAATGGAGCATCACTTGGTTCAACAATTTCAGGAATACTCATGAGGTCACCGGCAACTTTCATTGCTGGACCCATCAAATCAAGCTCACCTTTCATAGCCCTTCTTAATACCATGTCTACGGTAAGCATTCTGTTGATTTCATTTGTACCTTCGAAAATTCTGTTTATTCGAGAATCGCGATAAGCTCTTTCTACAGAAGATTCTGCTGAGAAGCCCATTCCTCCATAAATTTGTACAGCTTCATCTACAACATAATCAAGGCATTCAGAGCCTGCTACTTTAAGAACCGCACATTCTGGAGCAAATAGTTCAATTCCTTTTAATGTGGCTTGTTCTTTATCCATTCCGGAATCTACAAGTCCTTTAATGGCATCATCAATATTTTGTCCTGCTCTGTATGTTGCTGATTCAACTACATAGGTGTAAATAACCTGCTCAGCGAGTTTAAAACGAATGGCTCCGTATTTTGAGATTGGTCGGCCAAATTGTTCTCTTTCGTTGGCATATTTTACGGATTCTGTAATGGCACCTTTTGCACCTCCCATAACGCCTGCGGCAAGCTTTATCCTACCGATATTTAAGATGTTCAGAGCAATCTTAAATCCATTTTGACGATCGGACAACATGTTCTCAACAGGAACTTTTACGTTATTGAAAAATACCTGTCTTGTTGATGATCCCTTAATACCCATTTTCTTTTCTTCAGGATTAAGAGTTATACCATCGCTGTCAGCTTCAACTAAAAATGCAGTAAGATTTTTATCGTCTTCAATTTTTGCAAATACCGTAAAGAGATTGGCAAATCCGCCATTCGTGATCCACATTTTTTGACCATTAATGGTGTAATGGCTTCCATCCTCGGATAAATCGGCTTTGGTTTTTCCTGAATTTGCATCAGATCCAGAACTTGGCTCGGTAAGGCAGTATGCAGCTTTCCATTCACCCGTTGCCAGTTTAGGAATGTATTTTTTCTTTTGGTCGTCGTTACCATAATAGAGTAGAGGTAGTGTTCCAATTCCAGTATGTGCTCCGAAAGCAACAGAAAATGAAAAACCTAGACCTAAATATTCAGTGGCCATTAATGAGGTTTTAAAATCAACACCCATTCCGCCTAAGTCCTCTGGTACGGATAAACCAAGTAAGCCTAGCTCACCTGCTTTTTCCATAAGGGAGGGCATAAGACCTTCTTCCATTGCATCTATTCTGTCAAGATGAGGAATAACTTCCTGCATAATGAAATCTTCACAGGTTTGAGCAATCATTTGGTGCTCTTCGCTCCATTCTTCGGGCGTAAATATATCTTCTGGCTTGGTGTTTCGGATGATGAATTCACCACCTTTTATTGGATTATCTGTACTCATTTTACGGTCATAAATTAATTATTGAGACAAATATAGGGAATTCAAAAGTATTATGCACGCATAATTAAATTAAATTTTCAATTTCATTCGATAATCATTCATAAAATATCCGTTTCCAATGTCTAAATCAATTTCTTCTTCTATTGTAAATCCAAGGAATTCGTAAAAATTTACTGCAGGGTTTGTACGGTTAACAAACAAATCCAGCTGTGTCATCTTTTGTTCTTGGCCTATTTTAATTGCATATTCCAGGAGTTTTTTTCCTATGCCTTTTTTTTGACATTCGTGATGTACATATAACTTGTGTATCCGTACCTTAGACTGGTTCTTTTTTAATTCATAAGAAACAAAGCCTAGTGGTTTATCATTCTCACTGTAGATAGCGTAATGATGTCCATTTAGATTGTTTTCCTTTAGCTTCTCAGGATTATACATCCATTTCAGCATGTATGTGATTTGTTCACTGCTGATCATTTCTTTAAAGCTTACAGGCCAAATTATGTTGGCCAAATCTTCAATAATATTGAGCTCAGTTGAAGCTAATTGTCGAATCAAAATTATTTTTTAATAAAAGGGATTACGTAATGTTTGTGATACGTATCAAATGAAAAGAAATAAATACCAGCATCAAGTCCGCTACAATTAAATGAATTTCCACTATGTTCTATTTGATGGACTTTTCCTGTCAGATCTCTCAAAATAATTGATTCGACGCCGAATGGAATTTCAAGGACTAACTCATCATGAACAGGGTTAGGGTAGATTTGAATTTCTTCAGTTGTTTGTAGGTTCTCAATTTGATTCAATAAAACAGCTTGCTCAACTGCAGCAAGTGCATTGACTTTTCCATGTCCCCAGCTTGGATCTCCTTCGACAGGTAATGTTCCTGTTTTATTGTCTTCACGAGCAGTTTGAAGAAGTACATCTTTCACTGTGCTTGCAGATATATTAGGATGGGCATCCAAAATAAGGGCCGCTACACCAGTTACCATTGGTGCGGCCATTGAGGTGCCTGAGAGACGAGCAAATCTATATGTTTTGTTATTAAACTCAACGCTTCCAACAGAGGTGTATTGCCCATCTGTGAAAGAGGATAGCGCCGCTGCAATTGAAACGCCTGGTGCCGCAATGTCAGGTTTCATAACCCCATCATACCTAGGCCCTTTACTCGAAAAAGATGCCATACCACCTCCAACAGGATTTCCTCCTGGACTCGTCCATCCTGTGGCATATGCTGCAACGCTAATTACATCATCAGCACATGAAGGTTCGCTTATTCCGTTTTCATTATCCCCGCTTAGTGTACCCGATTGAAAAGTACTAAAAGGCATGCCCCAGTTACCCACGTCATTACTTAATTCAGTTACATTCCAGTAATGTACCAAGCCATCACCTGCAGCTGACTTTAGCATCACTCTAAGTGAAGGATTGGTGCATTTCACTCTAAATCTCATTTGGGGTCTGCCATTCATTGGGTGTGAAGCATCAGCGGATATATTGTACCAAATCGTGTCTTGATCTGCAACCGCAAAAGTATCGACATACTCACTTGTGGTGAGCGTATTGTAATATGGACTTTGTGCGAGTACTTCTCCAGCAAAGTTTTTAATCTGAATTTGATTTGAAAAAGAATTCCCTACTTCACCCCAAGCATGAATACTTTGTCCCCACATATATTGGTGGGCTGAATAGGAATAAAAATTAACTCGTGTTTCTATAGTATCATTTGAAAATTGGTGTTTTAGATGAAAATCAACATTGCCATTGTTTCCTCCAGAGTTCACAAATACTACTCCCAGATCAGTGTATGCAGAAATGGCATTACTCAGCACGGAATTGCCATCAAGCGTTCCGGCATGGTACAAGCCCCAGCTCATATTTACAACCAATCTTTTTCCTTCCTCTAACGACTTTTGATACATCCATTCCCAAGCATCTAGAACGGCACCTTCATCAACCAAGAAGGTTACAAATAAAAAGTTAACTCCAGGTGCTATACCGCTAAATTCAGTGCCCGCCCCTGTACCACCAGCAATGGAGGCCACATGAGTTCCGTGTGTGGAATAGCTATAAATATTAGAGGTATCACTTCCGGCTTCTAGTAGACTGCTTACATCAGAAAATTCGGTTCCATAAGGGAAGCCTACAGGTGATGGACCTGAAAGCTTATATTGATCCCATGCGGCGATAATCCTTGTTTGCTGAAGTGCCGTATCATAAAACACAGGAGAGGTGTAATCAAAGCCCCAATCGGTAACCCCTACAATAACATCATTTCCAATATATCCTTCTGGTAGATTTCCAAGACCCATATGAACGGAATCCGCTCTAACATCCGCTACGGCTTTATCTAATGAGCGGTTCATTTTTTTGGAAAGACTCAAATAGCTCAAACCAGTAAGCTCGTTTGCCATTTTAATGCGTTCTAAAGGAATTTTCAATGTGACAAGTTGGCTGACCGTGGAGTGAACAATGCATCCAAGCGCTTCTAATGTTGAAGCATTGAAATCTGTTTTGGCTTTACCTACAAATGAAATGTAGCTTTGACCATTGATGTTTTGTATTGGGTATTTTGATTTTAATGAGTTTAACTCTTCTTCAGATTCAATTGAAATTATTTCTTCTATATCGGACTGATCGTTTGCACTTATATAATGTTGCGAAAATAGTATCGTTGGACTTATGAAAAATAGAAGAACGGATAGGAGGCTATGGTTTACTTTGTTCATACCTCAAATTTAATCAAAATGACTTGGTTTTGCATTTATGTAATAAATTCAATAATCAATGTTAATAGAAATATGCCTGTGTTGTCTCATATTCGCGAATTAATTCGAAATTAGTGTTATGGTTTTAAATCGTATTTGGTTTGGAATGTTCCTAATTGCAATCTCTCTGGGGTTTTATAAAACATTCGTTTTGGGCGATTATACAGTCATGAAAGACATGATTGATAGCCTGTCTTCCTCCGCTAAGGTTGGTTTCGAGCTCTCATTATATCTCACCGGGGCCATGTGCTTATGGCTTGGGATTATGAGAATAGGAGAAAATGGAGGAGCTATTCGATTGCTGACAAGAGCAGTTTCGCCATTGTTTTCTAGATTATTTCCAGATATTCCAAAGAACCATCCCTCTATTGGTTCAATGATGATGAATTTCAGTGCTAATATGTTGGGGTTAGACAACGCAGCAACACCACTAGGTCTGAAAGCAATGAAAGAGCTTCAAGAAATTAATCCAGATAAAGAGAGAGCTTCTAATGCCCAAATCATGTTTCTGGTTTTGAACACCTCAGGTTTGACTATTATACCCATATCTATTTTTGCGTTAAGGTCAGGAGCAGAATCTCCGACAGAGGTTTTCTTACCGATACTCATTTCAACTTTTATAGCCTCGCTTGCAGGTCTTATATTTGTGGCTTTGAGACAACGTATTAACCTGTTAAATGGAGTAGTGCTTTCCTACATTGGAGGTCTTTCATTACTTATCGGTTTGATGCTTTTTTATGTGGTAAAGCACCCAAGTCAGGGCGAAGCTGTTTCTGTCGTTGTAGGTGGAGGTATTATGTTTGGAATTATTTCTGCTTTCATCATATTAGCGGTTAGAAAAAAGGTGAATGTGTATGAGTCATTTATTGATGGAGCAAAAGGAGGCTTTAATGTGGCTATTGGTATTATTCCATATTTGATTGCGATTTTGTGTGCGATTGCTTTGTTTAGAGCTTCTGGTGCTTTAGATGGCATATTAGATGGTGTTCGATGGTTTGTATTGAGTATAGGTCTAACCGTTACGGAATGGGTTGATGCCCTTCCTGTGGCATTCATGAAACCTCTGAGTGGAGGAGGAGCTCGGGGAGCTTATGTCGAGGTGATGAGTAATTTCGGTATAGGATCTCTTCAGGAACGTATTGCGGCAACCATGCAAGGAAGCACGGAAACTACGTTTTATGTGTTGGCTGTTTATTTTGGGTCAGTCGGTATTAAAAAAACAAGATATGCGGTTACGGCTGGATTGTTTGCTGATTTAGTTGGAATTGTAGCCGCAATAATAGTGTCATATATATTCTTTGGGTAATGGCAGGATTATTTAATCGAAATAAAAAGAAACAACAATCGGAGCCTGATAAGGAGAAGGTAAAGTTGATGCCTATTAATTATTCCAATATGGTGATTTTGGCTTGGGCTAAGGCCGTTGAAGGAGATTTGGAGCTTCAGAAATGGCTTAAAGAAAATGATTACGAAGAGCTTGTTCACTCTGTTTATGCGATTCGATTGAAAGAGGATTCAAGAGAGTGGTTAATGGACAACGGTTACGCCCATTTGATGGCTATGATTAATGCATGCGAGGGGAATCCAAATGCACAAAATTGGTTGCTCGGGAATAAGCTTTACAATCTTTATCATGTAGCCAGAGCTGTCGATCATGAACATTTGAGCTGGAAATGGTTGGTTAAGAATAAGAGAACACAATTGGCGATATTAGCTAAGAGCATTCAGAAAGTAAAAGACAATATTGAGGAGCGTCACAATGATATTCATTCTATCAATAAGGATTAGTATTAATTGTTTCATAAAGATGCATTAATAAAAATTGAATAAATAAAGGTGAAATGGGACTAACGAATAATGACATACTTAAAAAGCTTCGTGTAGCGCTAAAAATGAGAGACGATGATATTGTCAAGGTATTGGCCTTGGTCGATTTTGAAATTTCAAAGAGTGAATTAGGCGCATTTTTCAGGAGTGAGGATCATCCCAAATACATGGAATGCCATGATCAAATTTTACGAAATTTTTTAAATGGCTTGATTATCTATAAACGAGGTCCTCGCGAAGACAAAAGGAAACCTAAGGAATAAATGCTCTACTCGTAGGTGATTTTATTTGTGACCGGATCATAAACAACTGTGAGCGGATCCGAGTTTAGGCCAATCCAAGCTATACCCATTTTTCTTGATTTCCAAATATAGTTACCATACTCCTCTTCTGCAAACTCAAGTGATTCGTATCCCTTCTCTGGCCAAAGACAAATATCGATATCACAGTCTTCAATAGACTCATCAATTTCTGAATTACATTCCTCAACTTGATAAAGGGAAACAATAGTAAGCGGTGATGCCATGGCACTTCGGCAAAAATCAAATATGGCTTCAGAATTGTTTTCATCAACTAAAATCCCCGTCATTCCTACACTTCCTAGATATATATTTTTTTCATCTTTATTTTCAAGTCTAAAAAGTACCGAATTATTGATTTTAGTTGTTTTACTTTTTATATAAAAAAAACCGCAACATTCGTTGTAAGATAATGTGTATTTGTTTGATGCTTTTATATTACATAAAACGGTGTCGTAGGTTTTATTGTTCTGCCTGTAGTATACTATAGTGTCAAATTTATCTGGATTGACTTTAATTTGAATGGTTTTACCATCATAATGCATTTCTTGACCGTTCATGTACCATAATTCTTTAGCAATACGTTCACGCATATGATCATTAATTCTTGAGGTATCGGTCGTAAACTCAGCAAATTGTTGTGCAAATAGTTGATTTGACATCATTAGCATCAAAAGCAAAATAGTCTTTAGGTTTTTCATATTTAATTAATACCAACGTTTCGGCTAAAATAACTTGCAACGCTTAGCTAGGCAGGGCATAAATTTTGCCGTTGTTGTATGTAGTTTATTTTATTGGTTTAAAATAAGAAATTATTTTTCTCCTTAAAACAGAATATCTATCTATATCAATTTCATTACTGTATTCATTAATTATGCGATCTAGATATTCAATGCTTTCATTATAAGAAATGTATCGAAAGTCTACTTTACGATTTTGGTTTATAGGATATTGATTTTTTACTGTTTCCAAAGAAATTCCCTTAAATATGATTACACGAATGTCGTATTTCGTTTTAGGGTTTGAGTCTCCATGATTATCCCATTGCCACCATTGAAACCCTATAAAATCATGAGCCAATACTTGAGGGCCTAAATCATCATAGCTCAGAATTAAAGCTTTAGATGAAGCGGTGAAATTTTCATATTGATCATAGGTTTGACCAAATGAAGTAAGATTTATAAACGTTAAAATAGCTAAAATAGTAGTTCTCATTATTGTTCTAATTATAACGT
>JBELDA010000023.1:0-3831 GCA_042094515.1 Crocinitomicaceae bacterium
TAACAAGGTCTACACGTGTAGATCTTTTTACGAGTAAAACTTAAATAGATTATGTTTTTCAAATCTAACTTTAATTAAGGATGAGGCACCTTATTGACACTCTCAAAAAATTGAGCCTTAAATCGAATACCACCTTTTTCTAAAAGCTTGGCAAGTAGGATATGTGAATTATGCCTCATAAAACATATAACCCAATCCTTAGAAAGGGATACACCAAAATCATTTAATGCTACTTAAAATCCCTATGCCTTAGCCTGCGGCAAGCTCTTTTTGAGGTTGATGTAATCGAGGTATTGATCACAAGAAATTTCTTTTACCGTCAAGAACAGCGTTAAAGCATTTGAAGGCTTGACATAAGAAATTTCAAAAAAAAGCGGCTCTTCGTGAATCACTACCCCACTCAAGACCTGAACAACATGATCATCAAAAGGCAAACCTTCTTCGTATTTGTCCAGCTGAAATAAAATCTCATCACTGTAGGTGCGGTTCATTTTGGCGAGCGACATGAACATGGTTCCGTCAATCTCGTAGCTGTAGTCGTCTTGTAGCTTTCGTTGAATTTTTGAGTTCATAGGAGAGATTTTAAAGTGAATAAATAAGGGGCAATCGCTAGGTATAGAGTCTGTGCGATATGTATATGTTAAACGCAACAACTGTGCCTAAAATTGTATTACTAAATAAAATCATTTCCCATTCCACAGCCCAATAGCACACTCGAATGGTTCATAACTTGTTAATAAACAATAGTTTATATGTTGATAACTACTCATTGCTTTTGGCTAAAAAAATCTGTAAGTTTAAACATGAAAACTTATAACGTTAAATTGGTGCTAACAGAAATCAAGGACAACGATAAGGAGGAAGCCGTTACTGAGGTGGAAATTGTTGAAGCAAGAGATATTGCCGAAGCTGAAAAAGTGATGGAGCGCATCCTTTGGAATGTCCACCATTAGCATTATAACTCCATTTAAAGATGCTGCGCCCTATCTCACGGACTGCATCGACTCTATTTGCCGTCAGAACCATGACGACTGGCAGCTTATTGCCATTGATGACCACATAAAGTGATGTAAAACCTATGTTAAACTTATGTGATTTTTAAAAGAGATTCATTCAAGCAAGAGAATAAAGCCTTATTTTTAAAACAAAATTCACCTTGGGAACCATCAGTATTTTAATGCCTTTCAAAAATGAGGAAAATTATATTGAGGAGTGTCTGAATTCGATCTTACTTCAGAGTCATAACGATTGGCAGCTCATTGCCGTAGATGACCATTCTAATGACCAAAGCAGGGCCATAATGGAAAAAGAGAAAGATCCGCGAATTGAAGTATACACAAACGAGGGAATGGGTATTTTACCCGCGCTACAAACTGCACAAAAACACATCAGAGGGACTTACGTCACGCGTATGGATGCCGATGACATTATGCCCATGCACAAATTGGAAAGTCTACTCAAATTCGTTCGATCTAAGAATGGAGGAATTGTGGCAACAGGTGCTGTAAAATATTTTTCTGATGCAACGATCAGCGAAGGCTATCAACGATATGAACACTGGTTGAATAAAACAGCTGACGGCGAACGTTTCTACAAGCGGATTTATAGAGAATGTACAGTTGCTTCAGCCAATTGGATGATGCGTTTAACCGATTTTAATGAAATGAATGGATACAATAAGCTTCGGTACCCCGAGGATTATGACATGATTTTTCATTGGAGAAAACATGGGTTTCAAATCAAATCTTGTGAGCAGATGACCCATCTTTGGCGTGAGCACCCACAGCGTACCAGTCGAAACTCAGAATGGTATCAGCAGGAAAGTTTTTTTCGCTTGAAGCTGTCTTATTTTTTGGAAGAGTTCAAAGAACATCCCCTGTATCTTATTGGAACCGAAAAAAAAGGACAGCTGATTGCGTCGCTATTAGAAGAGCATCAAGTCGCCTTTCGATGGTTTACCCACGAGGAACAAAAAACAGGAAGCATCAAACAAGGTGTAAGACTAGAGCATTTCTCCCTTCTCCCTACAGACGGAATATGTATATTGGCCGTCTATCCACCCAAAAAAGAACGTACAACACTTAAAAACTTTGTTAGAGAACGTGGCTTCGACATGGGGTCAACCGCTCATTTCTTTTAAGCCTTTATTTGCTTAATTTTGATCAAAACTTTCTAAGCATGAAAAATTTATCCCTACTCCTATTCATAATTCTCCTTGCCCCTGTTAAAATAAATGCACAATTCACCATCAATACCACCTTTGGAAACCTTAACGAATGTGACACCATGACAAGAGGAGTTTATATCGTTTGGTGGGACAAAGACTTTAATTTTGATGCACAAGTAGATGTTACTTTGGACAGTATGATCAGCTACAGAGAGATTTGCTTGAATGAGATGCTCATGAGTGACCCACCAAATGTATTGGATGGTCACTATTACAATGTATACATTCACAACCCAGGAGATGCAAATGGGTTTTTCAATCCGTATGGATGGGGCAATGGCCAAGGGACTGACAGCAATGGATACCCTTTCTTAACCTTACCAAATGGGGCACTGAATGATTTTACCAATACAGCACATGAAACCTTTCACATTTTTCAATACAATGCCACTGCGCCTGGCTTTGCCTATTCTGGAGACAGCCAATGGTATATAGAAGCTTCAGCCAATTGGTTTGCTGCAAAACAAAACATGGATAATAATCGCGCATTTGTGGAAGCAGAAAGCTTGGTTCGAATGCCTCATGTGCCTTTATGGTTAAGCTTCAATAATTTCCCTGCTTCCTACCCATCGAATTGGCAGCGTTATGTGCATCAATATGCCATGGCCTTACAATTGTATTACCTCACAGATGTAGCAGGTGTGTCAGAAGACATCATTACCTCTGGCATGTTTAGTACGACAACCGAGATGCCCCAGGAATACATGTTCAATCAAATTGGAGCAGAAGATTACCGACAATATTTTATTGACTGGGCGGCACACATGACCAATGATTTTGATTTTATCACCCCAACACAAGCGGCTACCAATCTGAACGAATGGAACACATACGCAGATCTTTCGGATGACAATGAATTTATAGCGATCTATGACAACGAGGGAAGCAATGGTTGGTTCATGCCGAATGATGGATTGATTACCAATGCATGGTCTTTCAATACCTACAAACTTCTGAACAATGAAAATGAGTTTTACACCTTTGAGCTTAAGCCTGCAGACGAAGGTTCTTTTGGAACAACTTCCTACTTTCAAGGCAAACTTGTAGTCAAGAATACAATCACGGGCACGAGCTTCTATGACCTTTCGAATGCTGGAGGCTCTATTCAAGGTCTTACAAACTTTGAGCTTTCAGCGAATGACACTGAGGTTTTTCTGATTTTGGCCTCTATGCCTGAAATATTTCAAGATACGAATGGAAGCTTTCAGCTATTCCCTTATGAAGTACGCATCAGCAAAGGAAATACGTCTGGACTAGAAAACTTAAACCCAGAGACTCACGAGCTCTATAGATACAATCTATTGGGACAACCCGTTAGTCAGAAGGATGGCGGATTTCAAATTATTCGACTCTCCAATGGATGCACCCAAAAGGTATTTATACAGAGATAATTATTAGCGTTTATGAATACGGACCTTTATGCCGTTGCGAGGGCGTAGCGTAATTAAGGGCTGTACATCGATGCTTTGATCATTGAGCACCTCGAAGCGATAGCGCTTGGAAAACATGCTTAGAATCAGCTGCATTTCCATCATGGCAAAATTGTTTCCAATACACAAACGCGGTCCTGCACCAAAAGGCATGTACGCATGCGGAACATGTTT
>JBELDA010000023.1:3931-32849 GCA_042094515.1 Crocinitomicaceae bacterium
GGGTCTTTATCACTGAAATTTGACAGGGTACTTTTATGCAGCTGTTGTTCCACATCGGAATGACTAGAAATAAGATACAGAGCCCAGGTTAAGGCTAGAGCGGTCGTTTCATGTCCTGCAACATACAAAACCAAGGATTCATCCAAAAGCTGCTCATCCGTCATTTTAGACCCATCCTCATATTCAGTCTCAAGTAACATCTGAAGTAAGTCATTTTGAGGCTTAGAAGATTTCTTACGGTCATTAATGATGTCCATGATGAGCTCTTGAGAAACCCTCTTGTTTTCCAGGTTTTTTTTGAATCCACCATTCAATCGCAACCAAAACTTTAGATAGGGTCTTCTAATGAGATCCACTGTATATTCCTGCCCTTCGCTGATGACTCTATCCATTAGCTTGAGTTTTTCATCGGCCACTTCACTACCGAACAACGATTTTGACACCAATCGATACGCTAGATGCATCATTTCTTTATCCAATACAAAGGCTTCTTTTTTTTCAGCATACACATCAAGTACCTCGTCCATATAGGTATTGATTTCATTCACCATGGTAATTGAAATATCCTCTAGTCTTTTCCGATGAAAACCCGGCTGAATCGATCGTCTTTGCTTTAACCAGTAGGCGCCTTCAGAGGTCAAAAGCCCGTTTCCAATCTGATCTCTTACTGGATCAATGGTTCGATTTGTTTTAACGTAATTCTTATTGTTTTTCTGAAAAATATGCCTGATAACCTCAGGATTGGTCGTCAGATAAAAACGTTTCAAGAAATAAGCGTCTACCATTGTACCATGCTTTCTCATGATGGACATAAAGAAAGGTATGGGATTCGAAGAAATGGAATTGATCTGAAAAAGGTAACGCTGAAAATATTGAAGCTTATTTTTTTCTTTTACGGACATAGGAATGGCTTAATTCGTTTAAAGTTAGTCATTTGTGAGGGAATCAGGTTCTTCCATCAAAACCTTGTATTTGGTTCGAGCTACATCTCTGGAATAGGCATTGTAATGCCACCATTCAGTTTGGAGCTGCCTGAATCTTTGGCTTTTCATTACGCGTCTCAAAAGTAATCTATTGTCGTACTGCTCTTGTGTCAGCGCTCCAGTTTTAAGAAAGTGATATTCCATACTGGGATAAGCAATTTTTGCAAATTCATCAAAATCTGCTCCCATATCTAAAGGAACACCATCATTAGTGCAAATAGTGATATCGACAGCAGCACCCAAATTATGAAGGCTTCGATGCCCAGGATTGGAAACGTACTTTCCTCTTTGAACTGGAGGAATGGTATCTAAAGCGTCCCACATGAGCTTTTGAACGCTGACTGGCCTTGCAGCATCATAAATGAGTAAATGTAAAGTGGAGTCAATTTCCATAAGATAATCCTGACATTTTGAGAGACGTTCGGCCACATCCGGTTGCAGATAAGGGCGTTTGATATTTCTGTAGAGCTGAAATCCCATAAAATTATCTTCCGTAGCATATTTGAGCTCACAATATATTTGATCGTTAAGACTTTGAACATCAATCAAACCCTCAAATTCAACAGGACCTTTATCAATAACAATTGGATTTTCAATGGGAATTTCGGCATTTGATGACACAGGACTATCGATTTCTTTATCTTGCGTATGACAAGATAAAACACCAAATAAAGTCAGTACAATCAGCTCCTTTTTCATCCCATGAGCACTTTCATTTCATCATTGATTTTTAATCTGAGTCCATCTGACACAGGCACTAATGGCATACGCATATTATTGCTGCATATATCTCGATACACCAAGGCTTCTTTTACTCCTCCTGGATTGCCTTCAGTAAACATCAACCTGGTCATTTCCATGAGGTCATAATGCTCCTCATTTGCCGTAGCAAAATCTCCTGAAATTCCTGAATGAACCATATTGCTAAATCGTTCGGGAAGCGCATTGGCGACAACAGAGATTACACCTTCAACCCCAATTGACAATAAGGGCAAAGTAATCGCATCATCTCCCGATAGCACAGTAAAATTATCAGGTTTGTGTTTGATAATTTCCATGATCTGATCAAAATCACCCGAAGCCTCTTTCATGGCCACAATGTTTTGAATTTCAGAAAGCGCTAAGGTGGTTTCTGCCGTTACATTTGAGCTTGTCCTTCCTGGAACATTATATAGAATAATAGGCAAATCCGTATGCTCAGCCAACCTCTTATAATGCGCAACAATTCCTCTTTGCAAAGGCTTGTTGTAATAGGGAGATACAGATAAAATACCATCTATACCTTCAGGTAGCTCACCAAGTCTGTTACAAACTTCTTCAGTATGATTGCCCCCTAAACCGTATACAATTGGAAGTTTCTTATTGTTGACATCCATTACATGATGAAGAACCTCCATTTTTTCTTTTTGACTTAGCACCGGAGATTCTCCCGTTGTTCCTTGCACCACAAGAAAGTCGGTTCCACCATTTAATTGAAGCTCAACGAGCTTTGTTAGTGAGGTGAAATCGATCTTACCATCTGCAGTAAAAGGCGTCACCAAGGCCACTCCTACTCCTTTAAACTTATGACTCATTGATATCTATTTTATGAAGGGTTTCTATTACAAAATTTACAATTTCTGAAGGATCCTCTGACGCAGAATTCAGCTCAAGCTCATAGCTTGGATCATTTGTAAGCTCAGCGTTCACTAATATCTTTCTTGAAATTTCCATTTTATTCAAATATCGTTCTATTTTTCGAGGGACCTTTCCAAAGGAGAGCATCAAATCAAACGTTCTCTTCAGCTCATTCTTCAGCTGAAGGTCCTTCAATTTCCCCAGCCATGTATAATCTGAAGGCGCATTGTAGTAAATAAGAAAATGTGGTGAGAGTTTTGTTTTATCTACTCCTCTCGGAACATTCACAATGATAATGACCCGATCTACAGTACTTTGATTGAGCTGCTTGTCCAGTGCTTTTCTGAATCCTTTGATGTCATCCTCATTTTTGAAATTATAAGTGACCAGCAATGATCTCGTCTCATTCCAAATGGTACGCTCTTTCATTTTTTAATTCGATTTAAAAATTCTTCCTCATTGATGATTTCTATATTCAAATCCGTTGCTTTTTTCAATTTGGAGGGTCCCATATTTTCTCCAGCTACTAAAATACTTGTCTTTTTTGAAATAGAAGAGCTGCTTTTCCCTCCATTCATTTCAATCATTTTTTTAATTTCATCTCTCGAGAATTGATTAAAGGTTCCAGAAATGACGATACTCTTACCCTTTAATAGCTCCGAATCCATTCCCTCATCATCCTTTTCAAAACAAAGCCCAGCGAGCTTTAGCTCTTGTATCAAATCAAGATGGTCTTGATCTTGAAAATGACTTGAAATCGACAAGGCTATCTTCTCACCTATTTCATCTGTATCGACAAGCTCATCATAGCTTGCCGAAATAATGGCATCTATAGTTAAAAAGGCTTTTGCTAATTTTTTTGAAACCGTTTCTCCAACAAAACGGACACCTAACCCAAAAAGTACTTTCTCGAAAGGCATTTCTTTCGAAGCTTCTAAGCCTTCCAATAAATTGCGAACAGATTTATCTGCCATTCGATCCATGGAAATGACTTGTTCATATGAGAGTGAATACAAATCAGCTATGTTTCTTATAAACCCTACTTCTACTAAGGCATCTATAGTCTCAGCTCCAAGGCCATCAATATTCATAGCTCGTCTGCTAATGAAATGTTCAATTTTACCTTTTACCTGTGGAGGACATTCCTTTTCATTCAAGCAGTAGTGCTGTGCCTCACCCTCTTCTTTAACAAGCTCACTAGAGCAATCTGGACAATGTGTTATAAATTGTATGAGCTGCGCTTCGATTGCTCTTTGATCCGTATTAACATCAACGATTTTTGGTATAATCTCCCCACCCTTTTCTACAAAAACAAAATCTGCTTCATGTAAATCAAGTTTTTCCATTTGCTCGGCATTGTGAAGAGAAGCACGTTTCACTGTGGTCCCTCCAAGGTATACTGGGTCAAGATTTGCAACAGGAGTAATCGCTCCTGTGCGTCCTACTTGATAGCTTACGGATTGAAGCTTCGTTTCAACTCTTTCCGTTTTGTATTTAAAAGAGATAGCCCAGCGTGGAGATTTTGCGGTGTAACCAAGCTCTTCCTGCTGGCTATAGGAATTGACTTTGATAACTATTCCATCGATTTCAAATGGAAGGTCTTTTCTCTTGTTCTCCCAATAGGCTATAAAATCAAGTATACCATCTACATTAGAAACCTTGGCAATCATGTTTTCTTCTATTGCCGGAATTTTAAAACCCATTTCTCCCGCAAATGAAACAGAGTCAAAGTGACTTGTTTGTTCCGCTCTATCCTGATACAATCCATACAGGAAGCAATCTAAATTTCTTTCAGCGACCAGGCTAGAATCCTGAAGTTTTAACGTACCTGAAGCGGTATTTCGAGGATTGGCAAAAAGAGGTAAATCGTTTTTACTTCTATCTTCATTTAGCTTTTCAAATTCTTTCAAAGGCATGAATATTTCACCTCTGATTTCAAAATCCTCAGGGAAAGGAGTATTCAACTTTAGAGGGATGGTATTTATCGTTTTCACATTGGGAGATATGAGCTCTCCTTGTGTGCCATCACCACGCGTTACTGCGGAATGAAAAATCCCATTTAAATAACGAATTCCAATGGCCACACCATCGTATTTGAGTTCACAAACATATTCGATGTCACTTTCAATAGTCTTTTTGATGCGCTCTTCCCATTCTACAATTTCTTCTTTTGAGTAAGTGTTGGATAAGGAAAGCATTGGATATTTGTGCTTAACGGTCTCGAAATTCTTTGTGATATCACCACCGACTCGTTTGGTTGGGCTATTGACATCTTGAAGCTCAGGGAACTGATTCTCAAGTGTCTCAAGCTCTTTTAATAGCAAATCAAACTCGTAATCGCTTATCGCGGATTCATTCTTTACATAATACAAATAGTTGTATTGATGCAGAAGGTCTGAAAGCTCTTTTACCCTATTGTTGGCGACCTCAATATTCATAAGTTAAAATTACGATTTTTGCGCTTTCAGCATACGCCAATTGCCTTGTAAATCTTTCCTTTTTTCAACATTTTGAAATCCCAATTCAAGAAGCAATTCTCTTGTCTGGTCGACATGTAAATAATGACACTCAAAGTACAGCGCTCCATTTGTTGATAAAAACGGCAATACAGCTTCCGAAATAGCCCTGTAAAAAAGCAAAGGGTCCTTGTCCGGCACAAAAAGTGCGAGCTCGGGTTCATAATCCAGCACATTAGAGTCCATATCAATTCTATCTTGAACAGGGATATAGGGTGGATTAGAAACTATCACGTCAAAAGGTCCATTTTTATGTACCTGTTGATTTAAAAAAATTGTAAAAGACTCTTTATCTAGCACATTTACTTCTATAAAATTCGCAGGAAGCTTTAAAGCAAGTGTATTATCCTGTGCAAGATCGATTGCATCCTTTGAAAACTCTACACCAGACACATTTGCTTTTTGAAACTTATGGGATAAGGCCAAAGCTATACATCCACTTCCAGAACAAACATCAAGGATGTTTTTTACTTCACCATTATGATATTGACAAATCCAATCGACTAGCTCCTCTGTCTCTGGACGAGGAATCAATGCTCTACTGTCAATTTTTAGCTCAAGCCCATAAAATTCAAGTTCACCAATGATATATTGAAATGGTTCTCCTCCATTTAAGCGATTCAAAAGCTGAATCAGCTGTTCACATTCATTTGCACTAAAAATACGTTCATTTGAAATGAGCTGCTCGGAAGCCGACATTGCAAAATAATGCCGTAAAGCTTCTCTCCAAATCAAGTTGATTTCCGAGGATGTAAATTCCGATGTTAAGGCTTCAGTAAATGATTTCTTAAGCCCCTTATAATCTTTAGATTTAAAGAACATTACTGCTTTTTTCTCAGAGAAATAAATTCCTGGATTTTATCATTCTCAATGAGCACATGAAGGTTATAGTATGACAAGCGCCACTCCCCTCCGATGTTGGATAAGATGCCTGTTCCTCTGCATCCCTGCATCCAGGTTTCAAGTGATTCATCAAACCATGCGGTATTTCCGTCTTCCGAATAATTCCAGCGTCTGTCAGAAGGCTTAAAATCCCATGTTGACTTCTTGTCAAAGTATGGCTTACAAAAAGTCATGAATTCTTTTTTCTCCCAGCGCTCTTCTGGTGCCGTTCCAAGAAATACAAAGTCATCAGTAGTGATTTCAAAATAAGCATCAAATGCGGCACTTGCCGCATTTAGATGCCATTGATCTATGATTTTATTCATGGCTTTTTCCTGCTGCGAAAATGAAGTTGACAGCAAAAAAGCGAAAAGAAGGAATAATAAATTCCTCATATTTATTTTTTCTTAGCGAGCTTTTTACAGACTTTAGCTGCATTATAAATATTAATAACTCCACCAGTAACAGATTTATCTGAAAAACCAGCAACTTTAGGATATTTCACCGAGCTACTGTATAAAGCGTCCTTAATTTCTTTCATAGAGAGCTCAGGAAAATAAGATTTCAGCATAGCAGCAGCACCAGCAACCATTGGAGCTGCCATTGAAGTACCTTGTAGGTTCATGTATTCACTTTGGGGAACTGAATTGTAAATTTCAAATCCTGGTGCAAAAACATCAACCCCCTTTGCTCCGTAATTAGAAAATGATGCCACCATTTCTGACCCTTTATTTTTAGTAGAAGCTCCGATAGTAACAAAATGATCTAAAGGTTCGGTCTGGAAACTATACATTGAAGTAGGATAGTTTGGCTCAACGTCAATGTCTTTTGCATCATTACCAGCGGCATGAATCAACAACACACCTTTTTCATCTGCGTATTTGAACGCTTCGTATACCTCTTTTTGATGTGGAGAATACGCTTTTCCAAAAGACATATTGATAACCATTGCACCATTATCAACAGCGTATCGAACTGCCAAAGCAATATCTTTATCAAATTCATCACCATTTGGCACTGCTCTTAATACCATGATTTTTACATTTTCAGCAACACCATCACCACCCAAATCATTTCCTCTAAGAGCTCCAATAATCCCAGAAACGTGTGTTCCATGAAGCGCATCTGGCCCTTCTACATCATTATTTCCGTAATTCGTATCTGAAAAATCATTTTGATCATCTCCAATTAGACTTCTATCGTCAAAATCTACATTTAAATTGTAATCCATTTGACCACGAATATATTCCTGTGCATCAGGAGGAAGCTGATCAATCATGTCCATATATTGCTCGAATTGAGCTCTTCCTGCTTCTACTTCTTCTTTAACCTTGAGGTAAAGTTGAAATTCTTCATCTTGATCTATTGAATTTGGGTCAATCCCATCATATTTTTCAGAAAGCAGAGCCAATATCCTTGTTTTTTCCAACCTGGCCTCATTTACATGCTCTCCCTTGGCATTTCCAAGAAAATTCCATCCATGAATATCATCGATATAACCATTATTGTCATCGTCAATACCGTTATTTGGAATCTCACCCTCATTCATCCAAATCTGTCCCTTTAAATCCTCATGCTCTATATCCACTCCTGAATCAATCACTCCCACAATTACAGTTTGTGATTTTTTCTTTTTTAGATAGCTGTATGCTTTTTCAGTATACATTCCCTGGTCTTCTTTATTATACCAATTCAATGTACCTTCTACTGGCTGGGCAATAGAAAGAACTGAAAAAGAAATAAATAGTATCGTTAAAATTCTTTTTAATACTCTCATCTGTTTGTTTTTTTATTATTATTTATTCGTTTTTTTTTTAGAACGATTTCTCGTATTTTTAGAACACGAAAATAATCCATTATTTGCACTTAGCAATTATTATACCATGAAATATCTCCTGACCTTATTTATTCTTACTTCCTTTTTTTATTCGAATGCACAAAAATCATTTTTCAATCCGGCACTTGAAAAGAAGAATTCAAATGATTTGGCTAGAATAACTCCATTTTCGATTGCTAATAACGAAAAAAATAGACAATTTATTGCGCAACATCAATTACCGATCATATATCAAAGTAAAAACTATATAATTATAAATGCTGAATTTGGCCTTATGAGTTCGGCCGAAAAATCTGGTGAAGTTCTTGATGTCTATAAAGACCTATCCGTTCCTCAAGTAATGTCGGACTCTGCAATCGTTAGCCATAAAGCCGACCAGGTTCACGCTGGTTTTGGTGGGCTTGATACTTCGTATACAGGTAAAGGTGTCATTGTAGGCATCGTGGATCAAGGTATTGATTTCAATCATCCGGACTTTAAAAATGCTGATGGTAGTACCAGAGTGCTTCGATATTGGGACCATACAATTAATGGACCGAACATTCCTTCGGAATATGGTTTTGGATGCGTTTGGGATAGCTCAGATATTAATGCAGGACTATGTACAAGTCTTGAGACAGGTACTGCTCATGGATCAACCGTGGCTGGTATGGCCGTGAGCAATGGTAGCGCAAATGGAACCAATAAAGGCTTTGCTCCAGAGGCAGACATCATTGTGGTGGAAACAGATTTCTCTCTATCCAATTGGTCAATAAGCATCGCTGAAGCCTGCGATTATATTTTTAAGGTAGCCGATTCATTGGGAATGCCTGCAGTCATTAATTTGTCTTTAGGCTCCTATTACGGTAGTCATGATGCGTTAGATCCCGCATCTGAAATGATTGATTCATTATTAGAAGCTAAAGAAGGCCGTATCGTTGTTTGCTCGGCAGGTAATTCAGGAGATGCTGGCCCGTATCATGTTGGGGCTAATGTAGAACAGGATACCTCTTTTGTTTGGATGATTCCAAACCCTAACGTTACTGCTATAGGCTCTCCAAACACAATACTTGTCGAATTCTGGGTGGATACCACAGAAGCTGATTTTTACTATTCCTTTGCTGCAGACACTCCAGGTCCAAATCATCAAAAGCGAGGAGAAACCCCATACCACAACCTTTTGGATGGAGCTACGAGCACAGGTGAGATCATTGAAGAACCTATATACAATGAAAATGGAGACCTTATTGCTTATGGATTCTTATACCGCTACCTTGAACGCGGACAAGTCGCCGGTCAAATTGCAGTTTATGGTCCAGGGTATTCTCCTATTGATTCATCTGATTATTTATTTAGGTTTCAAACCTACGGAAATGGACACTATGATCTTTGGGGAGGCTCAAATGTGACCTCGTCCTTTGTACACAGTAACTTTGAAATCAACATTCCTGATTCGACGCAATTTCCTGATATTGTTCATTACAATATGCCCGATTCTCTTCAAACTATTGTAGACTTATGGAATTGCTCGGATAAAGTAATTTCGGTGGGTAATATTAAGAATCGTGTAGGACATGTTGATTTAAATGGGAACACTTATGTAGAACCGTCAAATACCCTAGTCGGTGAGCTATCTTATTCAAGTAGTATGGGCCCAAGCAGAAATGGTGTTATGAAACCAGATATTTCAGCTTCAGGAGATGTCTCCTTAGCAGCTGGATCTTTTTCTCTATTAAATAATCCTGGCTATAATGGGAATATCGACGAAGGAGGGTTCCACATGAGAAATGGTGGCACCTCAATGGCCTCACCTGCTGTAGCTGGAATAGCAGCACTTTATCTTCAAAAGTGTCCTAAAACAAGCTATGCAGATTTTAAATCTGACCTCATTGGAAATGGAGATGTTGATAATTTTACGGGTGCCGTCCCCAACTACGCATATGGCTATGGAAAGGCAAATGCACTTCAAACTGTTCTTGCCAAACATGAATCAGTTGTGATTGATGGTCCAGGAGGAATTTGCCCAGGAGGAACGGCTACTTTGAGCTTTGTTACAGGGATGAATCCTATTATCATCGAATGGTCCAATGGATCAAATGCTTCAAATATTGTTACAACTACACCAGGTGATTATCAAGTTGTTGTCGAAGACAATTTGGGCTGCGTCTCTAGATCCCCCATTCATCCAGTTGTGATCTATTCAGACCCAATGGTGGATGCAGGCTCTGACGAGCTCATATGTCCGAATATAGAGCTCACACTTATCGCCTCGGGTACCGCAGTGAGCTACATATGGAATAATAATGTAATTAATGGAGAAGCTTTTATGCCTAATGGAGGAACATATATTGTTGAGGGTACCAACAGTAGTGGATGCACTGCTGTAGATTCACTTGAGGTAGAGTTTTTAAGTGTATTACCTGTTACATATAATGAGCTTGTTACTTCCATAGGAGTGAATCAAAGCGCATTTAATGTTACTCCTGGTGATCCGCTGAATGGTGTGTACAGTGGGGAAGGCATCATAGGAACCTCTTTTCACCCTGGACTCGCAGGAATTGGCATTCATGCAGTAGCGTATTCATATACAGATGGCAATGGTTGTGTTTCATCAGACACTTCTTATATAGAGGTATATGATGATCTCGGAATTCAAGGAGAATCCTCTAATTTTTGGAAAGTATATCCCAATCCTTTTAATTCAAGTATTCATATCGAAATTAATCAACCTGCTCTCATTTCTTTAATCGATATGTTGGGTAGAAAGGTCTACTCGAAAGAAGTCTATTCATCACTTACAATCGATTTAAAATATTTAGAAAATGGAGTTTACAATATAAATATATCTGATTTGCAATCAGAAAATAAGCAATCCATACGTGCCGTAAAAAATTAAGGAATATTCAAAGATTTTCACTTATTTTTGCCACATGACATTTGTACATCAGGTCAAATCGTTTCAAGAATTAAGCTTAGAGGAGTTTCATGACATTATTGCCTTAAGGATCCAAATCTTTATTATTGAGCAGGATTGTCCCTATCAAGAAGTCGACGGCAAGGACAAGATTGCCTATCATCTTTTCTTTAAAAATAAAAAGAATGAAGTCATTGCGGTAACCAGAATACTTCCTCAAGGGATTTCGTATGATGAAGTAGCCATTGGAAGGGTTGTTGTACATGAAAACTACAGAGGTACAGGACTAGGAAATCAGCTTATGTCGGATTCAATGAAGTTTGTCAAAGAGAAGTTTGGAGACGTACCTGTTCGTTTATCTGCCCAAAAACATTTGGAAAAATACTACGGAAATCACGGGTTTGAATCAACAGGTAAAGAATACTTAGAAGACGGCATACCTCACGTTGAGATGCTTTATACAATTTAAATCAAAACAATTATGAAACCATTTATTTTATCAATAGCTGCAGTGTGTATTGCATTTTTAACCTATACTCAAAAGTCAACGATTAACGTTGATTACATGGACAAAAGTGTTAAAGCAACAGAGGATTTTTTCTTGTTCTCAAACGGAGAATGGATTAAAAACAATGAAATACCTGCTTCTGAATCTAGATGGGGTAGCTTTAACGAGCTCGACAGATCTAATAAGGATAAAATTACAAAGCTATTAATGAAATGTGAAAAAGAAGCGCTCTCAAGCTCTCCAGGATCAGACAATCAGCTATTAGGAGATTTTTACCATTCCTTTCTAGATATGAAAAACCGAAACGCTAAGGGGCATTCACAAATAGAATCACAGCTCAAAAAGATCACTTCTATTTCAAGCTTTACAGACATAGTATCCATAATAGCAAGGCTACATAACCAAGGTGTAAGTAGTCTTTTTGGAATTTACGTGGGTCAAGACATGAAGGACATCGAAAAGAACCAGTACCATATGTACCAATCCGGTATCGGTCTGCCCAATATGGAATACTATACTTCAGACAAGAAAAGAGATATTTTAAATGCCTACGAACTTTACATTCAAAATAGCTACATGGCTATATACAAAAATGAAAATAAGGCTCAAATATTTGCTGATAACGTCATAAGGTTTGAAACTGCCCTTGCCAAAACCATGTTCAAACCCGCTGAGATGCGAATTCCGGAAAACACCTACAATAAAAAAACAAGAGCTGAAATCACAAAAATGGTTCATCCTTTTGATATCAATCTTTACATAAAGGAAAGAGAGCTAAACCAATTTGACACCTCCATTGTAGGTACACTTAAATTCATGGAAAACATCCCTTCTATGATGACAGCGTTTACTATCAACGAATGGAAAGACTATCTCAAATGGAACGTAATAAGAAGTGCATCAGCTTATTTAGATCAAGAATTCATTGATTTGCAATTTGATTTTTATGGAAAAACGCTGCGAGGTAAAAAAGAACTTAAATCAATTCAAGACAGAGCAATAGAGGAAATCACGAGCTCTGAAATTGCTGAAATCATGGGTAAAGTATTTGTCGCTGAGCACTTCTCAAAAGAAGCAAAAAAGAAGGTAAATGAGATGGTGGACAATTTGTTAGTCGTTTTTCAGGGGAGAATAAATAACCTTGAATGGATGTCGAGTACTACCAAGAAAGAAGCTTTAACAAAGCTAAATGCTATTGGACGAAAATTAGGGTATCCTGATGAATGGAAAGACATGACCTCCCTAGTTATGGATAGAGAAGATTATTTCAAAAACATTATAGCACTCAACGTATATTCTGTAAGGGAAAACCTAAATAAGATTGACAAACCAGTAGATAAAAGTGAATGGGGAATGCCGGCCCATATGGTAAATGCCTATTACCACCCATTATTGAATGAGATTGCTTTTCCTGCAGGAATAATGCAAGCACCATTTTTTGATGAAAATGCAGAAGATGCCGTGAATTATGGTGGAATTGGAATGGTTATAGGTCATGAATTTACACACGGATTTGACGATATGGGATCAAAGTTTGCTGCAGATGGTTCTTTTAAGAATTGGTGGACCGAAGAGGATCGAAAGCTTTTTGAAGAAAAAACAAAGGTCTTAGGAGAAACTTATGCCCAGTTTTGCCCGATTTCTGACAATTGTGTGAATCCAGAATTAACCATGGGAGAAAACATTGCAGACCTTGGAGGCTTAACAATGGCTTTTCATGCCTACAAAATGACTGATGAATATAAATCTAGTAAAGCAATAAATGGATTCAGTCCTGCCCAACGCTTCTTTATTTCATACGCACAGCTTTGGAAAATTAAGTATACTGATGAGGAAATGAAAAATAGAATTGCAAATGATTCGCATTCTCCCGGTATGTATCGGGTAAACGGACCACTAATGAATTGCCCTGAGTTTTTTGAAGCTTTTGGGGTAAAAGAATCCGATCCTATGCGTAATGAGGAATTAAAAGTTTCTAAAATTTGGTAAACTAGAGCTGAGATAGAAAGTCAGTGATAGTCATCGTTTCCTGCTCACCAGTACCCATTGATTTAAGAGTGATTTCGCCTTTACAGAGCTCGTCCTCTCCAATCATTAGTACGGTTTTGGCATTTCTTTCGTTGGCGTATTTCATCTGTTTTTGAATCTTTGTTGGCGCGGGATAAACCTCACATGAAATTCCTCTTGCTCTTAGTGTATTTGAAAGTTCAAAGCATTTTACAAATTCATTCTTACCGAAATTCAAAAACAAATAGCTTAAACTATTTTCCACGGTTTCAGGAAACAAGTCTAGCTCATTTAACACATCATATATTCGATCTGCACCAAAGGAGATACCAATACCAGAAACTCCTTTAAGGCCAAATAAAGAAGTCAAATCATCATATCGCCCACCTCCACAGATACTACCCATCTTGACATCATCTGCTAGCACCTCAAAAATGGCTCCAGTATAATAATTTAAACCTCTTGCCAAGCACACATCAAATTCGAGTCGTCCATTCTTTAGCTCTGTGCGTTTCAACAGGTCAAAAAGAAAAGACAATTCTTCCAAGCCCTTCAAACCTATTTCCGAATCAGATAAAAATACTGACATTTTATCTATGCGCTCCTGATTAGATCCATTCAAAACAAACAAGGGTTGTATCAATTGAATACACCTCTGTGAAATCCCTCTATTCACCAATTCCTCGATAACGCCCTCCTCTCCTACCTTGTCAAACTTATCTATAGCTGTGACAATGTCAACAAGACGATCTGATTCACCTGATACTTCAGCAATACCATTAAGAATCTTTCGATTATTTACCTTTATAGTAAATCCAGGTAAATCAAGTGTAGATAATACTTCATCAAAAATCTGAATACACTCCATTTCGTAGAGCAATGAATCACTTCCAACGACATCAATATCACATTGAAAAAACTCCTGATATCTTCCATGCTGAGGCCTATCAGCTCTCCAAACGGGTTGAATCTGATAACGCTTAAATGGAAAGGTTATCTCATTCTGATGCTGCACAACATACCGAGCGAAAGGTACAGTAAGGTCATATCTCAAGGCTTTCTCTGATAGTGAATTCGAAAACTTTGCGAGGTTACGCTCATTAAATGCTCCTTGATCTGCTTTTAGTAATTTATCTCCAGAATTTAATATTCGAAAAATCAATCGATCTCCTTCTTCACCATATTTACCGAGCAAAGTGGATGACAGCTCGAAGCTAGGTGTTTCTATGGGTTGATATCCGTATTTTCTAAATACCTTTTTCATTGTCGAGAAAATATATTCTCTCTTTTGCACCTCAGCGGGTGAAAAATCTCTTGTTCCTTTTGATATCCTAGGTTTATTTGACATTAATCTATGTTTTCTTCCAAATACATCTTATAAATCATCCCATCAGATAAACCAATTTTAGGCACAAATATATTTGACGACTTGAAATTACCTAAAATACGTGTATAAATATCTAAGGCGGGGACGATTACATCTGCCCGATCTGGTCGAAGCTGAAATTGTTTCATTCGCTCCTCTAGAGTTAAAGATTTTAACTTTTCTTTAAGTATCGTCATTTCCTGTATCGGAATTGGTTTTCCACTATGAATTCCGAGTAATTTATGGGTTTTATTGATATTACCACCAGTCCCAAAAACCATGAAGGTTTCAGAGGTATTGACAAAATTACTGATCCATGAATTAAGCTCAACCCATATCCCTTTTTTAACTTTTCCCTTAAGCATTCGAATCGTTCCAATTTTAAATGATTGAGATGCTATTTTCTCGTTGCCATTATATATGTTTATTTCAGTTGATCCCCCACCCACATCAATAACAACAAATGGTTTGCCCTGAGCAATATCCAAAAGCATGAAAGTGCCGAGAATTAAATTCGCCTCTTCTTCACCAGAAATAATCTCTAAATCTATTCCAAATCCTTGCTTAATATCTTCAACAATTTGAGTTCCATTTTCTACTTCTCGCATGGCAGAAGTTGCCACTGCTCTCATTTTCTGCACCTCAAAAATTTCCGAGATAATCTGAAAAGCTTTAATCGTATTAATCAAATTAGACTTCTTCTTCACATCAATTCTTCCAAGAGAAAAGGCATCATCTCCAAGACGTAATGGAATCCTCGTATAGGATATCTTTTTTACGAATGATTTGTTTGATTCCTTAACGACTTCACCAACAAGAAGCCGGGCAGCGTTTGTTCCAATATCTATTGCACTAAATTTCATATGAATACAAATTTAAAAATATGTTTTATCTAAAAGGCATTGTCATCCATGGTCTTTTTTGTTCCTTTGCAAAATGAAAAAATTAAATTTTTCATTTGCCAACAACGAAAAGCCCGGAAAGGGCAGTGTTCTTATATCAGATCCGTTTTTGAATGATCCTTATTTTGGGCGCTCTGTCGTGGTCCTTTGTGAACATAATGAAGAAGGGACATTTGGTTTTGTACTCAATAATTATCTCGATATTGATTTACATAAAATTGATTCAAATTTTCCAAATATCAATGCAAGGATTGGATTTGGAGGTCCCGTTTCAAAAGACAGTTTGTTTTTTATTCACTCATTAGGTGAAGAAGTAAAAAGTTCATTAAAAATTCAGGAAAATCTATACTATGGAGGCGACTTTGATGATGTCTGTAAGATATTAGAAAACAAACCTGAGCTCAACAATCAAATTCGATTTTTTATAGGTTATTCTGGATGGGATGACAAACAACTTGACCAAGAGCTTGAAGAAAAGACTTGGATTACAGTGAATAACATTGACAAATCGCTCATCCTCGATACAGAAATGAAAGATCTTTGGAAAACAGCCCTAGAAAAACAAAAGGGGAAATTCAAGATGATTTCAAAATTTCCAAACAACCCTAGTGATAACTAGTTTTTTTAGTTATCTTCATTCCACTATTTATCTATTTATTAAACTATCGTATTTTGACAAATCTTGATTTTTTTAAGGCCTATTTTAATAACGAATTAAAGGCTACTTTCGACATTATTGCTGCTATGCCAGCAGACAAACTTGACTACAAACCACATCCCATTAACAGAACTGCATATGAAATTGCCGAGCACATCGTTGCTCATGTAGTGGACCTTGACATTATCATTAATAATAATCAATGTGATGAAAAATTAACTCATTCATTTACCACCCCTTCCGAGCTTGCTGAGGAAATGAGATCCCATTGGGAAAGAGCTCAGCAATCACTTGAAAAACTAAGCGCTGATCAATGGGAAAATGAGCCCGTAGAATTACTAATAAACAGCAAATCATTTATCACACTACCGAGAATGCATATGATGTGGTTTTTTCATAATGACATCATTCATCATAGAGGTCAGCTATCTTCATATATTAGACCAATGGGTGGTAAAAATCCAGCAGTTTATGGTTACAGTGCAGATACCGTATAAAATTCACTAACAAATATTTCTCATAATTACTTTTTTTTTTAAAAGAATGGTGTAAATTTGCACCCTCAAAAGGGTCACGCTCCTTGAATAGTGACTGAAGTTTAACTCTTTCAAGAATAAGGAGTCTTGAAATACAAAATAATAAGCCAAATGGCAAAAGAAAAAGTAATGCAGGGAACTGCAGATTTTGACTGGGAATCCTTACAACTAGATGGATACACTCAGGTAGAAAGATCAGAAATGTCTGACGTCTACGCAAAAACCCTCACTTCAATCAATGAAAAAGAGGTCATTCAAGGTAAAGTTGTACACATCACAAAAAAAGAAATTATCATCAATATCGGATACAAATCCGAAGGTGTAATTGCTGCCAATGAATTTAGGTACAATCCTGATTTGAAAATTGGTGATACTGTTGATGTATATGTAGAATGTACAGAAGATAAAACAGGACAGCTTATCGTTTCTCATAAAACCGCTAGAATGCACAGTGCGTGGATTCGAGTGAATGAAGTGTTGAAAACGGGTGAGATCATTACAGGTCACGTTAAATGCCGAACAAAAGGTGGTTTGATTGTGGATGTATTTGGTATCGAAGCATTCCTTCCTGGTTCACAGATTGATGTGAAACCTATTCGCGACTATGATATCTATGTTGGAAAGAACATGGAATTCAAAGTAGTGAAAATAAATGAAGAGTTCAGAAATGTTGTTGTTTCTCATAAAGCTCTTATTGAAGCGGAGCTTGAAGAACAGAAAAAACAAATTATCTCTGGTCTTGAGAAAGGACAGGTACTTGAAGGTATTGTTAAGAACATTACTTCTTATGGAGTATTTATTGATCTAGGTGGTGTTGATGGTTTAATTCACATTACAGATCTTTCGTGGGGAAGAGTTACTCATCCAGAAGAGCTTCTTGAATTAGATTCTAAAATCAATGTTGTAATTCTTGATTTTGATGATGAAAAGAAAAGAATTGCTCTTGGATTGAAGCAATTACAACCACATCCATGGGATGCACTTGACGCTAAAATGGAAGTTGGCGATAAGGTTACTGGAAAAGTTGTTGTTATGGCTGATTACGGTGCATTTATTGAAATCGCTGCAGGTGTTGAAGGATTGATTCACGTTTCTGAAATGAGCTGGTCTCAGCATTTGAGATCTGCCCAAGACTTCATGAAGATTGGAGACTCAGTTGAAGCAGTAGTTCTTACTTTGGATAGAGAAGAAAGAAAAATGTCTCTTGGAATCAAGCAATTGATGCCAGATCCATGGAGTGATATTGAAACAAAATATGCAGTGAATACAAAACATGCTGCAAAAGTTCGAAACTTTACCAATTTTGGTGTATTTGTTGAGCTTGAAGAAGGAGTTGATGGATTAATACACATCTCTGATTTATCTTGGCAAAAGAAAATCAAGCATCCTTCTGAATTCTGTAAAGCTGATGAGGAACTTGAAGTAATTGTTTTAGAAATCGATAGAGAAAATAGAAGAATTTCTTTGGGTCACAAACAAATTGAAGAAAATCCATGGGAAGTATTCGAATCTACTTTCACTGAAGGAAGCGTTCATCCAGGCACAATTATCGAGATGAAGGATAAATCAGGTATTGTATCTTTACCTTATGGACTTGAAGCTATTTGTCCAGCCAAACATTTGAAAAAGGCTGACGGTGTAAATGCTACAATTGAAGATGCTCTTGATTTTCAAGTAATTGAGTTTAATAAAGATGCAAGAAAAATTGTTGTGTCCCATATCAGAACTCATGAAGAGTACGAAGGAACTACAAAAGCGCCTAAGAAATCAAGCTCTTCGAAAAACAAGCTAAAATCAATTAACAGTTCTGCAGAAAAATCTACATTAGGAGATCTTGATGCATTAGCTGAATTGAAAGAAAAAATGGATAAGAAGAAATAACTTATTTATTTATAAAAATTAAAAGGGGATTCGTCCCCTTTTTTTTATTCAAAAAACTTCATTGTTGGAAAATTGATGACATCCCAACAACAATTGGTAATTATGAAGTGAATAAATATGTAAATTTGTGACTTCATCATGAATGAAATAAACTTACAAGAAACGGTTAAGAGTATATTCTCTGCATATCTCGAGAAAAATGGTCATCGAAAGACGCCGGAAAGATTTGCGATATTGGGAGAAATATATAGTTACAAAGGACATTTTGATGTAGAATCGCTCTACATCAAAATGAAAAATCATAATTATCGTGTTTCTCGTGCCACCTTATACAACACTATTGAATTACTTATGGCATGCAACCTAGTTAGAAAGCATCAGTTTGGAGGGAATATTGCACAGTTTGAAAAATCACATGGGTCTAAGCAGCATGATCACGTCATTTGTACTGATACAGGAGAAGTAATCGAATTCTGTGATCCAAGGATACAGCAAATCAAATCCACAATTGAAGAGCTATTTAATGTTGAAATTCAGCATCATTCTCTTTATTTTTATGGTTCTAAAAAACAAATTGAACAGAAATGAATTTGAAATTTTCAACGGTAATTGAGGGCGACTGCAGCATTGTAAAGCTCAGCGGCAAAATTCTTTCTGACGGAGATATTGATGGTTTGTTAAGTCATATTGACCATCTTAGTAGCTGGAAAGTTATTTTTGATTTAACAGATCTTGCTCATATTAATTCAAGTGGTATCTCTGTATTTGTCAAAACAATGACCAAATGCAGAATCAATCATGGTGACCTTTTAATTTCAAATCCAAATAAAATGATTAATCAGCTTTTTGAAATCACAAAAATGAATGAAGTATTTTCAATTCATGATTCAAATCAAGCCGCATTAAATCAATTCAAGTAAATTCATGAAAGTAGATGTATTATTAGGCCTTCAATGGGGAGATGAAGGAAAAGGAAAAATAGTTGATGTATTGACCCCAAAGTATGATGTAATTGCAAGATTTCAAGGAGGCCCTAATGCTGGGCACACTCTTGAATTTGAAGGCATTAAGCATGTATTACACACAATCCCTTCAGGTATTTTTCATTCAAACGTAATGAACCTTGTTGGAAATGGGGTTGTTATTGATCCTATTATTTTTAAGGGAGAACTGGATCAATTGAAACCGTTTAATATAGATCACGAAAAAAGACTACTTATTTCAAAAAAAGCACATCTAATCCTTCCTACTCACAAGTTGCTAGATGCAGCTTCTGAAATGTCGAAAGGGAAAAACAAAATTGGATCTACTTTAAAAGGAATTGGTCCAACCTACATGGACAAAACCGGTAGAAATGGATTGAGAGTTGGAGACATCCTTTCTCCCAATTTTGAAAAGAAATACAAAGCCTTAGTTGCCAAGCACATCAGTATTTTAAATCATTATGAAGATTTTAAATACGATCTTAAAGAGCTAGAAGAGAATTGGTTTGAGGGAGTAGAAACAATGAAAAGGCTACAGTTTGTTGATAGTGAAATCTACATCAACAATGCTTTAAATGAAGGAAAAAAGATACTTGCAGAGGGTGCTCAAGGCACCATGCTAGATATAGATTTTGGAACCTATCCTTTTGTGACATCATCAAATACAATCACTGCTGGTACTTGCACTGGACTTGGAGTTCCACCAAATAAAATTGGAAATGTAATTGGAATTTTCAAAGCTTACTGTACTCGAGTTGGTAGCGGCCCCTTCCCTACTGAATTGTATGATGATGATGGAGAGCTAATGAGAAAAGAAGGTCACGAGTTTGGAGCAACTACTGGGAGACCTAGAAGATGTGGATGGATTGACCTAGTTCAGCTCAAATATTCTATAATGATTAATGGAATTACAGAGCTTTCCATGATGAAAGGAGATGTACTGAGCATTTTTGACGAAATAAAAGCATGTACGCATTACATCATTGATGGTGAAAAGGTAACGGACTTTCCCTTTGACATAAACGACCACGACATTACACCCATATATGAAAGTGTTCCTGGATGGAAGGAAGATTTAACTCAGCTTGAAAATCTTGAGGATGCTCCTGACACCTTCATATCATACGTCGATTATCTTGAAGAACAATTAAATGTACCTATTCGCGTTGTATCAGTTGGACCTGATAGAAAACAAACGCTATCAAATTCTTGATGAAAACGGAAAACATTAAAATAAAATTTGCGCTTTTCATGAGCGCATTTTTTTTGATGTCAAATTTTTTGGCACAAAATAATCTGTTAAAGCTGCTTCCCGGATCCAAAAAAGCAAATTATTATGAGAGCAATGACCTTCTGAAGCTAGAAGGAAATGTACATTTCGAGTATCAGGGAAATACAATGTATTGTGATTCTGCATACTATTTTGAAAAACGTAAAGTTGTTCGTGCCTATGGCAAGGTGCATATTATTAAGGACAGAATAAACATGTTTTGTGACTCAGCTCTGTTCAATGGACAAAGTGAAAGAGCCAAACTTTGGGGGAAAGTTCGCGTGAGAGATCAGGACTATCGACTCACAACAGATAGCCTTGAATATATATCCACCTCTGGACGCGCTATTTACAGAAACTATGGAACCATTAAAAAGAATGGTTCTAATGAAATGATTGTAAGTAAGATCGGTTATTTTTATCCCGAATCAAAGAACTATTTTTTTAGCGATAGTGTGGTGTATACAAATGATGGTATACGCATGACAACTGATACGCTCGCCTACGAATACGCAAATCAAAAAACCATCTTTAATGGAAAAACTATTATTGTTAAAGATAGCATGCAGATGACCTGTAATTACGGATGGTACAATACTGAATTAAATCAAGGCTATCTTCATGGTGATGCGAGCTATAAAGACACGGCTCAAATCCTATATGCCGACACCATAAGCTATGACGAAAAGATTGAACAAATTATTGCGAAAAAAGATGTTCATTTGATCAATCAAAAAAGCAACTATGTTTTGAATTCAAATTTCCTTTACTCTTCTGACAGCCTCAACCTGACCTACATCACAGATTGTGCAGTTGCAAAGCTCGTGCAAAACAAAGACACCATTTTTGTACATAGTGACACCTTGTTCATCAAAAATGACACTATTGATAAAAAGAAGAATATTCAAGCATATTACGGGGTTAAAATTTATAACAAAGAAATTCAGTCCATTTGTGATTCACTTTGGTTTTCTCAAGCGCAGAACCGAATCAAGCTGTATCACAATCCAATCGTTTGGTCTGAAAACAGTGAGCTAAAAGGAGATTCCATTGTCATTATAACTAAGGACTCTTTAATAGACAAGATTAATATTTATCGGAATTCATCTGCCATTATGGAGCTAGATTCTGGACTACTTTACAATCAAATATCCGGAAAAAACATTGTGGCCTACATGAAAGATGGAAAGCTGCATAAAACAGATGTTAATGGGTCCGCAGTGAGTATATACTTTCCTGAAGATGAAGAAAAAACAGATAGTATAACGACGATAAAGAGGATGGGGTTGAATAAGTTAATCTCTTCAACACTAAGTGTCTATCTCGATAGCGGAGAAGTTGTGGGTATCAATTATGTCAATGAGCCTGTAGGCATATTTTACCCAATGGATCAGATTAAGGAAAAAGACCGATGGATTCGGAATTTTAAATGGAATCCCGCTTTGAGACCAGAAGATGAGTTTAGTCTGACGGAAGATTAGATTCTTCTGAATCTTCTTCATCCCAGCGTACGACCCTCTTAACTCCTTCTACCTCTTCAAATTTACGGGTCAATTGCTCCAAATGCTCCGTGTCTAGAACCATTACTTTAATTTTCCCTTCAAAAACACCATCGTCTGTATCAAAGGAAATACTTTTCATATTGACATTAATTTGATTGGATATAATTTCGGTTATCTTATTCACCAATCCAAACTGATCAATTCCAATAATCTTAATGGCAGCTACCCTTTCAACAAGTTTATCAGATTTCCAACGCGCCTTAATACATCTATAAGCCATCTTGGACATCATATTAACTGAATTGGGACAATTAAATCGATGGACCTTTATTCCAGATGAAACCGTAATAAAACCATATACCCTGTCTCCAGGTATTGGATTACAACATTTAGCCATTTGATAATCAAAACCTTTAAAATCATCACCAATTAATAGCGTATCCTTCTTTGAATCCAAAGACACAAATTCTGACTCGTATTCCTGAATAGTCTTTCTTTTCTTTCTCGGAGGCTTCTTCTCTATTTTGAACATCCCGTTTACCTGCCCCATTTCTCTGATCTTTGCCAAATCAATTTTCCCCTTGGCTATTCTGAAATAAAGCTCTGTAATATTCGGTGCACCAAAATGTTTTTCCAAAAACATGATATTCTCAGAATTCATGTTGAGGTTGAATTGCTTCAGCTTTCGTTCCAGAATTTCTTTTCCATCAGCCGCTATACGATTCCTTTCTTCATTAAGAGAAGATTTAATTTTTGTTTTAGCCCTTGCCGTAACAACAAACCTTAACCACTCATCCTTTGGGTGCTGTTTTGAAGAGGTAATAATGTCCAACTGGTCTCCGTTTCGAAGCTCATAGGATAATGGCATGAGTCGATTGTTCACTTTCGCTCCAATACAGGTGTCACCAATGTCAGTATGTATATCGTATGCAAAGTCCAGAATAGTTGACCCTGTAGGTAAAACTCTAAGCTCACCTTTAGGCGTAAAAACATAAATCTCATCATTAAAAAGATTTAGCTTAAAATCATTGACAAAATCTAAGGCATCCGTATTTGACGATTCTAACAATTCTCTAATCTCTGTAATCCAGCGGTCGAATTTATTGTCATCACCTTTTGATTCCTTGTATTTGTAATGAGCAGCCAGACCTTTTTCCGCAATTTCATTCATGCGTTGTGAACGAATCTGAACCTCCACCCATTTCCCTTGAGGTGACATCACAGTTGTGTGTAGTGACTCATATCCATTTGCCCTAGGAGTAGATATCCAGTCTCTTAATCGCTCAGGACTTGGCTGATAATAATCTGTAACGATACTATATACCCTCCAGCAATCAGGCTTTTCAAGCTCAACCGGTGTATCTAAAATAATTCGAATGGCAAATAGATCAAAAACTTCTTCAAAAGAAACGTCCTTAGAATTCATTTTTTTCCATATCGACGAAATTGATTTTGTTCTTGCCTTGATATTAAAAATATACCCCTCATGTGCCAAGTGTTCCTTAACCGGGGCAATAAATTTACGTATGAATCTTGCCCTGCTTTCTTGAGTCTCCTTTAGCTTAGATCGAATTTCTTCGTAAACCTCAGACTCACAGTATTTCATAGATAAATCTTCCAGCTCTGACTTAACAGAATATAATCCAAATCGATGAGCTAACGGGGCGTATAAGAACTTGGTTTCTGAAGCAATTTTCAGCTGCTTATCTGCACGCATACTATCCAAAGTCCTCATGTTATGAAGTCGGTCAGCCAATTTGATCAGTACCACCCTAAAATCATCTGAGATGGTCAAAATCATTTTCCTGAAATTTTCAGCCTGAATTGAGGCTTTGTCATCAAATACTTCTGGAATTTTAGTTAATCCATCTATAATTAGGCGAACCTCTTTGCCAAATAAATCTTCAATATCTGAAAGTGTAATATGCGTATCTTCTACAGTATCATGTAATAAAGCACAGATTACCGATGTTGGCCCCAAGGTCATCTCATCGGCACAAATTCTTGCCACTGCAATGGGATGATAAATATACGGCTCACCGGACTTTCTTCTCATTTCCTTATGAGCATCTAAAGCCACATCAAAGGCCTTTCGAATGAGCTTTGTTTCTTTTTTGTCTCGGTTTTTGAGTGCACGCATTAAACCTCTATAAGCGTTAAGTATTTCTTTACGCTCCTGTTCTACATTTACAGTTACAGGGGTTTTGTTTTGTTGCATTTATTTTACTGGCAATAATTTTGTTCTTACTTCACCAAATCCTATTCTAACCTTTTCATTTTCACAGTAACCTCTCATTGTAACTGTATCACCATCTAATATAAACTTTCGTTCACTACCATCTGGCATTTGAATCGGTTTTGTTCCTTTCCATGCAAGCTCTAGCATTGAACCATATGAATCTGGTGTAGGACCAGAAATAGTTCCGGACCCTAACAAGTCTCCTCCGCGAACATTACAGCCGTTGACGGTATGGTGCGCAAGCTGTTGTGCCATATTCCAATACATATATTTGAAATTGGAGTCGCATACCACCTTTTCTTCAGCTCCATCAGGGGTAATCGCAACCTGAAGGTGAATATCATATGATTTTTTTCCTTCATATTTAAGATAAGACAACACCTCCGGATCTTGTTCTGGTGTATCTACCTGAAAAGGAATAAGCGCGTCAAGGCTCACAATCCACGCCGAAATAGAAGAAGCAAAATTCTTTGCCAAGAATGGTCCTAATGGAACATATTCCCATTTCTGAATATCACGTGCGGACCAATCATTAAAAAGCACCATCCCAAAAATATAATCTTCGGCTTCCGCAGTAGTGATTGAATCTCCCAATGGTTTTCCATCAAAAGTGATAAAGGCCATTTCGAGCTCAAAATCAATCATTCGTGATGGGCCAAAAACCGGTGGCTCATTTTCATTAGGCTTCGTTTGGCCTTTTGGTCGGTGTATATTTTGATCGGATATAATCACAGAAGATGAGCGTCCATGGTATCCAACAGGAATCCACAACCAATTGGGTAAAAGGGCATTATTTGGATCCCTAAACATTGTACCTACATTTGTCGCGTGCTCCTTACTTGAATAAAAATCCGTATAATCTCCAATTTCAACAGGCATTAACATTTCAGCTTGTTCAATAGGTATCAACACCTGATTTACATGGTGCTCATTATTTTGAAGCTCCGTATTATCCTTTTCCATTAAATCCGAAATCCTGTTTCTTAACCTTCGACAAGCAAGCTTTCCTTTCTTCATTAAAAGATTCAATGAATCTGAATCAAATGCGGCAGCTGAAAAAGGTAAGTTATCCAAATAACCCAGCACATGAAGAGATTTCATATCTATTACAAAATCTCCTATTCGCATTCCTACTCTAGGATTTAACTGTTCGGTTTTAAAAGTCCCCAATGGTAAATTTTGTATTGGAAAATCAGAACCTTTATTTACTTCTACCCAAGAAACTAAACTGGGATCATTAGCTTTAATCATAACTATATTCTTATTATATCAAACATTAAATCTAAAATGCATAATGTCTCCATCTTGCACTACATATTCCTTTCCTTCTACCTTAAATTTTCCAGCGTCTTTTACCGCCTGTTCCGTTTTTAAGCTAGAAAAATCATTGTATTTCATTACTTCAGCCCGAATAAAACCTTTTTCAAAATCAGTATGAATGACACCTGCTGCTTGAGGAGCAGTCATTCCTTTTTTAATTGTCCAAGCCCTTACCTCTTTTTCACCTGCTGTAAAATAGGTTTGCAAATTAAGAAGGTGATAAGCAGAAAGAATGAGACGATTCACACCTGGCTCTTCAAGGTTTAGCTCATCTAAAAACAGTTGTCTTTCGTCATAAGTATCTAGCTCTGTGATATCAGCTTCGATTTTTGCACCAATCACGAGAACTTCTGCACTTTCACTTGCAACAGCAGCCTTAACCTGATCAACGTATTGATTACCATTAATGACAGAGGCTTCATCAACATTACATACATACATCACTGGCTTTGAGGTTATGAGATTAAATTGATGTACAATCTCCTTTTCCTCCTCTGAAAATTCAATGGTTCTCACAGACAAGCTTTGCTCAAGTGCATCTTTTATCTTTTGTGCCAGCTCATTTTCCTTAATTGCTTCTTTATCGCCGGATTTAATAATTCTTGAAATTGAACTGATTTTTTTCTCGATAGATTCCAAATCCTTAAGCTGTAGCTCAATATCAATGATTTCTTTATCTCTAACTGGATCAATAGATCCATCAACATGAACTATGTTTCCATCATCAAAACATCTCAATACATGAAGAATCGCATCAGTTTCACGAATATTAGCTAAAAATTTATTTCCTAAACCTTCTCCTTTTGAAGCACCTTTGACCAATCCAGCTATATCTAAAATTTCCATTGTAGTTGGAATCACTCGTTCTGGATTCACTAAGCCCTCAAGGTTTTCAAGCCTTGAATCAGGCACAGATATCGTACCAATATTAGGTTCAATCGTACAAAAAGGGAAATTTGCAGATTGTGCTTTCGCATTAGATAAACAATTAAACAGGGTAGACTTTCCAACATTAGGCAATCCTACAATACCACACTTTAATGACATGAATATTTTTTTGGAGTTCAAAGATAGCAAAGAATGACTAAAAACATCTAAAGAAAGTAGTGATATAGAGATAATTTTTAGAAATGATTATTGCGGTTTTAAAAGGTCAAGAAAGAATATTCCGTAATTTTATTTCGAATTTGAATTTATGAAACAGACCCTCCTACTAACCGCTATTTTATTCTCATCCTTAACCAGTAATGTTCTTTTTTCCCAAAACACCGAGGTTTCTAGAGAATATCTAAATACAGATACATTAGTCATTCGTAAAATATACGACATGGCCCTCTCAGAGGGAGAAGCATACGATAACTTAAGGTATTTGTGCAAAGAGATAGGTGCGCGTATAACTGGATCAACGGAAGCTCAAATGGCAGTTGAATGGGGAAAAAAAATAATGACCGAATATGGATTCGAGGTATCATTGCAAGAAATCACCGTTCCCCATTGGGAACGAGGCACTAAAGAAGCCTTCTGGATTCGTAATGAAAACGGAGATGTAATTAAGCTGAATGGACTCGCTCTAGGAGGTTCCGTTGGAACCAATGGTATATTGCGAGGAGACCTTGTAGTTCTCAATTCCCTTGAAGAGCTTAAAAATAGCTCAATTGACAGCATAAAAGACAAAATTGTTTTTGTCAACCAGCCTATGGATGAAAAACAGATTCAAACTTTTAAAGCATATGGCGGATGTTATCCACTTAGAGGAAATAGCGCGTCTGAAGGCGCTAAAAAAGGAGCGATCGCGGTAATTATTAGATCACTTGGCCTTGCTATTGATCCTCACCCACATACGGGCTCTATGAGATATGAAGAAGGCGTCCATCAAATTCCTGCTGCAGCTATTTCAACTGCCGATGCAGAGCTTGTTGTAAATTATATAAAGTCTAATCCAGAAGAAAAACTTGAGTTTATTCTTGAAATGGATTGTAAAAAGCTAGAAGACAAAACGTCATATAATGTCATTGGGGAAATTCCTGGTGCTTCCAAGCGAAAGAAAATCATTACAATTGGTGGACACCTGGATTCTTGGGACACCGGGGAAGGAGCCCATGATGATGGTGCTGGAGTAGTTCATTGCCTCGAAGCCTTGAGAATATTAAAAACAATGAATTACATGCCAAAACACACCCTCAGAGTTGTGTTTTTCATGAATGAAGAGAATGGTAATATGGGAGGAAAAACATATGCCAAATGGGTTAAGGAAAAAGGTGAAAAACATGTCGCAGCCATTGAAAGTGACCGTGGTGGGTTTGCCCCAAGAGGATTCACCTGTGACGGAAGTGAAGCTCAGATAGATTGGCTCAAGTCACAAGCCTACTTGTTTAATGATTATGACCTGCATGTATTCGAAAAGGGATATGGAGGTGTGGATATTGGACCTCTAAAAAGGGAGTATCCAAAAATTGCCTTATTTGGATTTGTTCCAGATTCTCAACGCTATTTTGACATGCATCACTCGCCTAATGATGTATTCGAAAATGTAAATAAAAGAGAGCTGGAGCTCGGTGCTGCTGCAGTTGCCTCTTTTTTATACCTAGTTGATCAGAAGCTAGATTAATAAAATTTAATCGGAAAACCTGGGGTCAGCAACATAAGCCTGCTTCTTCATAAAGAATACCTCTAGGCAATAAAAATCAAATTCTTCTACTACCCTTCCTTTTAGACAGTAAACACCACTTCCTGAAAATGGGTAGCGTTTTAAAGCGCTTGTAAAATGAACTGTATCTATAATTTCACCATTTATATCATAAAACATTCCAAATGCAATGGCTTGGCCCGAAGCAGACTTAGAATTCTTGAGTGACACCAAATAACCATAGGTACAAATTATTTTGTTGATCAACTCGGGAACATCAGCTGCTGTATGATGCCTGGGAACGTCCTCTTGAAGTAATTGAAAAGGGCTGCATAAGGGAAACCCCATCAGCTCAAAAAAATCAAAATCCTGCTCCAGTGATTGCTCCTGAA
>JBELDA010000024.1:0-31409 GCA_042094515.1 Crocinitomicaceae bacterium
TTACAAGAAATTACATTCTTTTCATTCCGCCATCTTATGACCCAGGCACTCCTGCCCCATTGGTTTTTTCTTTTCACGGGTATTCAAGTAATGCGGCATTAAATATGAATTACACCGGATTTACGGCAATTTCTGATACGGCAGGATTTATTTTGGTTCATCCAGATGGAACCTTAGACGCTTCAGGGACTCCTCATTGGAATGTAGGGGGATGGACCGTAGGCAGTACTGTTGATGATGTCGGTTTTACAGAAGCGATGATTGATGAAATCAGTGCAAGCTACAATGTCAATGCTAACCGAGTCTACAGTTGTGGAATGTCAAATGGAGGCTATATGAGCTTTAAATTGGCATGTGAGCTTAGTGATCGAATAGCAGCAATTGCTTCCGTTACGGGATCGATGACTCCTCAAATTTCTGCGGCATGTAATCCTTCTCATCCTACACCGGTACTTCAATTGCATGGAACGAGTGATCCAACGGTGCCTTATAATGGAAGCCCTACATGGACATTATCTATCGATGATGTCATTGACTACTGGGTGGGCTTTAATAATTGCAACACAACACCTAATGTAACAGCTATTAATGATAATGATCCTTCTGATGGCACCAATGTGGATCATTTTGTCTATACTGGAGGAGACAATGGTGTGACTACCGAACATTTTAAGGTTTACAACGGCGAACATGACTGGTTTGGCGTTTGGGGTAATATGGACATCAGTTCAAGTATTGAGATATGGAAGTTCTTCTCAAAATATGACATGAATGGTTCTTTAGCGAACTTGAATGAGTTAACAGTAGTTGATGAAGTTAAAGTATTTCCGAATCCTTCTAATGAATACATCTCTTTAAACATAACGCTTTCAGAAGATGTTAATTATGAAATCGTATCCTTAGAAGGAAAAATTTTAAAAACGGGAACATTAACAAATGCCACATCCTTAATAGACATCGCTAGTTTATCGAATAATGTTTATTTTCTTAAAGTGAATAATAAGATGTTGAAGTTTGTTGTGAAACGATAGACATCAATTTTTAAAGGGTCGAATCTGTTTAATATAAATTTGACGTTTTGGGCCATATATCTTAAATTCTAAATCGAGCCCATAATTGTAGTAAGTAGTGGTGCTTGACTCATTGTGAAACTTATCGTAATAAGATTTCTTAATTTTAGATATTTCTTGGGTGAGCAAGGTAACCTCTTTTGTTGTTAGCACCTGTTTCATTGAGTCAGGAAGGATGCTTGAATATGACAGGTATTCCACAATATTCTTTTTCCCATAAAATGAATCATTTTTGTCCGAATAGCAAATCAGCTGTTCACAGGTTACGCCATCCGGGGGATTGACTACACTTGTTTCGCCAAGCTGCACGTTAATAACAAAACCACGGTAATTATTACGGTATAAATTTTTCGTAATGACAACACCGTTTGCTTTTTCATCAGGAAATGATCGATGACACAAAATACCCATTGCAATAGATTTTTGATCAATTCCAAAATACTGACGCTCCATAAAGGCCTTGTAATTCCATGCACTTGCCCAAACCTTTTTTATGGCAAGAGAAAAGCTTTTTTTATCATTATCCATGATTCCTGTTTTTGAATCATACAGTCCAGCACCATTAAATCCATCTATATCTTCGGCATTTGTTGAAGAGCGAAATCGAATTCTATTGAACCCATTTTTTGAAACCGTTTTTTCAACATCCTTTATAAGTTTAGAATTTATTTCAGCATTCATTATTCTTTGCTGAACAGTACTTAAGAATTCACGTATTGATTTATCATCAATCCCTTGACCATTTGTTTTTAAAAAATCATTAATATAAGCCTGTATATTATTTTGTTTTAAATGCTCTATATAAAAATGAAAAGGAATAGCAAAAGCACCCTCAGGTGTTTTTGAACTCAGTTGGAGCTCTTTTACAAGCTTTTCTAGCTCACCAAAATTTGCAGCCTTCCCTCCTACTATGTTAATGGAATTTTTATTTACCAATTCGATGGGGAGAATTGTTTTAATTGTTGTATCAGTATATAAGGTAATCTTTTTTATACCTTTTCGTTTTGCTAACCAATAAGATTCTAACACCTCGAAATTGGATTTAACAATCTTAAAAGAGTCCTTTTGAACTTTAAAATATACCGCCTGATTTTCAAGAGATCTTAATAAAGTATCGGTCCATGCCTTCTTTAAGGCTATAATGGGAGTCCCTCTATTTTGACAAAGTATGGTAATGTGACTCAGAGGTGTTTGAAAATCAGTGGTGATTACACCGGCCACAGGGGGTAAATCTTTGGGTGTTCCTTTAATTACTACAATGTCTTTAGAATCTATCTTAGCCGATTCCATTTGATTTGCATTTAAGAAAATGAGCTTTCCATAGGATTCTTTCTGATTTAAAATTTGTAGTGACTGACCTTTATAAATTTCACTTGCGTTTATGGTTTGAATATTGCGAAGTTTATTTGAGATGGATTGCATTCTGTTTGTGTTAATAAACAGTTTAACATCTTTAGCTATTAAAAAATGCTTCAAAATTTGATTATAGAACTTTGTGATTTGATGGCTATTGATGTTGTCGGCAACGGAAAACTCTAAGGTGTAAATATCTTCATTGTAAAACCGATTAATTGTACCCATCAAAAAATCTCGTTTATCAGTGGTGGTATAATTATTATAATTAAACTTCCAGCTATTATCAGTATAACCTAAATAACTCATGCAGAAACTAACATGATAGTCATATAAGTTGGAATTGATAAAATAGATACTATCATTTTGAAGATCACAAATCACTTTTACGGCATCTACTTCTCCAAACTTAGAGGTGTTGGGGCGTCCTTTCAGTAAAGCATATTCCTCTTCATTCGAAATAATAGAAAGACAATCTATAGTGTCTTGAGCATAAGATAAATTGAGAGTTAACAGAACAAATAAATTCAGCAAGAGCTTCATACCTAATGAATTTAACAAAAATGAAACCAAATTAATGTTAGGCTCATTCGTTTTAATTTATTTGTTTATGATATTATCACGTATTTTATATTCAGGACAATCACTCAATTCTTCGAGTAAAACGGATTCTTCTACCTCTTTTATCCACTCACAGCCCTTTAAGTATTTTTCTTGAATTTCCTCTTCAGACAAATTTTCGGGCAATTCTCCATTAACTATTTTCTTAACTACATCTTCTGCAGTCTTGTAACAATCACAGGCGGATCTTTCAGACTCGCAAGAAAAAAGAGTAAAAAGAAAGATAAAAACGGCAATGGACTTGATTAATTTCATTAGCTAAAAAGTTTTATCATAATATAAGAAAAAAAATCCCCGGTGATGTTTCACCAGGGATATTCATTAGTTAATCATTTTTTAGATTACATACCTTTCATGGCATCTTCCATAGCTTTCTGTGCTTCTTCCATTGCACCTTCAGCATCTTTCATTGCGTCTTCCATAGCTCCTTCAACATCTTCCATTGCGTCTTCCATAGCTCCTTCAACATCTTCCATTGCCTCATCCATACAGTCTGTCATCATTATTTCTCTCAGCTCATCAATTCCTTTTGATGGGTCGCAAGCTTGTGCTTCATCTTCAGATTTGGCAGCAGTTAAACAATCACATAAGCTGTTTGCTTCATTTGATTCAACATTAGAATCATCACTTTCGCTATTTTGAGTAGTGTTATTATCATCGTTTGATTCACTACTAGCCTCACTACTTGCATCACCACATGATGCAAAAAACAATGCCAAAATAGACATTGAGATCATTAATTTTTTCATAATTATAGATTTAAATTTTGGCTAATATAGACATAAAGAAATACAGAACAATAATTAATATTTAACAATGAGATGATTTTATTTTATTTTTAAATCTAAATAATATTGATGTGTTTATTTTTAAATTAGTGTTTAAAATAAATACATCTTATTATGAAAGTAATTGCGCTTAGCTTTTTTCTAATCTCTTTAGTTTTTCAATCCTACACTCAAAATAACTTTCATTTACGAAGTGAATTACATGAAGAATTGGGACCATTTTATCATGGAGTAGCATCTGGCGATCCATTGAGTAATGCAGTAATTATTTGGACCCGTGTAACGCCTGAACCGCTCCCTCTACCCAATGAAATATTAGAGGTAAACTGGGAGGTAGCAACTGATATTGACATGCTAAACATTATAAACTCAGGTACTGCCTATACTTCCGAACAAAAGGATTATACAATTAAGGTGGATGTTGATGGTTTGTCTCCGTACACATGTTATTACTATCGTTTTGATTATGAAGGAATTAATTCTTTAACTGGCCGAACCAAAACAGCTCCAGAAAATGAAATAGATAGCCTACGCTTTGCAGTTGTGTCATGCTCTGATTATGCTGCAGGTTATTTTAATTCCTACGCTTCTATTGTTGAAAGAGACGACGTTGATGCCGTTATACATCTTGGAGACTACCTTTATGAATATACAGCAATTGCAGGTGTCGATGGACGAACGGTAGAGCCCGAAAATGAGATTATATCATTAAGTGATTACAGAACACGACATTCTCATTACAAGCTTGATGAAGATTTGAGAAATATGCACCAGCAATATCCAGTAATTACTGTTTGGGATGATCATGAATCAGCAAATGATGCATGGACGGGTGGAGCTCAAAATCACAATGCAACTACTGAAGGTTTGTGGGAGAATAGAAAATCAAATTCAAAGCAGGCTTATTTTGAATGGATGCCAATTCGACCTAGTACAATTGATTCATTACGATTATATCGTGAGATTAAATATGGTGATTTAATGACCTTGTATATGTGTGACACTCGTCTCGAAGGAAGAGATGAGCAAGTTGGTGCTACAAGCTCGGAAATAAATGATACAAATAGACGTCTTTTAGGTGTAGATCAGTACAATTGGCTTCTTAATAAGCTTGAAAATAGCACTAGTCAATGGAATGTTTTAGGGCAGCAAGTAATGATGGCTCCTTTAGAAGTTTTGGGTCTTGTTTTAAATCCGGATCAATGGGATGGTTATCCTGCCGAAAGAGAACGTTTTTATGGTGACATATTGGAAAATAACATCAATAATCTTGTCGTGCTAACCGGTGATATTCATACGTCTTGGGCAAATAACCTACCAGGTGTTAATTATGATGCATCGAGTGGGTCAGGAAGCATGGGTGTAGAATTCGTAATTACGAGTGTCACCTCTGTGGGTTTCCCGTTTAATTTACCTACTGAGCTTATTACCGCCGCAAACCCACATGTGAAATGGTCGAATTTGGATCAAAGAGGATACCTCATTCTAGATGTGAATCAAGAAAGAGTTCAAGCTGATTGGATGTTGTGTGAAAGTGTATTCTCATCTAATCTTGATTTTGAGAGAGCAAAAAGTTATTATGTCAATGATGGGCAATCATTTTTATCAGAAATAAATGAAGCTTCAGAAAGAACATTCGTTGAATGTGGACAGGCTGAAATGTTTAATCCAAACTTGGGTTTAACTCCATTATTAGAAAATGATATTATAATGCTTGGAGTTTATCCAAATCCATTTGAAAAAGAAATAACAGTTCAATACAATTCAAAAGCGAATGATAAGATTAAGCTAACCTTATCTTCAATGAATGGAGTGATTCAAAAATCATTTTTCTTCATACCTCAGGTGGGTTTAAACTATCTTAAACTTGATGGTCAAACATTAGACAAAGGAAGCTACGTTATCAGTATTGAAATTGATGGAGAAATTCTCAGTCAAAAAATTATTCGATTATAATTCTATCGAATTAATGTAACGTGTCCAGTTATCTCTTTACGCTCGTTAGAATTTTGGTCATGATATGTGATTTTCCAAATATAAATTCCTTCTTGCGCCTGTTTAGCACCTGGACCGTAAGAACCATCCCATCCAAAATTGATGTTCTGAGATTCGAAAACTTGCTCTCCCCACCTATTATAGATTTTCATTGTATAGCTAAATAGCTTTAAGCCAGGAATTACGGTTGGAACGAATTCCTGGTTGTGCTCATCTCCATCAGGAGTAAAGGTATTTGGAACAAATACAGTTCCTACTTCATTAGAAACTAATGTGATTGAGTATGAATCAAAACAACCTTCATCATTATAGGCTGTAAGAATAATTTGATATCCATTGTCATTAACATTAAAATTCTGACTCGGATTAATCAGGTCACTACTTGTTCCATTTCCAAAATCCCAATAATATGAATCGGCGTATTCAGAACTGTTAATAAAATTAATAGCTTCTTGGTCATTAGATAGTACACTAGGATTCATTGTAAATGAGGCAATTGGTGATGGTGTAGCACATATAGCGCTATTGAGACTTGTACTCAATTCGCAACCGGAATTACTTGTCAATATAAGTTCTAGATCAACACATCCTGCCTGACCGATGGTTAGTTGGCTTGATTGTGAAGATGAGAATAGAACTCCGTCCATAATCCATTCAGTTGAAACATTTGAAATGTTATGATTGAGATCCACAATAAGAGGAAGACATCCGATGGTATCACTTAATGTAATTACGGGTTCCTGCGGAAACGCCACAGAAACTGCGAAATCAGATGCTGAAATTACACACGAGCCTGTGGTTGTAGTTACACTGTAATTGCCAGGTTCTGAAACGGTTATACTTTGACTTATTTCACCAGGTATGTCAATGCCATTCAATGTCCATTGATACGTATCTGCTAATGTGCTATTCAATTCAATTGTACTGCCATTGCATAAGGTATTGATGCCTCCGGTTGAAACAATATCCGCTGTAAGATCCGAGAGAACAATATCCTGAGAAGTGGAGGTACATGAATTATTGGTAGCAGAGCTTATTTCAAAGTCATCAAACCATAATGAATATTGCGCAGCCCCACCAGATAATATTCCAAAGCTGTGGTTTCCTGCAGTCATTGTAACAGAGAAACAATGCTGTGTCCATACAGTATTTGTTGGAACCAAGACATCAGGTCCTACCTGAACACCATCCACGGCCAAAGAGAAATGAGAATTCGCCGTGTTTTGTCCTGATGCTCCTGTTCCTTGAGGTCCAGAATACCATACACATATATCCACGTTTTCTCCTCCGACAAATGGCAGCTGAACCGTTTGTATGTTGTCGGCTCCAGCGTAAAAATAAACATAACCAATTCCACTATGAGCACCCAACGCACTTGAGAAGTTCGTAGCGCCACCGACACAACCTTGGTTACCAACAGACCAAACCGGGTGAATCCCATCAATAACTTGTCCCGCATCATTTGCGCAAAAATAATTTGTTGGGCTTCCACAGTTCGTGCCAGGGCCTAATTCAAAATCTGTATTGGGATTTATCGTGCCTGAACCCGTTGTCCCAATAGTTGTCGTTACTGCATATACACCCGCGGTAGTTGCGGTATAGATTTGATTGATTGCACCTGGTATTTCTACACCGTTGAAGCTCCATTGATAAGAATCAGCAGGACTAGAAGTTAGGTCAAGAGAACTACCAGGACAAAGAATGACTTCATTGCCAGCACTTGTAATCGTTGGTACAATTTCTAAAATATTAAAATCCAAAGAAGTTGATGTACAAGCACCATTAACAGCTGTAATGGAGTACACTCCTCCTTGATTAGCACTGAAGGTTTGCGACGTGGCTCCTGGTATATTTACTCCATTTAGCATCCACTGATATGAATCGGCTGGGCTACAATTCAAATCCAATGAACTCCCTGGACATAAACTTGTATCCCCAGTTGATGAGCTAATAACAGGAATGATTTCAGTCAACATAAAATCAGCTGAAGTCAAGGAGCATGCTCCATCTACCACCACTATATTGTAGGTTCCTTCATTTGTAGCATTAAACACTTGATTTGTTGCGCCAGGAATATCAACTCCATTAAGCTGCCATTGGTAAGAAGACCCCGATGATGCAGTCAAATCAATTCCACTTCCAGAACAAAAAGAGGTATTTCCTCCTGCACTAGAAATAGTGGCGATTAAGTAGGTTAAATTAAAATCAATTGAGGTAGATGTGCAAGAACCAATGACAGTAGTTACAGTATAAATACCTTCTTGGGTAGCATTGAAGGTTTGATTGGTTGCACCAGGTATATTGATGCCATCTAATGCCCATTGATATGAATCAGCAAGGCTAGATGTAAGGTCTAAGGTGTTTCCTGGACAAAGGGTGGTCGCTCCACCAGATCCTGTGATTGTTGGAATTATCTCTGTAATCACGAATTCCAATGAGGTGACATCTGTGCAAACTCCCAACGAAACAGTTACCGTATAGCTTCCTCCTACAGTTGCAGTATATGTTTGATTTGTAGCACCTGTTATAATGACGCCATCTAGTGCCCATTGGTATGTGTCAGCCACACTTGAGGTTAAATCAAGGGTGTTTCCAGGGCAAAGTGCATTTGTACCTCCTCCACTTGAAATAACTGGTATGATTTCCGTAAGTACAAAGTCGGAAGAATTTGATGAGCAAGAACCGACTAAAACCGTAACAGTATAAACACCTCCTTCATTGGCAATATAGGTTTGATTTATGGCATTTGGAATAGCTATGCCATCCAAAGCCCATTGATAAGAATCTCCAAGGCTTGAAATAAGGTCGATACTTGTTCCAGAACAAAAGCTATTACCTCCGGTACTGCTGGAAATTGTTGGGATAATGAAACTAACTGAATAAGCTCCTGAGGTGTCTGTGCAAGCTCCATCAATGATTTCCACAGTATATACACCAATGTCATTTATTGTAAGTGTTTGATTTGTTTCACCGGGTAATAAAATGCCATCTAAAAACCATTGAAAAGAATCTCCTGGACTGGCTAATAAATCGAGTGTACTCCCTGGACATAACACAGAATCTATTGAGTTTGAAGAAATATTTGCATCAAACTCAGTAATGAGAATGTCACTAGATAGTAATGAGCATGCTCCAGCAGTTATATTCAATGAATAGGTACCAGTTTGATTTGCATAAATGGCATTTTGATTAGCTCCAGGTATTGGCGCCCCGTTAAATAACCACTCGTACAAATTTAATGGATTAGGGTATTGAGAAAAGCTTATTAAGAAGACACTGTCTCCTGGGCAAATCACATCATTCCCATCAACGATAATAGAGTCAGAAGTCTCATATATGGTGTAAGGTGCGGATGATGCAGAGCAACCATTTAAATCTGTAAAAAACACTTCATAAACTCCAGCCGAATCAATAGATATTGACTGAGTCGTTTCACCTGTACTCCATAAATATGAGCTACCTAAAGGTGATTCTATTACCACTGTGCTTCCTGCACAAATAGTACTATCTCCAATAGCATCAATAATTGGGTTGGGGATTGAATTGATAATGACCTCAACTGGTGCCGATTCACCAATGCAGCCATCTAAATTCTCAACAGTTACCGTGTATTGACCCGGCGTGTTCACAAATATAGATTGAGTTGTTTCCCCAGTTGACCATTGATAACTATTCCCTACAACTGTTGATAATTCAACAGAGTCACCACTGCAAATTGTGGTTGAGCCATTCGCGGATATAGTTGGAATGAAGACGGGAACTATACCAATTGTAGTGTAATAAGGTTTACTCCATCCACAGCAAGATTCACGTACCCTATACCTAATATTATGGATAGTTGGCATGGCAACGATAGGCATTGTGAAGTTTGGAGCTTGATCAGTACTCGTTTGTAAAGGAGTTTGTGCATCACTCTCATAAATAACCCAATCCCATTCAAGTTCCGTGCCCCAGGATTGACCACTTATATTCAATACACCACCTGAACATACTGTTGATGGTCCGTTAAAAAGCATATTAGCAGGTCTCGTGTCATCTATTATATGAACCCAATCTTGATAAACAGCACCACTAGCCTCAATATCATATATTCCATTATTACTGTAGTAAGTGTAAACCGGATTAGAATTGTAAGTGTAACTTGAATTTCCAGGATTTAAGTCATCAATTAAGGTTGATCCATTAAGAATCCAAGGATCATTTATAGTATTTGAAAAAACAACTTCAGAATTCACACAACCTTTACCATTAACAGGGTAATCCATTACGATTGTTGTTGGATTGGGAATGCTTGTAGATGGATTCGAGAAAACACCATCAATAACCATATGGACTGAATATCCAGAAGCACCTGGCTGTCCTGTGCCTCCGCTACCTCCACTACCTCCTAAACCACCTTGGCCGCCTGCTCCTACTTCTGTATTGTTACAAACACGTGCAGTTGAACATAAACCCCCGTTAGATCCGGTCGAACCTCCTGATGATGTACTCGTATTGTTTCCTCCACCACCACATCCTCCAGGACCACCTGACCCGCCTGAACCACCTCCTCCAGGACCACCACCACTTGTAATAATCCCAGGAACATTTATTGTAATATCTTGAATAAGGGAGCCGGTATTTGAATTGAATCTGTAAATTCCAAATGCTCCACCACCTCCTAGGCCACCAAATCCTCCTTGGCCTCCTTCGCCTCCAGAACCGCCACCGCCGCCGCCTGAACCTCCACCATCATCACAAAAGTCCCACCAGTTGATTTCGGTTTGTCTTCCGCCGCCGCCGCCGCCTTCACCGCCGCCTCCGCCGCCGCCATCACCACCAAATGATGCATTTCCGTTTGGAGTCCAATAATTTAAAAAGGTTGTATTTGTTACTTCAGGAAGAGCTGAAGCATTTGCACCGTTTCCTCCATTTCCTCCATTTTGACCTTTTCGTCCATCTCTATTCGAATCCGTTCCGCATCCTCCATTTGATCCCTGCCAGCCCGAATCAAATCCTCCAAATGCTCCTCCTCCTCCATTTGAACCATTTATACCATCCTGATTATTATTTGAATTCCAATCTGAACCCATTCCTCCATTTCCGCCAGCTCCACCTTGTCTAATACCTCCACCAACAAATCCTGATCCAGCACCGCCTACTCTATTTGTGGTATTATTGTCACAATGTCCAGTTAGCCCAGTAGCTCCGATAGCGCCATTGATTCCTGGCACTCCATTTGATCCATTTGTTCCATTCGTAGCTGAACCAATATTTAAGTTACATCTGTTAATTTCATAACCTGTTGAATTATCAATCAAAACACCATAATTTGACTTTCCGCGTCCATCAATTGAATTACCTATGCAATTGCTAGTGGTTATATTGAGGTCTTGAATAATCCAACCAGAAATATTTTCTGATTTAAATGCAATTAAATGTGTAACTGCATTACTTAGCGTTTCTTCTCCTGAAAAAGTAAGGCTTGTAGATTGTGCACTGGATTTTGACCATATCCCTCCGTTGTTCTCCCATGAACCATCAATAAAAACATTGTCTTGAAGATATATGATATCAGGCTCTATATAATTACCTCCAGTTACTCGAATATTAGTTCTTGAACCACCTACTAGCTGCATTGCCCTCCATAAATTGGCAACGGGTTCATTTGGAAATCCGAGGTAATTATTGTCACCATTAATAGCATCAACATAGATCATATCACACGCTGGAGGTGTTATCGTTGTAATGCATGTTGAGAAGGCATCTGTTTCTGGACATATATCGGTGTAAGTCAGAGTTACGGTATACGCTCCTTGATCTGTAAATGTGATATCGGTACAAGTTGATGATGTATTGGAAATGGTAACTCCAACAGAAGGCGCTACCGACCAAGTATATGCCGAAATCCCCACACTAGCATCCGGGTTAGGAGGTAATGTGGTGCAAAATTGAATAGGAACATCGGGAACTATAGTTGTTCCACATGAGGAGCTAATAATAGGTGCTGAATACGGGTGATATGTAACCCTAACACATTCAGATACAACTTGTTGAGTATTTATATCTGTACAGCTACTAGATATGATACAACGATACAATCTAGTTCCTGGTATTTCGTTTGGTGTGTATGAAAGTGTGTTTGCTCCTGGTATGTCTGTCCAGTTTGAAGCATTATTGCAATCTGTACTTGTACTTATTTGCCATTGAACGAGTTGCCCTAGACTCCAACCATTCCAGTTATCAACCGTAACGTCTAAGGAAGTAGTATTTCCCGGGCATAAATAACGGTCATAAGGAAACGGTTGTGTTACAATAGTAGGTGATGTAGCAAAGCTCCAATTAATCATCAATTCGTCAATTCCATAACCAGCACCGTTGTGATCGGAGCATCGATTATGCATAGACAAAAAAGAACCAGAAGTATAATCCCCTGTATAAAGATTGGTTTGGCAAGGGGGCTCATTCCAAAAATTAACATCACCTATTCGAAGCCTACCACAGCGTGTATCGTCACTATTAAAAAAACAGGTATTGGCATTGCAGTTACTTCCACATCCATCGTCTTCCCAGCTTTCCATATCAATATTTATTTCATTGATTTGCTGGGCATTAAAAGAGGCTGCATTTATAATTCCTGGATTCCATGTTGAGCAAAAGACAGCATCGGCTCCATAAGTGTTGGAACATCCGCCGTAGATACCTGGAGCGGAATTGACATTTTGAAAATTACCGGCATTAAAACCGACCCAAACTTTATATCTAGGGTCAGGAAAGCTATTAAATCCTCCAACATCATTGCCGCAGTCCCAATTATGCCTAAAGCCATTAATCTGCACATCAGCATTTATAAGGATTTGAGAATGATAGTTAACAGATCCAAAAAAAATCGAGGCGCAAAAAATGAATAATTTAATTCTATTCCTTTTAAGCCATATCATAGTTAGTACTTAAAGATATCAAACATCTTTTAATTCATCAATAATAATTGTAAATAATTAAGCTTAGCCGTATCAGAGATTTTTTGATTGAGATTCTCATATATATTTAGCACATTCAATTTCCAATAAAGACACATGCTCTTGAAGCTCTTCCCAGCTGTTTGATTCACTAGAAAATTGTTCTATCCAAAGGGATAATTCAAAAGGATCTTTCAGCTTAAACATCCTGAAAGATGATTTTATTTTATGACCAATCTTATTCACCTCAGATTCTTGTTTATTTGAAACTGCAGTTTTTAATTTTTTCAAGTTTTTTGGAGTATCCTCTTTGAAGATTTTAATAATTTTTTTTGCAAAATCCTTATTTCCATTCACCATGTTTAACACACTCGATGTGAATGGTTCATGAATATCCTTTTTGTTTTTTGAGGCCGTATTGACATAGTCAATATTGAGGTTTAATGCGATTTTTCTAACTAAATCCTTTGTCGTAAAGGGCTTAGAAATGTAGTCAGCAATTCCAGCCTCGTAGCAAGCATCTATATCCTTTTGAACTGTGTTAGCGGTTTGTGCCACTATGGGTGTATTAATATTTAATTCTTCACGTATAATTTTAGCAGCCGCAATCCCATCTAAGATTGGCATTTGTATGTCCATAAGTATTAAATCGAATACATCTTTTTTACAATATTCAACCACTTCTTTGCCATTTGTGGCCATTTTTACAATGACCCCCTCTTGTTCTAAAATAGTTTTCAAGTAGAAGCTGTTTACCTCGTTATCTTCAGCAACCAAAATGTTTAATCCTTGAATTGAAAAATCATCACTGACTGTTTTTTGATTTATCGGAATGGATGATTTAGCTATTTTTAGAGAAACCTCAAATTTGGATCCCACTCCCTTTTTACTTTTTACGAGTATTTCCCCATTCATCTGATTTACAATCTCTTTGGTAATCATTAAACCAAGGCCTGTACCACCAAAATCTCTAACAATTGAATCATCCTCTTGGTGAAACCCTTCAAATATCTTATCGATTTTTGAATCCTCAATCCCTATCCCTGAATCCTCAACAACTATTTCAATATGCTGAAAGCTAGAAGTTTGTTTCGCATCGGAAACGGTGATCTTAACAAAACCTTCCTTTGTGAATTTTAAGGCATTGCTTAGTAAATTATTAAGTATTTGAGACAGGCGCAGAGAATCTCCTTTTAAGCTATTGAAAATGGTAGACTCATAAGAATACTCAAATTTAACCCCTTTTACTTTTGCCTCAATTTCATATGGCTTGATATTGGTTACCAAAAGCTCTTTGAAATTAAACGGAAATCGGACAAGTTTGAAATTCTGAGATTGCACTTTTGAGATATCGAGTACATCATTAATCAAGCCAAGTAAATGCATGGATTGGTTATTAATTATTTCGACATATTTCTTTTGAGTTTGATTTAAGAGTGTGCCTTCTATAAGTTTAGACATTCCAATTATTCCATTTAGAGGTGTTCTGATTTCATGGCTCATTTTCGCAATGAAGTTTTGCTGGGTTTTACTAGCCTCTTTTATCTTTTTATATGAAATCAGCATATTATTAAGGTAATCCTTCTCTGAATTCGAAAAAATTATATTTGAATAGATATTACCCGCCAATCGACAGGCGAAATTCAGCACATTGACATGATCATCTGTGAAGTAATTTTTTTCTTGACTGGCAAAACCAAATGCCCCAAGGGCTCTATCTGAAGTCGTTATTGGAACCCATAGCCTGGACTTCACCTCAAACGATCTCTTACTTGAGGTTACAAATGAAGGAACGTCCTCTTTATCCATATCCGGAATATGAAGCGGTTTTTGATTTTTAAATACCCAGCCAGGATGGCGATCTAAAGCGGTGCTCTCAACCTCAACAAGCTCGTCTTTACTAAAACCACTACTTCCATATAGTTTTAGCTTAGCATCATTTGGATCCCAAAGAAATAGAGCACTATGAGGAACATCGATATATCCATCAATAATTGAGTACAGCGCTTTTGAAATTGACTCGGCATCATTTGCTGTTACCAAGAGCTCCGCAATTCTATTGTAAAATGATATTTGTGACTTTACTTTCTGATCCATTAACTTATAAATTTAACGAATGAAAACAGTATTCAAAATAATAATTCAAAGAATTAAACTAAGTAATTGATAGTTAAATATATATATATATTAATAAATTAGCTTTTATATACATCAAAATGCTATGGAATATTGCTTATGCTACGTCAGTACTAAAAGAACTGACCTTACTCAAGAAGAAATTAATTCAATTGTGGGCATTTCTCAAGTGAGTAATTCAACCTCTGGAATTACGGGTGTTCTAATTGAGTATAAGAATAATTTTATTCAGCACTTAGAAGGTGATCCGATTCGAGTATATGAGTTGTTTGAAAAAATCAAATTGGATCCAAGGCACGAAAACATAAATCTCCTTCAGTACTCACCAATTAAAAAAAGAATGTTTGATTGCTGGAGTATGGCTCATAGGAATATAGACATTATGATTGAAAATGATGAACAACTTTTGCAATGTGCAAATGCGTTAGATGATGTAATCATAAATAAAGCCTTTTGGAAAGGCATTAAAACAATTGAAATTCTGTCCAATTTGATTCGAAATTAATATTACAATTAATTATTTATGAGTTATGACTAATGTTAAAAATATGCAAAAAGACATATTTAAATTTAGTCATATTATGGATTGACAATTGTTTGTCTTATATTTGTCGCTGAATTATTTAAAAAAAAATGTTATGAAAAAGTTATTTGCTTTAATTTTTGTTGCTGCAGCTTTCGCTGCTTGTGGAGATGCTTCTGATTTAGCTTCTGCAATTGAAGATGGTGCTGATCAAGTACAAGACGCTGCTGCTGATGCTGCTGACAACGCTGCTGATATGGCTGATGATGCTGTAGATGCTTCAGCTGATATGGCTGACGATGCTGCTGATATGGCTGATGATGCTGCTGCTGATATGGACGCTGCTCCAGATGCTGAGTAAGCAACAAAATTTACAAAATTTTGAAAACCTCCCAATTGGGGGGTTTTTTTATGTTGAATAATTAGCTTCGATCAGATTTATACGTAAAACCTAAACTTATGAGCAGAGTAATCGCTCTATCCTTATTATGCTCTTGTATCATTAAGTAATCATTTGTGTAGGTTGAAGTCAATGTGATATCCATTTTCTCAGAGGCAAACATAGAAGCAATTGAAGCTAGAAAGCCTTCACAATAAAAAGGATTTCCACATTTAATATTGAGTAAAATCCAATTGTCTAGATTTCTCTCATATGCACCTAAATCTTGGAGGTTTGATGATTTTGTAACCACTGTAATTTCATCAGAGTCTCGCGTAATAATCAAATGCTTTTCAGGGTTTAGCACTTCTGAAACCTTTGTGTAAACATAAACACCTTTCTCTACAGTAAACCAGCTAGCCTTAATTACTTTTGATAAATCCTTGTCTATTATAAATGTCATAGTTATAGAGTTAAATTATAAATTCAAATATTCTTTTAGCTCTTTATAAAACCAAAATTGATTGATTGCTCGATTTAAGTTTTGTTTTGGCTCCGTCACCTTATAATATACATCCGAATTTAAATAATCAGTAAGAAATCGAATACACTGAATGAGCGAAACAGACATTGCTGACAATCCTAATGAATCCCTCTCTATTTGTTTCATAAATCGTTGCCCAATAGATAAGTAGCCATTTTTAAGAGCTTCGTAGACATCAGATTCAAAGCTCTTATTTTTCATAGCAGAATCTTCATTTGAATTATTGGCAAAGGATCTTACCATATCCCCAAAATCATAAAGAATCATGCCAGGCATAATCGTATCAATGTCAATAATCGAAAGCACCGAATTAGCTTCCTTTGAAAACAGAAAGTTACTCACCTTAGGGTCACCGTGAATGATTCTTTGCGGTAAGGATTGTTCAAGGTCAATATAGCTTTTAATTAAATGAAGGTTTGAGTTAATCTCTTTAATGAGGGCGTTGGCAATCAATATTCTATCTTTATTGCCAAACATTGTGGCTTTTGTAAACTCCTCAAGCCTAAACTTAAAATCACAAAAACCAGGAATAGGTGTTGTAATTTCATTCACGTCAAAGTCTTTTAGATGGAAATGAAATTCCGCCAAGGCTTCTGCAGCATTAAAAGCCATTTCAGTTGAATTGCAAACATGATGGGTTTCACCATCAATAAAACGCGAAATGCGCCAGGCATTATTTTTATGGAGTAGCAATTCATCTCCATTCAATGATTTAAGGAAGTCTAATTTATGTTTTGTGTATTTTGAAGTTGAGAGATGCTCATAGACCTTAGAATAGTTGCCGTGTATGATTTGTGGATTTTTAAAAACATTTAGATTGAGCTTTTGTATGATATAAGTCTGCTGAGCAACTATAAGCTTAAATGTATTATTTATTAGTCCTGATTCAATAACAGATATCTCTGTATTTTCTACCGAAACATTACTTAAAAAACATCGGGCTACTTTATCGTATTCATCCATTACAACTCAATATTTGGTGGGTACTCCCCCCTATTTATTAATAAAGAGATGGATGTTTTTACTTGGTCCAAATCCTTTTCATACGTTAAGCCAAACCAAGAAGCATCGGTGGGAATAACACGTACTGACAGGTTCTCCTTCATCATCAAATCATTAATAACGGTGGGTAAAAAAAGCTCCTCGCTTCTACTGTTCTTATTTACATTATAAAATGCCTCAAATACTTTCTTTAAATGGCTAAATACGGAAGGGTTTAGAATCCACAGATTCATGGACACAAGCTGAGTTCCGTCTAGCTCTATATTCTTCTGATCACATGTAATGATCTTGTCATGAAATTTAATACCCAAATGCTCTTTCACATCAAGAAGCTCATTATCATGAGTGTTACAAATGCCCCGGGAGACACCTCCAAATTTACTTAAGGTGTTCTCTAATTTATAGGCAATCATTCCATAGTTTTGAAAATCAACATGACGCATCATTTGTTTTGCCTTAACATAAGCATCATGACTATAAAAGTCATCTGCATTAATCAATAAAAAAGGTTCTGAGATGTATTTAGTACAAGACAAAACCGCATGTCCGGTACCCCACGGTCTTTTTCGGTAATTTGGATAATTCGGGTCAAACTTATATTGGTCTACAAAATGAATATCGACTTTAGATTCAAGGTAATTTAATTTCAACTTTAGTTGAGGTATACATTCTTGAATCGTAAGAATCACAATTTTAGTACAACCTTCCTGAATTGCGTCATAAATTGAATATTCCAAAAGTAATTCCCCATTCGGCCCGACCCCATGCAGTTGTTTTTTACCTTTAAACCTAGTGCCTAACCCCCCAGCCAGTATCAATAAAGTAAACTCCATCAAAAATCACTTGAAATTCCGAAAACCGGCTTTCTTGTTTTCCACGAACCATTTGTAAAGTCAGGAATTTCTTGAGGTTGCCCACCATTTGCTATTGATTTTTCACTAAGAGGAGTAATGGCATACCAACTTGCAAGATCATAAACATCTAATGGAAATTCTATATCTCTCTTTATACATTCTATAAAGGCATTATCCACAAAATAATCCATACCTCCATGCCCTGAATTTTCAGCAGAAGCGGAGTGTTTCTCCCATAAAGGATGGTCATAGTTTTTTAGCCAATCCTTAGTGTTATCCCACTTGTGAGAATGTTCCATTCTTTTTTCGAAATAGATGAACCCTTGAGAAGGATCTCCCCAACCGAAATCCTGCCAAATACCTTCTGTTCCTTGGACTCTAAATCCAAGATTGTAAGGTCTTTGAAGAGATGTATCATGTGTAAGCAACAGGGTTTCTCCATTCGCACATAGAATCTGCGTCGTAACAATATCCCCCTGCTTAAAATTTAGATGTGCATTTGGGTGTTTATCCCCCCCCTTTTCATGTTCGGCGACATACTTATTCAATCCTCTAGCCTTGCTGGACATTGACTGAATGGTCACCATTCGATTTCCACGATTCAAATCAAACATGGTGGATAATGGTCCTAAACCGTGTGTGGGATATAACTCCCCATTTCTTTTTAGATAATGATTTGTTCTCCATTTTGCCTCACTAAAACCCTTATCACCAAATTCAACCCCAGAATTATATGCGCTTTTACCATCATTAAAAAGAACACCTCGAAGATCGTGTTCATAACCTCCTTGACCGTGAATCAATTCGCCAAACATCCCCTTTTTTACCATGTTTAATATGGCCATAACATCTCTACGATAGCAAACATTTTCCATCATCATTATAGGGACTTTAGTCTCTTCATAAACCTGAACATATTCAAAACAGTCATCAAGCGTCATAGCTCCACAAACTTCCATTGCCACAATTTTCCCTGCCCTCATTGCCTCTGTTCCGTGTTGGAGGTGCCATTCCCAAGGCGAACTCACAAATACAGCATCTATGTCATCTCTTGACAATAAGTTTTTATAATCATTATCTCCCTTGTCATAAGCGCGAACTCTATTTCCTGTAGATTTCTCAATTAGCTTTTGAGCACTCTCTACCATTTTTTTATCCGGATCAGCTATAGCTACAATTTCAATATCATTTCGCTTTAGCATTTCAGCAATATGAGTCTGACCTCTAAAACCAACTGCAATAAAGCCCAATCTCACTTTGTTTTTAGCACTTTCTCCAAATGAAAATAGCGAATTAGGTAATATTAATGCTCCTGCAGCGATGGCAGAACTGTGTGATATAAAATCTCTTCTTTTCATTCGATTTATTTGACTGAGACAAGATAATTAAAATAACAGGGAATAGATTAATTTTTCTTTTTACTCCTCTTTTCCGTATCTTAGGCATAGTAATTGAACGACTAGAATAACTTATCATGTTAAAACAATTGATTTTTAGTGTATTTGTTTTAATTGGACTAAACTCCTGGTCTCAAACCTTACTTGCTGATTTTGATATTGATGTGAGCGATGGTAAGGTTTTACTTGCTTGGACCATTAACTCTGGAAGTACCTGCAATGGCATGCAAATTTACAGAAGTAAAGACTCTATTAACTTTACTCTCATTAAGGATATTCAAGGTGTTTGTGGTAACCTATCGAGTCCTGTCTCTTACACTTATACAGATCAAACACCTATTTTGAATGCCATAAATTACTATAGAATTAATTTTGGCGGACAAGAAGATTCGCCAATACTTGGTGTTGAAGTAATAAATGTACTTAGTAATAGCTATTTGCTAAGGCCTAATCCTGTAACTGGAGCAGCAAATCTCTATTTTGAAAATGACAATCAAAATGAGGTTGTACTCAAAGTATTTGATGACTTTGGTGACGTTATTTATTTGGAACAAACATCATCAAATAAGTTTGTATTGGACAGTACAAATTTCTCTTCAGGAATGTATTATTTCTCTTTAGAAAACCAAAAGACGAGCAATGTCATTAACGGTAAAGCTGTTATTGTAAATCAATAGCCTCAATAATTTTATACTATTTGCGATTTACAATAACGAGTTTCTTAAATTAGCTACATGACACATGGTACACATAATGCCGAGCTTGACGAAAGAAATAAGCAAATAAAAATCTTTATCAATGGTGAATTTCACAATCGTAACGAGGCAAAAATATCGGTCTTCGATAGTGGATATTTAGTAGGAGACGGAGTTTGGGAAGGTATAAGACTTTATAAAGGAACATTATCTTTTGTGAAAGATCACCTCGACAGATTATGGATCGCAGCAAAAACTATTGGACTCAAAATACCTTATTCTAAAAAGGAAATGATTGATAAAATTCAATCAACAATTGACATAAATGACATGTCGGACCAGGTTCATATTCGAGTGATGCTAACAAGAGGGATTAAAAAAACCCCTTCACAAGACCCTAGACTCACTATTTCTGGGCCAAATCTTGTAATTATCGCTGAACATAAAAAGGCTTCAATTGAATCTAAAAACAAAGGCATTACATTATTTACGACCACTTATAGAAGAGGATCTCCTGACTATTTAGACCCAAAGCTTAATTGTCATAGCAAACTACATGAAGTACAAGCTCTTATTCAGGCTATAGAGGCTGGAGCGGATGAAGCTTTAATGCTTGATGTTCATGGATTTGTCAGCACCTGTAACGCCACCAATTTCTTTATGATAAAAGATTCTGAGGTATGGACCTCTACTGGGGATTATTGTATGAATGGAATAACCCGATCTAAAATCATACAAGTATGTAAAGACAATAACATTATTTGTCATCAAAAAAACTTTTCATTATACGACACGTACAGTGCCGACGAAGCTTTTGTAACTGGAACGTTTGGAGGAGTTACTCCAGTAACTTATATTGATGGAAAGAAAATAGGAGAAGGAGATTTTGGACCTATGTCTAAAAAATTAAGTGATTTATATGAACATCTAATTCTTAAAGAAATTGAAGGATAGATCTACTCGTATTTTTCTTTGGTCAGGACCAAGAAACATTTCAACAACATTAATGTATTCTTTTGCCCAAAGACCTGACACAAAAGTTTTTGACGAGCCATTGTATGCACATTACCTTTCACGGAGTAATGCCAAGACATATCATCCAGAAGCAGAGGAAATAATCAAAACGATGGAGTGTAATGGTCAGAAAGTAGCAAGTCAAATGTTACAGGATAATCATGCTCCCGTATTGTTCTATAAAAACATGACCCATCACCTTTTAGACTTGGATATCGATTTTTTAAATCAAGGGATTAATATTGTTCTTACTAGAGACCCTGTAGATATGCTTCCCTCCTTTCATAAGGTCATTCCAAACCCTTCAATGAAAGATGTTGGCTACAAGGCACATCTTGAATTGATACAAGAGTTTGAAGAAAACAATACAGACTATTTAATAATGGATTCTAAGATGATTCTGGATGATCCAGAGCATGAACTAAAAAAGCTTTGTAAACATGCGAATATTACATTCTATAAAGAAATGCTTTCATGGCCAGCTAAAGCGAGGATTGAGGATGGTTTGTGGGCAAAACACTGGTATAAAAACATTCACAAATCAAAAGGATTCATGAAATATAGTCGAAAAACAGAAAAATTCCCTCCTGAACTGTTGCCTCTTTTAGAAGAATGCAAATCCTTTTATATACAGCTCATGACTAAAATAAAGTAGGTTAGATTCTCTATTAAAGGATTGAATTATGGAGTGGAACAGAAAATCGTAACTTTATAGTATGATTCCTACACATGATTCAGATCGAACTAGTCGAAGCGAAATCATTGTAAACCATTTGCAGCAACTCAATGATTATGATTTTGGCGAACCTCACAGGCATAATTATTTTGAGTTTTTTTACTTCATTAGAGGTGGCGGATATCACAAAGTGGACTTCATAAAGTTTCCTATTGAGTCAAATAGTACACACATTGTATCTCCTGGTCAGGTTCATCAAATGAAGCGAAATCTAGATTCAGAGGGCTATGTCATACTTTTTGAATTAAATGCTTTAAAAGCACCAAAAGAAATTGAAAACTTTCTTTTCGAACATATTTGCCTTGATTCAAGTGAGCAAAGTCCATGTTATATATTTGACGACATCATAAAAGAAGATTTACTCGAAAAAATTAAATTGATTGCCAAGCACCATGCTGAAGATGATGTATTATCAACATTATCACTAAGAAATGAAATACAGTCCCTTTGTATCGAATGCATGAAAGCATCTTCAGAATCAAAAGAGAGGGTTCATCAATCTGAATATATGCAGTTCAGAAAATTGCTTCATGCAAATTTTAAACACATGAAAAAAGTAAAAGAGTACGCTAATGCTCTTCATCTTACTGAAAAAACCTTAAATGAAATTGTTAAAAAACATACCGGAAATAGTACCAGTAATATCATCTATAAACAGATTATTATGGAAGCCAAAAGATTACTGAACACCAGAATGTCTATTAAAGAAACAGCTTATGAATTGAAATTTGATGATCCAGCTCATTTTTCAAAGTTCTTTAAAACTAAAACAGGCTTGTCCCCTTCTGAATTTCAGAATTGTACATAACAAAGTCTGAATTGTACATTGCCCCTCCTCTATTGTCGTCATACATTTGTAGTATGAATTTTAAAACATACGTCATGAAGAATCATTTACCAATTATTTTTAGTCTTTTATTGTCTCCATTTACATTCGCTCAATTTCCTAGTGCTAGCACATGGACACAAATTAATCTACCAACAACTTCTAATTTATTAGACATTGATTTTCCGAGCAATGAAATAGGATATATTGGCGCAGCCAATGGAGAATTGTTAAAATCCATAGATGGAGGAATCACATGGGAGTTAGTAAACTTCACTTTATCCACGCCAAATCCTAATGTTCTTGGAGCTATTTATGATATTGAATTTAGCGACATAAATAACGGATATATGTTAATGGGAGCAAATGGACCATCTTGGAATGCATCCTACCTATACACTACATCAGACGGAGGAAATACATGGGAAAATTTCGCTCACGATGGAAATGTCATGGAAATGGGGTCTATTTTCAGTGATAATAATGACCATTTATTTCTAGGTGGTGTTGGATTTTTTGAAAGCTCTTTAATTTTAGAATATGACAATTTCAACTGGACACAAAATGTGGGTATTCCAACATCAGTATCACCTACATCAGCTGTTGTTGTGGATATGGATTTCAATGAAAACCTTGGTTTAGCCGCTACAAATGGTGAATACATTTTACGTTCCGATGATTATGGACAAACTTGGGATACAGTAAATACAAATATTGATGCAAACACCATGATTAGCTCCGTATTAATCATTGATGAATTTATCGCATACGCAGGATATGAAAGTAACGGAATGAGCTTTGGATTGCTGAAGACAGAAGATGGAGGACTGAGCTGGTTTCAAGACATGAATTCTGCAACATTCTTTTATCCCAAATGGAATTGCCTTGACCAATCAGAAAGCACAGTCATTAATCACTCAAGACCTATTTATGCCGGAGCAAGCATTGAAACTGGAACAAGTACAGGATTTAATGGGATGATATTTGAATCTTCGGATGGATTTAGCTGGACCTATTCTGAAGTTGCTGAGTCCATTAATGCAATAGCAAGTAATGATTATGAGGAATTCATTGATTTCACTGGAAGCACCAATCTGATGAAAAAAACTTTTGCCGTTGGAAATTCAGGATACTTGATCACCAATCATATGATTCAAAACTTATCAATTGAGGAATCAGATGAAGTCGAAGTAGAGATATATCCAAACCCTGCTATTGACCAAATAACCATTAAACTCGATAAAGCAAATGACTGGACTGTTAAAATAATTGACCATTCAATGAAAGAAGTCAGGGTTGATATTGAATCGTATTCATCAGAAAAAATAATAAATATTTCATCATTAGCCTCAGGAGTTTACTACATAACACTTACCAAAGAAGGTCAGAAAATAATCAAAACGGTAGTGAAAAAATAACAAAAATCATGGCAAAAGGAAAGTCTTCTTCGGAAGGCTTTTTTTTATTCCTCTAATCCAATAGATTCATCTAGAAGCTTATCTTCATCCTCTGGTGCAGGCAGCTCTTCTACCCCTTTTAGGTTCCTCATCATTGCTCTTGTTCTTGTTCCTACAAGCTGATCCAGTTGATTGTTAGCTTCGGTGATTTTCTTTTGCGCCTTTTCGAGAACTCCTCCAAAAGTTCCAAATTCTGTTTTTACAGCACCAAGTATTTTCCAAACCTCGCTGCTGCGCTTTTGAATGGCCAACGTCTTAAAGCCCATTTGCAGGCTATTTAGCATAGCGGCTAGAGTTGTTGGTCCGGTTACAATGATTTTGTATTCCCTTTGCAGCATGGTAATCATTTCAGGTTGTCTTGCCACCTCTGCAAAAAGCCCCTCAATGGGAAGGAACATAATTCCAAAATCGGTCGTATTAGGTGGATCAATGTATTTCCCTCTTATGTCTTTTGCAAAGTTCTTAATTGATTTCATTAGAGCCTTATTCGCCTTGTCAATAGCTACTGGATCTGCCTCGTCATATGCTGCCTGAAGCCTAATAAAATCTTCTTGTGGGAATTTAGCATCGATTGGCAAGTATACAGAATCCCCTGAGTTGTCCTTGCCTGGCAGCTTAATAGCGAATTCTACATGCGCGTCTGAACCCTTTTTAGTCTTCACATTTTGTTCGTACTGTTCGGGAGCCATAATTTGTTCCAATATGTTACCCAGTTGAATTTCACCAAGAACACCTCTTGTTTTAACATTAGTAAGTACTTTTTTGAGATCTCCAACACCGCTAGCGAGGTTTTGCATTTCTCCCAAACCTTTCTGTACTGCTTCAAGTCTTTCGCTAACGATTTTAAAGGATTGACCTAATCTATCCTCTAAGGTTTTACTTAACTTTTCATCCACTGTTTCACGCATTTTCTCAAGTCGTTCACCTGTCGTTTCCACAAGCTTATCCTGTTTAAGCGCCATCTCGTCAAACTTCTGTTTATGAAGCTCATTGAAGTCTTTTAAAGAAGTAGACAATTGTTCTCGATCTTCCTTAGCATTAGATTTTATGGTTTCTGATATTGCAATTAGCTTTTCCTCAAGTTTAGCTGTAAGATTATCAATTCCCTTTGCCATCTCCTCTCTATTGTCTTTGAGTGAGGAAGTAAGCTCTGTTCGGTTTTCTTTTAGCTCCTTTGATAGTAGATCTCTTAACTGATCTATTAATCCAGTATTACTTTGAGATTTCAGCTTTAAAATAAGATAAGCAGAAAGCATTATATTAATTGCAATAAGTGCTATGAGTAGTTCATTCATTTATAATTCAATTTATTTTAGAACAAAAAGAGAAGTTCAAGAATCAAATATACACATTCCTTTACTCCCTTTGTTCAGGATTTAAACAGTAACAAACTTAAAATAGAGGTTCGTAAACTATTTATGTTTTACAAGAAATAACTAAAATAATTCACCTCCAAAAGAGTCATTCTTGTTACTATATTGAAAAAATAACATGTCTAAATAGACAACCTATATAAGATTTCTGCGTCGTTTAAGTAATCACCCTAAACTCAATTGCCATGAAAAATTCATTTCTCATTACTATTTCCGTATTGGCTGTTTTAGCAGCCTCCTGTTCGAAGGAGGCCACTTCGACTCAACAAATAACAAGTCAAGAATCTCAGGTTGAAAATGCTACAAGTGATCAAACTGTAGCAAATAATTACAAAATAGATTCAGGGTCCCAAGCCCAAAACTCCATATTTCGAAATTCAAGAAAAAGACTCCCGTCCAGATAATAGATTTCTAAATATATATTTTTAAAGTTAGAGTTAGTCAGTAGTTTGCCAACATTGTACTTTAAATTGACTTCTTTCAAAAGAAACCAACTGAAAGATTAGCATCAAGGATGTGACATTAACTAATATTTGTCCAATTAATCCTCAACGTCTACAAAATTGACCTTTCGTTCACGAAGAAGCTCGTTATATTTCAAGAGATCTTTTTGCTTTATAGAATTCCATTTATTTAGCTCCATATCAATTTTAGAAGAAATATCTTTCTTTACCTGAATCATTTGTGCTGTTGGTTTATATAAGCCCATGTTTGCCAATGAGGCTACATGTGCCAATTTATTGTTGAGCATAATCGGATAATTAAGCATGTCCTGATTGCTTTTTAATTTGGTTTGATAAAGTACATTTTCAATATCACTCATCAGGGAATCCAATCTCTTTCCTTCGTTGATAACCTGCTCAAAATCTGATTTATTTAAACGACTGTTTAAGGCTGCAATCTGTGTTTTGATATTTCGCATATTTCTTATCGCATCATGAGTTTCATCAAGCTTGTTGCGTATATCTAACAAGAAATTGAATTGAGCAACACGATCCGCTACACTTCCTTCCATTCGAGGATCTTGTAATATTTGAAATGTCGCTTCCGTGCTATCATCATCACAGATTAACCTTACTGTATACTTGCCAGGTGGGGCTTTAGGTCCTTGTAGAGTTCCCCACCACATCAATAGCCCATCAAATTTATCTGCTTTGGGATAGCGCATATTCCAATTGAAATAATTCAGCCCTTCTTCAATGCTTAATTTATCCTCCTTCTTCTCTGTTTTGGTCGAAAAATCAATTATTAATTTACCTTTCTCATCTATAAACTTGAGTGTATACTCCGCCTCATCAAAACCTTCCTCAGGGATGTTGAAATAAATGCGAATCCCATCCGGGTGATTGGTTCCTGAAATATCAGATGTTTGGTCGCTACCACCAAAACCAACGCTCGGATGCACACTATGAATGTACACTTCACTCTCTTGAAACTTATTATTCACCAAATCCCAAATCACATTTAGGTCGTCTAGAACCCAAAAACTTCTTCCTTGGGTGGCCACGATCATATCATTGTCTTTTAAGGCAATATCAGTAATGGGAACTTTAGGTAGGTTTAGCTGAAAAGGTTTCCAAGAGTCACCATTATCTACACTCATATACATTCCATACTCTGTTCCACAATATAAAAGTCCATCTACAGCAAGGTCGGCCCGAATAACTCTAGTAAAATGCGATTCATCAATACCTTTGGTAATGAGCTTCCAGGATTTGCCGTAATCAGCTGTGCGATACAAATAAGGAGTATAATCTCCATTTTTATATAGTGTTGCAGCCACATAAAGTCCTCCCTTTCGATAAGGATCTACCTCGATACTATTAATTAAAGCCCAATCGGGGATTTTTTTAGGAGTCACATTTTCCCAGCTAGAACCTCCATTTTTGGATACGTGAATAAGGCCATCATCACTACCACACCAAAGTAAGTCTTTTTCATAAGGCGATTCTATTGCAGAAAATATCGTAGAATAATATTCTACACCAGTGTTGTCCTTTGTTATAGGGCCTCCAGATGAAACCAATTTACTAGAATCACTTTTGGTTAAATCAGGTGAAATGATGTTCCAGCTTCCTCCGCCATCATTAGAAACATGCAGATACTGTGAGCAGGTATATAGCTTGTTTTCATCATGCGGCGAAAAGAATACAGGAAAATTCCATTGAAATCTATACTTCATTCCTTCTGCGCCATATCCAATTGGGTTGTCAGGCCATACATTAATGGCTCGATTCATTTCAGTATGGTGATTGTATCGTGTCAAAAACCCACCATAGCTTCCACCATATACAATTTCATTGTCCTTAGGATCTGGTGCAAGATGTGCACTTTCTCCTCCTGCTGTAGATTCCCAATCGTCTTGAGTAATCATTCCATAATCAGATCGGGAAGAGATACGAATGGTTGAATTGTCCTGCTGGGCTCCATATATACGATATGGAAAATGATCATCAGTACTCACTCGATAAAATTGAGCAGTGGGTTGATTCATGTATGTAGACCAGCTGTCACCTCTATCATAAGAAACCTGTGCTCCCCCATCATCTGCAATAATCATCCGATCCGAATCCTCTGGTGCAATCCATAAATCATGATGGTCTCCGTGAGGTGCATATTTTGAGGTAAAGCTATAGCCCCCATCCGTTGATTTGTGATAAGAAACGTTCATTACATAAAGTGTATTGACGTCATTTGGATCAGCATAAATTCTCGAATAATACCATGCACGTTGCCTGAGACTACGGTCACTATTGATATTCTCCCAGGTATCTCCACCATCATCTGAACGATAAACGCCACCGTTTTTATTTTCAATTATTGCCCAAACTCGATCTGGATTAACAGGAGATACAGTTACTCCAATGATTCCGAAATCACCTTCTGGCATTCCATTGTTCTCGTTCAGAAGGTCCCACGTAATGCCACCATCATTAGATTTCCAAAGCCCAGATCCTTCACCTCCAGAAGAAAAATCGTATGGTGTTCTTCGGACATTCCATGTACTTGCATAAATAACCTCTGGGTTTTGAGGGTCAAGAATCAAATCAACGGCTCCTGTGCGCTTGTTGGCAAACAATATCTTGGACCAGCTCTTTCCCCCGTCAACGGATTTATATACACCACGATCCTCTGAATCCTTGAACAAATCGCCTAATACGGCCGCATAAACCACATCAGGATTTTGTGGATGAATTCTGATTCTAGGAATATGTCTTGAGTTCTCAAGACCAACACTTTTCCAACTTCGGCCACCATCTACTGATTTGTACATTCCTGTTCCAGGAGATACGTTACCTCTAACAGTTACTTCTCCTCCACCAACGTATAGAATGCTTGAATTCGATTCTGATACCGCGACTGCTCCAATAGAGCCACCAAAATACCCATCAGAAATATTTTCCCATGAGGACCCACCATTTTCAGTTTTCCAAACCCCGCCACCAGTAGCACCCATGTAGAAAAGCAAAGGTTTCCCCTCGACTCCAGTAACTGCTGCCGAGCGCCCCCCTCTAAAAGGACCGATACACCTGTAATCAAGCTTATTATCTAAAGAGGGATAAAATGATTTACTTTCTATTGTTTGTCCGATAGATGAAAAACATAAAAAAACCGTAAATAAAGCAGAAATAATTATTCTAATCATGAAAAAAAATTTGAATAAAAATAATCAAAATAACGCTTTAATCTTGTATCACCAATAAATGACAACAGAACTATTAATAAGCTTTTTTAATACTTAAAAAGGCAAATGATCATCCATAAAACCAGTAGGTGTAGTATAAATGAAATGGGCGTATTTCATAAGAAATGCCTTATGCTCCTCAAACAACGGTTGTCTGTTCAAAAATGCGCGATATCCCCTAACTGTTCTGTAAAAGGACTTGTAAGCCAACTCAGGATTTTCCGCCGGAAAAAATTGATCAAGAACATCCATAAAAATTAGCTCCCTAACTTCTTCCCAAATCGTTCCATCGTCACGTTTTACAAAGGTGATATGAACAAAATCTTTTTTTGAAAAGCTGTAAAAACTGTCTTTGGAATCTTTAAAATTCCCTTGAAGCTCAACATTGAAAAAATTAGTTTTATGATCAGGAGCATTGAAATACATAAGCAATGGGTTCGTTTTGGTTTTAAAAATACGAATCAATAAAATTAGAACGTAAACTATTTACGTTCTTTAAGTGCTTCTTTGATTTCATTCACTTTTTTGCTGTACTAAATAGCTTTTCAGTCACTGAGAATAACAGTTTAAATAATCATCATTTGTTCATTATTATATTGACTATATCAATATCTTTACGTTTTCCAAAGCGTTATTCATTGTAAAATATATTATGGCATCAGGGATTCTTTCTATACTAGACGATATAGCCCTTTTAATGGACGATGTGATGATCCTTAGCAAGGCGGCTACAAAAAAAACCATCGGAATTCTTGCGGATGATCTAGCGATTAATGCCGATAAAGCATCTGGTTTTGTTTCAAATAGAGAGCTTCCTGTGCTATGGAAATTGACTAAAGGTTCTTTCTTGAATAAAGTCATTATTCTTCCAGCTATCTTTCTATTAAGTGCTTATTTACCTATTGTAATCATACCCATTTTAATTTGTGGAGGTGTTTATTTGTCCTTTGAGGGCGCGCTCAATGTTTACAAAATGTTGTTTCACAAGCAAAAGAAAATAGACAAAGAGAATCTAATGGTCACCAATAAGGAAGATGCCTCTAGATTAGAAGCTAAAAGGGTCAAATCAGCTATTTTAATTGACTTTATCCTATCCATTGAGATCATCATTATAACCATTGGAACCGTTCTTGATCAACCCATTTCTACTCAAATTATAGTCGTTTCATTCATCGCTATACTTTCAACAGTAGGTGTTTATGGATTTGTCGCTCTTTTGGTTCGAATGGATGATATGGGCTACCAACTCATTTCAATAAGTGAAAAGCGCTTCATGAAAAGTTTAGGGTTGTTCTTGGTAAAATCGCTTCCAAAAATCATTCGCATGCTCAAGGTTGTTGGGACACTAGCTATGATTCTCGTTGGAGGAGGAATTTTTGTACATAATATTCATTTTGTACATTCACTCGTAGCTGGATGGCCCGTATTACTTTCAGATTTTGTTGTCGGACTCATTTCTGGAGCGGTATTCCTATGCCTTTTTCTAATCGTCAAAAAAGCATTCTTCAAGAGTAATTCGTGAATTTAATTGGAATAATTCGATATTTCTTATTTAAGAAAAACGGTATCGTTTAAGCTGATTATGCCTTCATTTATAACCTTAGCATACCACCTGGACCAACCTGGATGTTTCTTTTCAGAAATTCGAATAAACTCTTCATTTGTAAATGATTTGGCTATGGTTTTGCATGGAGGAGCGGGTTTTGTTAATTCAATTTTTACTTTACCCATCTCTAGTAAGTCTCCTTTTTGTAAGCTGCTCCAATCCAATCCCTGAATGCTTAGGTTTTCTCCTGTAGATCCTTCAAAAATCGGATGACCTTCTTTTTTTAATTCAGAAATGAGATCACTAGAATATAAACAAACTGCCCTGTTTTCTCCACCATGATGTTTTAAATCATTTTGTTTATCCCCAGTGACTCTATACTTACCAATATAGGCGTGATCTACCGGATATTTTGGAACGCCTCCATTCTCATTGATATTGATTGAAACTATTTTTGGCATTTACTTTTAAATTCTG
>JBELDA010000025.1:0-31163 GCA_042094515.1 Crocinitomicaceae bacterium
CCATCATAGGCTGCGAATACGATTTTTGGGTGACTTTCCTTCCAATACATATTCCCCTTTGAGTCAAGACCAATAGCACCAGCAAAACCATCAATTTCATTTAGTTCGGTGAATGTTTTATCAAAAGCAGTTTCTATACTTTGACCATCAGTTACACGGGTAACTATTTTACATGCGATTGCCGCATTTATTATATCTTCACCAACACCCGTACAGCTAATTGCACAATCCTTATTTGCATAATTCCCTGCTATTGTTGCCGAGTCAGAAACTCTTCCTGGTATTTCGAATCCCTTTCCTCCTGTTGATGTAGCTACAGATAAGTTACCATTTTTATCTAGTGCTACACAGCCGACAGTTCCGGTTTTAGATGATTTAAGTTTCAAGTTGAATTCTTCTCTTCTTTCTTTTGTTTCTGTCGAGAATGCTTCAAATCCCTGAGAAGCAGCATATTTTTTTGCGCCATGTCCACTTAACACCCGATCTTCCTCTCCCAAAAGCTTTTCCGCAACAAGAACTGGATTTTTAACATCTTCTATATTGATTACACCACTGAATTTACAATCGAGTCCATTCATGATGGCAGCACTCATACGAATCTTCCCATCACCTTGTATTTGAGAGCCTATTCCAGCATTGAAAAGAGGGCAGTCTTCTAATAAAGTTGTCGTATAAACGACAGTTTCTAAAGCAGAGTGTTCTTGAAGAAAGTCATAGCCTTTTTTAATAATGTCTTTTAAGGCGGATTGTTTTTTAAGTTTGGTTTCATCAGATTGAGATGATTCACTGAAAAAACCACCATGAATCACGATTTTCATGCTGATAAATTTGCTTTTTTGAATATAGAAAACGAATGATTATTTAGCTGATACAAATCGCCTTTACTCATAACGTGAACAACGAGATTATTAATTGAAATAGGATCCCCCAAAGAAACATCCGTGATATTTGTGTCGGTTATTTTTCGGCCATCAACCAGTATAACCAACCCCGAACCAATGGCCTCCATAGTGTGCCCGTTTTTTATCAATAAGCCAGTATCTTCTCCTAATCCTAGGCCCAATGTTTTTGGGTTCGATACGATCGCTTGAAATAATCTACCAATTCGACCTCGTTTAACAAAGTGTGTATCTATTGTAACGTAGTCAATAAAACCCAAGCCACTTGTTATCTTTATCTCACCTTTGTGTAGGGCTTCAGAGCTAGACCCTTGATAGATCATTTGCTTGGAGACACAAGCCGCTCCCGCTGATGTTCCGGCATACAAGAAAGGTTCATTTAAATACTTATGCAGAAGGGTTTCATGTAGGGTTGTTCCTCCAATAATTGAAGTTAACCGAAGCTGATCCCCTCCCGTAAAAAAAACAATATTCGCTTTTTTTACTCTATCAATGACTCCTGAATTTTCACATTCTTTTCGACTAGTAATATTTAAAACACCAACGTTTTCTGCCCCCAAAAACCTAAATGCTTTTGCATATTCATCACCAACAATTTTTGGAATTTTAGAAGCTGTAGGAACGATCTCAATTCTAGAATTTGAACCTTTAGAAGATTCATCTAGCAACCTCCTTAAAATACCTTTTTCAAAAAAGTTTAGATTATTTTCGACTTGATCTGTGAATTCCTTTTCGGTGAAACTTCCCTTATCGACCCCCCCCCCAATAATTATCATTTTTCCTTTAGGCGTCATATAACAAAAATAAGATTTTTAGTAAATAACTCACACTAAAATGAGAATTGTTAATTGCTTTGTTGATTTCTAATCATTTTACAAATGACGCTCTAGGCACAATATGTGTAAATTTGAACTAATGGAGAATACGATTAAAATAATAAATAACTCTAACAACCCTAATCCAGAGTATAAAACAGCAGGCTCTTCAGGAATGGACCTCCGTGCATACATAGGTGATCCAGTTGAAATTGAGCCTTTGAGTCGGGCACTAATTAAAACAGGGTTATTTATTGAAATGGACGACACGTTAGAATGTCAAGTACGACCAAGAAGCGGCTTGGCCCTTAAAAAAGGAATAACAGTTTTAAATAGTCCAGGAACAATCGATGCTGATTATCGTGGAGAGATCGGAGTGATTTTAATGAACCTTTCAGATGATAAGGTTGTAATTCATAGTGGTGACAGAATCGCACAGTTGGTTTTTGCAAAAGTTGAAAAAGTAACCCTTGAAGATGTTGTGGTGGTAAACGCCACGGATAGAGGAGATAAAGGTTTTGGGAGTACAGGAATAAAATAAAAGATATGAAAATTATAGTACCAATGGCTGGTAGAGGCAGCAGATTAAGACCTCACACCTTAACGGTTCCTAAGCCCCTTGTTCATGTTGCGGGAAAACCAATCGTTCATCGACTGGTAGAGGATATTGCTGAAATGTGTGAGGACGATATTGAAGAGATTTCTTTTATTATTGGAGATTTTGGAAAAGAAGCAGAGAAAGAGCTTTTAGAAGTTGCTGAAAAACTAGGGGCAAAAGGTTCAATTTTTTATCAAGAAGAACCCCTTGGAACCGCTCATGCCGTTCTTTGTGCGGGGGAGAAATTATCAGGACCTGTAATTGTTGCTTTTGCTGATACTTTATTTAAAGCGGAGTTTAAAATTTCCGAAAAACAAGAGGGTATCATATGGGTAAAACAAATTGATGACCCAAGTGCTTTTGGAGTAGTTAAATTAAATGAAACCGGCACTATTACTGATTTTGTGGAGAAACCTAAAGAATTTGTATCTGATTTAGCGATGATAGGAATATATTATTTTAAATCAGGAGAAGCTCTTAAGGAAGAGCTGAATTATTTAATTGATCACAATCAAATAAAAGGAGGAGAATATCAATTACCAGACGCGTTAAGAAGGTTAACAGAAAAAGGAGTTTCATTTGTACCGGGGACTGTTTCAGATTGGCTTGACTGCGGAAATAAAAAAGCGACAGTTGAGACGAACCATTCTGTTTTAAATTTTGAAATAGAAAAGGGCAACAATTTAATTCACCCAAATGCACAAATTAAAGACTCCGTAATAATAGAACCATGTTTCATTGGAGAGGGGGTGAAATTAAATAAATCTGTAGTTGGTCCACATGCATCAATAGGTGAAAACTCCTCGATTTCTGACTCTATAGTTTCAAATGTAATCATTCAGCACAACACAGAAATTTCAAATGTAATTTTAAAGAATTCAATGATTGGAAGTCATGCAAAAGTAAACGGATCACCACAAGACCTAAGCGTTGGTGATTATACACAAATGGGAGATGCGAATTAGTTTACTCCTCATTAGTTTAATTTTATTCATTTCGTGTAAACCCAACGAAGAGCTAGTAAACCATGCCAAAAGCGAGACTTACATACGGTCTTTTCATGAGGGAGTTAGACTTAAGCTATTAGGTAATTATGAAAAAGCGATAGCACTTTTTACTAAATGTTTAAAAGAAGCTCCAGAAGATGATGCAAGTCATTTTGCAATTGCTCAAATATCACTGATTACAGGTGATTTAGAGCAGGCAAAGCATCATACGATACAGGCTGCTAGTCTTGATAACGCCAATTTATATTATCAAATAGAGCTGGGTTATATGTATAGGGAGACAGGCGAATATGAGAAATCTGCCTCTGTCTTTGAGGAAATTATTACCAAACGCTCAACCAACTCCAACTATTATTACGAGTGTGCGTTATCATGGGAGCTCTCTGGAAACTTAAAAAAGTCAATTTCAGTTTTAAATTTGTTGGAAAAAAATATTGGGACAAGGGTTGAAGGATCATTAAAGAAGCATTTATGGTATAAGAGCCTTTCGAATTTAAACGAGGCAGAAAAAGAGCTTTTAAAAGTCCTAGAAGTAGAACCGCGTAATCAATATATCATTGCAACTCTTGTTGATTTTTATCTGAATATGGGAAAAATTGAAAAGGGGATGCAATATTTAAATACATTGGTTGATATAGACCCTCAAAACGGAATGGGTCTCATTCTTTTGGCGCAATTTGAGTTCGAAAGAAAAGATTTAGAAAAAGCTAAAACATTCTATAAAAGGGCAATTTTGTCTCAAAACCTAAACACTTCAGAGGTAAAGGAAGCACTTCTGTTTTTTATTCATCACGAGGAACAGGACTCCTTAAACCCTATCCTAAACTCAGTTGAAAAGAGTTATAATGACAATGATACTATTTTAATGTTTCTTGGGGATATTTATTTAGAGGACAAATCTTTTGATAATGCTCTTATTTGTTTTGAAAGAGCAATAGATATTAACCCAGGAAGCTATTCAAATCGGGAAAGAATCTTATATGTTCTTTATGATTCACAGCAATGGCAGAGACTTATTGAAAAAGGGAAAAGTGTAATAAAATCATTTCCACTTAAAACACCACCTTATTATATGCTCAGTGTTGCCTTAAATCAAAATGGTGAGTTCTCCTTAGCTCAAAGTTACGCGAAAGAAGGCCTATTTACATTATTAGACGACCCTATACTTAAGTCAGATTTACAAGGGCAAATTGCAGAATCTTATTTTGGTCTCGGTCTATTCTTAGAGGCTAAAAAAGAATATTTAAAGGCAATTGAGACAGGAAAAGAACATGAAAATGAATATTTGAAGTTCAATTTTTGTCTTCGTTTATATGAAAATAATGTCTATCTCGACTTGGCTTTAAGCTTAATTGAAAAGATGATTTCAAAAAATGGAACAAACTTTGAGATACTCATTCTAAAAGGAGATGTTCTTTTTAAAAAAGAGCAGTATGCCAAAGCTGAAATAATATTTAAAAATTTATTAGCAATACAGCAAGGTTCGCCTATAATCAATGAACGACTGGGAGACGTATATGCCAAACAAAATAATATAATAGAGGCGATGGACTATTGGAAGGCTGCGAAAAACATGGGATCCGACAGCGAGCTCCTTGAAAAAAAAATAAAGAATGAAGCATATTTTGAATAAATCCATTTTGAGCTTTCTGCTTTTACTAGCCATGGCTTCCTGCTCTCGTCAATGGACGGATTCAGGGGAGAAACCAGAAAAGCTGCCAAGGCTAAAAGAGAAGGTGTTTATCGAAAAAATGGATAGTCTACATGAAATGAGGCCGAAATACTTTTATTCAAAAATAAAGGTGACTTATGCTGATGAAGACAGAAAGGTTTCTTTTAAATCTTCTGTAAATATCGTACAAGATTCGGCTCTTAGTACAATACTGTCTTATGCTGCAATACCTGTTTTTACAGCTTATTTGGATACTAAAAAGATTACTATTGTCAATAAAAAAGATAAATGTTATACGGGTAAGGCGATTTCGGAATATTCGGAACTTTGGGGTATAGAATTATCATTTGAAAACATTCAAGAACTCCTATTTGGACTTCCAATAGGCTATATCAGTGACAGTAAATACCATGTTTTGAGTAATCCTTATGAGTATGTTATTTCTACACATAAAAAGCGAGAACAGAAAAAAAGTGAAAAGCGCCACAAAACGAATTTAATTTATACTTATAAATTGAATTCAAAGGCGAATAGACTTTCCTCTGCACAGATATACAGTCCGGTTGATTCATTTAAAATTCATATAAACTATGTGGAGTGGCAAGAAAAGGAAGGTCGTCTTTATCCCAAAGAAATGGTTGTATTTCTTTCAGGACCGAAAACGTCGGCTGAAATAAAAATGGTGTTTAATAAGCTAAAGATTAACACCCCAAGAAAACTATCATTAATTATTCCTGAAAGCTATGATCCGTGCAATTAATTTAATCGTATTTATAGGGCTGTGCTTTGCCGCAGTATCACAGTCTAAAAGCGACAAGCTTAAAAGAGAACAAAAGAAGCTTGAGAAAAAAATAACGAATACCAAAAGTTTATTGAAAAAAGTCACCTCAAGTAGAGAGGCTTCTTTAAATGAATTACAGCTAATTGAAAATCAAATTAATAGCAGGGAGGCACTACTTAAGGTGTATGACAATCAGGTTAAGATGGCGAATGTTTATATTCAGGAAAAACAGGAAAAGGTTAAAGAATTAACTCAACGAATGGAAAAGCTAAAAGCCCAGTACAAAAAAATGGTTGTTTATGCCTATAAAAACAGGAATAAAAATGGACAAATGATGTTTGTTCTTTCTGCAGACAGCTATTATGAAGCACAGAAAAGGAATAAATATTTAAAAAGTGTTTCCGCCCTTCATAAAAAACAAGCAGCCTTGATTGTACAGGATCAAATTAAAATTAAAGAAGAAATCGAAGCTATAGAAATTGAGAAAAAGAAGAAGCAGGAGACATTGATTCAAAAAAGACAGGAACGAGCAGAAATTGAAGTTGATCGGGGTAAAAAGGTGGAGGTACTTGAAAAAATCCAAAATGAAGAGAGTGTTTTGATTGCTGAAATCAGAAAGAATGAAATAAAAAAACAGGCCATAAAAAAGAAGATAGATGATGTAATCAGAAGGGAGCTTGAAGAAATAGAAAGAAAACGAAAAGAAGCAGAACGAAGGAGAAGAGAAGCTGCTAAACAAAACGGACAAGACATTTCATCCACAACGCCAAACTTCACGGATCAGTCTTCGGAGGGGAAAATCAGCAGCAAGAAATTTCAAAATAATAGAGGGGCATTACCCTGGCCTGTTGCCAAGGGTTCGATTACAGAAAAATATGGTAAAAACCAGCATCCATCATTGAGAGGTGTCTATACAAACAACAATGGGATAGATATTTCATGTCCGTCCAATTCTTTGGTTAGGTCTATATTTGAAGGAGAGGTTACTAGCGTTTTTACAATTCCAGGATCAGGTAAGGTTGTCATCATAAAGCACGGGAATTATAGAACAGTTTACAGTAACCTTAAAGAAACAAGGGTTTCAAAGGGAGATAAAGTGTCTACAAAACAACAAATAGGAACGATTTTAAGTGAGGGCAATACTTTAGGAATATTACATTTCGAATTACACCTTGTAAGTGGAACCTCTACAAAAAGCCTTAACCCTGCTTTATGGATTGATCGTTAGTTTCAGACAGACTCATAGAAATAATCATTGCGCACATTGCCCATACAGGAACAGCGGCTTTATCTGTATCCAAATAGTTATTTAAAAACGCATGTACAAAATAGGAGGATAGAGAAATAATAATCCCCATAATTAAGAGCTTAATATCACTTTCCTTATTTGGCGTTTGATAATAAAGCCTTATGGCACAAATGAAAATTGCCGCAACCACGGATAAGAACAATAGAAGTCCAATAATACCACTTTCTGACAAGGCACTAAGGTATTCGCTATGAGCATTTCCCATATCACCAAAGTTTGTAGAAATAATCGTTAGGTTTTCAGGGTCCTGAAAAGGAGCATATTCAAAAGCGTAGGTTCCTGGGCCAAAACCTAAAACAGGCTTTTTCTGAAACATTTGATATGCGCAGTCCCAACGATTAATTCGCTCAAGGTTGGAAGCGTCTGTTGTAACATTGGCTGCACTTTGAATTTTTTCCTCAAACTCCTCAGTGGTATGCTCGTGCTTATTTTTGGCCAATGTGAGCTGAATATTATCCCATTGTGAATAAACCACTAGTACAAGGGCAAAACCAAGACCAATTAAAAACTTAAAATTGACTTTAAAATAAACAAGTAATCCAACTACAGACGCGCAAAAAATACTTAGCCAAGCCGCCCTTGTATAGGAAAAAATCAAACCAATGATTAAAATACTGTTTAAAAGTATTAAGATGGCTTTGGATAAAGGAGGGCTTCCTTTTTGCTTGAGCAAAGCAAGGCTTATCGGTAGACATAATGCCACAGTTGCACCATAGATGGTATGGTCCTTAAAAAAGGGCCACATTACCCAATGCCCTTCTTCTTCACCAAAACCATATGTTGAATGATGTACCAATGTAAAACAAACCACTAGACAACATGAAACGATAAAGAGCCAAAGAAAAACTACTCTATTTTCATGTTTTTTAAAAAAATAGGTTCCAAAAATCAATATGGGAATGATAAACCAAAGCTTAGCTAATACAGACTTAAAAGAAATTAATGGATCCGTACTGGTTATGGATGTTACGATAAGCCATAATATATAAGCGAGGACACAAACTATAATAGGATTCCGCCAAATTCTAACATCTAAAAAGGGGATTCTAATTTGAAGAAAAAGAAACAGGATCATGAGGCCAAATAACAAAGGCTCAGTTGGTAAAAAGAGTCCAAGACTATCTGTATACTCTTCTATATTAACAGATAAAGGGGTTAAGAATGCAATTGATAAAAAGAATTTTTCTGTTTCAAAAATGGCCAAGTAAATGAACAGGAGAAGCAAAGGGAAGAGTCCTAAATATTCAAGCTTCATTATATTAAGAAGCCCAAAAAGGACTGCAAGACAAACTGCACCCAGTAACAAACCGATTTTATTGACACCGGTCATTTTTTACGACTTCAGCTTTAGTTCTTTATAACGCTCAATAAGAAGAAGAGAGAAAACAATGAAAATAAAAGATCCGATGGCCGCGATGATTGTAATTATTAATCTTTTTGGTTGGTCTTTTTTATCTGCCACTTTTGCTTTTTGAACAATAAATTTGTGACTAAAATCAGTTGCGGCATCAGATTCAGCCTGTTCATACGCCACCTTAAAGTCTTCAAGCTTTGTGATTTTTTCATTTCTTTTTCTTTCGAGCCCGTCAAAAGTAGACCCAAATAGAGAATTAATCTCAATTTTCTGTCTTAATTCTTTCTTTTCCTGTGGGTTTTTCGAATCAACTAATGCTTGAAAAAGTCTTGACCTCACATCAAGGGACACAACCCCAAGTTTTGCCAAGCTATCCATTTCATTCATTAAAGAATTGATTTCGTTTTCTAGCTGCTCTTTTTTTCTTTTGGTAATTTCAAACGCGGGGAGAGTTCTTTTTCGAATAATATTGTTTTTAACTGTATCAATTAGGCTCACTATTTCATTTGCCATTTCTGCTGCGAGCTTCGGGTCGCGATCCAATACATCAATTTTAATTGAACCAAACCTTGTTCTTTCAAATGAGAAATGACCCTCATATGCAGTATTTAGCTTATCGTATTTATAACCGTCGTTTTCACTTATGTTATAATGCTTCATCAAATCGTATTTCTCGACAATTAAATCTTTTATTTGAGCAGATTGTAGAATCTGGACGAGCTGCTCCGCTTGCTCTTCTTCTCCAAAATCCATAGAGGAGGCCTTTGTGTTTCTTTGCTCAGAAAATGACACAGAACTAGATGCTGCAGGGAACACAATCGCTGTCGATAGATATAATGGTGTTATTAAGTATGAAAGACCGTAAGCAATTACGCTAACAATAAAGGAAAATGACAAAATTATTTTTCTTTTACGAAATAAAAATGTCAATAAACGCTCTCTCTCTTCGTTTAAATTTAGATCAGTTTTTTCCATTAGAATTTTTTCAGGTTACGAAAATAGGACTTATAAATACAATTAAAACTGTATTTATGATAAATTATTTGATTCGACCTGAAGAGAAATAGAGTTTTTTCATGGAATTAAGGTCAATTAAAGCCATGGAAAATGTCAAGACGAAACCAACAGAAAGCTGTAGCAAGATTAAATAAGAGCTACTTTGAAAGTAATGACTCACCATAAAAAGCCCCAAAACCAAAACACAGAATTTTAAAGCACCAAGAATTTTAATAGGAATTTTAAATTTCAAAACGCAATAAATGTATTGGAGAATAGCAGTCACAAGCTGAGTGAAAAATGTTGCAATGGCAGCACCTAGAGCTCCGTGAGTTGGAATAAGAACTAGATTGATACAAATATTAGCAATTATTCCTCCCAATGAAATGATATTAAGCGCTTTTAAATTCCCATTAGCTGTCAATAAGGTTCCAAATATAAAATTCATACAAATCGGAAAAAAACCAAGCATTAAAAATTGAAAAGGCTCAATGGCCTCAAGATAATCTGTATAAATTAGTCCGAGGATATAGGATGAATTAAAACAAGTTACGAAGATGATTATAATGACGCCGCTCAGCAGAAGGTTTGCAGAAGTTTTCACAAGTTCAAGGACTGCGGGAATAGATTCTTTAAGCTGTTTCGAGAACAAAGGAAATAACAATCCGGCAAAGATCATCCCAAACATATATAAAGCATCAAGTAGTCGAAACCCTTGAGCGTAAATACCAGCCTCATAGGCTCCATTAATGTGTATTCTTTCCAGCATTACCCCATCCACCCTTGTGTATAATAGCATTAATACTATCAATAGGGCATAGGGCCAACTTTTTTTAATAAGGCTTATGCTAAATGAGGGGTCCCAAGAGAAATAAGGTCGGTTTAGGTGTCTAACCAATAGGGCAAAACCAACGAGGAGGGTCGTTGCGTAACAAATGGTCTGAATCCAAATAAACCATTCGATTTTAAACACATTTGGAGCCCAAGGAGAAAACAACATTACGCCTCCTATAAGAATCAGCAATGCCCGATCCAATACAGAAATAAAAGCATCTGTTTTAAAGAAATGAAATCCGGCAAAATGACTTCTAAAATAGGCGATTGTTAAAATCAAAAACTGATTTAATATGAGAAAAGAAAGCAGAAACAAGGGTTCGCCCGAATAGCCGAGAAAGTATGCGAGACCAAAAGTAAAAACACCATACAGGCTGAATAGCACAATACGAAAGGTAAATACTCTCCCAAAGTAGGTCTTAATTTCTTCAGGGTTTTGGGCAAGATTTTTAGTAGTATAATTATTTATACCAAAATCCAATAATATGTTAAATAAAACAGAAAGATTAAGAAGCGAAAAATATAAGCCATAATTTTCTGGGCCGACCCTATTTTGAACGGTGGCATCAATTCCGAACAAGGCAATAGGCTTGATTAGAAGATTCAAAAGAATCATCAAAACCAAATTCGAAAAGAAAATTCTTTGCATATTATTGCTTTACGAGCAATTTGAATCCTATTCCATGCACGTTCATTATTTCTATATTAGAGTCTTCTTTTAATAGCTTACGAAGCTTGGCAATATATACATCCATACTTCTCCCATTAAAGTAATTATCATCTCCCCAAACAGCCCTTAATGCCGCTTGTCTATCGAGTAATTCATTTTGGTTTTTAACCAAAAGCCTTAAGAGCATATTTTCCTTAGTAGTAAGCTTTTTTGCCCCATCATTTAGGTGAAGAACACTGAGCTCGGGTTCGTATTGAATTTTCCCAACGTGTATTTTTTCCTGTACGTTTTTTTGCTTGGAGTCAGTTCTTTTCAGAATGGCATTTATTCTGGCAAGTAATTCTTCCATAGAAAAAGGTTTGGTAATATAGTCATCAGCTCCGACCCCAAACCCTTTGAGCTTATCTTCTTTCATAGACTTGGCAGACAAAAACAGGAAAGGGATTCTTTTATCTAAAAGACGTACTTCAGACCCTAAAGTAAATCCATCCATTTCAGGCATCATGACATCCAGTATTAGAAGGTCATAGCTTTGGTTTGTACTATTAAAAAGTTCATACGCTGTTTTGCCGTTTCTTGCTAGCTCAACATGAAACCCTTTGGCTTGAAGATAAGATAAAAGCAGTTTCCCAAGGTTTTCATCATCTTCAGCGAGTAATATGTTTTTGTTTTCTTTCATTCTTTATTCATTGATATAACAAATGTTGTGCCTCTCCCAAATTTGCTATTTACTTTTATATCCCAATTATAGCCGTCACAAATACGTTTGACGTAATTCAATCCCAAACCAAAGCCCTTGACGTTGTGAATATCACCCGTCGGTACACGATACAATTTATCAAATATTTTATCAAGATGCTCTTTTTTGATTCCAATACCTGAATCTGAAATGGTTAGAACGACATTTTTTTCGTTTTGTTTTATGTCAATTACAACTACTGCCTTTCCCTCGCTATATTTTATTGCATTATCTACGAGGTTTGAAAGAAGGTTTCTAAAATGCAGCCGATCACAATAAATGATAATAGGCTCGTCAGGTTTAGAAAGCTTAATGGAGCAATTTTCAGCTCCAACCCTAAATAGGGCATTTTCAATCACCAAGCTCCCAACTTCACCAAGATTGACTTTATCTTTTCCCCATTCGATATTTTGTTTTTCAAGCATTGAGCTTTCTAAAATACTTTCTACTAAAACTTCCAGTCTTCGGTTTTCTTGCTGAATCATATCTATGAAAGGTATAATAGATTGGTTGTTATTTCCTTTGTTAACATCAGAGTCTTCAATAGCTTCACAAGCCAAAGCGATTGTTGATATGGGCGTTTTGAATTCATGTGTCATATTAGATATAAAACCAGCTTTTAACTCGGAGAGGCGCTTTTGTTCTATGATGGTTTTAAACATGAATACAAAAGCAATCAGCACCAGAATTACCACAATAATTGAGCCCGCAATTGACAAGGTCATTTCTTTCAATATAAATCGACCTCTTTGAGGAAAATGAATTTGTAAATAGAGAGGATCACTAAAGGTATTGTTAGGAAACAAGGCCACCTTATGAATAGAGTCAAAGGGAATGGCGGTATTGTAATTATTCGTTTTAACAGGAAAAACGACGGGTTTTTGTTCTGCGTGATATATGCAAAACTTATAGCTAGTCGGAAGCCGTTCACTTTTCAATTCAAATGCTATAATGGAATCAAGAAAAACCAAATCAATTCTTTGCTGAGGTGTTTCAAGCACATTTTCCTTAAATGCCTGCACCATCATTTCATTAATAAACTTGGCTTTTTTAAAGATTTGCTGAATTACTTTTTGGTTTAGCTCAATCGATAGCCGACTTGAATCTGTAGCACCAGGAATCATTTTTGTTCCACCTTTGAACACATCTCGAATTTCCCGATAGTCTTTTGCCAACACACGCTGCTCGGCGCTCAGCCCACTAAGAGAATCAAATGTTCTCCCTTGAATAACTAAGTATTCTTCACTAACTCCCTTAGTAACAATAACTGTATCGCTAATCGTTATATTTTGGGTTGGAATGAGGTTTTTAAATTCTGCTTTTAATATTTCTTTATACTGCAGACTGAAGTCTTCATTGACTATATTTATGTATCGACGGTAATCTTCTGCTTTTTCATGTCGAAATGAAATTTTGTCTTGAAACAGCTGAATTTTCTCATTCAGCTCTTTAGACTTTCTGTTGTACGTGTCATATAGCTGATACGACTGAACAATTATCAAGCTTATAATGGACATGGCCAAAAGCAGTACAGCTAAGCTTATTTTGTTTTTTCTCAACACAATAGACGAAGCTAAAGAAAATCAATTCATTCTAGAAGAAAACTTAACCATTTTTAACACGCCATCAATAGAGAAGAAATTTTTAAAAAGGAGAAATCGCAGCTATTCTTTTTTCAATTGCTTAATTTTGTTTCATAAAATAGATGTATGATTGAAATTCAGCGGATCAAAGAAAACAAATCCGAAGTCATTGAGGGGTTAAAAAAAAGAGGGATTGATTCTGAAAAGGAAATTGATAACATATTGGGAATCGATCAGGAATGGAGAATATCCAAAACAGAACTTGAAGAAATTTCGGCTCAGCTAAACACTATATCAAAAGAAATAGGTAAGCTTTTCAGTTCGGGCCAGCGTGATCAAGCAGAAGAGCTGAAAACAAAAAGTGTGAATCTAAAGAAACAAGAAGCCACGCAAAAGATAAAGGTTGACGAACTTCAGGCGCAGCTTTCTAATCGGATTATGTCTTTACCTAACATCCCTCACCCAGAAGTCCCTAATGGTAGAGACGAGAAGGATAACGAAATAGTATTCGAAGCAGGCGAGCGACCCAATAAAGAAAACATGAAGCTTGCACATTGGGACCTTGCTAAAAAGCATGAACTAATTGATTTTGAGCTTGGAGTTAAGGTGTCCGGAGCTGGTTTTCCCTTTTATAGAGGTCAAGGAGCAAAGTTGCAAAGGGCTTTAGTTTCCTTTTTTCTTGATGAAGCCGGAAGAGCAGGATATGAGGAATTTAATTCCCCATTAATGGTAAACGAAGAAAGCGGAATAGGAACGGGACAGTTACCTGATAAAGAAGGTATGATGTATCATGTAGGTGCTGAGAACCTATATCTTATTCCAACCGCTGAGGTTCCTCTGACAAATATGTATAGAAATAGAATCATACCGAATGCAGATTTTTCAATAAAAATTACGGGTCACACGCCCTGCTTTAGAAGAGAGGCGGGAAGCTATGGAAAAGACGTAAGAGGCTTGAATAGACTGCACCAATTTGAAAAAGTTGAAATCGTGCGAATTGAAACTCCTGAAAATGCCGAATCAGCTTTAACCGAAATGATAGATCATGTGAAGGGGCTTTTGGAAAAATTAGGGTTACAATACCGTGTTTTAAAATTATGTGCAGGAGACACTGGTTTTGCCGCAGCAATCACTTATGACTTTGAGGTGTACTCTGCTGGACAGGATAAGTGGTTAGAAGTGAGCTCTGTTTCACGCTTTGACACTTTTCAATCGAATAGATTAAAGCTTAGATATAAAGACGAGAATAATAAATCTAGACTTTGTCACACTCTAAATGGATCCGCATTGGCTCTTCCGAGAATTGTGGCTTCCCTTCTCGAAAACCATCAAACACCTGAAGGGATTAAAATTCCAGATGCGCTTGTGCCGTACACCGGTTTTAAAATGATTACTTAATATGCGTAATTTAACCACTGGTTTATGAGAAAATATATTGGTTTAATTCTTTTAATTTGTGTTTCATGCTCTGATCTTGATAAGGATGACCAGGTAAAAAGTGTACTGGAATTAAAGAAACAGGTGACCAACATAAAGCAAGAATTTGAACGCATAAAAATAGATAGTGTTTCTGACTTAAAGTTGTCTACCTACGAGGTTGAACGTCGGATAAAACAAAATTATTTCTCGGACACTATTGATCTTGAATTTGGTCAAAAAATGGACGATTTTAAGAGAATGAGAAGGATGCTGGGACCTATAAGTAAAGAAGAGGTAAGGTTGAAAAGCAGCATTTCTGAGGAATTGACTCAGCTTAAAAAATTACATTCTGACATATCAAATGGTTATGGTAAGAGGGAATCATATAATGAATATATTCAGTTTGAGAAAAATAAGGTTTCTCAGATAAAAGTTTTGTTTGATGAATACGTAAAGTTAAGGGCACAGTTTTTGGAGCTTTATAATAGACTCAACAAGGAGCTAAGCGATTACAGTCAAAGCTTACAGGTTCAATAAGAAAATATGAGGTATTTCTTTTTTATACTATTTATTGGTTTTTCTTCTTCGGCTTTTTCACAATCTGATTCTGACCTTCAATTGGCTCAGCATTATTATGGGCAAGGTGCTTTTGATAAAGCATTGGAATACTACGAGAAAATATATGATGACTCACCGTCCTTGGTGATATTTAAAAAATATTTTGAATGCCTCATTGAAACAAAAGACTATAAAAAGGCAGAGAAGACTCTAAAAAAAGAAATCTCCAAAACATCTAATAATGTTGATTTAAAGCTCCAGCTGGCGGCCTTTTATAATGACAGAGAGCAACAAGTCAAATCCAAAAAGATTTATGAAGGCCTTATTGAAAACCAGAATGGCTCACCCTCTCAATGTATCTCTTTATTCAACTCTTTTTTATTGATGTCTATGCCTGATTTAGCTCTTGAGGTTTTAACCAATGCCAAAAAGAAATTTAAAAGCTACCCGTTTAATTTTCAAGAAGCTGACTTTTATGCCCAAAAACAAGAAAAGGAAAAGATGATAGAATCATATTTATCATTATTAGATAAGCATGACTATTATCAAGAAGCTGTTCAAAAAGCACTGTTAAGGCGATTGGATTTGGATAGTGAAGAATCGAAAGAATTTCAATTACTTAAAGGGGCTTTTTTTGAAAGAGCAAAAAAGGAAAGCAGCGGTGTGATGTTTTCAGAAATGCTGATTTGGCTTTATTCCCAAGTAGATAATTTCGAAGGAGTATTTAATCAGGTTGTCGCAGTTGATATTAGATCAAAGGCCAATGGATATCGGCTATTTGATTTTGGAATGGTTTGTCGTGAAAACAAAGATTATCAAACGGCTATCCGTGCATTTCAGGAAGCAATGACAATTAGCTCCGCAGATGAACTTAAAATGAAATCTCAGGTAGGAATTTTAAATGTGGGGTATATTAAAGTGGCCAAATTAAAAACATATACAGTCGAGGAACTTCAAAAAATCATCAGTCACTATGAAGAAGTTTTAGAAAAGATTCAGACACCTAATTCAAGAACACTTTCAATAGTTCTTGAATATGCGGAGCTTCTTGCTTATCATTACGGAGATAGAGAAAAAGCCTTGAAAGTGCTTTCGGAAACAGAAAAATCACCGATGCTGACGGACATTTTAAAGGCTAAGGTGAAAATTCTTAGAGCAGATATTGAGGTGCTCAATGGAAACGTATGGGACGCATCACTTATGTACATGCAAATCAGCGAAGCATTTAATTATGAAACAATTGGAAACAGAGCTAAATTTAAAAATGCCAGAATTTTCTACTATGAAGGGGAATTTGATTTTGCACAATCACAATTAGACATCCTTAAACAATCTACTTCTAAGCTGTTGTCCAATGATGCCATTCAGCTTTCAGTGACAATAACTGATAATTATGGTTTAGATTCAAATTATATTGCCATGGCCTGGTTCTCAAAGGCGGACTTATTTATTGAGCAATATAAATTTAATGAAGCTTTTTCATTGTTTGACAGTATTCAGGTCAATTACCCCTTTCATTCTCTTGCGGATGAAATTCTTTACAAAAGAGCTAAAGCGATGGAGCTTCAGGGTAGCTGGGAAAGAGCTATTGGATATTATGAGGATATAATTAAATTTCACAAGGATGACATTTTAGCTGATGACGCTCTCTTTCGTTCTGCTGAAATATTGGAAAATAAATTATTCAAAGAGCAGGAAGCCCTAGAAAAATATAAAGAGCTCCTTATGGGTTATCCAGCAAGTCTATATGGTCATGAAACCCGCAAAAGAGTTCGAATACTTCGAGGAGAAAAAATTCCCTCAAGCTCCGAATTTTAAATTCTATTTGGGCAAATCCCTTGTAAATGAAGGAATCCCTGTAACATCCATTCCAGTAATCAGTAGATGGATGTCGTGAGTACCCTCGTATGTGAGAACAGATTCCAGGTTTGCCATATGACGCATCATGGAGTATTCGCTAGTAATTCCCATACCACCATGAATTTGACGCGCTTCTCGAGCAATGTTTAGAGCAATTTCAACATTATTTCTTTTTGCCATTGAGATTTGTGCAGAGGTCGCTTTTCCTTCGTTTCTCAGCTCTCCGAGCCTGAAGGTAAGGAGCTGTGCCTTTGTGATTTCAGTAATCATCTCTGCAAGCTTTTTTTGAATCAGCTGAAAACTACCAATGGGCACATCAAACTGCGTTCTCTCTTTAGAATATCGAAGTGCCTGATCATAGCAATCCATAGCCGCTCCGAGTGCTCCCCAAGCAATTCCAAATCGAGCAGAGTCTAAACAACTTAAAGGGGCACCTAAACCGGATCTACCAGGCAAAATATTGGATTTAGGAACACGAACGTTATCAAATATTAGTTCACCTGTTGCAGAGGCCCTTAAGGACAATTTTCCGTGCATTTCAGGAGTGCTGAAACCTTCCATACCTCGTTCTACAATCAGTCCATAGATTCTTCCTTCTTCATTTTTTGCCCAAACTACGGCAATATCTGCAAAAGGAGAATTGGAGATCCACATCTTGGCTCCATTTAAAATTACGTCATCACCATCTTCTTTGAAATTAGTAATCATTCCTCCAGGGTTTGAACCATGATCGGGCTCGGTAAGTCCAAAGCATCCGACCATTTCTCCTGAAGCCAGTTTCGGTAAAAATTTATTTTTATGCTCTTCACTCCCATATTTCCATATGGGATACATTACAAGAGAAGATTGTACTGATGCAGTAGAACGAAGACCTGAATCACAACGCTCTAATTCCTGCATTATGAGTCCGTATGAAATTTGATCTAAGCCTGGACCACCATATTCTTCAGGGATGTATGGACCAAAAGCTCCAATTTCTCCAAGTCCAGGAATAAGGTGTTTTGGAAAAACGGCTTTTTCATATGCCTCATCAATAATTGGGGACACTTCTTTTTTTACCCAAGCTCTTGCGGCATCTCTTACCAGCTTGTGTTCATCTGACAATAATTCATCCATGAAATAGTAATCAGGATGGTTGTATAGGTCTGTTTTCATCGAATAAAAGCTTTTACAATCGCAAAATTAACAAATTATACAGGGCTTATGTTTTTAATTTCTAATTAATTTTACTTCCAGAGATGCTTCTATTAGTTAATTTATTTCATGCCATTGAGCTCTACCCAAGAGAAAATGTGTTAAAAAACACCTTGCTGGTTTTAATCATGGTGTGTCTTGGGTTTATTGGGTTGTCTCGTTTAATGTCTCCACAGCTTTTTAAGATTGTATTTAGAGATTTTTGGTCGAGCAAATTTTTCAACGAGTCGTTTAGTGATTCTGAAATTATTTCTCCCGCCGCACATGTCTTATTGTCTTTAAACCTTTTTATATCGTTAAATATCTGCATGATTGCAGTTTTATATGAATCTTTTGATTTAGAAATACTAGTGTTTCGTGTCTTTCTTATGCTTTCATTTTTCTTTGTTTTTCAGCAGCTAAGCTTCCGCTTAAGCTCCTTTCTTCTTAGGGAATCAGACCTAAGAAAGAACATGTCTGTAATCACACACCAGATTTGGAACTTTTTAGGCCTTGTGATATTTCTTTTGGCCCTGCTCATTTTATTGAATGAAGAACACTCTGAAATTTTTAAAACACTCGTCTATATTGCCTTGTTCTTACTACCAACAGCACGGATTGTAAAGGGCTTAATATATGCTAAATCAAATAATTACGATTGGTTATATATAATTTTGTATCTTTGCACCCTCGAAATACTTCCCCTAGTCGTTTTAGGAAAGTTTTTTAGAGAATTATTTTAATTAATAAAGAATTTAATAAAAATAGTTTTGGCGATAAAAACAATACTTGTCTCTCAACCTAAACCACAAACTAACCGTTCCCCTTATTTTTCGCTTGCGGAAAGACAGGGATTAACAATAGATTTTAGGCCTTTTATTAAAGTTGAAGGTGTAAGTCCTAAGGAATTTAGGGATCAGAGAGTAAATCTTGGAGATTTTACCGGTGTGCTTCTTACCTCAAAGGTCGCAGCAGATCATTTTTTTAGAATGGCAGAAGCCACAAGGTTTGAGGTTCCTGACTCGATGAAATATTTTTGTATATCAGAAGCTGTAGCTCTTTATCTACAAAAGTTTGTAGCCTATAGAAAAAGAAAAATCTTTTTTGGTAATCAAAATATACATGACTTAATAGACGTACTTAAAAAACACAAGTCTGAAAATATCTTGCTGCCCTGTACTGACATTTTAAGAGACGTGATTCCAAATACCTTGATTGAAAATAATATTCAGTTTACTAAATCAGTTCTATATAGAACGGTAGCTGCGGATCTTTCTGATCTTGAAAATGTCTTTTATGATATACTTGTTTTCTTTAGCCCAGGAGGAATAGAATCTCTATTGAAAAACTTCCCGGATTTTAAACAAAACAATACCATGATTGCTACATTTGGAGCAACAACGGCAACAGCAGCCATTAAAAATGGCTTAAAGCCGAATATCCGAGCGCCGCATCCAAAAGCTCCTTCAATGGTTGGTGCTATTGAACTATTCATTAAAGAGCAGGAAAAAAAAGCTAAAGTTTAAGCTGCTTTACCAGGGTGTTGATGCCTTCTACCGCTTTCTGGTTTATCAATGTAAATTCGTAAGGGTTATCCATTTCGTTTGCTTTGGGGTCAATAATCCATTTTTTCGCATTTGCTGGACAATATCCCAATAGATTGGCAGCTGGATATACTTGTAAGGAAGAGCCGATTACAACAAAGTGTGTTGCCTCCAGAATCATTTCAATAGCCTTTTCCATCATGGGAACGGCTTCTCCAAACCAAACCACATGGGGTCTAAGCCGAAACCCTTCAGGACAAGTATCATTTTTAGTCAAGCTCGCTCCAGGAATGAGGTAATATTCTTTTTCCTGATTTGGACCCGATGACTTCGAATATCGAATGTTCCCATGTAGGTGCATTACTTTTTCAGACCCGGCCCTTTCATGAAGGTCATCAATGTTTTGAGTAATTATCCTCACATCCGCGAGCTTTTGCATTTCGGCTATCGCATAGTGTGCCTCATTTGGTGCGGATTCAATAATCTGTTTTCTTCGTTGATTATAGAATTTAGATACTAAGTCTGGGTTTGCTTTCCAGGCCTCAGGTGTAGCAACATCATGTATGTCATAATTCTCCCAAAGGCCATTGGAGTCTCGAAAGGTTTTAATTCCGCTTTCTGCGCTCATTCCAGCGCCTGAGAAGATTATAATTTGGTCTTTCATAAATTTAGCTTAATCATTTCGTAAAGTCATATTAATGTTATAAATTTACAAGACTAAAAAAAAAAAAACAATGAAAAAAATTCTACTATCAGCAATTCTTTGCTCGTCTTTATTTGCGGGTAATTCCATTGCACAAATCGCGGACGGAAGTTCTGCACCTGATTTTACTTCAACAGACCAGTGGGGCAACAGTCACACATTGTCTGATTATCTAGCACAAGGAAAAACGGTAATTATTGATGTTTCTGCTACATGGTGTGGACCATGTTGGGGAATGCACCAAGCACATACCCTAAGAAACCTTTACAATGCATATGGTCCAAATGGTTCTGATGAAATCATGATCTTTTTTGTAGAGGGTGACGGTCAGACGACAACGGCTGACTTAGAAGGAACTGGTGGTAACACACAGGGAGACTGGATGACAGGAACTCCATACCCAGTTCTTGATGATGCATCAATTGCATCTGCTTACCAAATATCTGCTTACCCAACTCTTTTTAGAGTTTGTCCTGACGGAACAACTTATGCTTCAACAGGAGGAGCTTCAGCATCGGATTTATTGTCAGATGTTCAAGGAACTTGTGGTCAAGGTGTTACTGGTGTTGAAAATCACCTTGGAATGAAAGACGGAAACGGTGTTCTTTGCAGTGTTTCTGGAGATGTTGCTATTTCATTTACGAATTACGGTACGAACACAGTTACTTCCGCAAATGTTATTTTAACTGACGGTTCAGGAAACCAAGTAGGTTCTCAATCTTTTTCAGGAAACGTAGCTCAGTTTGCTGAGGGTACAGTAACTTTTACAGGAGTAGGAGTTGGTTCTTACACGGCTGAGGTTCAAACAGTGAATGGAGGAACGGCATTTTCATCTGCATCTCCAAGTCCGGAGTATGCTCCATCTACAACTTCTACGGCTGAACTTTCTTTAGCACCTGAAGCTGGATTGAACATTACTGTAAATGTATTTACTGATCTTTATGCTGTAGAAACGTCTTGGGCATTGAAAAACTCTGCAGGAAGCACTGTCGCTTCAGGCGGGCCTTATACTGAAGGTACTGATGACCAGTGGGGTGGTGGCGGACCTGATGCAAATACCACTATGGTGCATGAGGTAACACTTCCAGCAGGTGAAGACTGTTATTCATTTGAGCTTTATGATTCTTTCGGAGACGGACAGCAGTATGGAACAAGTGAGAACCCTAATGGAGGATTTGGATTTGCAATTCTTTCAAATGGCGTATCAATTACTAATGTTTCCGCAGGAGGGTTCGGTGCTGAGCTGATTTCTGATGGTGTTGCAAGAACGACTGCTTCTTCAGGAATTGCTGAGGCTGAGTTGGACAACGTTCAAGTATATCCTAATCCAGCAACTGATGTTGTAAATATTTCTTTTGAAAACACAAATGATACCTATGTATCAATTATGGATCTTCAAGGAAGAGTATTGGGAACTCAGGTTGCTTCAGGAGCAAATGGAACTCAAGTAATTTCTTTCTCTACAGAAGGTTTTGCTAAAGGAACGTATGTAATTTCTGTTGACACTAACGGATTAACTACAAACTCAAATGTTGTGATTAAATAAGAATCACAAATAAAAAGTTAAGGGCGCTTAGGCGCCCTTTTTTTATGGCAGAATTTTTGATTAGTAAGAGTAATTCTAATTGTAACCATAAGTGATAATGGATTTACAATAAGTGAACGAAATGATCAACTCTTTAAATTATGAAATATTTCACACTGTGTTTTTTAATAATGGCTCCTTTTCTGAATGCCCAACAAAGCCTATGGAAAGATGAACCAATCAACCAATTGGAATATCTACATATGGCAGCTGATTTTGGGTTAAGAGGAGATGTAAAGAGCTGTATGCAGACGTTTGAAACCCAAAATGACCAAGAGGAATATGAAATTAAGCATGGTGTCTGGTGCGATCACCACTTTATAAAGCAATTGAATTTTAATCAACAGGGGCAGCTCACAAGTCGGTTTGAAAAAACCAATAAAGGAGACACAATGATTATAGTTTTTATAGATTATGACGATCAACAAAGAATTTTAAAGGTTCAAGAACATGTAGCAAACATATGGAGGAAGTATGAGCGCTTTCCCGCAAAGAACTGGGAATCTAGATCTCTTAGATACTTTTATGATAAAGGTTTATTGGTTGCGATTGAATCTCATGGAAATTGGGGAGATCCATTTAACGGGAACAATCACCACAGGCTTGTTTTTGAATATGAAGAGGATAGGGTAACAAAAAAGACGATTCAAATAGGTATCCCTGTCGAGGACACTTTAAATATGAGAGAATATAAGTATTTGGCAAATTCCAATAAGTGTAAAGAAATCAATACAATTAGAGAGGGATACACCACTACAGAAGGAAGCATGAAGTTTCATTATAATGAAGGCAACATGAAAAATTTAACGGGGAAATCCTTTATTCCTAAAAACCCTGATGAATTGAATCAAGAAGTGCAGTGGAGCTATGATTCTCAAGAAAACATATCGAGCTATATGAGTGGTGATACGCTTCAGGAAATGTGGTATCAATACAAAGAATACAAGTATAATTCTAAAAACGATCTTGTTTCAGAATACACAAATATGGAAATGGATGGAAGAGCAAGACTAACATTTGAGTATACTTATAAGTATGATGAAAAGAACAATTGGAAAGAGCGTTTCATTAAGCTAAATCATGATATACCATATGGGGGAGGAAGTACCTATGATGAGTTTTTTAGAGAAAGTCAAAAGATAGAATATTATGATTAATCCACTTTGATTAATTGAAAAATGAGGGGCTTGTCTATACCATACAAGGATAAATAGTAAATACCCTGTGGTAGATTGGAAATATTTATGGATTTAGTGCCGCCTTCCCATGTTTTAATTTCTTGCCCTAGACAATCTTTAAGCTTAATAACCACTCCTTCAAACGAATCATAACCGTCTATAAACACCTCTCCACTTGTGGGGTTTGGGTAGACTTTCACCTTCTTTTTGAGGCTCTCAATAGAAGAAACAACAGGTGGGTTTTGTAGCTTAACGAACAAGGGAACCCCGGATAAGGAGAGCGTCATGTTTCCTCCCGAATAGGAAGGAAGGGGCGCATCACTTCCTGTGGAAGATAGGCCTGAAACAGTCCAGGCTGAATCAGGGGCATAAGCTATTGGAAAAGAAACGGAAGAGCTGTTTTCGTCTATTTCATCTACAGGTCGCCACCCGACTAAATAAGTTGGAGTTCCAGTTGAATCTCCAAACAAATAAACCCAATGGTCATCATTTTCTACAAGGGTATCCAAAAAATAATCGTTGCCTATATGATGAAGAAGGGCATCAAATGCTATGAATGATTTTTTTTCTAAAAAGGAGGTCGAAATAGACCCCGTAAGACCCGATCGAGAATAAAGAGAAGAGCCACTATTTGAGTTAGCATAAAAGAACCAGGTCATATCATCTACTCCAAGACGGTTTAGCATCAGCGCATACCTAATCCCATAAATAGCTTGAGCTGTTTCCGAAACACATTCGTTATGTGTACAAGGCTCTCCTGCTCCATCAGAGTCCCATCCCCATTCCGAGACATATATCTTTTTTCCTGGAAAATTGGCATCTCTATATCTCAAGTCATTAAGAACACCACGCATAGAGGAGATATAATTTTCAGGATAGGTTGCTCGCCTAACCCCTGTAGAATCATTATAATAACTATAATAGTGAACATTTATGCCGTCTATATAAGGGGCCACAGAGTCCAATAACCTTACTCCTGCATAGTTTAGGTAGTTACCCACTTCTGCGCTGGAATCTACTGCCTGAAGAGCACAAGGAAAAACCAATAGATCTGGGTCAGCGGCTTTTACTCCTTCTGCCATTCCTTGAAGGACTTCCCGGTAAAAAGAAGCTTGATAGTCCCACGGCTCATTACCAACCTCTATTCTTTTTACCAAACCATTCCCCACTCCTGGACCAAAATGCTGGGCAAAAGCAAACCCATAATTATAAGCAGCTTGATAAGGATTATCCCAGGAACTTTCTGGCTGAGTAGAATTGGAAAACTGTATACTGGCTATAACATCTAGTCCTGCAGAATTCCAGACCTCATACTCTCTATCCCAGTCAAGCCACCACTGTGCAAGACTGCCCGGCATTTCATTAAAATCAGGAACGTCATCGGGGTCATTAATGTCCCAGCTCATATTGTGATAGTTTCGTGCATGCGAACATATTTGGCTATACTTATATGCTCCTTCACCCGGAGCTAGTAAATCAGAATAGATACCGTGTCCCCAACCCCAGATTCCATTGACTCCAAACATATCGGATAGTTTATTTGTATTGGGAGATGGGGGAGGTAAGGGGCCGTATCTTCCGTATTTATCGTATGCTTTGATTTCCCAGATATTTGCTTTTTGCCAGTTTTCTTCTACCATCGTATGCTTTAGTTTTATGTAGCGGGCAGGAATTTCTATGGGTAACCGATTAGTTATTAGCGTCAGTGCTAAAGGGTCTAGGTCAGCTACTTTGGTCCATGTTATACTATCTAGGCTCAGTAGAACCTCAGAAGCAGTCACACCATTACTTGTGAAATGTCTGGTTTCTATAACGCCAATATTCTTTATCGTCCCAAGATCAATTACCGCATATTCAGTAGGTATTTCACCTAGAGCTCCAATTTCCGTAATAGTGAATTGATTACCGGACTCTAAAAGAACTTTGGTTATCGTATCAACTAACGACAGGTGTTTCCAATTGTAATTATCAGAGGAGGTATAAGCTCCCATTTTAACCGAATCACTTGCACTGTGAAATATCCAGATGGAAATAGAATCTGTTCCTACAATTCCTTTAAGAGATAGCGACCGAATCGGGTTAGATCCTCCTAGGTCAATCTCTACCCATGCCTTACCAGAAACGGGGGGTATTTGTAAACCAGTATATACGCTTCCATCCGTGATTACTGAATCAATAAGCTCCCCAGAATTGGTAGATGCCGTGGTGCCCCCCAGACCCAATAAAATGTTAAGGTCTGGACGAATTATAAAACCAGTAGGAAGGGCTCCTTCTGATTGCCAGAAGGTACCTTCCTCTCCGTCAATAATGTTCTCCACGAATGTAAAAGGAGTCATAGAAGATACGGATACAATTGCCCCCTCGGTATAGGACGGAATGATTCCCGCGTGAGGATTAAATTGCGCATTTAATTGTTTGAAAGAAAAGACAAATAGGAATAAGAAAAAGTATCGAAACATGTTGAGTAGCATAGAGTTGAAGTTAACAACAATTTTGAGTTAATTGATTTAAAAAGGAGTATCACTCTGATTTTTCTTTAGTCATGTAATTCGACTGAGGAGGAGTACATTAGGGTAATTTCTAATAAACGAGACATACGAAGGTATTTAAATCTCTTCGACAAAGTTTAAAAAGACCTTCTTATGAAGCTCAAGGTCCATGTCAGGAGAAAGCGCTACTCTCGCAATATAATCCTTGTCTCCCTCTTTTGTTGTGCCCTGAGTAGATGTAGCCGGAATTGTCCAGTAACAGCCTTTAAGCTGTCCATAGCTGACACAGTATTTGCTTTCGTTAGGGATATTTTGAATCATGAGGCCAATTAGCTTAAGATTTAAAGCTCTTTTGTACATTTCGCGCTCTTCATCTGTGTTACCTTTAGTTGGAAGATCCAGTGAGAAAACTGAAGGGGTAAAACCTTCTTTTGCTAATTCCTCAGAAACGAAATTAATTTTTGCTTCTGGTAATGTTTCTTTAATGAAGCTCACAAATGCTCTGGTATTCATATATGCTTTATGAATTCGCTTATTCATTGAAGGCAACTGTTCACTTAAGATTTTATATTGAAGAGGAGTTGCTTCATTATCGCAAATAGACAAATGAAGCTCTATTTTTTTCATTAAACCTTCTGCTTTTTCATTTGCTACACAGTAACCCGCCGTACATTTTCCTCCACTTGGGAATTTCGAACCACTCGCATAGGATATCGCTCTAATTTCAGATAAGATTTCTCCTTTACCTAAAAAGTGAATGTTAGGACAAAAAGTTTGATCGAGAATAAAAACAGGATCTATAGCGATGCTCCCACTCTCTGTTCTTCTTTGCTTACTTAAAACGATTCGCAGTTCATCAAGGTCGGGAACCTCAACCCTGGGATTCGTAGGGATTTCAGCTATAATATATGGTATAGCATCTTCTTTTGCCACCTGATCTAAAACAAGATCAATACTTCGTACCATATCATCCTCACCATCCACATGTAGATCTGTAATCTCAACACCATCAATACATGCAGCAACACGCCGTGCTTGATCATTGGTTCCCCCATAACAATTGGTGGGTACAATCAATTTAATTTTTTTCCCGTTATGATTTTCTCTGGCATAATCAATAAGACCTATTACTATGGCATACTGAATGGACAAGCCACTTGATGCCACAAGAGGTGTTACATTTGTTTCGGTAATCGCCTTGATTTCTTCCAGGGCCTTTTTTCTGTTGCCTTCAAGTTCCGTATTCTGATTTTGAATAGGGGTATCATTTATTTTTGAATTGATTACATTATAGGCATTCGCAGGAGTCATGGCAACGGTTTCACGTCTTCTGACGTGTTGAATTTCTGAAACATACTCCTCATTATGATTACCATTGACAACAAGAACACTACCCAAACTTATGTGAAAGTTCACTAAAAAGTCATAGTTGTTTTCTAAATTGAAATCACATATATCGTCCGTGCAGGAAATGAAAATGGTACTTCCCTCGAAAGGAGACAGTGTTTCAGTATTTTCAATTCTTTTTAGTACAAATTCGTATCCATACACTGATTGAAGAATCTCTTGATTGAAAAAGCTAGGCAATTTACCAGAGTATAAGATTCGAGTTTTTTTTTGGATCAATAGATTCTTTCTTAAAATTGACATTATGGGAACCGTATTCGAATCAAAGCTTATGACATTATCGGCTTTTATTCGATGAGAATAAGCGACCATCCATTCCAATAAACAGGATAGAGGGTGCCCAAGTCGAATATAGTCAAAAGCAGTTGGTAATTCATTCAATGCCGACGGCTCTGAATTGCCACTTTTGAACAAGCTTTCAAACTGCTCTAGGAATTGACTTTTTGCCTTAGACTCGTCATAAATATCTAAGCGATGGGTGGTTAAATTCAACCAATCTACTGGAAGATTTTTGATTACAGCCTTAATATACGTATGCATTTTTTCGTATTCCATTTTATTCATCTTTAGATGAGTGGGCAAGATACATTTTTTAGAATTTTTACGAAAGAGAAAAAAGAGGTTTTGTTGTAATTAAAACGTACTAAAAAAGAGGATTCTTAACTCTTATTTTTATTTTGAAATTATGGTTTTTCCTTCAACACTTATTTCTGACCCTTCGGCCAGCATGACTGAGCACGGTTCTTGGGAGTTTAAAAACTCAAAAGCAGCACCATATGTTTTTTTAAAATCAACATCTAACATGTAATCTAGAACCTCATAATGCCTCCATTTTGGGTGTGTCACTTCATATTCATTTGATGAGCCATTTTTTCTCTTTGAATACCCCCAATAGTGTTCAGTAATAAATTCAGTTTCACTATTAGCTTTAATTTCCGAAGACTCCGTTTCTGAATTAACCCTGAAAGTTTGCCATTTGCCATTTTTCTTCCATTGGTATTCAGCAAGTCGACCCCTCTCTAATTCTTCCCATCGATGTCGCATTTTTAAGGTTTGATAATTCTCATTATAAACAACATTCGCGACAAAGCTTATTGCTATTCTTGGAACAATTTCTTTAATAAAAACAACACCCCTTTTCCATTCTCCCTGGTGAAGCCGCTTTACATAAAACCTTAGGTTTACTTCTTCAAAGTTTGTGTGGTATGGAACCTTTACACCTAAAACTTTTGTATTTACAAACATGAAACCTACAAGGCTTACATAGCACCTGTTTTCCCAAAGGTCCAATTCAGTGCCATATGGAACATGTTCTTGCAACACCTTTTTGTCAACCTCAAAGTTTGCTATTGCCAATTTTCGCCACTCTGCTTTTAAAAAACTCATTAATTCAATTATTAGACTAAAATTAAGTCTTTATTCTCTTTCTGAAGAGCTTATGCGACCAGCGGCACTCACTTTAGCTTGGGTTAACACTCTGCGCATGGTCAAATAGGTTTTCTGGGTCATAAGCTTTTTTTATCTCCTGGAGCCTTTCGTAGCTATCTCCAAAATAAGCCCTTTCCCAATCCTTAAAACCCAAACTTGGGTAATTCCTGTATTGCTTACGTATGCCGTTTTCGTAGAGTATGTTTTGAATTTCATCAAAGGACTTGAGTAGTGCGGTGGGGTCCTTTTTCTCATCCCAATAATATTGTAATTCTGATAAATAAGGAGATGATCTATGCGGATAGCAAGACTCGTTCTCAAATTCGGGATTATTTATATTGCCCCCCAGCGTATTGATCTGATAAATAAGCCCTCTTTTTCTAAAAACAATATCCAATACCTGATCTATGCTTGAGGCAATAGTCTCATAGTTTTCATAATACCCGGCAGAAGCATTTTTAAAGTAGATGGGATATTCAATACCATAATAGTTTCGTAGGGATTCGGCGAGGTTCTTTGGTGCACCTATGGACACATCATCACAGATTTCAGAAAAGGCTTTAATCATGTTATCAAGAGCCTCATTCTTGGGACCGTAATTGGTAATAAGCAGCACCAATGTTTTGTAATTTAAAACGAATGCCGCAAAACAAGATTCGGGCAGCTCTTTGGAATAGTTGAAATAGGTTTGAAGTAATTCTTTTGTTCTAGGCTTGTCCAGTTTATATGCCTTAAATCGATGACGGGTAAAGGATTCGGGAGCAGGAAGAGTCTTAAAAGTAAATTCACTAACAACACCAAAGTTTCCGTTGCCACCTCCCTTAAGTGCCCACATCAATTCTTCTCCTCGTTTTACTTGATGAATTTCCCCTGTTCCGTCTACAAATGTTATTTCTTTCACGGCGTCACAAGTCAGTCCATATTTACGTGCAAAAAACCCATAGCCTCCCCCAAGGGTAATGCCTCCAACACCAACACCCCCACATGATCCCGTAGGAATAATTCGATTGTTAGGCAGCAAAGCATCATACATCTCGCGAAGGGTGCATGAAGGCTGAATGGATACCGCAGTTTGATCAACCCACTTTACCTCATTCATGAGAGAAAGGTTTATTTGCAGACCATCGTCTATTGAAGAGAAATTTTCAAAGCTATGACCGCCACTTTTAACGGCAACCTTTAATCCTTCTTTGCGAGCAAACATAATGGCCTCAGAAACTCCTTGTGTATTCATACACAGGGCAATCAATGCAGGAACTTTTCCTGCTGCAAGATTAAACCCTTGGTTGAGTTCATCAAATGGTTCGTCTGATTTTTTGAGGTAGGTAACATTATTAGACTTTATTGCCTCTTCTATTTCTGAAACAGGGTCCTTTTCTTTATTTTTTTTTGAATTGCTTTGTTTTTTTCGCTCATCGGATGTGCAAGCGGGAAGGTATAGACTCAACCCTGCTAGGGCCAATAGCTTTACAAAATCTCTTCTTTTATTTATTTGGGTCATGGTGTGATAAAGGTCCCTTTTTTAATTAAGAATGGAGTGTCTTAAAATACTCTTTTACTTCAGCAATATGTTGTTGCTTGTCCTCAGTACTCAACCAGCTTGCTTCAAAGGCATTAATGGCCAGCTGCATCAAATGAGCCTCAGTGAGATTCAATGCTTTGGCTGTTTCCAAATAATTTTCATTCATATAACCTCCAAAATAGGCAGGGTCATCGGAGTGAATCGTAGCCAAAAGTCCTTTCTCTAGCATTTTTAGAACGGGGTGCTCTTCCATTTTTTGAATGACCTTGAGCTCTACGTTGCTCAATGGACACAGGGTCAAGCCCATGTTTTTTTCTATGAGCACCTGCACCAATTTTTCATCATCTAGACAACGGTTTCCGTGATCAATTCTATCTACGTTTAGAAGGTTAATCGCTTCCCAGATATATTCCACAGGGCCCTCTTCCCCAGCATGAGCGGCCAATTTGTATCCTTGCTCGGCAGAGGCCTTAAATACGTTTTCAAACTTGTTTGGGGGGTTTCCTAGCTCAGAAGAATCCAATCCTACACCGTCAATCCAATCCTTATAAGGAATTGAAGACTCAAGCGTTTTAAAAGCTTCCTCTTCACTCAAATGTCTCAAGTAAGACATAATCAGTTTGTAAGACATATTAAATTCAGCCTTGGCTTTTTCAAGGGCTCGGTATATGCCTTTAATTACAATATCAAAAGGAACGCCTCGATCAGTATGTGTTTGAGGATCAAAAAACACCTCTACATGAACGACATTTTCACTGTTCACCTTTGTGAGGTAAGCCCACGTCAGGTCGTAAAAATCCTGCTCGTGAATGAGTACTTGAGCACCTATATAATAGATGTCTAAAAATTCTTGAAGGTTATTAAACTTATACGCCTTTTTCAAGGACTCGACAGAGTCGTAAGCCAAAGTAATGTTGTTCCTTTTTGCAATTTCGAACATAAGTTCTGGCTCAAAGCTCCCTTCAATGTGGAGATGAAGCTCTGCCTTGGGTATGCCTTGAATGATGTTTTTTAGATTTGTTTTTTCCATTTGAATTACG
>JBELDA010000026.1:0-31009 GCA_042094515.1 Crocinitomicaceae bacterium
ACTTTACGCATTAGCCAAATTCCACCAGGTAAAATTTTGCTTGCCTTTGTTACCTCTCCAATATACTCCCAGCCATTTTTCGACATATAATTAAGCACATTTATTTTTGAATTAAATAACATGTCTCCTTGCCCACTTGATTTCTGTAAACGACTTTTCTCAGCCAACAAGCCTTGCTCTTGACCGAAATTTATATTCACCCAATAATATGTCGAAAATGGTTTTCTTTTAAGTTCCATTTCAACATAGGTAATGCCATCCTGATTAATATTGAATCCATTTACAATAACTTGCTGTGAAAATATATTACTATTTGTGAAAATTGATAAAGCGAGGATAAAGAGAAAAGTTTTCATATTTTAAGTTTGATAAGGTTATACCACATAAAAGCAACAACCATACCAACCTCGAATAAGCCCAGCTACCCCATTTTTTCAAATTACACAATTAAAAAAGGGCGCGCTGCGCCCCTTCATTAATGCTAATTGTGGTCTTTGATTATTCCACTGATTCAATATTTACCGTTATTCTTTTTAATTTTCGTTGGTAATAAGCAACAGCAATATTAGACCCTTCATTTCTCATAGGGTTGAAATAGCTTACTCTTCCGTCATCTAAATTTATTTTAGCTTCCTGTTTTAAATCTATTTGAGATTGTGCAAATTCTCCTTTCAACTGATAAGTAAAAACCTGGGGTTTTCTAGCTTCAGCATTATTGGAGCAAACCATGATTTTTTCACCTGCAGAATTTGTAGTAGTAAAGCCATAATCAAACCAGCCCAATCTTTCTACTACTGCAGCCATACTCATCCCATAAAGATTCACGTAAGGCGTGTATACTGTTAACTTGTTATAGCCATCCTTTGCAATAGGCTGAATTTCAGAGAGAGATCCTTCAGAATCAAATTTGAAAAGAATATAATCCATAATTTCAAAAGTAACCTTAGGTGCTTTTCCTTTTTCGTTTCTATAGCTCATATCGCCAATCCATTTTCCCGTAATCAAATCTCTTGGTCCCTGAAAGGCCTGTGGTTTTGGATTAAAGTTTTTTCTAAACATTTCAGAAATTAGAACAATCTCTTCCCCATCTATTATCACATCCTCTAACCAGATTTTATCTTTACTGCCTACTGCAATTCCTTTGCTTACCTTTTTCAGTACCGGTTGAATTTCTTCTTTTGTAACAATCTTAGTGTAAAAGCTCTCCTCTCCATCAGCATTAAGCTTTAATAAATATACCCCCGTGTTGTTCACCGATTTGTATCTTTCTCCATCAACATAAGCTCCTCCTATTAGGATGTTGTTATTGTCATCTAATCTGATTTGATTATAAAGAATGGTGCTTTCCCCATCATAACCGTCTCTTGTGAATACAGTCTCACCAGTATTAGCATCATAACAAATGACTTGAGGCTTAAGCTTGTTAATTCCCTTTCCATGTTCTCTCCATACCACAACTCGATTTTCGTTGTTCACGAGTGTTGCTATTCCAATATAGCCCTTGTCAGCTATATCCTCAATACTCCATTGCTTTTGGAGGTTGTTATCTATTTTTTCAAGGTAATGACCGCGAACTCGATTTTTCACTAATGCTGGACGTACTACATAAAAGCCATTCCCATTTGACCCAGGGTATACGACACTAAATGCCGTTCTTTTTTTGTCAGCCTTAATATTCTCAGTAGCAACAATATTTCCATCTAAATCCAAGGTGGTAAAAACAATTTGCTTGTTTTTCCTGTCATCATAAGAGATCAGAAAGTTTTTTCCATTAAATACAGTATTGTTTAACGTCGCCCATTTGTGTAGCTCTATTTGAGCTTTGGAAACCTTGGTAACCCCCTTGTCTATGATACAGAACTCTAGAGTTCGCATTCCCTTTGCCCCTTTATCCGCAAGGTAATACGTATAATAACCTGCAACAGATTCTCCATTATTTGACATTATCGGTTGAACACCACTAAATCTCATGCCTTTTACTTCATCAATCTGAACAGATTGAGATAGACTAACTATAGAGAAAAGAACCCCCACAGTTAATAATATAATTTTTTTCATATTGTTTATTTTTATTTTTGAGAAGCTAAATATACATAAATGAAAACAATATGTACACTTTTGCATTGAACTCCTTGAATAAAGGGAAAACACATTTAATACTTTAAAACTCAAAATATAACTTTGAAAAAAAACCGTTTTACCACACGTACACTATATCTATCTATTTTTTTTCTTTTGCCTCTTTGGTTTGTTTCGGTCTATTCGCAATCCAACCAAAATGATGCTTCACTAACTGCCTCTGATTTTGGAACAGCTTTCAAATGGGGTGCCGCATGTGCCGCATACCAGGTCGAAGGCGCTTGGAACATTGACGGCAAAGGACCATCAATATGGGATGTGTTTTCACACAAAAAAGGAAAGATACATAATCGGGAAAACGGAGATGAGGGAACTAACTTTTACCATCGATATAAAGAGGATATTTCATTTCTTAAAGAAATGGGTTTTGATGTTTTTCGATTTTCGCTCTCCTGGTCAAGAATCTTTCCTGAGGGCACTGGTGTCATAAATCCTAAAGGGGTGGCTTTCTACCACAAGGTGATCGATGAATGCCTTAAAAATGATATTGAACCTTGGATTACATTGTACCATTGGGACCTCCCTCAGGAACTACAAGATCGGGGAGGGTGGGCAAACCGAGAGATTCTAAATTGGTTTAATGAATACGTATCATTTTGTACGAGTGAATATGGATCCAAAGTCAAAAACTGGATGGTAATGAATGAACCTGCAGCATTCATTGGATTAGGATATATGTTGGGTTACCATGCTCCTGGGAAAAAAGGCCCATACAAATTTCTTAAAGCTACTCACCATGCCTGTCTTGCAATGGCTGACGGAGGACGAATGATAAGAAAAAACATTCCAGATGCGAATGTGGGAAGTACTTTTAGCTGTTCACAAATTGACCCTTACAGAGACGACCCTGTATCAGCGCATAAAGATTCGAAGGCCGTAAAAAGAATGGATGCCCTGCTTAATAGACTATACATTGAACCTTCATTAGGGCTCGGTTATCCAATAGATGGACTACCTGCTTTGAAAAGAATAGAGCGTTATTTTGAACCTGGAGACAAAGATCGATTGAAATTTAAATTTGATTTTATTGGTCTTCAAAATTATTTTAGGGTTGTTGCAAAAAAGAGTGTTTTCATACCATTCCTGTGGTCTAAACAAATTTCAGCTGAAAAAAGGGGGGTCCCGATGAACGAAATGAAATTTGAAGTTTATCCTGAAGGGATGTATAAGGTTATCAAACAATTCTCAAAATACGATATTGATAATATCATCATTACAGAAAATGGAGCATGCTTTAAAGATGTTGTTCAAGATGGACGTGTTCATGATAACGAGAGAATTTCATTTTTTAATTCTTATTTAAAAAATGTACTCAAAGCAAAAAAGGAAGGCGCACCAGTAACTGGATACTTCGTTTGGAGTCTCACTGATAATTTTGAATGGAGCGAGGGCTATGATCCAAGGTTTGGCCTGATTCATGTGGACTTCAACACTCAAAAACGAACCATTAAAGATTCTGGTTTATGGTTTAAAGAATTTTTGAATGACAAATAAACCTTTTGCCTTTTCTATGGTCAAATAGAGACAAGGAATTATAATTGATAAGAGTCAATACATGAAATCCGATGAGATAATATGGGTAAATCAAATTGTATCAGGTGGGCCTGATGCTGAAAATGCTTTCAAAGCACTTACCTTAAGATATGGTCCAAAGCTTTATAATCAGATTTTTAGAATTGTGCAAAATGATGTAATTGCCAAAGATGTCCTTCAAAATGTATTTATCAAAATATGGAAGAATCTCCCGAGCTATAAAAAAGAATCCAATTTATATACCTGGATATACCGAATCACACATAACGAAGCATTAACCACATTGGCTCATGAAAACAGAAGAAAGCATTTGTCAATTGACAGCTCGATAATTCAAGTGATACCTGGTCACCATGGACTTGATTCTTTTGAAGGGGAGCAGGTATATCAGTTTCTACGCGATGCCATTGACATGTTACCTGAAAAACAAGCCATCATATTTGAATTAAAGTATTTTGAGAATCTAAAATACAGTGAGATCTCCAAATGTACAGGCACGTCTGAGGGAGCATTAAAGGCGAGCTATCATATAGCAAAGGAAAAAATAACTAATTTTTTAAGAGCAAAATTAAACCATTAGGGTTTTTAATAGTCAAAGAATAAAATGAAAAAAGAAAAGGACATATTGGATCATCTCTCTCGGGAAAAAATTAATACTCCTGATAACGAATTCTTTGAATCTTTGTCCGCTAAAGTTGCAAGGCAAAATCCAAGGCCTCATTTTAAAACTAGAGTTTTTACTAAAATAATTAGCATGTCATTAGCTACTGCCGCTGTTTTACTAATTGCTTTTGTCTTATTTAAAGACTTTACTCAACCCATAAAAGAGCTAAAAGTTGAGAAAGATATTTTATTTGACGTTAATGATGAAGAAATATATGCGTATGTAGATGAACATCTGGATGACTTTACCATAGAAGAAATTGAAGAAAGCTTTCGTACCGAAGAACTCGAATATGATGATATTGGAGGTGAATTAGATCTTTTTTCCAACATCAGTCAGGATGAAATTATGGATTATATAGAAAGTGAAAATATTGACCTAGATGAATTTGAAGACGAATTATTAATTTTTTAAAATCAATTATTATGAAACATGTATTAGTAAGTATTATTTTATTAGGAAGCCTAACGGCATTTGCCCAAGAGCGAAGCAAAAATCCTAAAATTCAAAAAGAAAAAATCGAACAAAGAAAAATTGCCTTTCTTACTCAAAAGCTTGAATTGACTACTGAGGAAGCTCAGGAATTTTGGCCCATTTACAATGAGATGCACAAAAAAATAAAAGAAAACAGATCTTCCATGAAAAAGCTATATGCACCAATAAAAGAAGGCAAAACTGAATTGGATGATGCGACCTACAGGTCAATTATCCAAGGTTCTCGCGAAAGTGAAGAAAAAAGCCTTGAAATCAAAAACGAATATGGGGATAAGATGGCTGAGGTTATTGGCTATAAGCGGATTTTTGAACTCAAAATGGCAGAAAAAGAATTCAAGAAACGATTAATGGAACGCATGAAAGGATCTCAGCCAGGTAAAAAAGGTGAAATGGGAAAGCCGAATCAAAGAAATCTAATTGAGAAAAATTAGACTAAAATCAAAAGCCGGATATCAATCCGGCTTTTTTTATGCCATTAAAATTCTGCGTTATCTGGGGTTCTGGGAAAAGGAATGACATCTCTGATGTTTGACATTCCAGTTAAAAACATGACCAATCGCTCAAAGCCCATACCGAAACCAGCATGGGGAACAGTTCCTAGCTTTCTCGTTTCTAGATACCACCACAACTCATCTTTTTCAATCTTAAATTCTTCGCATTTTGAATTGAGAACATCAAGTCTTTCTTCTCTTTGAGAGCCTCCGACGATTTCTCCCACTCCAGGAAACAAAACATCCATGGCTGCTACCGTTTTGTTATCATCGTTGACACGCATGTAAAAAGCCTTGATTTTAGCTGGATAATCCTTTAAAATTACGGGGCAGTTGAATTCTTTCTCAACTAAGTATCTTTCATGCTCACTCTGCAAATCTACACCCCATTCTACTGGAAATTGAAATTTCTTTTTCTTGTAATGTTTAGAATTCAATAATGTATTTATTGCCTCCGTATAGCTCAATCTTTTGAATGGGTTATCAACTACAAACTTGATGCTCTCAATTAATCCCAATTTGTTCCTTTCGTTTTGTGGCTTTTGAGATTGTTCCTTCGCTAAACGCTCATCTAAAAACTTCAATTCCTCGTCACAATTTTCCAGAATATAGTTACAACAATATTTTAAGAAGTCTTCAGTGAGATCCATATTGTCATTCAAATCATTAAACGCCACCTCCGGTTCAATCATCCAAAATTCGGCAAGGTGTCTTGAGGTATTTGAATTTTCAGCTCTAAATGTGGGTCCAAAGGTATATACCTTTCCTAATCCTAATGCCGCTAGTTCAGCCTCTAATTGTCCAGAGACCGTGAGGTTTACTTGCTTACCAAAGAAGTCTTTGCTGTAATCCACCTCACCTTGACCGTCTAATGGGGGTGTTTTGTGATCCAGTGTACTTACCCTAAACATTTCACCTGCTCCTTCAGCATCTGAACCAGTTAAAATTGGGGTATGGATATAGTTAAATCCTCTTTCGTTAAAGAATTGATGAATGGCAAAAGATGCAGCATGACGAATTCTAAAAACAGCACCAAATGTGTTTGTTCTGAAACGCAAGTGTGCTTGCTCCCTCAAAAAATCAAGACTGTGTTTTTTAGGTTGCAATACTGTTTTTTGAACCTCGTCAGGATGGGCTTCACCAATAATCTCAAGAAGTGAAACCTGAATTTCAAATGCTTGTCCCGATCCCTGGGAAGCAACCAAATCACCTTCAACAGAAACAGAGGCTCCTGTGGTGATTTTCTTTAATATGTTTTCATCGATATTCTCAAAATCAATTACCGCCTGAATATTACCCATGCAAGACCCATCATTCAGCTGGATGAATCGATTGCTTCTAAAAGCACGAACCCATCCCTTGACAATAATGGTTTTTCCCAAATGATTACTTCCGTTTTTTAGAAGCTCAGTAATTTCAATTCTTTTCATAGGGCAAAATTAATGTATTTTTACTTGTGTTGAGATGACTATTGCTATATTTATGACACACCTCAAGAATAGAAATAAATTGACTAAACCTGTATTCTCATTACTTATTGTTCTTTTCATGTCTCATCTCTCATTGGGACAAAATGTACATGGTATAGATGTTTCTAATTGGCAAGGTAATATTGACTGGAATAATGTGGCAAATGATGGTCAGGTTTATGCCTGGGCAAAAGCTTCTGAAGGAATGACCTATCAAGACCCTCAGTTCATAAACAATATGACCAACGGATTAAACGCTGGGGTTGTAATGGGTGCTTATCACTTTGCTCGTCCTGACAACAATCTGGCCACGGAAGACGCATCAAATTTTTTGTCTTCAGCAGGGGCATACATTGGAGCGGGATTCCTCCCTCCTGTTCTTGACCTCGAAAACCCGTACTCTAATGGTCAAAGCATCGTCCTTACAGATTTGTTTACTTCAAATGAACTTAGCTCATGGGTGATGGAATGGATGAGTACGGTTGAAACTCAAACTGGAATTACTCCAATTATATATGTAAATGGGAACTATGCAAATTATTTAAATAGTAGTGTAAATAACTATGGTTTGTGGTTTGCACAGCCTGATGAATCCTTAACCCCTCCAGTAAATATAGGCGTATGGGATGATTGGTTATTTAAACAATATTCGTGGTGGGGAGAAGTTCCGGGAATAATAGGTGATGTGGATTTAAATATTTTCAATGGTTCAATATCTGAATTTAATGAGCTAATTGGTATAAATACCGCTGACATTTCTTCTAATCAAAATGAAATCAACATTTCATTTTTCCCCAATCCAGTTCAGGATCAAATTCACTTTAATAACCCCCTTAATACTATAGAACGGCTTACTGTAACAAACGGGAATGGTGAAATACAAATGATTGAAATGATAGCGAATAACCGTATTGATGTTTCAAGACTAGCCCCTGGACTCTATTTTATTAATGTATTAATGAGTGATAAACATTATCAAATCACTCGATTTCTCAAAATGTAGTTGTTCATATCAAGAATGGCATTTTCTAGCTATTTGATTATTGAGTCTTTAATTGCATATTTGTAAAAACCCTCAAACTATGAATTCAGCTCAATTACACCTTTTATCAAATCACTTGCCCTTGACAATCCCTTTTATAGGTATTATTATTCTTATGGTATCAATATTTGTAAAATCTCCTGTTGTTAAACGGACCGGTTATTTTATATTGGTTCTTGGCGGATTATTCACCATACCGACCTTTCTTTCTGGTGAGGGGGCAGAAGAAATTGTGGAACACATGGGTAAAAGCCACGACCTCATACATGAACATGAAGAATCCGCTGAAACTTTTGCCTATTTAAACTATGTACTGGCTTTATTATCTGCATTAGCACTTTGGTTCAATTGGAAAAAAGCAGATTGGGAAAAATATCTCTTTGTCTTGGTACTTATAGTAAGCTTTGTTGTTGCAGGTTTGGCATTGTGCACAGGTGAAAGTGGTGGAGAAATAAACCACCCTGAAATTCATTCTGAAAAATAAATGGCCTCTTCAGGCAAATGAGGCAAATTTAATCATGCCTCGAAACATATTGAGAAACAGAAAGATTTAGTTCTTTAAAGAGATAGACCCGGTGCTATACGATTTCTTTGAACATGGAACATAATTGTATTCAAATTGCGTTTAATCTTATTTAATTGCAATTTATACTGTCTTCTTTCATTCTTCAATTCTTTTAATAAGGCTTTGTTTTTGGCTTTTCCTCCTGCAATAATTTTAATATATCTCAATTCCATTTCATCCCACGAAATAAAAAGGGAGTCAGCTTTCTGTTGTAATTGTTCAACTTTATATTGATAAAACACCTTGCAATTTTCAGCAGATTTATTGAATTTTTCGCTTAGCTGATTTTTAATACTGTTAAAGTTATTTTGCATAATGACATGGTCTTTAACCTTTTTTAGGTCATAGGTAATCCCAAAAAACGACAAGCCATTAATAATCCATTTACTAGGATCATAGGCAAACCACTTCACGCCATTCCTGTAATCCCACTGGAATTTATGATGATAATTATGATACCCCTCTCCAAACGTAAACCAAGAAACGATCCAGGAATCTCTAGCTGTTGACTTGAAATCATATGTCCTCTGACCAACATAGTGGCATAGTGAATTAATAAAGAATGTCGCGTGATGAACAATAGCTAATCTTAAAAAGCCTGCCCATAATAGAGCACCTAAAGGCCTCCCGTAAATAAACCCTATGGCCAATGGAATCATAAAGCCCACAATTATTCCTATTTGGTAGTAGTATTTATTTTGAAATTTAATTGCTGACTTCTTTTCCAAATCTTTTACACCACGCACCCTAGTCTTTTCTTCTGGTGTGTTTTTAACAATCCATCCAATATGCGCATGCCAAAATCCTTTTGTAATTGAATATGGGTCTTCATCGGTTTCTGCTTTTGTATGATGAATCCTGTGGTCCGACACCCATTTTAAGATAGTGTTTTCAAGAGCTGTAGATCCAAAAATCATTAATAACCATTCCACAAATGAATTCGTTTTATAGGCTTTATGGGAAAACAATCGGTGATACCCCATAGTAATACCCATACCAGACAAAAACCAATAAATGAACATCATTACGGGCTCCTGCCACACAATCCCATTATAATAAACATATACTCCCGTTCCAAAAACACCAATGAGAGGTATTAAGGTTAATATAATTACCATATTCCAATTATATTTTCCTCTTTTTCGAATTGTGATATCATTCATAGACTAACTTATTTTAATAGGGATTGCAAAGATGATAATATATTACCTATAGTTTCTCTTGTTACTTTATTTATTTTCCATTCAAAGCAGACATGGTCATGCTAACTCCAATTGTAGCAAATGACTTTATAAACTCTATACTAATGGTCACTCTCTCTTCGAGGTGCTCAAATTCAGATTCAGACCATTTACCCAATACAAAGCTTGATTGTCGGCCTTTTGAGAAATCACTTCCGACTCCAAAACGAAGTCGGCTATACACAGTTGTTTGCAAAATGTTTTGAATGTCCTTAAGCCCATTATGTCCACCATCACTGCCCTTTGCTTTTAATCGGAGCTTCCCAAAAGGTAAAGCCAAATCGTCACTAATCACAAGTAATCGATCTAGGGGTATTTTTTCCTTTTGAAGCCAGAATTGTACAGCTTTCCCGGAAAGGTTCATGTAGGTTGTAGGTTTGATTAGGATAAGCGTTCGTCCTTTAAACTTCACTTCCGTTTTTTCGCATAAACGATCAACCTTGAATGAGGCATCCATCTCTAAAGCCAATTTATTCAGAATATCAAAACCAACATTATGACGGGTATTGTCATATTGATTTCCAGGATTCCCTAAACCGACAACTAAGTATTTCATTCTTATTTTTTACCAATGTGGACATGCATCACATGTATTAACAGGACGCAGATAAAAAAGCCATCCAGCAACTACATGGTATTCAAGATATCCAAAACGATGACTGGCTATTGCATTATAATCTCCTGGTCTCGTTTTCACATTATTTTGAAGCATATATCCCACACTTGCACCAGGTTGAATATAAAAATGCTTGAAAAATTCTAATCTCATGTCAACATGAAAAGAAGCCGCGAGCCCTGATAGTGATGTTGTTTGAACTGTCTTCTGGCCTGCAAATGTAAAATCATTAAATGACAATATAGTTCCTGCACCAAAGCCAAGTAATGATGATACTCCGAACCAGGCACTGTTTTTTTCTCTGTACCATTGATCAATCCTTGAAATTTCTGCTCGGATGTAATTCAGCCCATTTGTGTTTTCATAATGAAATGTAGCTTCCTCCGTAATTATCGGTTCATTGAGGTAATAGCCAGACCAATTAGTTGCATCATCAACACCAGGGTTAATTTGACCTGTAAGTGTATATGGAGTGTTATCCCGCAAGACATATTTAAGGTGGTCATATCCCAAGGAAATTGCCCAATTGTGTTTAAATACATATCCAATTCTCAAGTTAAATTGAGGAACTGTTAGTTTTTTAATATTAAAATAATTATCAAAACTAAATTCTTCTGGTCGATCTTCAGCCTCGCAACCACCTACAGTGAAATTATACCCAGAACCGACAAAATTGATATCACTTTTGGTATAATAGCTCCTATTGTAACCCCATTGCGCAAAGATGGCGCCTTTGGCATATGACTTTTTCGGTTTGGGTTTATTGTATCTCTGAGCATTCAATAAAAAAGGCCCTAGTAGAAAAATAATGATGTATATCCTTTTTGTCATCCTGAAATTAATTTGAACCATTCGTCCTGGGAAATGATTTTCTCGAGCACAAAGTGCTGTTGGTAATCTTTATCGTGCCATTCCACCAATCCAATGGATTTTCCAAAATATATAACAATATCATTTAAAGACTCATTTTGCATTTTGGAATCCGTATTAATATTAGTAACTCTAATTCTTTCATTAAGTTTCATGCACTCCAAACTTTTTGAAAGAACTTCTCTTTTTGTGAAAGAATTAAACTTTCTAAAGGACTCATATAACAACACATTCACATCCAAAATTCCAGAGAACTTAGTTGCAAAATGAGTCTCATTGTCGTCCAATGGAAATAATCTATTGTGATAGACAAAAGCTCTTTCAAGATCCCCTTTGACGTTAACTACCAAATGGTCAAAAACACTCAATGAATCCAAAACAAAATCATAAGTTTCTGTAAGTCTTCCTTCTTCTGTGAATCTTTCTAAAAGGATATGCTTACCATCTCCCCGACTCACCCCATAGACCCTGTGAAATTGCTCATACATGCCATTTACAACTTCACGGTATTGATATATCTTTGGAACTGTATCAAACGTATAAAAAAAGGACCTATTCGTTACTTTTTCTTTTTCTTTTACAGAGGATTCTTTGTTTTCCCCACATGAAAAAAGAAATAACGTAATAAGCATCCCTAATGCAATCCTTATCATTTTGTCATTTTTAAAAATGAAATTTCGTTTTCTGTAAGATGCCTGTACATCCCTCTAGGTAAATCTTTTTTTGTTAATCCTGCAAACCGTACCCGATCTAATTTAATCACAGCAAACCCCATGGCCTCAAACAATCTTTTGATTATCCTTGTTTTACCTGAGCTCAATTCAATTCCAATCTCTCTTGAGGATCCTCCTTCAACATGTTCAGCTTTGGAAACCTTTGTTTTCCCGTCATCAAGATCGACCCCGCTCATTAGCTTATTCAAATGAATCGAAGAAACAGGTTTGTTCAGCTCAACATGATAAAGTTTTTTAGATTGATATCTCGGATGATTTAATTTTTTAATCACATCACTATCATTAGTCATCAGCAATAAACCTGTCGTCTCACGATCGAGCTTATCCACAGGGAATAACATTTCTTTACATGCCTTTTGAACAAGACTTGTCACCGTTTTTCTTCCTTTAGGGTCATCTATAACCGTTCCAAACCCTTTAGGCTTATTTAATAAAACGTATCTTTTATGGAAGGATTTTATGGTTTCACCATCATATTTTACTTCATCGTCAACCTTTACCTTATAGCCAAGCTCAGTTACAACCTTGTCATTTATCATTACTACACCAGCAGCAATAAGGACATCTGCCTCACGTCTTGAGCATATCCCTGCATTTGATAAAAACTTATTTAATCGAACCTCATCACTGAAAGAAGGTAAGGGGTCTCCTTTTTTTACTTTTTGACGATACTCAATGTATTTTCTTTTATCTCTTTTGGATACCTTTTTATCCGATTTTAAATTTTTTCTTTCCGAAGCCATAACACAATATCCTTGTTCTAAAGGACAAAGATAGGTAAATTCAAAAGTGCATCAATTATTAATGCTTACTATTCAGCTTTAAGTATTCGGATATCTGCAATAAGCTCATCAACTTCATCAGGATTAGTGCCATCATAATACCCTCGAATTCTTCTTTGAGAATCAATCAAAACAAAATTATTTGTATGCATAAAGTCTCCGCCGGAATAATCAAGATTCTCTGCTTCAGCTGGTTTCAATAAAAAAAATGATTTTCTCGCCAATTGATATAAATCAGATCTTTTTCCCGTGAAAAAATGCCATTTCCCATTGATGGCATCGTGCTCAATTGCATATTTTTTCAATGCTTCAATAGTGTCCTTTTCTGGATCAACCGTAAAGCTCATGATTTTAACCGAATTGTCATTGATATATGCTTTTTGGACCCTTTTCAATTGTGAATTCATTGTTGGACAAATTCCTTTACAGGTGGCAAAAAAATACTCAACTACCCAAATACCCCCTTTTATATCCGCTGATTTGATATATTTTCCATTTTGATTATAAAATGCAAAATCTTCAATTTTATGCCCCCTGCAAGTTTTTCTCAATTCAGGATCAACAACATCATGTAACAAGTCGCAAGGATTAATAATAGGAAGAGTCTTTTCGTTCCTCTTATTAATAAAATAATATGCGATCGGAATAGAAATCATCAAAACAACTCCAATTAATGCGATTTTTTTCATAATATGCCTAGGTTTTTTAATGTGTTAATGATAAGCACTTTACGGGCCTCTATACTCCCTGATAGAATATTAAAAGAAGCCCCTATCTCCAATAAATTTCTTTCATATACCTCAAACAATCTTTCTCGATCATTAGGGTTTTCTCTTAATGTATCGGACTCCCATGGAATATCAGGCTTACATAAAAAATAATGATCTATTTTTTGTTCCTTGTATAAGGCTAAGATGTCTTTTGAGCAAATTGTGTATTTTTCCTCGCACCAAATTTTCATGACCAACATTTCCGTATCAATAATAAGCTTCTTGGATGCACTATTTCTTAAATATTGTTCTTTTGCGATAGCGTTCAAATCTTCAATTTGGTAATCCACATTCACGGAAAGGTATTCTCGAGCATATTCGGGAACCATTTCACAAGATAAATGACCTGAAAGCCATAAGGACATTGTCGTTTTTCCAGACGATTCAGGACCGGTAAATGCAATTTTAACTTTTTTCAACTTCGCACTAGTTTTTTACGCCACTGAACATAACCGTATATGGAAAGAATAAGATATACCACATAAAGGAAAACGGTTGTTTTCAAGTTTTGTTGATAAAATAAAACTATTGCTAAGGAATTTATTGCCCACCAATAGTACCAATTCTCAATAAGCCTATATACTGTCATCCCAGTAGCAAGAATACTAAAAACAGAAACAAATGAATCAAGGAGCGCTGATTTTTGATTCGTGAAGCTTAAAAAATAAAAGGCACCTATTGCACAGACGAATGTCGAAAGAAAAATCAAAATATTTTGTTTTACAGATAGCTGAGTCGTTGTCTTTTCATGAGTTTTTGTTGTGTCTATCCATTTCATGAAGCCCCATAAACCAGTAAAAACATAGATTAACTGTAACACCGACTGAAAATAAAGCGCTGCATTAAAACAAATAAAAGTGTAAGCGGCGGCGCTCATTATACCAAAAATCCATCCCCAACGAATTACTTGGGAAATTAGAATCAAATACAATATTCCCGAGAAAACTGCAAAATATTCTAGATAATCGATCACGTGTTAATACATCAATTGTTTCTTAGATGAATTTTTCCATCCTGACTGGCTTTTATAATCAACGAAGTATATCTTTAGGTCAGCCTGACTTGAATAATCAACAAAAAATATTTTTTTATCAGCTTGGCTCGAGTAATCCACAAAATACCAATTCCCGTCATTTTTACCGGCCTGGCTTGAATAATCAACCTTGTATACTTTGAGGTCAGCTTGACTTTCATAGTCAACAACATAAACCTTTACGTCTGCCTGACTTGAATAATCAACAGAGTAGACCTTTTGTGATTGGGCCTGAAAATAAAAAAACAAGACGATTGATAATAAAATACAGTGTTTCATAATATTAACTTTTGTCAAAGTTAATAAGCATTTTTTACTGAAATTCATTTAATGACTTTTTATCCTCTTTATTTAGGTCAATTATTCGAATATATCGGCGTATTCAGGATATAATTTTGAAAGCTCTTCTAAATAAATGAAAGGCAAATACTTGCACTTTTTCCATACCAATTCTAAGAACTTTTCAGGTGGATGCTGTGCTTCTTTATTATTTGATTTTGAAAGTTCAACACATACACCAATGGACCCCGTTTTTGCCCTCACATAATTTTCAAGACCTGCAGCATATTCCTTTGGCCTTTGAGAAACACGAGCCATAATCAATCCGCATTTTTGAGATACTTTTTTATTCAATTTAGTATCAAGTCCTCTAAATTTGTTGTGTGTTCCTCTGTCCGCCCAAAACAGAATGTCCCCTTTTGTGTGAAATGACAAGGTGATAAGAGGACGAATAGAATCAACCAAATCTTGAATCATTTTAGCTTCAACAGCTTGTCCAGGATAATCTCCCTTGTGACCCTGAGATGCAGGTTTTTCCTCAAAAAGCCTACCATGCTTCAGGTGAAAATTTCCATCATCAAAATTATTATTTAGATCAATCCCTTTACCATTTGCTTTCCAATCAGAATAAGGGCCTATCCTTTTTATTTTATCAATCTCATTCCTATGATTCTCTATTCCTTTCCAGTCTCTTTGAGCAATTTTTAAACCATCAGGATTGGCTAATGGAATCAAATAAAATGTATATTCTTTAAGATATTTTGAGGCATCTTTGTAGATACACGAATCATACTTTATTGACATTAAAAACTGATTGGTGAATTTCATTAAAAACTTAGAGCTGTAAAATTCACGTGCATGGAGGTTCGCAACAAGTAATACTGGTTTTTTATCTTTTCCAAAAGTTTTATCTTCAATTATCAATAATGGGATAGCTTGACCAAATTCTGAATACCCTAAAATATCTACAGTCAACACATCGCTGTGTCTATACATGAGTTCCACAACATCATCATAAATCATCGACGTCGTATAAAGAGAGGAATCCTCAATAAGATCTTCACATTGCTGCGAAAACCCAAAAAATGAATGAGACAATAGGAAAAATAAGATTTGAAATCTCATTCGCTTCTCCATATTCTATTTTTAATTATTTACTTTTGAGACTATATAAAATCAAAGATAATGACAAATAAGGCGCAACTGTGTGAAATGCTGAATATTGATTTCCCCGTAATCATGGCGCCAATGTTTTTAGTTTCAAACGAAGAGATGATTATTGAAGCTATAAATAATGGAATTACAGGTGCAATTCCTGCCTTGAATTACAGAACAGTTGATGAGCTCAGAGATGCGATTCGAAAAATTAAAAAGGCCGTAGATGGCCCTTTTGGTATCAATCTAATTGTGAATAAATCCAACTTTTTATACAAAGAACAGCTCAAAGTCTGTTGTGAAGAAGAAATATCTTTTTTTATCACTTCTCTTGGGTCACCCGAAGAGACCATAAAAATGTCAAAGCAACATGGAGTTAAAGTGTTTTGTGATGTGGTTGATGTGAAATATGCTAAAAAGGTAGAAGCCCTTGGTGCTGACGGGATTATTGCCGTAAATAAAGAAGCAGGAGGGCATGCAGGACCTACATCTTATACCGATCTCATCCCGGCTTTAAAAGAAGCGTGCTCAATACCAATCCTTTCTGCAGGCGGAATAGGGGATGGTCAAGGAATTAAAGACATGCTTGACCTAGGGGCTGGAGGAGTGTCAATGGGAAGTATTTTTATTGCAACAAAAGAAGCCCCAGTTTCAGAAGGTTATAAAGATGCTTGTGTTAATTTTGGAGCGAAGGATATTGTTTTTACAACAAAGCTATCAGGTACCCCATGTACTGTAATAAATACACCATACGTTCAAAAGATAGGGACCTCTCAAAACTTTCTAGAACGTTTACTGAACAAGAATAAAAGGTTAAAAAAATGGTTCAAAGCCATCACATTTATGAGAGGTATGAAGAGCCTTCAAAAAGCCGCTTTTTCAACTACTTATAAAACTGTTTGGTGTGCAGGTCCATCTATTGAATATGTAAAAGAGGTGAAGTCAATAAAAGAAGTTATAGATGACCTTAAGAAAGGTTTTCGTGAGGCAAGCTGATTCGTATCGTTGTTCCCTGTCCCAACTTAGATTTAAGTACGAATATCTTACCCCTATGGTGCTCACAAATAATCCTTTTAACCAAAGCCAAACCAAGACCCCATCCTCTTTTTTTTGTTGAATAACCAGGCTCAAAAATAGCTTTTTGATCATTTAACGGAATTCCTTTGCCTGAATCTGTAATGTCAATGTGAATTGACTTTTTCTCTTCAAAGACAGTAATACTTAGGTTTCCAACTCCACTCATGGCATCAACAGAATTCTTACATAGGTTTTCAATAACCCAATCAATTAAAGACTGATTGTGAGGAACTATAGTTCCCTTTTTTAGTGCGGAGCTAAAGCTTATTTCAACTTTCTTTGATAGCCTCGCCTTGAGGTAAGTTAAATTTTGCTCAATAGAGGAAATAATATCTGTGTCGTCCAATTTTGATTCTGAACCAATTTTTGAAAAACGATCTGTTATTCTCTCTAATCTTTGTAAATCCTTTTTCATTTCCCCTGTGATCATTGGATCAATCTTTAGCCCTTCTAAATGAGCCTGCCAACCCATAAGAGATGATAGTGGTGTTCCGAGCTGATGCGCCGTTTCTTTTGCCATTCCAGCCCAAACTCGTTTTTGCTCTGCCTTTCGAAAAGTTGAAAAAATAAAGTATCCTAAGAGGATGATAAGACCAAGTACGATAAACTGAAAATAAGGCACCCATTGCAAGTAAGTCAATTCGCGGCTATCTGAATAATATAGTGTCTTTTTTTCCGACCCAAAATTAAATTCAAGTGGCTTATTCTTTTTTCTCCACTCATCCTTTAAAGCGATTAATGTACTTGTAGACCCTTTTACATTGGAAGCGACCACTTTCTTTTTCTGATCATCCCATAAGATGACAGGAATCAATCCTTTATTCTCACTGATCTCTTTACTAAAAGCATCAATTAGCTTTTGGCTTTCACCTTGAAGTCTTTCTAGCTCAAATGAATTACCATAAATAAATTCAAGATACATTCCCTCGAAATATTCTATTTTATAAAATTGATTATTCTCTTTCCATTTTTGTGATTTAACTAGGCAAATTGAATCTTTTTCTTTTTGAGATAAACCCTCATTATAAAATGAATCCATGTTACGATATTGACTCACTTCGTCCCCTATCAATAATACTACCGGTATATCGGTATTGGATTCTATTATGGAATATGAAAATTCAATATCCTGGTTTTGACCCAGGTCAGATTTATTAAGAATTGTTTTCTGAGCTTTTACAACAAGATCTATTTTTTGTTTTTCTTTTTTCTTGAGTTCTAAAAAAATCTGATTACTAAGCTCAACCAATTCTCCTTTCTTTTTGACGGATTCAGCCCATTGTTTCGCTTTATCTTTTTCCCTTTGCCCGATTTTTGAAATAAATCCATTTGATACAAAAAGGGTACCTGCAATTACAAGTAAAACGAGAAATGTTAAGACAATTTTCCAGCGCTGCTTATTTATATGTATCCCCTTTTTAGACATCTTAATGTTAGGTGCTAAAATAAGGCTTATCTTTGAATAAAATAAATTCAATTTTGAATAGACCCATTCTAGCATTTTTTCTTTCTTTACTGCTTATTGGCGGTGTATTATTCTTACTTCCAATAAACCTGTTTTCGGGAAAAATCGTAGAGAATTCCTCAGGAGTATCCAAAACCATTTCTGCCCCCTTGAGCCTCTCTTATTTTTTGGGGTTCGGTTATGAAGAGAAAGACATGGAAAACGTTCAGGATTACTATCTTACTGGTGAAGGCTATGCCTTAGCGATTTGTTTTTTATTTGGCATCCCATTTCTAGTCGCTCTTCGCATCCATTATCGAAACAAGCTAATCTGACTTCTTACAAGGATTTAGTGCGCCCACCGTCAACTGGAAGATTGATTCCATTAATGTATGATCCTGCTGATGAGGCAAGAAACGATATGGCTTCTGCAATTTCTTCAGGTTGGGCAAAACGTTTGGCTGGGGTAACGTTCTTCATCATTTTTTCCGCATCCTCATAAGTCCCCTTTATTTTTTTAGATACATTATGTAAAATATCCGTAAGTCTCTCTGTAGCAGTTGCCCCTGGAAGAACATTGTTGACGGTGATTCCATGAGGCCCTAATTCCGAGGCAAGAGTTTTACTCCAATTTGCAACTGCTCCTCTAATGGTATTACTCACACCTAGTCCTTCAATTGGCTGCTTTACAGAAGTAGAGATCACATTTATAATTCGCCCATAACCTGATGACATCATGCCAGGATAAACCGCCTGAACTAAAATGTGATTACAAATTAGGTGCTGATTAAAAGCATTGATAAATTCCTGTGTGTTTGCATCTTTAATTGGACCTCCTGGGGGCCCTCCCGTGTTGTTGACCAAAACATGAACTGTTTTGTTTTGTAACATGTATTCATTTAATGCCTCTTTTAAGACACTTGGATTTGAAAAGTCAGCAACCAAGATTTCGTGCTTTTGACTTTGATCTAATACGGGAAGATCATTTAGAACATTATTAAGCTTTTCTCTATTTCTAGAGGTTAAAACCACCGAAGCTCCCATTTCTGCAAGCTTGATTGCCGTGCTTTTTCCTATTCCCTGAGTGCTTCCACAGACAATAGCCCTTTTATTAATTAAATCCATTATTCTTTTGTTGAGACTCCAAATTTACTACTAAAAATATTTAATGTTAATATTAAATTTCATATTTTAGCTGAAATACAATTAAATACAAACCTACATGAAAAAAATTTTACTTTTAGCACTCGGTTTTTTCACGAGTGCATCGATGTACCACGCTCAATGTGATGATCCCGTGGTCGTTTCTCCACAAGCCTATTGTGGTGGAGGAACTTCAATTCCTTTGGAAGCACAAGGAACCGATCCTTCTTCCACATACACAATAAATATGTTTGACTCCTATGGAGATGGATGGAATGATCATTTAATCACTTTAGATGTTGGAGGTGTTACAGCTGGCCCTTTCGGCATTACAGGTGCTCAAGGAGGATTTAATTCTGAAACTTTTACCGTTAATGAAGGTGACTTAATTGTCGCTACATGGACTGCTGGAGGTTTTGCCTCAGAAATTTCTTTTAATATAACCGACAATAATGGTACCATAGTTTTTAGCGGTGTTGTAGATGACCAGATTAATTATACTGCTCCTGCGATAGGACCTTATACCTTGTCTTGGTATGATGCTCCGGGAGGAACACTTTTAGGAACTGGATCTCCTTTAGAAGCTGTTGGAACTACCGTGATGCCGACGGCATCAACTGGAAGCTACAACTTTTATGTTACGCAAACAGGAGTAGCATGTACGGAAAGTGCGGCAGTAGAATTAGTTATTGACATCACTGATGTTAATGTTGACATTACAGCACAAGATGTTTCTTGTGCAGGGAATACTGATGGGTCCTTTTCCATTACAAATGTCTCTTGTGGGACTGCCCCTTTCAACTTTTCAGTTGATGGCGGTGCCTTTGGTCCTGCTCCAACCGATTTAGCAGCTGGCACATATGTTGTCATCGTAGAAGATGATGCTGGTTTATTCAGTGCACCTGTAACAGTAGTTGTGAATACACCGAATACGGTAATTCCTCCTTCTCCTACGTCAAATTCACCCCTTTCTTTCTGTGGTGGAGTGGCGTCTATTCCTTTGGAAGCAAATATCCAAGGGCTTTCTCTTACATATACCATTAATATGTTTGATTCATGGGGTGATGGATGGAATGGTAACACCATTAATATTTACAATCAAAATGGAGATTTACTTGTTTCTGCCACAATCGCGGCAGGAGCAACGGGAAGTGCATCTTTTGCAGTAACTGAAGGTGATCTTCTAACAGCTTCTTGGGATGCAGGTAGTTTTCAAAATGAAGTTTCTTTTGACATTCTCGATGAGAGCTCGTCTGTTATCCACTCAGGAGGTTATGACGACCCTATAAACTATACTGTACCGATGGGAGCTTATTCTCTAAATTGGTATGATGCAGTGGGTGGAACATTATTGGGGACAGGATCTCCTCTAGAAGCCATTGGTACTTCAGTTCTCCCAACAGCTAGTGTTGGTTCTTACGACTTTTTTGTTGCACAGCAAAATGGAGGTTGCGAAAGTGCTCCTGTTCAGGTAACTGTGAATATTTCAGATGTAAATGTCACGTTGGTTGCTGAGGACGAATCGTGTACTGGTTATTCAAATGGTACATTTACCATTTCGAATGTTGAATGCGGTACTGCTCCTTTTACATTTTCAGTAGATGGTGGTGCTTTTGGCCCTGCTCCTCTGCTTACCGCAGGAACATACAGTGTAGTTGTTATGGATGATGCCAGCTTAGAAAGCAGCCCTATTGCCGTTACGATTAATACCACGGAAACGGTTGTTCCTTTCGGTCCAGTAGTGGAAAATGCAGAATTGTATGCCTGTATTGGCGACACAACAGTGTCATTAGAAGCAACTGGCGAGATGACTGGAACGGATTCGTTATTAACGACAATGGCGGACAACAATGGTGCTCAATCAAATATGTTTGCACTTACCGCTGTTCAAGAAACTACCATTTCAGATTTTGCAATGAATTTAGATCCTGGTACCGCAGCAACAATTGATGTGTATTATCGTCCAGACAATTACTTAACTGTTCCTGGATCAAACAACGATGGTACTGGCTGGTCTCTTGTTGGAACAGCAACTGGCGTTGCTACGTCAGGTGTTACATATACTGACATCCCAGTTGGAGTTAACATTACAATCCCACAGGGAGAAACTTATTCTTTCCATATTGCTGTTACAGGTACAGGTGTAAATTATACTAATGGTACTGGACTTGGAAACGTCTATGCATCAAATGCAAGTCTTGAATTCCTCGAAGGTCATGGTGGTGGTGGCTTATTTGACTGCAACTTTCAACCTAGAGTTTGGAATGGTTTGATTCGTTATGAAGCAACTCAATATATTGACGTTACTTGGTTTGACATGTCGACTGGTGGAGCGGTTGTAGCAAATGGTACTCCAGCAGAAGCCATTGGAACTACAGTTCTTCCTGATGCGAACACGGCAGGTGATTACTCTTTTTATGTTGCCAGTAACAACAATGGTTGTTACAGTGTAGAAACAGAAGAAGTAGTTGTACATGTTTCGAGTGTAAATGTTGCGCTTTCATCAATTGATGCAAGTTGTAATACAGGTACTGATGGTTCATTTACTATCGATTCAGTGGCATGTGGAGCTGTTCCATATTCCTTTATTGTTGATGGTGGTGCTGCAGGACCAGCTCCAACTGATCTTTCTCCTGGAACATACGAAATTATTGTTGTTGACGGAAATAGCGATTCTTCTAGCGTTTACTACTTAACTGTAGGAAGTGCGGCGGGCCCAACGGATTTAGCGATCAATGATTTAACCGACAATAGTGCTGAAGTTTCTTGGAATGCAAATGGTTCTGAAACGAGCTGGATTATTGAATACGGAGCTCCAGGATTTACTCCTGGTACAGGAAACGAAATAGGAACGATAACGGTTTCTGATACAGTTGGTGTAATAACTGGTTTAGATGGAAATACAGACTATGACTTCTATGTTTCTGCAGATTGTGGAACAACTCCAGGAGATTGGGGAGCAATTTCATTCACTACAGATTGTGGTGTTTATGGTTTGCCATTCAATGAGACATTTGAAGATGATTCCGAAACAAGAATTTGTTGGTACAATATCAATGAGGTTGGAACTGATGACTGGACCTATCAGACAGGTTCTAGTGGTGGTGCAGTAAATACAGCTTATGAAGGGAACCTTAATGCAAGGTACGTAAGCTCTAGTGCTACCTCTACAGCCAAATTAGCTTCTCCGAGAATTGACATCTCAACACAAGATAGTGTAGCATTGGTTTTTGCTTATGCACAACAGGTTTGGTTTGGTGACCAAAACATCACAAAAGTGTACAAGAGATTAGGTGACACTTTGCCATGGGAGGAAATAGCTTCCTATGATGTTGATACTCCAGAATGGACCTTAGATACGATTTATATCGCTGACTCAAGTGCTCAATTGGAAATTGCCTTTGAAGGTATTAACAACTGGGGATATGCTAATGTAGTAGATGCCGTTGAGGTTCTCCCTTGTTCTTTAGAGCCCGGTATTGATGGATCAGATAACGTATGTAGAGCTGTTGAAACAGTTGACTTGAATTCCTTTATTACTGCAGGAGAAGACTTTGGTTACTGGAGCTTCCCAGCAAATGAGTCATTTGTTACTGGTTCAATTGCATCTGTGCAGTTCTTGCCAGAGGGGACTCATGATTTCTTGTATGTTGTAAGTACACCTTGTGCCTCAGATACAACCATTGCTTCATTAGTTATCTATGGACCATCTTCAGCAGGTAATGATGGTGGAGATACAATCTGTATGAATGAACCATATAATTTATTGTCGTCGCTTTCAGGAACTATTGACTTGGGCGGACAATGGATTGATCCAACAGGAGTAACTTTGGCTGGACCAGCAATAACTGGTAGCTCTATTCCTGGAAGTTATAATTATCAATATGTAACGACAAATGGTGTCTGTGATGCTGATACTTCTACAGTTTTACTATTTGTTAATCCAGATTGTGATTACTTAGGATTAATGGAAGCTGATTTAGGATTCTTTGAATTGTATCCAAATCCAACAAGTGGAGAATTCTCAATTCAGGCTAATGATGCCGAAGGGTTCTTCAGCGTTGAAGTTACAGACCTAAATGGTAGAATTGTAAGTACTTTGAAAAACTTCATAACAGCCAACGAAATTAAATCTATCGATTTAAGTTCTTCTGAGAACGGAGTGTACTTTGTTAAGATCTACAACAACAATGTGTTTAGAACCTATAGATTGGTGAAGAATTAGATTGTTTTAAATAAAAATTAAAGGGAGGTTTTGCCTCCCTTTTTTTATTTTTATAAATAAGATGTCAAAACTACCTGAAATAAAAACAAGCATCTTTAGTAAGATGTCACTCATGGCAAATAAATATAATGCCATCAACCTTTCCCAAGGCTTTCCAGATTTTCCAATAGATAGTGAGTTAACTCGCATTGTTGAAAAAGCAGTTAAACAAAATGTTCATCAATACTGTCCATCCTCTGGGCACAGTGGACTTCTTGAACAAATAGGCTTACTTATTCATAATACATATCAACGAGAAATAAATGTTAAAGAAGAATTGCTCATTACAGCTGGAGCAACTCAAGGTATTTTTACTACTATTCAAGCATTAGTAGAACCTGAAGATGAGGTAATTATTCTTGACCCTAGCTATGATTGCTATATTGCACCTGTTCTGCTGTGTAAAGGTAAACCCATAAGAGTTCCTCTTGACAGTGATTTTTTGCCTGATTGGACAACGATAAAAAAACATATTACCCCAAAAACCAAACTCATTATTACCAATAATCCTCATAATCCATCAGGACGTACTTGGAATAAAAATGACATGGAACAGCTCGGCATGCTTTTAAATAAAAATCCAAATTTATACCTGCTTTCGGATGAAGTTTATGAATATATTACTTTCGAAAAACAACACCTCTCTGCACATTTATATGACTCGTTAAGATCTAGATCAATAATTGTCTCATCTTTCGGTAAAACATTGCATGTAACTGGATGGAAAATGGGCTACCTCATTGCTGAAAAAAAGATCATGGATGAAATAAAAAAAATACACCAATACATGGTCTTCTCTGTAAACAGTTTGTGTCAGCATGTAATCTATGAATATTTGAAATGCAATTCTTTACAAAATATTGGAGCGCTTTATCAGGATAAAAGAGACCTGTTTCGAAGTGGAATAAAAAACAGCAGATTCAAAGTCCTTCAATGTGATGGAACCTATTTTCAAACTTTAGATTACTCAAACATTTCCGATAAACCTGATATTGAATATGCTGAAGAGCTGACTAAGGATTTTGGCGTAGCTTCAATACCCATTTCTGTATTTAGTGAAAATAATCAACATAAAAACATGCTTCGTTTTTGCTTTGCAAAACAAGACGAAACTATAGCTCAAGCAACAAATTTATTATGCAACATTTAAAAATCGGTATACTACAATTTAACCAGGCCTGGGAAAACAAATCGCTTAATTACAAGAATATTCGAAAGCTAATCGATACTGAGGTAGAAATTGACCTGCTCCTTCTTCCTGAAATGTTTCACACAGGATTTTCAATGAATATCGACCATGCAGAATCTATGGAAAACTCAAATGGCATAAAATTTTTAAAAGCCTTGTCGTGTGAGTTAAATTGTGCCATCTACACCTCTTTAATTATTAAAGAAAAAGGCGATATCTACAATCGCGGGGTTTTTATAGAACCCAATGAAAAAACTCACCTTTATGATAAGAGAAAAACATTCGGATTAGCGGGTGAGGATAAGGTTTACTCTTCTGGTAAAGGCCGAACGATTATTGATTATAAAGGGTGGAAGGTAACTCTCCAAATATGCTATGACCTAAGATTTCCTGAATTATGTGCAAATCGACTAGGGAAGGATAACCAACCCGAATTCGATGTTATACTTTATATAGCGAATTGGCCGGAAAAAAGAATTAAACATTGGAATGCCTTATTAAAGGCAAGGGCAATTGAAAATCAAGCTTATGTTGTAGCTTGTAATCGAGTTGGGGTAGATTATAACGACATCAACTATGTTGGGGGTTCTTGTATAATAAATGCCCTGGGAGAAATCATATCCAAAGAATCAAATAAGGAAGAATTCATTGTGTATAAGATTCATAAATCGAACCTCAATGATACTCGGGATCAGCTCCCCTTTTTGAAAGATAGATGATATTCTTTAGGAGTTTTGTATATTTATGCACCTTATAATATAACAAAATGAAAAAACGTATACTACTTTTTTGCTTGATTCTAATTTCAAGTACATCTTGGTCTCAAAAAGACCTCAGAATTCCTTCAATGGAAGAACTCCTTTCAGAAGGGAAGCAAAACCTTAGAGCTCCTCTTGAAAAAGATTTAGGAATAACCATTTGGTCAGATAATTTTGACGACCCTGCTACTTGGACATTAGACAATAATGGCCTTGGCGGTGCGGAATATGGTTGGAATATAAATGACGTTTCAGAAGGATGGTGGTCATCAGCGGGAATCAATTCCGCTTCGGGTGGAAACTATGCCGAATTGGTGAATGGTGATCCTATTGCTGGCACACAAGAATTAGACGTTACGCTTACTATGACTACTGCTAACCCTATCGACGTTATCGCATTAGCAGGAACAAATCAAATAACCCTTGAGTTTGAGCAATATGGGGCTAGATTTAATGATTTACAACAAATATCTATCAGTACGGATGGAGTGAACTTTGTTCCAGTAGGAGACAATTTGGATAAGCCAGTACTTTCACAATCGGGTGGTGCACCTTATGATAACCCAGATTTAAAAAAAATCAACTTGGGTACAGTGTTAACACCGACCAATGATCCCATATGGATTCGTTTCTCTTGGACTACAAATTATCCTGCATCCTCTACAAATCCCAATGTATGGGTTACTTATGGGTGGTATATAGATGATGTAAAGCTCGTTTCTAACCCTGACAATGACCTGGAAATCACTAATACTTATTGGGGAACTGAAGGCTTGTATTATTATAGAATACCTACCACACAGGTAGCACCTATTGATTTTCAAGTTTCCGTTTTTAATGGTGGTATTGATCCTCAGAATAATACTCAACTCAATGTAGACATCAACTCAGGCGTTTTTACCGGGACCAGTGACCCTGTCAGTGTTGCTCCATTAGACACAACTGACTTGACCCTTTCTACTCAATTTACTCCTGCTGCGAGTACAATGAATTATACAATTTCACAAACAATAACCTCTGATTCCACTGATGATGTTCCATCTAATAATGAAATATCTAACGTGACTTTTTATGTTACTGATTATACTTATGCAAGAGACAATAACGATCCTGCTGGAAGTACAACGAATGGTACTGATGGATTCGAGGTTGGTAATCTATTTGATATTTGGAATGATCAAGAGCTAAAGGCCCTTACAGTTAGACTCCCTGGAGGTACTAATGGTGCAACAGTAGGAACTGAATTTTTCCTGAAGCTTTATTCTGTTGACCCAAATTCAGGTGATTTTGTTTATGAAATGGAATCTGATCCAATTATTGTTGAAACTGGAATGCTGAATCAAAATATTTCAATCCCTTTATTATCACCTGTTTTCTTGACAGCCAATACGACATACCTTGCTGTTGCCGGCTCATATACCGAAGGCTTTAGAGTGAGTAATGCAGGAGGCTCAGTTCCACAAACTTCTTTCTTCTTGGACATGGCAGATGGAACCTGGTACTACACAACGTCTACTCCTATGGTCAGAATGGATTTTGATCCTACCATCGGTATTGAGGAAAACAATTCCAACTTTCAAGTTGGATCTATATTTCCCAACCCAGCTAGTGAAGAAGCTAGAATTAGGCTAAACCTTATGAACGCCTCTAGTGTAGATATCACAGTGACCGATATGTATGGTAAAATCATGTCAACTGCTACCATTAATTCTCAAGCCGGTCAAAACGAATACTTTATCAGCACGGCAGGATTTACTTGCGGATTGTATTGTGTTCATGTATTTGATGGTGTGAATACAGTAACAAGAAAATTTACGAAACAATAAGGTTTAACTTATTTAATTTAGAAGCCGGCAATGCCGGCTTTTTTTATGTTTGATTTTGAAATTGGTTTTCTTGGGCTTTTCCTCACAAGCTTTTTGGCTGCAACAATCATTCCTATTGCTTCAGAAGCTTTTTTAATTGCAATGCTAAGTTTAGGGTACAACCCCATTGCATGTCTCTTTTGTGCAAGTGCCGGAAACACTATGGGTGGATGGCTAAATTATTTTATCGGAAGAATGGGAAACCCATATTGGCTTAAGGTTTTCGGAGCTTCTTTAGAGAAAGTAGACAAATGGAAAAACCAGGTAAAAAAATACGGATATTGGATGGCTTTATTTAGCTGGTTACCATTAATTGGAGACCTTTTAGGCATTGCTTTGGGGTTTTTTAGGGTAAGCTGGATTCCATCATTCATATTTATATTCATAGGAAAGTTTTTAAGATACCTCATCATTATTATTCTATTCAACCAACTATAATTTTCATTGAGTATATACCGAATTGAATAATATATTTTATTTTTAACCCAATGGAAAAACTGTTTGATCTAATTCGAAACTCAATTGATAGCTTTCGACTTAAAAGCGAAAGAGAAGATTTTGAGATAATTTCATCTAATATAGATAGTGGAGTTGTATTTAAAGGAACGAATTTATGGATATTGGTTTTTGCCGTATTTATTTGCTCCTTAGGGTTAAATGTAAATTCTGCTGCAGTTGTAATTGGGGCCATGCTTGTATCTCCAATAATGGGTCCTATCATTGGGATGGGGTTTGGGATAGCCACAACAGATTTAGATCTATTAAAGAAGGCATTATATAATTATTTATTTGCGGGTCTAGTTGGACTTATCGCTTCCACATTATATTTTTCACTTACGCCAATAAATGTTGCTCAAACAGAGATGCTTGCCAGAACCTCACCCAATATTTATGATGTCCTAATTGCATTTTTTGGTGGTCTCGCTGGAATTATTGCCATTGCAAGTAAAATGAAAGGAAACGTAATACCAGGAGTTGCGATTGCTACGGCATTAATGCCTCCTCTTTGTACTGCTGGTTATGGCTTAGCAACATTTCAAATGGAGTTTTTCTTCGGTGCCTTTTATTTGTTTTTTATAAATACCGTATTCATTTCTCTTGCCACCTTATTGACATCTCGAATTCTCAAATTTCCTCAAAAGGCAAATTTGGATACAAAAATCGCAAAACGTACAAACCGAATCATTTTATTCATTACCGTTTTGACAATAATACCAAGTATTTATTTTGGCTACACAATGGTACAGCAAGACAGGTATAATCAAAAAGCAGAAGAATTCCTAAAAAGTGAAATTGCTACAAACCCCATACCTAATGTTTATTTGTTAGACCAAGAAGTTGATGCTGCAAACGAAAAAATCACCTTGACATATGGGGGCGAATTAATTCCAGAAGAAGAGCAAGAAGCCATGAAAAGAAAACTCTCTATTTTTGATCTAAAGAATACCACGCTCGAGATTAAACAGGGGTTTGCAAATCTAAAGGACCAGGAGGATATTAATCCGCTAGCAGCTGAGTTATTAGCTACTAAGCAACAGGTCTCATCTATTAAAGATGAATTACAAATTAAAAAGGCGAACCTTGACAGTGTTCAAATGATTCGAGATGTTGGAGGCCAGGTATACAGAGAATTAAAAGCCCAGTACCCTCTTGTATCCTCTCTAACTATGCAACCTGGAATCAAACACACTGATTCGATTGGTACAAATGCATGGCTTGTTCAAATTTGTCATGATAGTGTATTGGTAAAAGAGGATGAGAAAAGAATACGTTCATGGCTGAAGGCTCGTGTAAATGGCGAAGAAGTGTTTGTGAATTTTAATTCAACGGATACGACTATTTATCGGAAAATAAATATGTCAAGGCTTGAGTCTTTATTTGATCGGGTTAAAAACTTTAATCCGTAGGCATTTGTTTTTTGAATGGATCAATTCCATTCTCCAGTTGTTTCAGGGTAATCGTTATTCTCTTGTCCATCTCTATGTCTCCCAAACTGCTTTTCAGCATGCTATTCGGAGTCAATTTTAAAGTTGAAACCGAAATAGGTAAACCAGAGTGCTTTAAGAATATTGTTGCCGGATTTCCGTGTGTCGCTTTAAGAGATCCCAAACAAGGCGTTCCAATCACTTTTCCTCGATTTGTCTCTTTAAACCATGAAGCTAATAGAACAGAGGCGGACATTGATAAACCATTTGTATACAAGGTGCACTTTCCATTGTATATATAGCTCCTTGGGTTGGACAGCTTTTTTTCATATAATATGGTACTTACAGTTCCTTTGGGGCTATTAAAAAAATCATATTCCTTACTAATCATACCACGTGGGTATACTCTCTTTGCTTTTTTTATAAAATCTATTTTTTTCAATTTTGATAAAGACTCAAACCGATCTAGATCGCTTCGTTTGTATGAATAGTTGAGATCAAACGTTTGCTCATCAGTGTTTATGTAGCTCAATAAATGCTCAAGCAATAAGATAAATCCGCCATGATTTTCTCTAATATCTATTACTACTGAGCTCACTGTAGTATTTTCAACTAAACTGAAAAACCGGTCTATTGTTTTCTTGAACCTCTTTTCATTTGCTGATTCAAATGAATATATTCGTAAATAGGCAATGTCATTGAGGAACTCATACTCAATTGATTTCTTTGTGTACCAGTCCTCATCCTTTAATAATTTATTCGAATTTATTCGAATTAGGTTAGCAAACGAGGTGTCTCCTGATTTATTCACATACTTACATTGAATTTCATTCTCATATTTAAAATTTCGAACATTAAAGACAACACCCATCATTCTACTTGTAATTTCATTTACAGCTGACTCAGTATACGCTTCTTTTGGGCTAAAAAGACTTGTTAGTTTAAATAGACTATCCACACTCATCTTTCCCACTTCCAGAACTTCTACTCCAGCTGGAAGACTGTTTTTATAAGTTTTGGATACATAGAACCTTGAGTCAATTTTTGTTAAATAAAACGGTGCTATTCTGTAATTTTTACCAGACAAAACAAGAAGGTCACGAGGGTTAAAAAAAGTATGTGAGTCTCTTATGTTTTTTAAAAAGCCAGAAACAACCACAGAAAAATCGAATACACTTTTCGGAAATGAAACAGCATTTTGCGCACTCATATATGCAGAATCTAGTTGTTCTTTTGTACAGTATATAAATGGATTCGGGTGCGTTTTTAAAACAGTCTCGTACAATTGACTAAGGTCTTCCTGCATAGAGTTTGGACAGATAAAAATGCTCGCTCCTAAAATGTTTTTATGCTGAACATAATCATCACAGTACTGGGCGTTTACCGAAAACATGAGGAATATAAAATAGAAACGGATTGCTTTATTCAACAAAACTTAATTTTGATTCGAAAATACGTCTAAAGTT
>JBELDA010000027.1:0-30914 GCA_042094515.1 Crocinitomicaceae bacterium
GCAACTGAAGAAGCACCTGTTGAGGCTGCAACTGAAGAAGCACCTGCAGAAGAAACATCTGATGATTCTGAAAAAAAGGATACACCATCTGCTGAATAAGCAGTTATGGATTTAAAAGATTCCATTTACATAGGACAAATTGCGAAACTCCACGGATATAAAGGTGGAGTTTCTTTGTTTTTAGATGTCTCACATCCTGATGAGTACAAGGATATTGAATCCTTTTTTGTGGATATTGACGGAATATTAACACCTTTTTTTGTTGAGTCATTTAAGCTAAAGAACAAGGGTTTTGCTGCGGTCAAGTTTCAAGGAATTGATTCAGAACAAGAAGCTCGAAATCTCGTCAAGAAGAAGGTATTTATTCCTGAGACGGAGCTAAAAGAAATGGATGAGTCGGGATTTTATGATCACGAAGTAATTGGATACGAGGTTGAAGATGTGGTTAAAGGGACAATAGGTAAGGTTACTGCCATAGCTGATTTTAAACTAAACCCTTTGCTTATTATTGATTTTAATGAAAAAGAAATTCTTTTACCATTATTTGATGGCCTTATTGTAAATGTGGATCGGAAATCGAAAAAGCTCAAGGTTAATGCTCCTGAAGGATTGATTGACTTGTATTTAGATTAATCCCAAACATACTTTCATTCTGATAATCCGTTTAGCAGATTCTGAAACGGAATTTCTAAAGTCCTCATTACCGGTTTTAAATTTATCCCAAATTTCTTGATGTGCTTTTCTAGCGTTAGCAGGCATTAATAGGATGTCACAACCTGCTTCTATGGCTTTTACAGAGTTATTTGAAACATTTCGAACGCCTCCCATATTCATAGCGTCAGTCACTATAATTCCTTTAAAATTTAAGCTGTCACGTAATAAAGATGATACGATTTTTTTGGAGCAAGTAGAAGGTAATCCATTGGTGCTATAAGTTGGATTGTTTTCTATCGCGATATGAGCAACCATTATCGATAAAACCCCATTTTTAATTAATAGGGGGTAATTAAAGATTTCTTTCAATTCACCATCAATTACCTGTAACGATTTGTGAGTGTCGCCCGAAACCAATCCATGTCCAGGAAAGTGTTTTGCTGTAGCTATTATGTTGCTTTCTTGAGTTACTTTAATGAATTCATCAGACCATGGAATTATATTTTTTGGTTTTTTGCCAAATCCTCGATAGCCAACCGTAGAGTTCTTTGACATATCTACTACGGGAGCAAAATTGTAATTGATACCAATGTCATTCAAGTCCTTGGAAATTGTTTTTGCTACCTGTGTAACCCCTTGAATAGAATCAATTTCATTTGCCTTCTTTACTAGTGTAGATCCAATTATTTTTCTGTTGACCAAGCTAGGTTCGGCATCAGCACTATATAAAAAAGGGAGATTTCCGTATTTTATATTGTCTTGATTAAATCCGGTAATTAAAGATGTAAATTCTTTTTTAGTTCCATTTAACATCAGAACACCGCCAATCAATTGATCCTTAATTAAGCCATCAATGGTTTCCTTAGATTGACCATATTTGCCAACGGCTGGCATAATTAGTTGGGCAATCAAAACTTTTTCATCAAGTGATTCATAAACTGAGTCTACATATTGGTCTAGTAATTCGTTATTATTCAGGTAGTCATTTAAAGAAAAAAGAGAATGCCTATTTGCTTTCTGGATGTGAGATATTGTGTTCGATTTAGATTGTAGAGAATTTGATTCGTTTTCTTGAGCACAATTACTGAGTACAAGTAAGCAAAAGAAAAGAACGTTTAGCTTGGTAATGGTCATCATGATTTTTTTTCTAAAAATACTTACAACATTTAGACCGAAATGGAATTCAAATTGTTTTTTTTGAACACGATTCATGTCAATAACCTTTATTTATGGAATATTTGATTTAAATAAGTATCAAAATCAACTTCCGACCAGAGTTTTTTTGGTCGATAAGCCTTGGTGTCAATTATTTCTCCAGCGTCATTGGTTTCTAATTTGTACCCGAAGAAGGGGTCTTTATTTTTTTTATTTGTAAGCATGGTTGAAACGCCAAATCGCAAGTCAAAGAAATATAAACTTGAGTCTTTTCTCGTTACAAATCCATAATCGTTACAAAAAAGTCTCAATTGATTCGAATAATCTTTCCCTTGCCATTTGAGCTTATTGATGGGGACATGATTTTTTTTTGATATAATTTGTATATCGTTTTGATCAAACGAATAGAATATGGATTTATATCCAAGGACAAATTCTTTATCATTTTCTCCTATGATGTTCCAGTAAAAAGAGGTTAGGGGCATGGGTTTTACCATTACTCTTTTGGTGTTATCTATACCAGCTTCTTTAAAATAGCTTTCTGAATTAGAAAGTATAAAGAGTTTTATGGTAACACCCCAAATTAAATATACACAAGAGTAGCTCAATCCTGATAAATTGATCTGCTTTCTAATCTTGGATCCTCTTCTTAGAAACAAACAAATGAATACACATAAAGCAAAGGGAACAGTATAAAGGGGGTCTAATACAAAAATGGTGTTAAATGAAATTCGAGTATCTAATGGCCATAAGAATTGAGTTCCATAATTTGTAAACATATCGAGGATAGGATGCGTCACTATGGCCGCAAAAAACAAATAGAGCCAGCTCCTGTACTCATTTTCGCTTCGATATAGCTTAGAGATGAAATGAGCAAGTATAGGACTAATAAAAATGGCAAATAACAATGAATGGCTGATTCCCCGGTGAACCAACGAGGCCTCAATAGGGTGGTATAAAAAACGCAGAAAAACATCTAAATCTGGAATTGTGCCGGCAATGGCTCCCCATAAAAGGGCTTTGTTTCCAAACTTTTTGCCCGCAACAGCTTCTGCTACAGAGGCTCCAAGAACAATTTGGGTTAGTGAGTCCAATGTGTCATATTATCAATCAGCTGAACCCTCGGGATGAATGAGCGTATTAAGATGGTTTTCATATGCTATTCTTTGTTTACCCACCAAAACATCCATAATCATAAGAGATTTGGATTCTTCATTACGCATTATAATTGCCTTTTTGTCTTCCTCAATAAGCTTCATCAATTTTACTTGTTTATTCTTAATTAGAACGCCATGAATGATTTCATAAACCTGCTCTTTTTGCTCTTGAGAGAGATGTAGAAAATCGTCCAATTTACCTAATTCATTATTAGATATTTGTTCTATATTAACTTGTTGGTTTTCATTATTTTCAACATTTTGACTTAATGTAATAGTTGAGAACATTAAAAAGAGTAATAAAAGGTATGTTTTATTCATTTTGTATGGCTTTATCCGATAAAATTAAAGGTTTTTTGATTCTTATGCTAAATTTCGATTAGATTTACCATAACGATTGTTATTTATGACACGATAAAATATTGAGAGTTCCTATTCGTTAAGTGTTTATGTCCAAGTTTAAGTCTGTTTTACGTTCTTTATTGCCTGACTTTTTGATTCAGTATTATCGAAGGAATAAAAAGAGGAAGATAAATAGGCAAATTGAAGAGCAAAGGCTAAATGGTAAAGGAATTAGTAAAGTAGATCTTTACAATTGTTTTTCTAATATTGGTATTCTGGAAGGAGATTCAGTACTGGTCCACTCTAGCTTAAGTAAAATGGGCTATGTAAAGAATGGAGCCAATGATGTTGTTGATGCTTTATTGGAATTAATAGGTCCTAATGGAAATTTAATGATGCCTTCGAGTCCAAATGGACTGCTACAACTTGACTTTGTTAATAAAAATGAAGTATTTGATGTGTTAAATACGCCCTCTGTATTAGGATCAATTTCAGAGAATTTTCGAAAAAGAAAGGGTGTCATAAGAAGCTTAAATTATTTGGAACCTGTTTGTGCTTATGGAAAAAATGCGAGATATCTTACAGAAGGACATTTTGGAGAAGTCACTCCTTACACGAAGAATTCACCTTTTCATCGATTGACTGAATTTAATGGTAAGATTCTCTATTTGGGTGTGGATTTAGATAACGCAGGTACAAGCTTACATGTTTTAGAGGATAGCGTTGACTTCCATTTTCCAGTATATGCTCCGGGTGAGTTTAGCGTAAAGATTAAGGATATCGAAGGTAAAACTCATACGGTTAGCACTAAAGCACATAATCCAGCTTTTTCTAAAAAACGAAAATGTAATGATTTGATTCCAATGTTCTTAGCATATGGAGTGTGCAAAAAAGTATATATCGGTAATGCAGAGAGCTACATATTTGATGCAAAGAAAATGTTAGATTTAATGATTGATAAGTACGAGAGCGACAAAATCACAATGTATACACCAAAAAACTAGATTTGAAAATAGCTTTCACATGGGATTATGAAATGTTTTTCGGTCACACAAGTGGGTCGGTAAAACATTGTATGATAGAGCCAACCAATCGATTATTGGAAATTGCTAAACGCCATGAGTCAAAGTTTACTTTTTTTGTTGATACGGGTATGCTTGCTAAAGGAGTTGATAATGAATCATTTACTTCAGACCTAAAAAGGATAAAAAAGCAAATTAAGGAATGGGATACCCATGGCCACGAAACAGGCTTGCACATTCATCCTCATTGGGAAGATGCTACATGGAAAGATGGATGGAAGTTTGATTTGAGTCGATATAAGCTGTCTGATTTCAATTCTAAGGAGGTTTCATTGCTTTTTAATGAATATCACAAGGTACTGCAGTCCTGTGTCAAACAAAAGATAATTTCGTACAGGGCAGGAGGGTGGTGCGTTCAGCCATTCTCTGATATAAAAAAATCAATGGAGCATAATCAACTAAGGATAGAAAGCTCCGTATTTTCAGGAGGAAAAAATACAATTCATCCGTATTACTACGATTTTACTAAAGTTCCGAATAAGGACCATTGGAGATTTAATGATGAGGTTTGTGTTGAAGATGAGAAGGGTGTTTTTCTTCAGCTGCCGATTGCTTCTCAAATGTATAACCCTCTGTTTTTTTGGAGGCTATTTATTCTTGGAAGATTGAATCCATCGAAACACAAACCAATGGGTAATGGTTTTCCTGCAAAAGGAGGAGGATCTAAAAAGGATTTTTTATTAAAGAAAAACCTCCTTTGTGTAAGTGCTGATGGTTATTTTGTTACTCAGATTGAAAAAGCAATTAGAAAAGCAGTAATGAGAGGTGATAAAAATTTAGTAATCATTGGACACCCTAAAGCTTGTACTGGATTTTCATTAAACTATTTAGATCAATTATTAAGTAGAATATCAAAGAAACACGAAATTGTATGTCTCAAGGACCTGGAGAAATAAGGCTGGTAGCTAGAGGAGATATTTCCGATGCCAAGTGGGATATACTTGTCTCAGAATCCAATCATATCATTTTTATGTCAAGATGGTATTTGGATGAAGTAATGCCCGATTGGACGGCTATAGTATTGAATGATTATGAAGCATGTTTACCTATTCAGATATCTAAAAAATACCATCTGGATTACGCCCTGCAACCATTGTTTATTAGGGCTTTGTCTGTTCTTGGGGATAATCAAAAAGCGCAGCTTCTATTGAAGAAATTACAAGAAGAAACCTCTTTTTTCAGTGTAGCATTGGATATTGATGTTAATGACAAACATTTTATGCAAGAGCATTCTATTCATCAGTTACTACCTTTAAATAAGGACTATGAATTGATTTACAAAAAGTATTCACAAAATGTAAAAAGAAGCCTGCGGGATTTTATGAAATCAGAAGGAGAGCTTACAGACGAGCTAGACCCGAATTTATTGATTGAGCTATTTCGAAGCATAAAGGGGAAGACTTTTTCACATTTGAATGATGAAGCTTATACTCGTTTAAAAAACCTTATGCTTAGTGCTCAAACTCGTAAATTATCTATTTTGAGAGGTGTTAGACTTAACGGAGAATTAGTAGCGATTTGTTTTTTCATTCGTCAAGATGGTAAACTATTGTACCTCAAGGGTATTGTAACCTCGGTAGGTAGGGGAATTGGAGCAATGCAAGCTATCTTTGATTCGGTTATTAAAGAAAATTCTTCTTGTTCTTCATCTCTTGATTTTGGAGGGTCTAGCAATGAAGGTTTGGCCTTATTTAATAAAAAGTTTGGTGCAATAGACAGGAAATATCTAATTTTGAAATACAATGGAGTTTCTTGGCCATTGCGCAGTTTAGTAAATAGAAAATTCGGTATAAAATGAGGAGAGTTCTAGTCAGTGGTGCATCAGGTGGTCTAGGGATAGAAATCGCAGAAGGTCTTCTTAATGATGGGTTTTACGTCGTCATGCTTTGTAATAAAAACAAATCAAGGCTGGATCCACTTTTGGATAGGTTCCCCAATCAGTCGAGGGCTATTGAGGTTAATTTTCTGGATGATGTCAATTACGACACACTGAAACAAGAAGTTGGTGAAGTAGACAGTGTTATCAATTGTCTCGGTATATCGAGTTCCCAAATAAGCTGGAAAATTGAAAAGAGCCAATGGGACAAAGTTTTTGATTTAAACTTGAACGTCCCTTTTAGGCTTGCTCAATTGTTTATTCCTGAAATGCGAAAAAATAATTTTGGAAGGATATTGTTTTTTTCATCCATAGTCGCTCAAAAAGGAGTGGTAGGAACTTCGGCATATTCGGCAAGTAAAAGTGCTTTACTTGGCTTGACAAAAACCATGTCTAGTGAGCTAGCTCCTTCAGGAATTACAGTGAACTGTATTTCACCAGGATATATGGATAAAGGTATGATATCAGAGGTGTCTGATGATTTTATTTCAACCATTCTGGATACAGTGCCATCTAAGACTTTAGGTAAATCTCAAAATATTGTTCATGCAGTTTCATTTTTATTAGATGAGAAAGCGGATTACCTCACCGGTCAGTCCATAAATATCAATGGCGGTGTTATTTAGAACGATTCATCCTTTTATGATGTTGAAATTTTGAAAGAAATCGAGGTGAATAAAGGAGAGATTATTCAACGAAAGGGAGATCTCAATTCAAAAATATATGCTGTTAAGCAAGGGTTAATACGCACCTATTCTATTGATGATAAGGGTAAAGAGCATGTATTTATGTTTGCTCCTGAAGGATGGATTGTTGCTGACGCTGCTGCGGTTACGGGACCTGCTGAGCTTTACATAGAAGCACTTGAAGACTCCATTCTACAAGCCATGAATGCTGAATCCGAAATTGCCAAGGCAAGTCCTTTGGCATTGATGAAGCGCATAGCCATTCTTCAAAAAAGATCTCTTATGCTTTTGAGTGCCTCAGCCATAGAGCGCTATGAAGATTTTTTAGAAACATATCCAGATATTGTACAGCGAGTGCCTCAAAAGATGATAGCCTCCTATTTAGGTATTACCCCAGAAGCGTTGAGTAAAGTTAAAGGGGAAAGTATTAAATCGAGAACAAAGCTTTCTTAATCTAGATTAATGGAGAATGTTTTTTAATTATTGAATTTTGTTTCAATAATGAGTTAAGAAAATGGAAGAATTAGAAAAAGGAAAAAGGTATGCATGGTGCTCATGTGGTAAGTCAGATAATCAACCTTGGTGCAATGGAGCCCATAAAGGGAGTGAATTTAAACCTCATGTTTTTGAGGCAGAAGAATCCAAGCCAACACCAATATGCATGTGTAAAAAAACAAAGAACCCGCCGTACTGCGATGGTTCTCATGCTGGATAGAGGTTTTGATATTTTATTTAAAAATAAACTCATCCAAAAAGATCCAAGAATCGTTTCCGTTTCCTAGGTGCCATGCTGGACATTTTCCCGGGTTATAGACGGTGTATTTGATGTATTTGATTTTTGTAGGCTTTTTAAGGTCTTGCATACAAACCTGTACCTTAGGTTCGTAATCATCACGTGTGGCCTCAGAATAGTTCAGGTCTGGAAGCTTTGTGTAATTCTTTCCATCCAAGGAATAGCTGATTCCAATCTTCTCTGGGTAAAAGATCCACGACTTAATATCTCTGATGCAAGATGTGCCTATTGAAGACAGCTCTCTGGCCTCATCGAAGCTAACAACAGCGTGAAGGTCTTTTCCGAAATACCCTTGCCAATCTCCTGTTCTAAAATCTGCTCCACCACGCACCCCATCAATGAGCGTATTGGGACCAGATGCTGCATATTGATTGGCATATTCAGTTTTTAGTTCAAGATTCACACGCGAATCTCGTTTACTGAATAGACTTTGAACAATAGGGCTTTTGTTGAACCGAGATTTAGATCTAGGACCAATTGGTGTTTCAATGGCTTGTATTGAAACAGTACTTGTTTCATTTAAAACAAATGGATCTTCATACCTTACCCAAGGACCGTCGTTAATGGAGTAATGCAACGATTGTATTCTTTTATTTCTTAACTGTGTACATCCTATTTCAATTACGATAGAGTCTTCAAAAATTCGTTGCTCGGTGGAAATAAATGGTGTCGAAACAAAAATAAAAGGTGTATCATTAGGTTCGGTTTTTAATTGTTTTTCATCTTCATTTTGGGCTGATTCAAATGTTGAAACAGGTGCATCCGACATTTTAAACAAAAGCACTCCGCCTTTTATAATTTCATTGTGGTCGACTTCTGTACCCACAATTATATTTTTGTTGAATGAAACCTCCTGAACATATTTAGAGCTAACCGAATTTTTAGGAGCTTCAATGGTCAGAATCTTTTCGTTAGGTAATGTTACCTGTGTTTTTTTAAAAAGAGGCCTGCCTATTTGATAATTGGTGTTTCCGGGAGCAATAGGGTATAGGCCTAATGAGCTCATCACGTACCATGCACTCATTTGCCCACAATCCTCGTTTCCAGATAAACCATCGGGTTGAATGGTATAGAGCTCATTCAGAATTTGATCCACGTAAAATTGAGTTTTTTCGGATGCATTCGTATAGTTGTATAAATAAGCCATGTGATGAGAAGGTTCATTTCCATGTGCGTATTGACCAATAAGCCCTGTGATATCTACTTGGTGTCTACCAATTAAATCAGATTCTGCTGTAAACAGTCGGTCTAACCAGGTTTCCAATGAATCCCTTCCGCCCATAAGGCCCGCAAGTACAGGTATGTTGTGTGGTGCGTATAAAGAGTATTGCCAGCTGTTCGCTTCTGTGTAGTTAAAATTGACCTCTATCGGATTAAAGGGGCCAAACCATTGGGCACCACGCCTTGCTCTCATGAATTTGGTTGAAGGGTCGTAAAGATTGACAAAATTAAGGCTACGTATTGTATATTCCTGGTACAGGTCATTACGTCCCATTTTTTGAGCCATTTGGGCAATACAAAAATCATCATAGGCATATTCAAGTGTTTTCGATACGGATTCTGCTTCCTGGTCTGAGCTGATAAATCCTTGTAGCGCGTATTCTTTTTTGGCCCATTCATCCAGCTTACTCGTATGAACCATTGCCTTGAGTGCCTTTGTTGTGTCAAAATTATTATATCCCTTCATGTAGGCATCGGCAATTGCAGAAACACTATGATAGCCGATCATGCATTCCGTTTCACAGGACGCCAATTCCCATACTGGAAGGTCATTCCTTTGGTCGTAAATGCGGAGCATGGTTCTGATGAATTCTTCTGTTCTTTCGGGTTGTATAAGCGTAAATAGCGGATGAAGGGTTCTGTAGGTATCCCAAAGTGAGAATACAGTATAATGATGCTCTCCTTTTTCCAGCTCGTGTATCTTTTGGTCATGTCCACGGTAACGACCGTCCACATCGCTGGCAATGTTCGGTGCAATAAAACAGTGGTAGAGTGCCGTGTAGAATATCGAAGCTTTTTCTCTGTATTCATCACTGATTTTTATTTTAGAGAGCTCCTTATGCCATTTTGATGTGGTTTTTACTTTTGTTTTTGAAAAATTAAAGCCGTCGAGCTCGGTTTGTCTATTTTTTAGGGCACCCGCTTCATCCACTTGAGATATGCCAATAGCGATTGAAAGCGTTTTGGTCTCTTTCGGAAATTGAATCAATAGCTTGTGTCCATGTTTGTTGCTTACTCTCTTTATTTTCGAAGGTTCAACAGAGAATTCAAGATCAAAATAGAAGTGCTGTTCATCTGCCCAGCTTTTTGAAATTCGTTGCCCAGAGATGTGCTTTTCCTCGTGAATAATATACTCTGCAAAAATCAGATCATCTCGATGGTCAAAATCAATGAGGATAAATTTATTGTCTTTTTCGCGAGTGAAGCTGTATTGATGGATTCCTGCGCGTTCACTAACCGTCATTTGAGCTTTGATTTGATCATCTTCCAAAAACACTTCGTAATATCCCGGTTTGGCAATTTCCGTGCTATGAGAGAATGTAGATCCAAAACCTTTCGGGTCTTTATACATAGGAGTGACTTTTGCTTTCTTACCGCTTTGAGGGACTATTAAAAGATCACAATAATCTGGAACACCGGTTCCACTCAAATGGGTATGGCTAAAGCCGTAAATGACGGAGTCAGAATAATGATAACCTGAACACCCATCCCAACCTTCGTGCCGGGTATCGGGGCTCAATTGAATCATTCCAAAGGGTGCAGTGGCTCCAGGGAAGGTATGTCCATGACCACCGGTTCCTACAAATGGGTTTACCAAAGACACGGGAGATTCAACGAGACCTGTTGTTTTTTGGTTCATGACCTTTTGAGCCTTATCACTTGCCTTTTGAACACTTTCAATAACTTGGGTATGTCCTTCAAAAATAAAGCTTAGAATAGTGAAGAGGACTAAAAATATTTTCATGATTTGATCAAGCGTTTGTTGAGTTTAGAAAAAGCCTTTCGTCTTTCTAAGAAAAAAGAGGTCAAAATATTGCCATGATATCTATGTATAGGGGAGCGGTCATTTTTTAATAGTGCTCTTTTCTTGAGAAGGGATCGGAAGTTTTTATATAAAGCCATATGGGCCATGAATACTTTCCAGAAAAAAAGGAATTTCCCTTCAAAGAGAAACTTATAAGCAGCAATGGCATCAATAAGCATTCTTTTGAATAGCATAGGAATCAATAATCCTTTATGATTTTTAGCGATCATAAACAAGCTATTCCTAAAGTTGAGATAAATTTTTTGAGGCGAGTTATAAGGAAGTGTTCCTCCTCCAAGATGGTAGACAACACTCTCGGGTACCACTTTAAACCGATAACCTTGATGTCCGAGCCGTAAGCATAAATCAATTTCTTCCATATGTGCAAAAAAATCAGAATCGAATCCATCAGATTGATGAAAGAGCTCTGATCTTATCAGCATAGCCGCGCCAGAGGTCCAGGTAATTTGTTGAGAGCTATCGTATTGCCCCTCATCTTTTTCCACCTCTGAAAAGATTCTACCTCTACAAAAAGGAAAATAATTATTATCAATAAATCCACCTGAAGCACCTGCATGCTCAAATAAATCTTTTTGCTCGAGGCTTTTTATTTTGGGTTGACAGGCGGCAACTTGTTCATTTTTCATTGCTTTAATCAATGGAGCAATCCAATTTTCGGTTACTTCAATGTCGCTATTTAATAGAAGATAATAGTCATATTTTCCTTTGATTCTTTTTAAGGCTTCATTATATCCGCCTGCGTAGCCGAGGTTACTAGATATTTCAATGAGCTGAACCGATTTAAATGTGTTAATATATGCTATTGAATCATCTGTACTTGCATTGTCTGCAATTATAACATCATTACCTTCAGAATGAGCAATGATATTTTCTATATAAGATTCGAGATGATGCCTCCCATTATAGTTTAAAATGACGATAGCTAACTTCACTTTTCTTTAGTATTGTCGGAAGTATTCGTTAGAATTACCTCCCCAATGATCAATATTATTTTGATTTGGATTGTCCACGTTACCATTTACTGTATTCCGCTTCGATAGGATTTGAGGCCAGGAATTATTTTTCAGCTCACCAACCATGTCTGAATGCAATAGTCGGTATGCCCGATTTACCAAGTCTGGATTATAGAATACAAACCTTTTATTGCTGAAAATACCGATTTTATTATAGGTCCATATTTCATATGGATATTCACTTGGCGATGCCTCTCTTGTGACAATATTGTTTGGAGCACCATATTGTAAATAGACACGACCACGGTCTGTTTCAAAGCCTTCTTGGAAATTATTTCCGTATATTTTTTCAACGAAATCGACTTGCTCTTTGTACTTCAGCCAGGACTCATAGCTTTCTACTGGTGAAGATTTAACCCAAAATGCCTGAATATGTTTTCTACATTTTTCAATATCTTTTGTTTTAATGGATGAAACGATATTCTTAACTTCAGCAGGTTTTGATATAGGGATAAGACTTTCTAAGTAGTAAATAATACTATCGTTTGTCATGGATCCCTGAAAAGCTGGATTCAATATGATGTTATCTGAATTTAAAATTGTAGAAATATCATTGTCTCTTTCAAAGGGGTATGAGCTCGTTGCGATGATGTCAAAATCTTTATTAACTACGCAAACCTCAAGTAAATAGCTACCCGAGCCCAGAAGCTCAATGTTAATGGCTTTAAATCTTGGTAACAATGGTGCTGTTTTAAACCGACTAATGGTGGTGTACTCCTCCATTTCAACATAATTTTTTGCACTCATTATTCGATACATGACTCCGAGAATAGAGTCATTTTTTAATCCAGTGTTATACAACTCACAATATACCGGAAGCGTATTTGTGCGTGATGAGTAGAAATTTGAGAACATAGGAATAATATGCAAACCAGATCTTTGAAATACGCTTTTCTCATCTGATTTGACAACGTATTCGGCTGGAAGAATGTCAGAGACAGTGATTTTATCCTTTATGTCTTTAATGATGAAGTTTTCCTCCCCACTAACTTCCTTTTTTTCAGCTGAATTAAGATCTTGGATACGTATTCTTAGCTCGTATTTTCCTGGATCTAAACTATATCTCTTTATTTCATAAAAATCTTCTATTAGGCTGTCCTTGATTTCATACAATGGTGAGTTCAAAACATAAGCATCCGATTTTACAAGAGTATTTTTAGATATGAAGTCAAAATAAATGGCTAAAGATGCTTGTAACGCAGTATCTCCAATCGTTTTTAGATGGGTTGATTGTATGGCAAATTGCAATTCAACTTCGGCATAATTTCCTGCCTCTGGATGATAAAAGTCCTTTACATCAATATATGCTTTAAGGTTGTCCTCTTGGGAAAAAGAAAATAGAGGGCAAGAACCAAAGAGAAGAAAAAAGAAAAGCTTATTCATGAAATAAAATTAAGCTATTTTTCTCAAATATCTTATGACGCATTAATATGCGTTCTGATTTTTTGAGACAATTGTCTATTGTATGTTTCTAGTAAGTACTTAAAATAATTGTCGGTACTTTTTGAGATACATTTGGTATAATGCTTAAGACGATGTTCAATATGGTCTTGTAGAAATCCAAGAATTTCAAAACCGTGTTCCATATCTTTGGCTGCGGAGAGAATAACGCTAAAATGATTCTCTAAGGATTCCTCTACAGCTTTTTTACCTTTTTGGCCATTGTCAATATGTAGATGGTAGCGTTCCTTAATGTTGAATGATTCGAGGGATGCTGTATCTAAGAATTTATCGTATCCCTTTGGAAACTCATATTCAACTTCAAACTCCATGTCCTCAAGTTCGGATATCCTCGATTCTAAAAAACGATCAGGAAACTTAAAGGCATCTTGCCAATTGATGTAGTCTTGCCAAAGTCCAAAACGCCTTACATTGTTACCTAGGTCAATAACCTGGAACTGATTTTTGTCTGGAAGCTTTCTTGAGCCTCTTCCAATCATTTGATGATATAGCGTTAATGAACGGGTAGCTCTATTAATAATGATTGTTTTTACTGTAGGTTCATCAAACCCTGTGGTAAGAATTCCGACTGAAGTTAGAATAGCATCAGGTGTGTTTTTAAACCATGCCAATATTTCTTTTCGATCCTTATCACTAAAAGTAGAGTCAAGATGTCGGATAGGGTATTTAAGCTTTTTAAAAGATTCGTATACACGAATAGAGGTTTCAATACCTGCATTAAAAATCAATGTTTTTTTACCAAGCGACACCTCTTCATATGCAAAAATGAGCTTTTCCTGCATGAAGTAATTGCTGTAAAGTGTATCAGAGCTGGTAATAGTAAAATCTCCATTAGTTCCAATTTTCAATCCATGAAGATTGACATCATAACTGAAGGTGTCTGCATTTGAAAGATAACCTTTTTCAATAAGTCCTGATATAGACTCCCCAACAAGCAATTTATTGTAATTGTCTTTTAAAGGAAGTGCTTTATTACTACTTAAAGGAGTCGCTGTAACCCCAATAATGTTGCAGTTTTGATAGTATTGAAATATTTTTCTAAAGCTATTGTAGTGCGCTTCATCAACAATAACGAGACCCACATCTTTAATAAAATTGCCATCATCATTTAGTCTATTGTGTAGGGTTTCAACCATGGCAATGAAGCATTGGTAATCATCCTGATTAGGAAGTGCTTTTACTTCCGAGTTAATGATTTTATTGGTAACACCAATGGCCGAGAGCTGTTTTGATGTTTGAACTGAAAGCTCAATTCTGTGTGTTAATATTAAAACTTTCTTTTGATTCCTTTCAATATATTGTTTTGCAATTTCAGAAAATATGACTGTTTTTCCACCTCCTGTTGGGAGTTGATACAGTAGATTGAAGTCAACGCCGTTTTCGGTAAGTTCATCTAGGATTGTATGGACAGTTTGTTCTTGAAAAGGGTAAAGCTTTTTGGCTTTATATAAATCAATATCAATCATTCAACTTTCTATTTGGCAAGTCGCAAAAATACGGTCTTTCTTTTAAAGAAATGCTATGATTTTAATTTATTTTGTCCATTCATACATAAGAATAGATCCAGCACTGGAAACGTTCAATGATTCCGCTCCTCCATGACCGACTATTTTTACTGGGTTGTTGCAAAACTTTTCCAATTCTGGTGAAATACCTTGACCTTCATTTCCAAGCATTATCGCATTGGAATTTTTAAGCTGATTTGGTTCAATTGGAAGTCCATGCAGAAACGCACCAGAAATATTAAATTGAGTAGTTTCAAGAAAAGGGATTAGTGATTTATAGAATACTTGTACTCTGAGAAAGCTACCCATTGACGCTTGTAAGGCTTTTGAATTGTATAGGTCAGCACAGTTTTCAGAACAAACCATTTGCGTAATTCCAAACCAATCTGCAGTTCGAACAATTGTTCCCAGGTTCCCAGGGTCTTGTATACTGTCCAGGATAAGGAATTTAGCATTTCGATTGAATTGCACTTCTTTTTTATTATAAACAACAGCTATAAGCTTATTTGGTGTCTTATGTTTACTTATTCTTTCAAGGTCTTTATTTGTAACAAGTAGGCATTTGTTTTGTAATACGTCAGGGATCAGCTCTATATGTTCATTGAGACAAGCAATCAGTTCAATTTTATCAGGAATAAGCCTCATACATTCCTTTACAATTTTTTCTCCTTCAATGATAAAACAGCGCTCTTTATCGCGGTTCTTTTTCAAATGAAGACTTTTTAACCATTTTAACTTTTGAATAGAGATTTTTTGCACCTTTTTATAATTATTTTTGTGAAGTTCTAATGGTGAAGATAAATAAACTTTGGTTTTATGTGATATGCATTGCGATGTGTATGGCATCTTGTAACATTACAAGAAATGTTCCTGATGGATATTTTTTAATGAATTCAAATAAAATAACTGTCAACGAGAAAATCTCCTTCAAGGATGATCTTACAGCAATTTTAAAGTTGAAACCAAATCAGCGAATTATTGGATTTCGATTGAAGCTCCGTGCTTACAATATGGTTGATTCGACAAGGCTTAGCGAAAAGAGAAAAAGTGTGAATGAGAAATTCAAAAATAAACTTCTCAAGAAAAGATTAAAATATGAGAGAATTAATGCCAAGCGTATTGCAAAAGCCAAATTGAAAGGAAAGGAGTTTTATACTGAAAAGATTATAAAGGATACGATTAATGATGACCTTATATTCAGGGAACGAATAAAGTATAAATTTGGGGAAGATCCAAAGGTGTTTGATTCCATTACTTTTAATAAGACAAATGAGCAAATTTATAATTACCTACGAAAGAGAGGTTATTATAAACCTAAACTGAATAGCATGGTTATTTATGACAGTGCAAAAAGGAAGGTTGATATTGTTTACAATCTAAAGCTTGGACCTGTTTTTATAATTGATTCTGTTTTTTATACAGGAGATGCTAAAATGATAAGAAATCATAAAGCTTATCTGGATATTAGAATTGATAGTGGAGAGGATCACCCTTTACTGGGTCGTCCTTTTGATATTGATGTTCTTGATAATTACAGGCAGGAGTTTGCCAAGGATAGAAGAGATCATGCTTATTATAAGTTTTCATCATCGAGTATAGAATTTATTGCAGACACATCGTACACCAAGATGGGAGTTGTGCTCAATATGAAATTCAATAAACAGTATGTGCCGTTTAACGAGAACAGTGACAGCCTTGTGCTTAGACCCTATCTATATACTAAAATAAATAAGGTGTTTTTTCATTTAAGCGATACCCTCCATGTAGATGGTCATTTTGCGGATTATTGTCAATGTCAGGATTTTGAAAATAAGGACTATAGACAGTATTTTCTAACAAAAGAGCACCTGAAGTTTTCAGACCGTACTTTGCCCAGGCATAAACGTAAAAATGGACAGGGAAGAACTGATATTGATTCTGCCCGAATTGTTTATTTGAATTATAATGGTGCAAGACCTTGGATAAAGCCAGATATTTTAGAGCTAAATAATTATTTAGAGCAGGGGGGATCATATAAAGACGAATATGCTGCAAGATCACTAAAAGGAATGTCACAGCTCGGTCTATTTAGCTCTATAAAGCCAATATTCAAAGAGGTGGATAATTCAGGTTTGAATCATTACTTGATGGATGTACATTATTTTTTAACCCCTTCAAAAAAGCAATCAATTGCTTTTGACAATCGATTTACAACATCCCTTGGTTTGCTTGGAGCGAATGCTTCTGTTAATTATGTCAATAAAAATATTTTTCGTGGTGCTGAGAAGCTAACAATTTCTCTTGGAGGAGGATTTGAAACACAAACACTTGTTTTTAATGACAATGATGAAAACACGAAATTCCCATTTAATACGATTGAGTTTGGGCCTAGCATTAAGCTAGAGTTAATTGGACTTGCTCCGTTTCCTCCAGCTTCATTGTCTAAAAGACATAGGGCAAGAACATTAATTTCATCAGGATACAATTTTGAAAAAAGAGATATTTTCGATCGGCAGGTGTTTCAATTAAATTATTTGTGGAAGTTTTTTGTTGGAAAAACACAAATCTTTCAGTTCGGGCTGCCAGGAGCATCTGTAATCAAGCTCGTCAATATCAAAAAGAGCTCTGGTTTTCAGGAGCAGCTAGACAATTTAAATGATGTCTTTCTTAATAATGCTTATAGTAATCAGTTTATCTGGCAAGATGCAAAGGCGACCTTCGAGTATAACAATGCCAAGCGAAAATTCAGATCAGGTAAAAAATCATTCCTAGGTGCAGCTATTTCTTACAATGCCTCATTTGATGCCGCAGGAAATATTCTATATGGACTTCGAAATACTCAGGATACTTTAAATGGTCAATATCAATTTTTAGATTTGACCTACGCTCAGTTTATTAGACTTGATAATCGCTATGTATTGGCCAAAAAAATCAATTCGAATTCATCGATTCATTTTAAAGCTGAGGCAGGAGCTGGAATTCCATATGGAAACACCAATACATCTCTTCCTTATGATTATAGCTTTTATGCAGGAGGGTCAAATGATAACAGGGGATGGAGAGCACGCTCTTTAGGTCCTGGGGCCTATAAGTATCATCTTGATACCAATAGAACATTAACACAAATAGGTGATGTTCGAGTTGGAGCCTCTATCGAATATAGGTTTTCATTGGGGTCAGTCCTTAAAGGTGCCTTTTTTACAGATGTAGGAAATATTTGGACGTACAATGAAGATTCGCGCGATGCTCAATTTAAAATTCAAAATATATTCAAAGAGATGGCTGTAGCATCAGGCGTAGGTTTACGAGTGGATCTTGAATATTTTATAGTCCGATTAGATTTGGGTTTTCCGATCTACAACCCGGCGTACAGCAAAGGAGCGAGATGGACATTTCAAGATCTTGGAGACAGAGAAGCGTATATTCAGGAAGGTATAGACCGTTTTATCTTACCGGGTGATTCCCAAGAATCTGCCCGTGCTCGTGCTATATACTATCTTCCTAAACCATTTTGGCCAACATTACATTTTGGTATTGGTTATCCTTTTTAATTATTATGAGAAATATTCTTTTTATCCTTTTGATTTGTCTACTTCAGTCTTGCATGAAAGGAGAATCCGTGGACTTTGTGGTTTTTAATGCGAATATTCATAGCCTTGATGAGGGGGGGCATATCCATCAAGCTATGGCTATACGAGATGGTAAAATAATTGAATTGGGACCAGATCGGCAGATATTAAATAAGTATAGATACGATCAATCTATTGATGCGGCAGGTAAAGATATTTATCCCGGTTTTATTGATGCGCATGGCCATCTTTTTTCTTATGCAGAGCTCAAGCTGGGTGCAAATTTACTCGGGAGTAAATCAGAAGAAGAAATGCTTAATAGAGTTCATGAGTATCAGGAAAAAGCAAATCGTAAAATTATTATTGGTTCAGGTTGGGATCAATCTTTATGGGGCAACTCTGTTTTACCTGATAATACCCGTCTTAATGAGGAGTTTCCTAATATACCCGTTTTACTATACCGAATTGATGGGCACTCAGCCCTTATTAATCAGAAATTTATTGACTTATTAGATGAAGCTGATTTCGAAGTTAGAGGAGGAGAGGTTTTACTTTCCAATGGTAAACCAAATGGTATGTTTATCGACGCAGCACTTTCGATTTTGGAGCCATACATTCCAGTTTATGATTCTAAAGAAATAAGAAAACAACTTATAGGAATACAACAAGAGCTCTTTGGTTTTGGGATAACCGGAGTGCATGAGGCGGGTATTGATTTTGATGAGCTGGAAATACTCAAACAAATGGTGGATAATGGTGATCTTAGCCTAAACATTTATGCCATGCTGAACCCTACCAAAAAAAATCGGGTATTCGCACTAGAAAATGGAGTCTTTAGGTTGAAAAACTTAAGCGTCAGAAGTTTTAAGGCCTACGTTGACGGTGCGTTAGGCTCTAGTGGAGCACTGCTCAAGAAGGATTATGAAGATAAACCAGGTTACCAAGGATTATGCCTAATGAATCCGGAGGAATTGAACGAATTGGGAGAATTTTGTTTAGATGTCGGTTATCAGCTAAATTCTCATGGAATTGGAGATTCTGCCATTTCAATTATATTGGATATGTGTTCTAATATTTACAATCGAAAACCGGACCATCGTTTTAGGATTGAGCATGCCCAGATTGTTGACCCTGAAGACCTTCATAAATTTGGTGATTATGCCGTGTTTCCATCTGTTCAACCTACTCATGCAACTACGGATCAAAGATGGGTTCAATCTAAGATTGGAAAGCAAAGAATGACAGGGGCTTATGCTTTCAAATCTCTTAAAAATCAGCTCGGAATGATTGCGTTAGGAACCGATTTTCCTGTTGAGTATACGAATCCTTTTTTTACAATACACGCCGCGGTTCATCGTATGAATAATCAGAATTATCCTTCGGGTGGTTTTTTAAAGAGTGAAGCTTTAAGTATGGAAGAGACTTTAAAAGGCATGACCTTTTGGAATGCTTTTGCTGCTTTTGATGAAGGAAGTTTAGGTTCACTAGAACAAGGAAAAATGGCAACCTTTGTTATTTTGGATAAACCATTGAATCGTGAATCAAAGTTTAAGGATAATTTTGCTTGGAAAACATACATTGACGGCATATTAGTCTATTCATTAGAATGATAATCTTTAATTTTACCGCCATATGAAAATTGAACAGATATATACCAAATGTCTTGCACAGGGTGCATACTATATAGAATCAGAAGGAGAGGTTGCTGTAATTGATCCATTGCGAGAGACTTTTCCCTACATTGATAGGGCAAAAGCTGATGGAGCAAGGGTTAAATATATTTTTGAGACGCACTTTCACGCGGATTTTGTAAGTGGACATGTCGATTTATCTAAAAGTACGGGAGCTCAAATTGTTTTTGGTCCGAATGCCAATCCATCTTTTGAATTTATTTCTGCAAAGGATGGTGAAGTATTTCATGTTGGTAAATTAACAATTACTGTGATTCATACACCTGGTCATACCATGGAATCAACATGCTATTTGCTTCAAGATTCTGAAAACAAACAGCTTGCTTTATTTACGGGTGATACTTTGTTTATTGGAGATGTTGGAAGACCTGATTTGGCACAAAAATCGGCTGACATGACTGGAGAGGATCTAGCAGGAATTCTTTTCGATTCTTTAAGAACGCGGATACTTCCTTTGGATGACAATTTGATTGTATATCCAGGACATGGTGCAGGAAGTGCCTGTGGAAAGAACATGTCAAAGGAAACCTACAGTACTTTAGGTGAGCAGAAAAGGAATAATTATGCTTTTAATCCAGCATTGAGTAAAGAAGATTTTGTAAATGAGCTAATTGACGGTTTACTGCCTCCTCCAAGTTATTTTGGGATGAATGTAGCTCTTAATAAATCAGGTTATGATAATATTGATGAGGTGATTGAAAGAGGATTGAAACCTCTGAATCTTGTAACGTTCAAGAACCTGTCTACAAATAATGATATTTTAGTATTAGATACCAGAAAGGCAATGGTGTTTTCAGAGGGTCATATTCCTGGGAGTTTATTTGTTGGGCTTGAAGGACAGTTTGCACCTTGGGTCGGAGCAATAATTCCTGATATAAAGCAAAAACTCATTTTAGTAGCACCTGAAGGAAAGGAAGAAGAAACAGTAAGAAGACTGGCCAGAGTAGGCTACGATCAGGTGATGGGGTATTTGGAGGGAGGTTTTCAAACATGGTCAATGAATAATGAAACAGTTGATTCTGTTGAGCGATTAATGGTTGATGATTTATTGCAATTAGATTTGTCTTCTTCGACAATTGTAGATGTAAGAAAGCCAGGCGAATATGAAGCATCACATATCAATAAAGCCTTTTTATTGCCATTAGACTTTATTCAAGATAACATTACTGAATACCCTAAAGAGCCTTTTATATTGCATTGTGCAGGAGGATATAGAAGTATGATAGCAGCGTCTATTTTGAAAAAGAATGACATTCATAAAATCAAAGATCTTATAGGAGGATTTAATGCCATACCAGCAAATTCTGAAATCACATCTACTTTTGTTTGTCCTAGCGGAAAATAATTAGCTAAGACCGTACAATCTTTTCAAGAACCATTCGGAAATAAGAAGGATTGAGGTAATCAACAAATACCACCAAATATCTATTAGATTAAGGCTTGATTTTTCGTCGTAAGCAACCGTGCTGATGTCTTTTCTATTACTGAGGTCTTTGTAAAAAGGAGTCATATTATTAAGGTTGTAAAACTTACCATTTGATTGCTTTGATAACTGTTTGAGAACACTATGATTTGCAACAGATTCACTCTTCTCATTATCGAGATCCTCAACGAAAAAATTTCCTTTCTGGCTAGAACCTTGCCCATTAAACTTGGTTTTTGCTACCCAGGTATATTTGCCTGGGTTAAGCTGTCCTATTTTTGCTTGATATCCTTTACCATTAATTGCAAATTGAGATTCATACTTATTACCATTTTCATCTGTGATTTCAAATGAGACCTGTGGAGTAGTAATTGGTTCCATAGCACTGTTGTAAAAGTTTGCATTAATCACCAAGTCCTCATCTTTATTTAGCTTTCTAGGAATAATAACATTTAAGCCGCTTCCTCTTTTACGCAATGTTAAATACTGAATAGATTTAGAAAAAATCATATTGAAAATGTCGTGATTTTTATTTCGTTGATAGTCATTAAATTTCCATCTCCAGATGCCTTCTCCCATTATAGCTCCATAGGTCATGTCTTGTATGCTTGCGAAGAAAAACAAGGGGGAGTTTTTAGTTACTGGTCCAATTCTTTGCTTCATAAATATAGAAGAAGAGGTGGGTATGGAAAGCTCACCATATCTTCCAGACAAGGGAGGATAGTAGCTCAAAGATTCTATGAGCTTTTCATCTGCTTCAAATATTGAAAACCCTTTGTTTATGGCTCCCTGAAATTCATCAATTTGGTTGGAAGATCCATTTGAAAATTGAATTCCAAGTTTTGTATAAAGTGCTTTATTTGTTTTCGTACCTAGAATGTATAATACAGGAATGCGGTTGCTTTTAAAAATTTTGAATAGCTCGGAATTATATTGCTCAGTAGGATTGTGACAAATGAGAAGATTTACTTGATTTACCTTTTTGTTCCAATCTTTAAATGTTTTGTATTCAATCTCTATATTATCATCTTTTGAAAGTACTGTTTGAAGTGCTGATATATCTGGATGTGGCGATTCTGATAGGATTAACACTTTGCTCCGTGAATCTAGAACTTCAACATAAAAATTCCTATGATTGTTTTGCAAGGACACTTCGTTTTCCAGTTCCTCAATGTGAACGGTATAGGTCTGAAAACCAATTTTATCAGCCGGAATATTGAATATTACTTTTTTGAAGTCTTGATTTTGATTGGCATACTTGATGTTTTTAGACTCAATCATTTTTTTATTGTGTTCAATACTTACCCGTACCTCTTCATTTTTAAATTTATAGGCCGAGATGTCTATTTCAACAGGGAATTTATTTTTGTAAAAGGCAATGCTATTGTTAAAAATATTTCGAATAAGATGATCCCTTTTTTGGATTGAATCTCCAACAGCGAAAGAGAAGATAGGTGAAAACTTAATTCTTTCAGCATTGTATATTGGATTTGCTCCTACATTAAAATTTCCGTCTGAGATAAACGCAATCCCACCTATATTTCGATTATAGTATTCTGTATTGATGTATTCAAAGGCTTTTTCAAGATTTGAATTTGATTCGTTAAAACGAATGTCTCCATCTGTTTTTAATTCAGAACCAATGGTGATTTCTTTTATAATTAACTTTTCACCGAATTCCTTTTTTAATCTGCCCTTAAACATATTAATATTTTTAAGAACCTCTGTACTGTCCTTATAATTAAGCATTGATTTTGAGTTGTCGGTAACCACAAAAAATATAGGGTTTTCAATTCTTTCTTTTTGGGTATTAAAAAGAACACCCAATAGTACCACACCCAACATGAATAAAGATATAAATCTGGAAGCCAGCATTAATCCTTTAACTGTTTTTGACAATTCTACAAAACCTCTCTTTTTCGAATAGGATAGGTAGGTCAAAGCCAAAGAAAACAAGGATATTGCGAGAAGCCACCACGCCGAATAATCTAGATTGAAATTCATTGGTCTAAAATTAGACACAAATTTGAAACAAATTCAAAATAATTACACAAAATAGAATAATGAGAGATGTATAAGTTCAGATTCAATTTCCTATATTCGTAATCCAAAAAAATAAGATTTATGTCAAAAGTAGTTTACATCGTTTCTGCAGTAAGAACCCCTATGGGTTCATTCATGGGTGGTTTATCCAAAGTGTCTGCAAGTCAATTAGGATCAGTGGCCATTAAAGGTGCCTTATCAAAGGGAAATGTTTCGGCATCTCTTATTGATGAAGTCTTTATGGGTAATGTCTTACAGGCTGGAGTTGGACAAGCACCAGCAAGGCAGGCTGCCATTGGGGCAGGAATTGGTAACGACGTGCCTTGTACCACTATTAATAAGGTTTGTGCTTCGGGTATGAAGTCTGTTTCGCTTGCTGCACAATCTATTTTAGCGGGAGATAATGAAGTAGTTGTTGCTGGAGGAATGGAGAACATGTCTATGACTCCTCATTACATGATGGGAAGATCAGGAACGAAATTTGGAAACATACAAATGCTCGATGGAATCACCAAGGATGGATTACTAGATGTATACAATAAAGTGCCGATGGGGAATTGTGCTGAGCTTTGTGCGAAAGAGCACAATATTACCCGAGAAGATCAGGATAATTTTGCAATTGAATCTTATAAAAGAGCTGCTGCAGCCTGGGAAAACGGAAATTTTTCTGATGAAGTAGTTCCTGTATCAGTACCTCAAAGAAAAGGTGATCCAAAGATTGTAGATCAAGATGAGGAATTTAAAAATGTATTTTTAGATAAGATTCCCAACTTGCGTCCAGCTTTTGATAAGGAAGGGACTATAACTGCTGCAAACGCATCTACTCTAAATGATGGTGCGTCATGTCTTGTATTGGCCTCTGAGGATGCCGTTGAAAAGAATGGGTTAACTCCTATTGCAAAAATTGTTTCATATGCGGATGCTGCTCATGAGCCAGAATGGTTTACGACCGCACCATCTAAGGCTGTACCAAAGGCTTTAGCTAAAGCAAACCTTGAATCTTCAAATATCGATTATTGGGAGCTGAATCAAGCATTTTCTGTAGTGGGTATTGCAAACACTAAATTATTGGGCTTGGATCCAGCAAAAGTAGATGTGAATGGAGGAGCTGTTGCCCTGGGACACCCCTTGGGTAATTCAGGTTCGAGAATTCTTGTTACGCTGATTCACGTATTAAAACAGAATAATGGTAAGCTTGGTGCTGCAGGAATCTGTAATGGGGGTGGAGGCGCTTCTGCAATGGTTATAGAAAACATTTAATATCCCAAACATATATTATACAAAGGTGACTTCGGTCGCCTTTTTTTTGTAACGAATTTTTGAAAGCTCATTTCAATAATAAGTGAGTTTCGTTAAATATTTTAAAAATTGAGTTATGAATAAAATGTATTTGTTTGCAGTTCCTGCCTTATTAATTACACTATCCTTTGCAACTACTGATGACAGTCAGATAAATCAAGTGCCCAGCACGGAAAATTGGAATGTTGATATTGGAAAAACATCCTTTAGGACAAATGTTTCTTTAAGTCCATCATATCTTGTAATAGGTTCTAATGGAGATAATTATCGAGATGCTTACATCACGGATAATCGAAATGGTGTTCATATTATAAATCGAAAAACTGGCAAGACAGTAAGAAATTTCGCGAATGAATCATTTGGTGATTTAGATGTAAATGGAACACTGATATATCAAAACCGAATTTATTTTGGAAATGATAACGATGAATTTATTTGTGCCGATTTTAACGGAAAGATAAAGTATTCTATTCCTGTTTCTGGAGATGTTGAAAGTGAACCAGTTCTCATACAAAGAAATGGGAAGGATGTAATGGTTTTTGGTACTGAGGCGGGAGAATTACGTGCCATAAATCCTGTAAACGGTGAAACCATTTGGCAACATTTTCATGAAAAATTTAATGGCTGGAAAATGGGCGATAATCGACTAGTGTTTAAGGTTAAAACACACTTTAGCACGACCTATTTATTCCTGATGAAGCCATTGATTAAGGATTTAAATTCAGATGGTGTTGGAGACCTTGTATACGTAATGAATGGTCAGTTTTATTCGGTGAATGGAAAAAATGGAAAAATCTTATTTCAATTTGATATTACTGAGGATTACGAGGTTTGGAATGATCCAAGGGTATTGCATAATGCCTTTTACGATGCTGGGACTATGTTTTTTACAAAAGATAAGTATGGTAAAATCCTGATTTCAGTTCCTAAAACCTCATACCGTCCCGTTGACGATTCATATAGGACAGATGGATATGGGTTTCACATGGTAACCTTTGACCTAAAAGGAAATGTCGTCAAGAAAAGAATGATTGAAGAAAAAGTAAAACAAGATAATTTCAAAAGATTACCAAATACTCAATTATTTTGTTCAGGGGATAAGATATTTCAGTTTGACAAGAACATGAAACTTATTTCAACTACTACAATCGAAGAATTTGATGAAGTTACTGGGGACTATTTCGCTTATTTCATATCTGACCAATTGATTGAAATTAATCAACAAAAATGTATGGTAATTCTATTAGAATACGAACATGTAATTGCTTTTGTAAATATTGATTCAGGAAAAATAGTCCGAAAGATTAAAATTAATGGTAGAAGTGAATTTATTCCTCTTATTCAAGATATAAATAAGAATGGTCGTATGGACCTATTATATGCAGATGATTCAAATCATTTAAGCTGTATCGATTTAGGAAAAGGTATTAACATTTTAAACAAATAAAACATGAGCATCACTAGAAAACAAAAGGGTATAGTAGTCATTTCCTTACTTTTTACCTTGGCCGCGGGAATAGGTATTTACAATTACATTCAATATTTAAAGCAATATGAAGTAGGAATTCAAGAGCCTATCGAAAATGGTCTTCCATTCGAAATCGAAAAGTTTAATACTGAAGAGGGCCTTGTATTTCATAGGCCAAATGGGACGCATATAGAAATCCCTGCTAATGCAATTGTAGATCAAAGCGGAAAGGAAGTCATAGGTGAAGTCGAATTCAGGTTTCGGGAGATGCATACTGCTCAGGAGATATTTTTGTCAGGTATTCCTATGCAAATGAATGATGATAGGAATCAACATTTACAATCCATGGGTATGGTTGAATTAAGAGTTTTTAAGGGGAGCAAGGAATTGCTATTGAAAGAGGGGGAAGAGATTGGTATTGATGTAGCTACAGAAAACAAACCAAGTGAACATTATGATCTATGGTATTTGAATAATGATGAGGATTGGGAACAAAACGGAAGTTTTGAAACAGTGAACAATGATCGAAGAGATTTAATTTTGAATAATTTACCAAATCCTAATAAGCCAATTAAACCGGTTGATGATCTTTTGTTTCAATTGGCAAGTGACCAAAACATGCCGCATTTAAAGGTTTGGAATGGTGTGGATTGGAAGCTTATTCCTGGTCAGAATAAGAATAAATTATACAGGGCAATGAGAATCAATTGGGACAAAATCAATATTACCCAAATAGACAAGAGAAATAAGCATTATAGAATTACTTTTTCATCGAAGAAAAAGGATCATAAAGGGAATATTTTTAATGAATCAATAACGATAACAGCTACTCCAGATGTAAATAAAAGAGACATGAAAAGATTGCTTGCACAATATGAAGAGGATCTGACTGCTTTCGCTGAAGTTTTAAAGAACAGAGAGCTTGAAGAAGAGCGTTTGTTACAGGAGTCAGCGATGTTGAATTCCTTTACATCAAATGGTTTTGGGGTATATAATATCGATAAATTAGAGGATACTCGAGTACTGGCTAAACTCAACGCTAGTTTTGATTTTGAAGATGATATGAATGCGAAAATGAATAAGATCAAAATCGTCATGATCTGCGAGAATCAGAATACGGTTTTGACATACAATGCTTTTGACTGGGATGAACTTCCCGTATTGGATACTGAGGTTGAACTCATTGCTGCTCTTCCAGATGGTTCCTTTGCTTATATTTCTTCGGATGTTTATGAATCCACCTTAGATATAAAAAATGTGAGTCCACATTTTGAAAATAAAAGACATTTTAAAACACAAAAAGTAAGTGCTGAAAAAATCAAAACCTTGTTTTTTCAGGATGATTTGGAGACATAGTGATCAACTATATAATGTGGGTTAAGGCGGCTTCGGTCGCCTTTATTGTTTGGTATTGATTTCTCGTTTGTCTACTTTTCTAATGATGAGTCTTAGGCCCTTATCGTATTTAAAATAGCTCCATGTCCAATTCATAAAAACAATCAATCGGTTTCTAAAGTCTACCAAAAGCATGAGGTGTAAAAACATCCATACGAACCATGCAATGATTCCTGAAAATTTATAGAAGGGTAGGTCAACAACGGCTTTATTTCGGCCTATTGTAGCCATGGTACCTCTATCTTTATATTTAAAAGGAGTCATTTCCTTGCCTTTGGCTATAGCATTAAAGTTTTTCCCAAGTTGCGCACCCTGCTGTCCAGCAACCGAACCCAACATCGCATGACCTTGTTTGCTATTTACCGAATCAATAATGGATACGTCACCTATCGCATATACGTTTGAGCTGTTAATTACTCTGTTAAAGACATCTGTTATAATTCTTTTGCTGGGAGAAAGTTTTCCCTTAATGTTATGAATGGGTGCTCCTTTAACGCCTGCCGACCAGATCACCGTTTTACTTTGCATAGGGCCTTCGCTGGTATGAACCGTCAAGCCATCGTAGTCTTTTACAAATGTGTTGAGGTGAATATTGATTCCAAATTCCTTTAAGAATTGAAGAGATTTATTTGAGGCATTTTCACTCATGCCGCCAAGGACTTTATCTGACGATTGAATCAAATGAATTTTCATCAGATTGATGTTTAGGTCGGGGTAGTCTTTAGGTAGTATTTTTTCTTTTAATTCAGCCAAAGCACCAGCCAACTCAACACCTGTTGCCCCAGCACCAACGATAACAAAATTCATGTAAGCCTCCTGAATCTTTTTGTCTTTGGTATTTAATGCGTTTTCAAAGTTCTGCAGGATGATGCTTCTTAGGTCTAAGGATTCTTGTATGCTTTTCATAGAGTAGGCGAACTCCTCTACATTTTTAAGTCCAAAAAAGTTCGTTTTTGCACCGGTAGCTATGACCAGATGGTCATAATGAATTGGGCCAATATTGGTTTCAATTTTATTGGCTTCTTCATCAACAGATTCTACACTTGCCATTCTAAAATGAAAATGGTTTTTCCCTTTGAATATTTTACGAATAGGATACACAATGGAGTCGGGCTCAAGTCCGGCACTCGCGACTTGATACATTAATGGCTGAAAGGTGTGGAAATTGTTTTTGTCGAGCAATACAATCTGGTAGAGTCGGCTGTTGATTTTTTGAGCCAATTTAAGTCCTGCAAAACCGGATCCTATGATCACGATTCTCGGTAGCTCTATATCGGGTACATTAATACTCAAAATCCTTTTGGTAAAGATAATCAATTCGGGTTGTTTTTTGAATCTTTTGTTGGGGTTTTTAAACAGAATTTGATGTGTTAATTTCTGTTATTTTTTTGATGTTATAACGTATAATGATTTCAGGAATCATAAAGGTGACTACTTTTGCATTTTGGTGCGGCTTTTGAATAAGCCCAAACTGTAAATTTAACAAACTCACATTATGAAAAACAACTCCTATTTCTTTCTTTTTTTGCTCTTCTTTTTGACTCTTTTTTCCTGTGGTAGAAAAGGTTGTACAGATCCAGAATCTTATAGTTACGACTCATTTGCAACGGTTGATGATGGTTCATGTCATTATGATTATATAAATCGCGTTTCTGCTGAAGGTAATCGGTTGAGCTCTTCTTTTGATGGGGGAGTTGTGATATCGGGTGGAGCTATTGCTGATTATAACAATGATGGGGATCATCACAATAGCGTATCTGCTGTTCATCTTCTCAAGGTCAATGGAGCGGGAAATATAGATCATGAAACAGTGCTTGTTCCATTTGGTATAGAGTGGGGTTCCAATAATTATGCTATGGGTCATGTGGAGTTTTCCGATGGGGGAGTGTTGTTAGCGTCAACTGGCTACCTTGATTCCACTCAGTTATTGCGATTAAACCCCTCACATGAGGAGCTTTGGTCAAAAAGAATTGATTTTCGCGTAAATGACCTTATTCATTCAAATACCAATGGTTTTTTCTTGGCGGGATGTATTAAATCAAATTCTTCAAATTCGAATTATGATTTAATCGTTCAAAAAATAGACGCTGATGGTTATGAAATATGGACTCAAACATACCCCGAGTGTATAGCGAAACGCATTGTAATGCGAGAGAATGGACAAGTGTCAGTTATAGCGAGTCGTCCGAGCCAGAGTTTAGGTGATGTCTTTTTGGTCAACCTTGATGAAACAGGAGGCGTTCAGTCTACTCTTATGATGGGCGAGCATTTTGGTTATCAATCTCTTCCGAGAATTCAAAAACAACCTAATGGAGAATTTGTCAGTATTTATCATGAAGAAGTTCCAGCACTATCTACTAATTCGGCGGTTTTTAATAAGATGGATTCTAATGGTCAGCTCCAATGGACTAGAGAGTTTGAGGGTCGTGGTGGAGTTTATTCTTCACAAGGTCTTTTTATTGTAAAGGGACCTTACAGTGATGATTCAAATGAACGACTTTCTGCGTTTAATGACTCTGGTGATGTTTTATGGGCTCATTCTTTTGCTAATCGATCTATAAGCGAGTTGATCGAAGATCAAGATGGGAATTTCATTCTTACCGGATCGATTATTGAGAACTCTGTAGGTAAGGTTTGGCTTGCTAAAATTGATCCTTTAGGTCAATTTATTTATGATTTTGCCTTGTAAAATCAAATGGATTAATTTAATACTTAAAACAATGTCTATTTAGCGTTGTTTCAAAGGTATGTATCAGCTCAAAAGAACACAGTTTATCAGAACAGATTTAAAAACGGCCTGGGACTTTTTTTCGTCACCTGGAAATCTTAAAAAAATCACACCCGATTACATGGGCTTTGATGTCAAAACAGAGCTTCCTGAAAAGATGTATGAAGGTTTGATGATTGAATATACCGTAAAGCCCTTATTGGGCATCCCAATGAATTGGATAACTGAAATCAAAACAGTAAAAGAGCTAGAGTTTTTTGTGGATGAACAAAGGAAAGGACCGTATAAAATTTGGCATCACGAGCATCATTTTAAAGAGGTAGAGGGAGGAGTAGAGATGACGGATATTGTTTCTTATGAATTGCCTTTAGGTTTTCTAGGAAGAATTATGCACCCGATTATGGTCCGAAAAAAGCTTGAGGAGATCTTTGATTATCGATTTAAGGCTGTTGAGCATTCAATTGATTTCTAATTGTCGTAAATTTGCGGCAATATGAAATTCAAAGACTATCGTATTGATTCCAAAATCAAAAGCCAGCTTGAATATAT
>JBELDA010000028.1:0-30285 GCA_042094515.1 Crocinitomicaceae bacterium
AAAAACTGTTTTCTATCCATATGAAAAGCCCTCAATACGAGGGCTTTTTTTATTTAAGGATTTTATCCGCCAAAACATCACTGAGTTTGAAGTAGCTTTCTTTCGTCCAGCCCGCTACGTGTGGGGTTAAAACCACATTCGTTCTTTTATTTAAATCTATTAACAGCTCATTTACCTCTTGTATATCAAAACTTTTACTTTCTTCATCTAAAACATCTAATGCCGCACCGAGCACAAGCTCATCATTTAATGCTTGAATTAAGTCCTTTGTTTTCAAGACCTTTCCTCTTGATATATTTAAAACCCAAATAGGCCTATTAAAGCTTCTAAAAAACTGATAATCAGCCATATAAGCTGTGTCAATGTTTAGCGGCACATGAAAACTTATAACATTTACTTCTTTAAAAATTTCCTCCATTGAACTCTCTTTAATTCGACCTTTGGAAAAGTTTTTTTTGTATCTATCATAGACTAACACTTTTGCTCCTAAATCAGATAAGCGCTCTGCGAATGCCCTACCATTATTTCCGTATCCAATAATCCCTACACACAAGCCATTAATTTCTATTCCTCTGCTTTTTTCTCTTAGCCAATCTCCATTATTTAAATCCTTTTCCGCTTGCTTAAAATTATTCAATAAGCTCAATAGAAACCCAATACAATGTTCTGCAACGGCATTTCGATTTCCTTCTGGTGAGTTATACACAACTATATTGTTCTTTTTACAATACTGTAGATCTATATTCTCAAGTCCTGCCCCAGACCTTGCAATAAATTTTAAATTGGAGCATAAACTCAATATATTTTGGTTCAACGTTATTCTTGAACGTATGACAATTCCTACGGCTTCCCTAAGCATTGTTTTTAATTCTTGAACAGGAACCTTAGTCACATCAATACATAAATACCCTGAAGCGGTTAATCTCTTTTCAAGAATAGCGTGTACAGTGTCGAGAAAAAAAACTTTTTTCATTTTGTATAAATTCTTGGTAAAGATATTTTTTTTAGAGAATTCTCGGTAATACTCTTAAAAAACGGCTTTCATATCTTTAGTTTAAGGCTTGTTTTAGCGTTTCTTAACCTTGGCGCTGCTAGATTATACGAAAAGGTCTTAAAACGCGCTATATCAGCTATCTCCCCAGGTAGACAAGCAGCACAGATATATCACTCGGGGTTACACCCGATACCCTTGAAGCTTGACCAATTGTAACAGGACTTATTTCAGACAATTTTTCTTTTGCCTCAGAGCTGAGGCTTTTTAATTTCTTATAATCAAGGTTTCCTGGAATACGAACCTTTTCTAAGCGAACCATTTTCTCTGCCTGATCTTGTTCTCTATCTATATACCCTTCATACTTCATTTGAATCTCTGTTTGAGAAACGATATCACAATGCCGCGTTTCAGCTATTGACGCTTTTTCTTTTGCATCAGGAGAATACTCTAAAAGATCTTCTAAGTATACTTTTGGCCTTGTTATAATAGAGGATAGTTTTACCTGCTGAGTTATTGGAGAAGAACCTTTGCTTTCTAAAAATGGATTTATCTGACTAGGGGTTATGCCTATTTTTTTTAGCTCCTTTATAAGCTGTTTTGTTCCCTCTATTTTTCTTTGAACCATTTTAAATGCTTCTTCGCTTGCTAAGCCAATCTCTTTTCCTTTTGGTGTTAACCTAATATCTGCATTGTCCTGTCTTAATAAAATTCTGTATTCAGCTCTGCTTGTAAACATTCTATAAGGCTCCTCTGTCCCTTTAGTGATTAAATCATCTATTAAAACACCTATATAAGCCTCGTTTCTTGTTAAAATGAAAGGCTCTTCATTCTTTATCTTGTTATTCGCATTTATTCCGGCGATTAATCCTTGACACGCCGCTTCTTCATAACCTGTTGTTCCATTGATTTGCCCAGCAAAAAACAAGTTTTCTATTTTTTTTGTCTCCAAGGTATGGTGAAGCTGTGTAGGGGGGAAGTAATCATACTCAATAGCATAACCTGGCCTAAACATTTTTGCCTTTTCAAACCCGGGAATAGTACGCATTGCTTTTAATTGAACATCTTCAGGAAGAGAGGTGCTAAAGCCGTTTACATATATTTCAATTGTTTCCCACCCTTCAGGTTCAACAAATATTTGATGGCGATCTCTTTCCGAAAATCGATTGATTTTATCTTCAATACTCGGGCAATAACGGGGGCCCGTGCTTTTAATAGAGCCATTAAACATTGGAGATCGATCAAATCCAGTTTTTAAAATTTCATGAGTTTCTTTGTTCGTATATGTTATATAACAAGGCCGTTGCTTCTTTAAAGCCTTCGTATTTGAAAAACTAAACTTTGAAGCGGGAGAGTCTCCCTGCTGTTCTTCCATTTTAGAATAATCAAGAGTCCTTCCATCTACGCGAGGAGGCGTTCCTGTTTTCATTCTCCCAGACTTAAAACCTAGAGATACAAGTTGCTCAGTTATACCAGTAGAAGCCCTTTCTGCAGCACGACCTCCTCCGAACTGTTTCTCCCCTAAATGAATCAAACCATTCAAAAAGGTTCCGTTCGTTAATATAACCGTTTGAGAATAAATCTCTATTCCTAGTGAGGTTTTTACACCTTTAACTTTGTCGTTTTCAACAATAACTCCAGAACACATGTCTTGCCAAAAATCTATGTTTTCGGTTTGTTCTAAAAGCAACCTCCATTCATTAGAAAAAACCTGCCTATCATTCTGTGTTCGAGGAGACCACATTGCTGGACCTTTTGACCTATTTAGCATCCTAAATTGAATAGCGCTTTTATCACTAACAATACCAGTCCCGCCGCCTAAAGCATCAATTTCTCTGATAATTTGCCCTTTAGCAACACCGCCCATAGCCGGGTTACAGCTCATTTGAGCAATCGTATTCATATTCATGGTTAACAATAAAACCTTGCTACCCATTTTAGCAGAACAATATGCCGCCTCGCAACCAGCGTGTCCTGCTCCAACAACTATAATATCATATTGATTGTGCATTGTGTTTTTTTCACGTGGAACAAAATTACACCAAAAGAACTGTTATTGGAAATTGTTTCACGTGAAACCTATCATTTCCAGGTATTGTTTTTCTTTAGCCCGCATTACTATAATTTCGTCTTTTGATTTATCGTTATACCCACACAAATGCAATAACCCGTGTATAACTAGCCTCGAGGTTTCATTAATAAATGGTTCTCCATTTTTCTCGCTATTTTCTTTAGCACGATCAATACTAATAAATAAATCTCCACTAATTTCTTTTTCATTATTGTAGGAGAATGTAATTATATCTGTATAAAAATCATGATTTAAATGCTCCTTATTTAAAGAGAGTAAATAGTCATCAGAGCAAAATATTACATTAATAGAACCCGTTTTAAAACCCTCATTATCAATAAGTTGTGTTGATTTTATAGCTTTTTCTTCATGTGTTGATAATAAAGGGTCACATGCTTCATAAAAAAAATAGATCATTTACTAAAAAATAAGCTTACCTTATTTCCTTCCCCTGCAAATTCAACCTTATCAGCTAAGTTTTTCATTAAAAAGATACCTCTCCCGTTTTCTTTTAAAATATTATCTGGAGACGTCGGGTCAGGAAGGTTATTAAAATCAAAACCAGGACCCTCATCTTTGACAGAAAAACAAACACTCTTAGTGCTATCTAAAACTGAAACATCAATCTGAAGACTTCCGTCCTCTTTATTACCGTGCTGTATTGCATTATTAACAGCTTCTGTAACTGCTATTAAAACATTCCCATAAGACTCCTCGTTTACTCCAACATTTGAACAAACCTTATCAATAAGCTTTTCAATAGTGGCTATAGATTGGTAGTCTGATGATAATTTCAAAGACTCAATAACATTATACTCTTGACTCATAGTGTTCGACAAAACTTAGTTATAATCAAAATATTCGTCTGCTTTTTCTTTATAATATTTCTTAAACAAAGGTTCTGCATAACGCAATAATTCAATTTGTTTTAATTTTTGTTTATTATACTCCTCAAATATTATTTTGTTACCCTTTTCTTCATTTTTTCCTGATTTTGATTCTCTTTTTTCCTCAAAACCCCTTTCCAATATGGCTTTTTCACTTTCTAATAGCCTTGTAAGTATCTCGTGCTGTCGGTTTATAGTTTCTTTGTTAATGTTTCTATTTATTATATTTTTCTGCTGCTCTTTTAGCTCCTCAATTAATGGGTTGAGTTGATTTCCTTGTCCTTGTCCTTTTTTGTTTAGTTCATTTCTTAATTGCTCTAATCTTTGACGTATTGCAGATTGCTCTGCTGCCATTTTAGCTAAACCCTCACTTCCCATTTGACCTTGTCCTTTTTCACCTTTTTTTGGCGTATTCCCTCCTGGGTTTTTTCCTCCATCTTTAACACCTTTCTTTAGTTGTTCTAGTTGGTTTTTTAACATTTCTTTCATGTCGCCAGAATTCATTTTTGGACCAGCTTTAGGTCGCCCTTTACCTCCTGGTTTATTACACGCTCCCCCCCCTTCCATTTGTGATTGCATTTGTGATTGCATTTGTTGAAGAACTTCATTTAATAACAGAGCTAGGTTATTGTATGATGTCATTACTATTTGTTGATTCATGCTCACCTTTTTTTGTTTCCGATCACCCACAGCTTCTAACGCTTTATTCTGACCGTATGATATTGAATTAAGTTCTTTATCAATAAAGGTCGCTAAAACTGGTTGGCGCTTTGCTAAAGACATTAAACTGTCTTTAACTATTTTAGTATCATCATTTATCCTTCTTTGAATTCTTCCATACTTTCTAAATGCAGGATCATTTGTTCTAACCTTAATAAACTTATCCATTAATGATTCCTGCTCTAAACTTAGAATAACCAAAGACTCAAGTATATTTCTTAACGACTCCATATCTTCTTCTTGCTGCTGTTGATTCGAAGAGTTCTGCATTGAATTCATTTTTTCTGCCAATTCATCCATTTTTTGAGAAGCATTATTTTGACTTTCAGAGGACTTTTTTTGTTTATTTTTTTCTATCTGTTCTTCTGCATCGTTTAAATCATTATTAATAGATTCCTCCTCTTTCTTTGTTTCATTTATTTTCATTGGGTTTTGAAGCTCTTTATTTAATTCTTGAAGTTCTTTTATTTTTTCTTTTATTTTTTCAAAATCAGTATTAATTTCTTTTTGTTCCTCAATATTCTTTTCTTTTTTATCTGCTAACTCCTTTTGTTTGTCTGCTAATTTTTTTAATTCGTTCTCTACATCATCTATTTTTTCATTTAATTGGAGTTTTTTTAACATTTCCAATGAACGATCCAACTGGTTTTTCATATCTTCAGAAGATTCTTTTAAATCTTCCATATTCTTATTAATTTCTTCCTTATCATTTGCTTTTAAGAGCTTCTCTAGCTCTTCTAAGAGCTTTTTCAACTCCTCATCCATTACTTCATTTAAAAGCTCTTCTATCTGATTTTGTTTTTCTAATAATTCTTTGTCTATTTCGGATAGCTTATTTTTTTTATTCGTGCTCTCGTTTAGTTTTTTCTGTACTTCTTGAAGTTTATTTAACAAGTCACTTTGTTTTTCTTTTAAACTGTTTAATTCATTTAAATTATCCCACTTCTGATTATTATTGTTTTTTATTTTCTTATTTAATTGTTCTAAATCTTTTTGGAACTGCTTTGTTTGATTTACAATGTTTTCTAATTCATCCCTTGTATTTTCCTGCTCCTTATCTCTTACATTATTTACCTCATTCAGATCTGGTAAAACATAATAAAAAGTACTACTTCGTGTTGTTTTACTTCCATTCACTTCATCATTATCTGAAATGGTAAAAAAGTAATTGACTTCATCTTTAAGTTTGATTTCTTCTCGACTGAAATCCACAGAAAAATCAAAACTATTTTTAGTACCTATTACTTTACGAACATTTAGTACTTGTTTTTTACTTAAACCTTTACTGGATTTAATTTGATAATGAAAGTTTAATGTTTTTAATCCATAATCATCCATTACTGACCCTTTGAAATATTTAATAGAGTTATTAACACTATCAGATTTTTCATTAACCGTTATTAATGGGTATTCATCTTTTATAATATTGACATTATAAATTACACTATCTTTTTTATTTGTGTGCTTATTCGTTAATACAAATGACAATTGAGCTGATTTCTTCATTTTCTTATGAAAAGAAAAACCTCTCGAATCAAAATGAAAAATACTTGTATCTAATTTAACATCTATTTGATTGGTGTTTTTGGTTAAACCATTCCATGATAATAAACATCCTTCTGGTACGGTAATATCAGTAGCATTTGTAATTGTTTTTTTATTTATTCCAATATATTTTGGATATACTATATCAACGTCGAGTTTTCCTAATATACTTTTACCTAAAACACGTATCGTATATTTTTCACTATCGTATTTTTCACTTGTAAAATAGAAAACACTCCCGTTTTTTGGTTTTTTAATTGTTGATTCAAAACTATTTGTTGCTTTTTTATCCATTAAAAAGGACCCGTTCTCTGAATTAATATAAATATTATTAGGGAATTCAGTTCCTTTTAATTCTACAACTACTTTTACATCTTCACCCTCATTTATTATTAAATCATTTGTTTTTAAATGAAAAGAAAAAGGAGCTTTTTCTTTAAAGTCTTCTGAAAAATTTATAATTCTTAATGATCCTTGAGTGAATAAAGTAGGTGTGTAAATAATTAGAAAAAAGAAGAAAAATAAAACAGGTAGAAAAATCTTTAAATATTTTCTTGTTTGAGAATAATCTATAGCGTTGGTAAAACTAAAAACATTAATCTGATTAATTTTTTGAATAATACTCGCCTCCAGTAATGCGTAGTTAGAATCATTCGCTTGATCTAAATGTTTATTTAATTGTAAGATATTTGTTAGTTTATCTGCAATTTCAGGAAAAAAAGAGCCTATTATTCGAGAAGCATCAATGGAAGAAATTCCTTTTCTTAACTTCATTAATTTAAGTAAGGGAATAATACAAAAAGTAAGTATTATAAAACCATTGAGAAAAATAAAACTTAACAGTAATAATAACCGGACTGATGTATTAAATTTACCAAAGTACTCCAGGGTAGAAAATAAACACAAGGAAAAAATAAAAACACTTACCAATAAAAGACCACCTTTTAATAATTGGTTTCGATAATATTTTTTTACAAAAATATCGAGCTGCTTAAATATATCTTTGATTTTAGTCATTTTAAAGAGATACTAACACTTTTAACATCCTAATATATTATTATATATATTAAATAAATAAATTTAATACTATTATTAAGGCTGTTAATATGTTTATAAATAATTAAGTATTTATAAATTTATAAGTAATCAACATTATAACCAAAGTAATCAACATTATTACAGGAATTAATACCCTGATTTAAGGAGAATTAACAAAATTAGACGCATATTAGATAAAACCTTTTGTGTATAAATAAAAGCAATTGTTAATAATGTTTTTGTTTAAAACGTAAGGATAATTTAAAATAAATAATGGCTAAAAAATTAGTTTTTAATACAATATTGTATAAGCTAAATAATGATTAGATTAACCAAATAAAGATATTTATAGTTATCAACGAGTAATTAACTTTTAAAGACAATAAATAATGAATAAAAAAATAGCTATAGGATGTGATCATGCTGGATATCAATTAAAGAAGGTTTTAATATCTCACCTAAGAGAACAAGGGTGGGAGCTTGTTGATTTTGGATGCCCTTCAGAAGAGAGTATAGATTATCCCGACTATGCGCATCCTGTTGCTGAGTATGTTGAAAACAACAACAGTCTAGGTGTGTTAATTTGTGGGTCAGGGAACGGAATAAGCATGTCTGCAAATAAACATCAAGGAGTAAGGTCTGCAATATGTTGGACAAAAGAGATCGCAGCACTAGCTAGACAGCATAATAATGCAAATATACTTTCTTTGCCTGCTAGGTTTATAACAATAGAAGAAGGGTTGAAAATTTCCAACACTTTTTTTTCTACAGATTTTGAAGGTGGTAGACATGAAAGAAGGGTGAATAAAATTTCTTGCTCATGATGAAAATATATTTATTGACTTTTATGCTTGTTCCAAATGTTTTGTGGGGTCAATATTTATTCAATAACGACACAGTAAAGCTCGTTTTCAGCGGTTTTACCAATGTTTTTATATGCGACAAGGGAACACCGCTTTGCTTTGATGGATCAATAAAAGTTACCCCTAGCGACAAGGAAAACTTATACTTTTTAGAGGTCTTAGACTCAGTAACTAGAACAGCGGGAAAAGTGAATATAGCCAAATACATGACCCATCCTGACGGGTTTAAAGAAAAAGTATTCGTAGATAAATTCACCTTTCAAATACAGCCCCTACCAGAGACTAGAATTTTTATAGGAAACACTTATACATCAGGAAAAATAGACCCTACCAACCTTAATTTAAAAGTAGGTTTATTGGAGCCCTTTCCGGAATCCAAATTTAAAATCAAAGAATATACAATTGTAGCTAATAAACAGGTTTTAATTATAAAAAGCAGTAAAATAACACCACAAGCAATAGCGTTTATTAATGGTCTAGATAAAGGAACAAGCATAAAGTTAGAGGTCGTATATGTTGACCCATTGAAAAAAGCGAGAAGAGTTCAAGGTGAGTTTTACTTATGAGACCCTAAATAGCTGTTCGCTTATTGCATCAGCAAATAAAAGCCCTTGTTGTGATAAAACAAAAGCTGTTTTTGTTTCTAATAAATATTTTTTTTGAATCAGGTCTTTAAGTGTTTCTTTTTCTTTAATAAGAAAACCCCCAAGTAGCTTAACATCTTTTTTTGACACGCCCCATTTTGTCCTTAATCCTGTTAAAAAAACCTCGTTCCATGTTTCGTTTTTAGAGAGCTTTTCTTCATTATACCATTTTTGCTCACCTTTCCCTCGAGACATATATACCTGATTGTTTGAAACGTTCCACCTTCTAGAGTTTCCATTAAAAGAATGTGCGGAAGGACCAATGCCAATATACTTTTTTCTCTCCCAATAAGAGCGGTTGTGTTTTGAATACGAACCAGAAAGCGCAAAATTAGAAACCTCGTAATGCTCATAGCTGTGTGTTTTTAAAAAAGCACACAACAGCTTAAACTGTTCGATTTGTTTGTCTTCAGGCAAAGGCTTAATAAGCCCTTTAATAATGTCACTTTTTAATTTTGTTTTGTCTTCAACAGTTAAGCAATATGCGGAAATGTGATTTACACCTAAAGAAGGAAGCTCTTCTAAAAAAGAAAGCCACTCTTCGTTTTTTAATCCAGGAAGACCGTATATTAAATCGATTGAAATATTATCGAAACCAGCGTTTTTTGCGATTTGAATACATTCAATATTTTTTACTGAATTATGCCCCCTGTTCATCCACTCTAAATCTTCATTTTTAAACGATTGAAGCCCGATACTTAAGCGATTAATACCAATTTTTTTCCAAGACATTGCATTTTTTTCAGATACATTTTCAGGATTAACCTCTAAGGTGATCTCTGTTTGCTTGTCTAGAGTAAAAGAACGATATACAGAATTTAAAAGCTCCGAAAGCTCTTCTTCTGTTAAGATACTAGGGGTTCCCCCTCCAAAATAAATGCTTTTTAAAGGAGAATTAAGCTCTTTATTTCTTTGAAGAATTTCGGTTTGTAAAGAGCGCAACATCTTTTCTCTATAACCGCTAAAGGTTGTAGAAAAATGAAAATCACAATATGTGCAGCGCTTGGCGCAAAATGGCACGTGAATATATACGCCCGACACTGAATCAACTATTTATTTTACAATAAACGACTTGTGCTCTATTGTTCCGTCTTTTTTCAATAAGCGGATAATATATGAACCATTTGAGAGCTCAGAAGTGTTGATAATGGTTTTGTTAATGACCACAGAACCGGCAGAAAAAGTTTTACCTAATAAGTCCGTTATTACAAAAGCGCTCGAAGCCTCAGCCTCAGTAATCAAAACCAAATATTCATTTGCAGGGTTTGGGTACACCTTAAATGAAGAAAACCCATTTTCATTAATGCCTACAGTAAGGTTTCTAAACGTAGAAGCTTCTTCGCCTCCAAAATCTGCAGCGCTAACAGTATAAATATTGCTACCACCATTATCTAAAAGGTTTAAGTCTCCATCCGTTCCCTGCCATTGTGAAGCGCCAAGACCATCACCATAATAGTCATAGACACTAAAAGTATAGCATTCCTGAGAAGATAAAGGAACATTCCAATCGTACTGGGTATTGTTTTCAAGGGGAGTTGTGGGATCTGCGGGAGGAGGAAAGTCTCCTGTTCCAAAGTTTCCTGCAACTTCTTCATTTCCTTCGGTCCAGATTACAGCACCTGCACTGTTGGTTATTTCCATATAGGTTTCATCTGCATAGTCATCAGTTAGCAGAGAAACGGTTACATAAAGAGCTGTTTCTGCCACCGATTCTATTGTAATGTTTGTAGCGGAAACATTGTTGTTTGCATTTTCATCGGTATTTCCATTTGGACTAGACACCTCTACATTTAAAGAGTGGTTACCCGCAGCAAGGGTAACAGCCGATAGGGTTACAACTTCCGTTTGGTACTGCGCAAGAGACCCGCTCCAGTTTAGTGTGGAAGGAGCCCCCCCATCAATATCATAAGTAATTACCGCTGATGTTAGGGTTTGGGAACCGGGATTAGACAATGTAAAGCTTGGAATATAATCTGTTGCACAAACAGCTGTTTCATTTAAACCGGCACCAGAAACTCCAGCATCATATTCTGCAGCACTCGCTCCTGAAGGGTCAAAACCATCAATAAAAGAAGCGCCTGCGTTGTTAGGATCTAACCAGTGTTTTAACTGATTGGTTTGGTTACTACCAGAAGGCTCCCAAGACATAGAAACTCGGCCGTAATAATCTGGTGAGTTTAGGTTAAAACAGGAAGCCCCCCCGCCCCATAATTGACCAATTATTCTATGGTTTTGATCAAACAACGGAGATCCAGAAGACCCCCCTTCGGTTGTTGTGTTTCTATCCCATTGAACTGTCCAGGTTGAGTTTGCTTCAGAAGAGCCCATTGCTTGAGAAATTGAAGCTGCGTCATCGTCAAAAGAAATCTTTTTTATATCTCCCGCTGGGTGATGTATACAAACGGTCGTTGAAGGGATGTCTCCTGAGTTATCCCAACCAGCAAAAAATGGGTTGTAATTAGATGGAACGGTATTGTTTGTTAGGCCACCCGTTATTTCAACCAAACAAAAATCAGTTGGAGTTCTTCTTGACCTTAATGTTCCTCCACTTAAAGAAAGAAAAGAAGGAGAATTTCCAGGATTATTACATGTTTCAGACTCCCAATTAAACCTAAAAACCCAGTTTGCAGGGTTTGAATAACAGTGATTTGCCGTTAGCACATATGGAGTCCCATCATTCAGGGTATTATTGATAAGTGCTCCAGTACAAAAACCACCACCATTAGAAACAAGAAGAACAACGCTGTTCCTTTCATTTACCCAAGACGATCCGTCAGGACAGTTCACATTCATATTACAAGAACCGGAGCTGCCAAAAGCTTTTTCGAAAAACTCGTTTGCAGTTCTGTAACCGTGTGTAACCTTGTCCACATTTAAACTACCAAGGTTGTTTTCTTTAGGGATATAATATTCAATAATTGCCGTGTTACCAGGAACAAGCTCTGTTCCAAGCTCTCCATTATAAAGATGGTTTTGATTAAAAGAACCAAGGATGAATGTTTTTTCAGGGTTATAAACGTAAAGCTCATTTCCTTCAGGAATATGAGTATTTGAAAAAGTCAGATTTACTGTCAACGCCTCTTCGCAAGTCAAAACCAGCTGCCATATTTTATCACCATTAGCAAGTTCTTTCCATGTACCACTGTTATCAAGGTTTAATTCAGTGTAATTATTGTGACCAAACCTCCATGGGCGCTCACCGCTATCATCATAAAGCTCATCTTCTTGCTTCAAGGCAACAAGGTCGGGGGTAGAAAACACCCAAGTATCGATGGTTTTATAATCTTTAATTGATTTAAATGTTTTTGGTACTCCGCCGTCTCCTTGTATTTGAGAAAAGAAAGCGAAAGGGAAAATTAGAAATAAGGTAATGGTTAGTGTGAAATTTTTCATTGTTTTTTTTTAATTAAACGTTTAAATTATGCTGTTGGTTGGCTTTTATTTAATTCTTTTTATACTACAACCTTTAGGTGAAGACTCTTTGGGTTTAATTTTTTTGTTTTTCAAATGCGACTCAATGGCATTTTTTAAAAAAGGAATGTCTTTTTTTCTTTTACCGTTCCAAATATTATCTATCGATCCCGAGTATATTAACCGAAACGCACCATCAAAGAAAAAAACATGAGGGGTGGTTTTTGCTTTTAAGAAATTCGCCAACTCTGACTTTTCATCTAATAAATAGGACATTAAATACCCACGATCATTAGCATGCTCTTTCATTTTATCATATGAGTCAACTCCTTTTCTTTTTGCCTCATTGGAATTAATTAGTACAAATCCAATATCGTTCTCCTTTGATAGCTTATACAAGGTGTTATATTGGTTTTCCCAACCAGGAAAATGAGAAGAGCCAACGACGAAAGGACAAGTGTTACAACTAAAAACAACAATTACGCCATTTTTTTGACTTTCCATTCTGATATTTGAAGGTTCACCATTGGCATTTTTCATGGTGTTTACTCCAGGCTTAATGATGTTCCCAACAGGTATTTGACTGAATGTAAGTGAGCAAGATAAAAAGAGACAAAAAACAAGTAAGGTTTTTCTCATTATAATCAAAGATGGTTAGGATCTGCAAGTTATGACTTTTTGATCAGTTATTAAAAAAAGCGCTTAAAAGATTCCGTAATGAATCCATATATTTGTGATAGAACCGATTTAAATTATGGAATCACTTGTTATTGGTATTTGTGGAGGAAGTGGGTCAGGGAAAACCACACTACTCAAAAAGATCTCTTCATATTATGGAAATAGCAATGTGTCCGTTTTCACAATGGATAATTATTATTACCCAATTGAGCAACAACAAAAAGACCCAAACGGAATCGTTAATTTTGATTTGCCAACCGCTCTTAATGAAGAAAAGTTAAGCAATGATTTAACAATGCTAGCGAAAGGGGATGCTGTTCAGGTAAAGGAGTATTTTTTCAACTCGCCACCAAACAAGAATGTCTTACTTACGATAGAACCGAAAAAAATAATAATTGTAGAGGGCCTTTTTCTTTTCCATTACTCTAAAGTAAGAGCGCTAATTGATTTTTCTGTTTTTGTAGACGTCGATATGGAAACACAGCTTGACCGAAGGATCTATAGAGATCAAGAAAGTAGAGGGTATGATGAAGAAGACATTATATACCAATGGAATAATCATGTGACCCCTTGCTATCGAGACTTTATAGAGCCCTATAAAGAGAAGGCATCCTTTATTTATAGAAATGATAAGAATTTTGAAAAAGACTTTGTGTCGTTAATTGAGGCTATTTCTGAAAAAACCATGACTAGCAAATGAATCTTAATAACACTTCACGGATTAGGGTTGGGCTCATTTCTGGGGTTTTAATCTGTGGCGTTATTAGCCTTATGGTGTTTTTGTTTTCTAATTCCAATGATGGGATTGAGCAAGAGATTCAAAATAACTTTCTTGCTCTAGAGACAAAAGCAGAGGTGGCAGCAAGTCATTTAATCAATAATAAGGTTACAAAGAACGACGAGGAGCAATCTATATACTTGCATCTCTACGAAAATGACTCTTTAAAATATTGGAATACCAATAAAATGCCTGTTCCTCGATTAAGCTCATTAAAGTTTCCATCTTCTGGTCTGATCCACTTAAAAAACGGCTGGTATTATTCTGTACAAAAAAGTAAAGGAAATACTATTGCTATTGCTTCTTTTCTTGTCAAACGAAGCTTTCAATATGAGAATGAATACTTAAAAAATAAGGCAAACCCAAATATCACTAAGAAAAACTTTAAACTTTCGTTAGATGAGCAAGAGGGAAGCAAGGTGTTAAACAAAGACAAAAAATATTGTTTTTCTTATGTTTTAAATAGAGAACAAAAGAAAAGCACGAACGCATATCAATTACTTTTTGCGGGACTAGCGGGGATTTTATTTCTATTTCTAATCTTAACAATTAAGTCGCCATTAAAAAAAGGAACAGGCGTTGCTTTATGGTTGCTATTTCTTTATTTCTTTAGTATTTCTGGTATCATTACTTCAAAATTACTTTCTCCAAAGCTTTTTGCTTTTAACGAGATGATTCCAAATCTTTTAACTATGGGGGTGGTTATTGCTTCTATGGCCTTTGTTTTATTAGGACTTTCAAGCTTAGACCTTATAAAAAATAAAAAAGGATTGTTCTGGAAGCCCTTTTTTCTTCTAGGTATATGGTGGGTTGTTGAAGGGGTAATACCATTTGTTTTAAACCACTCTATTATACCGATAAGCCTAGATAACCTGTTTGAGCTCAAGTCTTATTCCTATGCGTTAATAGCCCTGTTTGTTTTACTTTTCCTATCATATAACGTTGTTTTCCGCACGGTCTTTAATAGCCTTCTTAGAGATTCACAAGGCAAAGCTGTAGCTCTCATGTTTTTGTTGTGTGCAGTGTTTTTTATGCTTGAGCTGTTTATTCTTGAAGACACCACCTTTTCAATGGCCCTCCCTATTTCTTTAACAATCACGAATTTGGTTTTTTTAAACAAAACCTCTTTTAAACAAAGACTGCTAAGGTCAGTGTTTAGCACGGTCATTATGACATCCGCATTAGTCTCTCTTTTAACGGTTTTTAATGTTAAAAAAGACCTGCAATCGAGAAAAGTGTTGGCGAAAAAGATAATATCTGAGAGAGATGTTCAATTAGAACTGAATTACCATGCCTTGTCTGATAAAGTTAAAGGGTCCGACTACCTCATAAAAATCATTGATGGAAAACAGGAAAACCTGAGCCCTTCAAAGTTTTCAAACGCCTTGGAAAACAAGTTGTTCAATGGATTCTGGGAGGGCTATGAAATGAGCTTTAACCTCTACGATTCCCTTAAAGGTGTGGTTGTTGTGAACGAAAACGCGGACTATCTTTCTTGGACACAATTAATTACCGATAAAGGGAAAACGCCCGATATTAATCCTAACGTATATTTTATTCCAGATGCAACATCGGGGATCAATTATGTAATTAAACAGGTTGTTAAGAAAAAGGGTTCTGAGGACACCTCGGGATACCTCATCGTTTCTTTAAAATCGAAATTAATTCCAGAAGAAATTGGGTTTCCTCGATTATTGATTTCAAATAAGGCAAACACCTTAGATTATTTAAAAAAATACTCTATTGCTAAGTATAAAAAAGGGAAGCTACGAAGGGCATTTGGTTCTTACAGTTACCCCATTTATTTAAGCTCATATACAGACACTCTTAAAAGCATACATTCCTACGATGGGCAGTCTCATTATGTACTTAAAGGGCCTTATGAAAGCGCGGTGGTGCTTTCAAAAAAGAAGCCTGAAGGATTAGCTGTTTTTACTCCTTACGCATATGTTTTTTGTGTAATGGGCCTTTTAAGACTCATCTTTCTTCTGTTTTCAAATGGGATAAGCCCAGGGGTTACAAAAACCATTTCTTTAGCCTTCAAGATACAGGCGATTTTAGTTTCTATGGTTGTCCTGTCTTTGTTTTTATTTGGAGCGGGAAGTGGACTATTTGTGAAAAATCAATATACAAATTATAACAAAAGGGTTATACACGAAAAATTAGAATCTGTTTCAGAAGAGCTAAAGAACAAGGCGGCTAAAATGGATAAAATAGACATTATAGTAGATGGGCAATTTCTAGAAAAAACATTAAATAAGCTGTCTAGGGTCTTTTTAACAGACATAAATATTTATGATGAAAATGGGTTTTTAATTTCATCTTCTCGTCAGAAAGTTTTTAATCTAGGTCTATTGAGTGAACAAATAAACCCCGCAGCACTTGAGAACCTTAAAAAAAGAGAAAAGACCAATTATGCTCAAAAAGAGAATATAGGAAGCTTGGTTTATACCTCGTCATACAAACCCATAAATAATAAACAAGGGAAAACCATTGGCTTTATAAACCTGCAGCATTTTGGTCAACAGGAGGATTATGAAAATCAGATACAAGCCTTTTTGGTTGCAATTATCAATGTATTTATGTTTCTATTAGCCTTGTCCATTATTCTTTCGTTGGTTATTTCCAATTGGCTGACCCGACCTTTACAAATACTTCAAGATAGCCTTTCAAAGCTTGAGCTAGGTTCTAAAAATGAAAAAATCGAGTATACTGCTAATGATGAAATAGGATTAATTGTACAGGCTTATAATCGAAAAATAGAGGAGCTAGAAGCGGCAGCAGATCGTTTAACTAGAACAGAAAGAGAAACGGCCTGGAGAGAAATGGCAAGGCAGGTAGCTCACGAAATTAAAAACCCCCTAACCCCGATGAAGCTAAGTGTGCAACATTTGTTAAGAGCATACGACCCTAAAAAACCTGAAGAATCAACTCAGAGAATAAAAAAAGTGGTCGATTCTATCATTGAGCAAATAGATGGTTTGGCAAGAATCGCTAACGAATTTTCGAATTTTGCGAGAATGCCTCTTCCTTTGAAAGAAAAACAGGATTTAGTATCCATAATAAAAAGCACAATAGTTGTATATGAGGACAGAGAAGATTATTCAATAGAGCTTGATATTAAAAGTGAAAAAATTGTGCTTTTAGCTGACAAAGCTCAACTCATCCAAGTACTAAACAACCTTATCAAAAATGCCATTCAATCATTTTATGATAACACAGATGGACAGATCAAGATTTCTTGTGAAGAAGAAGAAGACGTGGTTACAGTTATTGTTTCAGATAATGGCACAGGAATCAGTGAGTTAGATAGAGAGAAGATTTTTATACCACATTTTACTACAAAATCAAATGGAAGTGGAATAGGGCTTTCTTTGGTCAAACAAATTATTGAAAACCACGGCGGCGAAATATGGTTTAGCTCAAATGAAGGTTCGGGAAGCGATTTTTCATTTAAACTTCCCATAAATTAAACAAGCATGATGGCGTGAAGAATATCTAGGGGAACAAACAAATATTATTTTTGTTGGATTATTGATTTATGTATATGTCAGAAAATAAAAAAAGCTACTGTATTGATTTATTAAACAGGGAGAGACTCATTACAAAGGAAGTCTCTATTGGCAAGCTTTTGATGGGAGGAAAAAACCCAATTCGAGTTCAGTCTATGACGACAACAGACACTATGGATACAGAAGGGTCTGTGGAACAATCTATACGAATGATTGAGGCCGGAAGTGAGCTTGTAAGGCTAACTGCGCCTAGTAAAAATGAGGCTCAAAACCTTGAATCAATAAAAAAGGAGCTCAATAATAGAGGCTACAATACGCCTCTCGTAGCAGACATTCACTTTACACCTAATGCTGCTGAAATTGCCAGTAAACTCGTTGAAAAAGTACGGGTAAACCCAGGTAACTACGCTGACAAGAAGAAGTTTGAAGAAATAGAATATACAAACGAAAGCTATCAGGCAGAGCTTGAAAGAATCGAAAAAAAATTCACACCCCTTGTGTTGTTATGTAAAGAAGAGGGCACAACAATGCGCATCGGAACAAATCACGGCTCTTTGTCAGACAGAATTTTAAGTCGGTATGGAGACACCCCTGAAGGAATGGTGGAGTCTGCCATGGAGTTTATTCGAATTTGCGAAAAGAATGAATATTACGACCTCGTCATTTCAATGAAGGCGAGCAACACCATTGTAATGGTGCAAGCTTATCGTCTGCTAACCAATAGAATGCTCGAAAACAAAATGATTTATCCTACACACCTTGGTGTGACAGAGGCAGGTGATGGAGAAGACGGGAGAATAAAATCAGCAGTCGGAATAGGTGCCCTTTTAGAGGATGGTATAGGCGATACGATCAGAGTTTCCTTAACCGAAGAACCAGAAGCCGAAATACCTGTAGCCCAAAAAATTATTGAAAAATACAATAGTCAGAGTGTTTTCTCCCTTCCTGAAATGAAATCACAGGATGCTTATAATCCTTATGCTTTTGGTAAAAGAGAAAGCAATGAGGTGCTAAAAATCGGAGCAGGGAATGTGCCCATTGTTTTTGCTGATCTTTCAGAAAAAGAAAGTATTTCTCAAGCGAACCTTTTTGGATTTGGGTATAATTATTCTAAAAAACTTGATAAATGGCATATCATGGATCAGGCTGCAGATTATTTGTTTATAGGAGAAAACAAGATTAATTTTGAGCTGCCAGGGACGCTATCAGTTGTATGTAATTATGAGAACTGGAAGTCTCTTTATAAAGACAAACCTGCTTACTTTCCTATAATATCACTCGCGAGGCTTTCTGAAATGGACCACCAGAACATTTTCTTTGTAATACTAAAAGCAGAAGAGGAGTTTCCTAGCATTCTAAAGACGTATCCAAATGCTGTTGTCATATTGGAAACGGATTATGATAACAAAACACATCTGTTTAGAAAGTCTTATTGTGAAATGGCATCAGGAGAGGTGAAATCCCCAGTAATATTGAAAATAAATTCAAGGGAAGAGCATCAAGAAAGTTTTCAACTGTATTGCTCTGTTGATGCAGGAGCCTCTTTTATTGATGGTTTTGGTGATGGGATTTGGCTATCTGGAAAGCAGTCGCTAGCATTGATTAATAGTACCTCTTTTGGCATATTGCAAGCCACAAGAACAAGAATTTCAAAAACGGAATATATTTCATGCCCTTCATGTGGGAGAACTCTTTTTGATTTGCAGGAAACAACAGCAAAAATCAGGGCAAGAACTGACCACTTAAAAGGTTTAAAGATTGGCATAATGGGTTGCATTGTAAATGGCCCCGGAGAGATGGCAGATGCCGATTATGGATATGTTGGAACGGGACCGGGAAAAATAAACTTGTACAAAGAGAAAACAGTTGTAAAACGAAACATACAAGAAGCCGAAGCTGTAGAGGCTTTGGTTGACTTAATCAAAGAAAATGGTGATTGGGCAGAAGAAAAATCTGCTTAAAAAGGCACCCTGGAATGAATTTCAATTTTTTTATTTGTGATCGGATGCTCAAAAACCAAAGAGGCAGCGTGTAAAAACAACCGTTTGTCAGCCGTACCGTATAAAGAGTCTCCTAAGATGGGACTGTTTAAGCCTTTTTTATGGGCAGAATGAACCCTTAATTGATGCGTTCTACCAGTTACAGGATAAAAAGCAATTCTTGTTTCTGTTTTTTTGTTCTTGATTATACTGTATTTGGTCAAAGTGTTTTTTCCATGTTCAAAGCAAACCAGTTGTCTAGGACGATTAAAAAGGTCTACTCTCAACGGAAGAGTTATGGTTCCGCTATCGGAAGCTATTGATTCCTGCAAAATAGCCACATATTTTTTACGAATGGAACGAGAAGTAAATTGTTTTTGAAGTGTCTTATAGCAGCTCATATTCTTTGCAACTAGAACAATACCAGAGGTTTCAAAATCTAGGCGGTGAACCAGTCCTGGCCCTTCTATGTTGGGAAATTGTTTTTGGAGGATACTTGATAAAGAATATTCAATTTCTTTTCCTGGAACAGACAAAATATTGGCTGGCTTGTCAACAACAATCACAGAATCATCTTCATAGAGAACAGGAACAGAATCAATTTTATGTAAGGGAATCAGAGGGTCTTTATCTACTTTAATCCCTTCAAGCATATGATGTAAAATCGGCCCACATTTTCCCCGACAAGCAGGATAGTGTTGCTTATGCATACGGATTTCGGACTGTGGAGATGCTCCCCACCAAAACTCTGTAAAACAAATGACTTCAAAATTATTTTTATAAGCATGCTGTAATAATCGAGGAGCACAACATTCCCCTGCGCCGGAAGGAGGTAAGTCAAAAGACGTTTTTTCGAATAGCTCAAGAAGGTTCTTGGTCTTGTTTTTGGCATTTAAAAAAGAATAGCTTTCAAAAATAGTAGTTTGTATTCGAGAAGAGAGTTCTCTTCTTTCTATCTTCTTTTTCTTGATTTTGTTTTCTTCTATTTTAAGCTCTAATGAGAGCCCTTCAAGGCTCTTTTGCAGCGCTTTTTTTTCTTTTTTAAAAACGATTTGTTCTTGCTTGCTGATCTCATTTAATTGTTGGTTAAGATGCTCATAATCTCTAGGCGAATGAGTTTTTATTGTTGAATCCCTTTCTTTTTTTCGTAGCGCTTTATGTTGTTTCAGTTTATACTTCATTTCAAGAATAGTGTCTTGATGCTCTTTTTGTTTTTCTTCAAGCTTTTTCTTGAGTTCTTGATAGCGTGGTGTGTTTTCAAGAAATAGAACCTCTTCGGTTAGTAGATCTAATTGTTGCTCGGCTTTTTTAAAAAAGCCTCCCGTTTGATGCACATCAAAAACGGGAGGTACATACCCTTTTGGCTGCTCGTTTTGTTCTAGCTTACCTGAAAAAGCCTTAAGGAAGCCCAAATTACCTTGAGGAGATTTTACAATAAGAACTCCAAACATTTTTCCCTGAGCACCAAAATCGTGCTTCAATTTATTTGACTTAAGCTCATTTTTTACTTGCTCTGCAGCAAGTAATGAAATGGCGCTTGGTTTATTGTTAAAAGGAAAGTTAAAACAAGAAGGAACAGTGATTTTATTAGAATCAAAATGAATGGGATTAAAATAAAGGGTCTTTTCCACGCTGATCAAAGATACAACGGAGTTTGACTTTCTTGATAAAAACTGAATATTAAGACCTAAAAAGAATGTTTATTTTGGCACGTAAGATTGATAGTCCTTTTCTTCGCCCATCGCTGAACCATCATTTCCTAAAGTCACCTGTCGGCAGATAGACTCAATAATTTTTACAGATCCGCCATTAAATTTTGGGTCAATTTTTCCCGAGGTTACTCCTTTTAAGGTTATAAAAATATCCCCACGTTGCCCTTTATTTATAAAAGCCAAGAGGTCTGGTGGAAAAGCAAAGCTGCCTACTTTTATAAGAATAGAGCTCAGCATTATTTCTTCAAATCTATCATCATTTCTAATTTCAAGATAATAATCTGTTCCGCTTTGATTTAGGTTTCCCCAGGTTATAATAAGAGGTGTGCTCATGTCATGATACTCTGGAATATTTATGTTGCTTAATGGTTTTTCAGGGGAATAAATAGTGCACGGGTATTCTTTTTCATCAGCGAGCCTAATCTTAAACTCGTACTTTCTTTTAGGCATCAATTCCACATTATCAAGTGAATAATACGGCGCGCCACCCACTTCAGTGTGTACCCCTAGCGACTTCTTGTTTAGTTTAACCCCTCCTTTTAGCAGATCTATACTGTTGTTGTTTTTATCATTGAGATAAACAATAAGCTCTGTATTCGTTCTGCCTAATTCATTTTCGTGTTTTGATAGGGTGATTTCAGGAGAAATAAGCGCGGGGTTGTTTAATTCAACATCTGACAATGGCGAATTTTCTTTGCAACCAAAAATTAACATGGGCGCAACGAGGAATAAAATAATTTTCTTCATGGTTTTTAACGATTTATTATGTTAACGAATAACACCCGATTAAAATAACATAAAAAATGTTAATTGTGTACCACCTTAAATGTTTTGTGAGAATCTCCGGTCATAATATCTACCACATAAACTCCCATTCTCAGGGTTTGAATATCGAAATAAGCAATGGTTTGACCTGGAAGAATTATTGTTTGAAATACAAGTTCGCCAGACGAGGAAAGAAGCTTTACATCTAAAGGGCTTTTTACGAGCCCATTTGCTTGTATCGCTAGCAGGTCCATTCCGGGATTTGGAAAAACATCAAAGTCAAGTTGCTTGAAATATTCGTCTATCCCAGCAGAAGAGGAGTAGATTATTGTTCCTTCATTAATTGAGTTTACGGATGCGTTCGAGTAAACCCCGTAAAAAGAAGGGCCGACAGCATAGGGATAATATGAATTGTGGTTTTCATCTACCGTACAGAAATAGGCGTAAGTGCCATTCGGGTATTCTGGTGTTACACAAATGCGCCCATTGTGCTCGTCGAGATAATCCTCAGCGGTTTGATTTACATACTCATAATCTTCTCGGAAATAACCCAAAAAGTAGGTAGTGCTTACATCTGGGCCATTGTTTCTGGTAGTCATGTTTTGTAATTGATAGCTCGATTTGATCCTTGCAACACCACCTGTTCCATCAGCATTTTTGAAGCCATACGCCCCATATATAGGATATCCGTCATATGCATATCCGATTAAAGGGGAATGTGATGCTGGATCTATGGCGTAAAGCCCCTCGGCATCATAAAGGTTACAAATGCTTGAAACGACATTGAGATCCAAATCAAAAGCAGATGGGTTTTGGTGGTGGTGATAATTACCCATGGCAGGATGACCTTTTGAGCAATCGAAGCCTTCCATTTCTGCGGGAACAGCATCTCTGTTCCAATCCATAGTTGCACCCATTCCTCCGGGGCAAGGAGGGTTCCCTGGGCCACCACAAAGACTATTGGTTTGCGGGTTCCACGCTACGCCATCCCGATAATCAAAAAGGGCAACACCGTTTATAAAAACACCGATATTTCCCGGAGTCGTTGATGTTGAATTGCCAATGTTGGGTTCAGGGCTTAGAGGAAATTTAAAGATTCTACCCTGAGCTTGCGCTTGAGATGGATTGCCGTCCAAAAACGGTCCAGTAGGATAGGAGGGCATGCCTTCTGTTGTTACGTAAACGAAATCGTTAGAATATTCAACTTGTTGACAATTTACAAGAATACCATTAGAGACAGGGGTGCTATTTCCATTCATATAATAGCTTCCGGTTTGGCTTGTGTTTTGAAGCCAGGAAGTAATGGCTGGACCTTGAGAAATTAAAGGTGTTGAAATCAACAAACAGGCAATAAAAACAAACGTTCTCATATCAATAAATAATTTTAATCATCTGTCCATGTAGCTTTAATTCTATGCTTTACCATGAAGGTCAGATCATCAGAAATAAACCTTAAATTTTGATTTTTTAGATCTACAATCATCATATACTTATTCCCAACATCGCTCATGATTTTATAAATATATTGATCTCGTTCATCCTCTTCGTCATGAATATAAGATTTGATTAAATATGCTGAAGTTATAGATGAGGTTACATGTTTGACAAGGGTTAAATCCTCATTAAATTCAAAAAAAGTCATCGATTCGTCGTCCTGGCTTTCAAATTTCCAATCATCTTTAACTTCATCCCAAGAAAAATCCATTCTTAAATTGGTAGAAATATGTAGTTGAGCGGTAACATTTATTGAAATGAAAAAAGTAAAAAGTAAAAAGTAAAAAGTTTTCATAGTCGTTATTTGCTTTATATAAGATTAGCTATTTCTAAATATACAAATTTGATTGGACAATTCTATTTCAGTTATTTCAAAACAATAAAAATTGAATCAGAGTTCAAAATGAATCTTTTGACTAAGAAAAGAAAGATAATTAATGATAATCTTTAAACCGATCGATCATTACTGAACTAGACCCAAAACAACAGGTAGTATTTGATTTACCCATTGAGCGTATTGGCTACCGCTGGGATGTAGGTTGTCGGGAGCAAGAGCCCCTTCAGAATCACCAAGCTGTCTCGAGATATCGGTAACATTAATAAACGGCAATTCCTCATTAGAACAGCGGGTTGATATATAATCATTGTACATATCTATATCGGAAGCGATATTTTCGCTATTGCTACTTCCAAATGGTGTTACGCCATAATCGGGAATAGAGACAATGAATATACGCTCTTTACCAACCGCTTCAATAGCTATATTCACCAATGAATCGAATTCAGTTTGAAAAACATCAAAAGGCTGACTCCAGAATTGATTATTTACACCTATTAAAAGGGAAATAAGGTCGTAGTCGTTCAATGTTGAATCAGCAATTCCGTTCAATAAATCACTTGTTTTCCAACCTGTTTGAGCAATGATTTGCGTTTTTTGCACATCTATACCATTAGATTCTAATTGTTCACTTAGCTGATTGGGCCAGCGTTCATTTTCTTCGACACCCTGACCTATGGTATATGAATCTCCAAGGGCCAAATATTTTATAGTAATCGTCGGTTCTGTTGTTTCTTTTTCTTTACAAGAAAAAAGGGACAGTGTTATAACGGCGATAAATAAATAATTAGAGATTTGTTTTTTTTTCATATTAATCTTCATGATTTTAAGAACGGATATAAATGCAATTTAATAGCTAAATCAAAAATTATCAAGGACTCTGCAGAAGAGATGTTTTAATGTCTTTTTCTAATTTTATATCGTGTCCTTTTTTAACATATTTTTTTATAGAACCAGTGGCCGCATCAATCCCCCAACCTAACACATTAAAGAAGTTAAGAATGCTTAAGCCATTAAATTCTGTGTCTAATGTGATTACGCTTGTTTCATATCCGTCTAACCTCATTTTTACTAGCTTTTCAGATAGGTTTCTTTTAACCTCTACTGTACATGGTGTTTTACAAACCTCAAGCCCATCTATATAAACTTTTGCTCCCTGTGGATTTGAATCAAACCTAATAGAATCTGTTGTGCCTGTTAAAATTGTTGCACAACTTGTCATCAGAAACATTGATAACATCGAAAGAATAAATAATTTACTTTTCATCTCATTTGTGTTTTTAATTCTGCTTACTTCTGTTTAAAGTCTTTCTTTCAGCTTGTTTCGACATTTCTAATATTGTAAACCACTTTTATCGCGTGGAATTTAAAACGATACGACAATCGTAATACGTTTATTCTAGATGTGTGTTAAAGATAAATATTTGTATTAGAAATCCTTGCTAGAAGCAAGGCATACTATTAATCTTTAATTATCTCATTTTTGAGCTTCTCAGGAAAGGCATAATCTTTATTAAAAACAAATTGCTCGTCATTCAAAGCAAATAAAAAAGAAATCAAATCTGCACGCTCGTTGAAGCTCAGCTTAATGGGTTTTTCTATATCGATGATGCGTCCTTGATTGACTTTTTGGATGCTTTCATAATGGTCCAGCACCTCATTTAATTTCAAGAATCTTCCATCGTGCATATAGGGGTAGGTATAGCTAATATTTCGCAGCGAGGGAACCTTGAATTTATATTTGTCTTTTTCTACATTGGTAACGATGAAACGCCCAAAATCTAAAAGAATAGAATCCATGGGTATGCCATTATCAAGATATTCAAAATTGGAAAACAGAGGTTCTGTATGACATCGGTTACAATGCTTTTGGAATAAGAGATAGCCCTGCTTTTCTTGATCAGAAAACACCTCTTGTTGTTTTTTAACTCGATCGTATTTTGAATTAAAAGAAACAAGGCTCAGCTCAAATGAGGCTAAGGCTTTCAAAACACGCTTACTGTTGATTAAAGAATCACCATAAACCCTAAAGAATTCGTTGCGATAAAAGGGAGAAGATTTTAGTTTTTCAACAAGCTCTTTGATGCTAGAACCCAGCTCTCTAGGATCATGAAGAGGCGCGAGGGCCTGCGCTTCAATGTGGTGGACCGATCCGTCCCACATAAGCTCTTTGTTCCAGGCGAGGTTGAATAATCCAGGTGCATTTCGATTTCCTATAGAGTCAAAAACCCCATGACTCAGCTCGTGATCCGTATGTGCAAAAGCATTGTAGGAGCTGTGGCAGGAAGCACAAGAAACCTTGTTATTTACAGATAAAATATTGTCGTAAAAAAGCATGCGGCCAAGCTGTACAGTATCATTTTTTGTAGGATTTACAGGTAGCTTATAATATGGGCTTGGAATATAGTCTTTAATGGTTTGATGTATATCAGAAAGCCTATAAAAAGAATACATCAGCAGGATTGTGCCAAACAAAACAAACCCTTTAATCAACATAAAAACAAGATTTGGCGAGCCTTGAAAGCATAATAGATTCTTTGGAAGGGCTCATAATAGTATTTTGATTCTTAAGATTAACACCGTTTAGGAATTTGTTTAGATCAAAGCAGATTTTTATTTCGGAGGTTTCTTTTTCGAGAGTCAGATTAATCTTTTGAGTCGAGCTATACGGTTTTCTAAACCCTCCAAGATGGAGCTGAAACTTGTTTTGTTTAGCAGTGCTATTGTCCGAAACACCTTCCATTTTGAAATTAATATAACCACTTTGCCAGGTCCAATACATCCCATTTATGGGATCTAGCGCACCTTCACCAATGCCTTCATTGCAGGTTTTGTGGTCAACACCTAGTAGAAATTCAATTTCTAGAATGCTAGACGTGTCCACATTATTCAAATTGATAATTCGTGAAGCTCTTGCATTTTTATGAAAATCTAAGAGGTAATGCTGCTTTTCAGAGACATGTTTGTTTTCCCCTTTGACTTCTAGGTGGCTGATGTAGAATTTAAATTTCGTTAGCGAGTCTGTTTCATTTATTCTAAAAGGAGTATGAATTACAGAATCAGAGACAAGAGAAAACTCAATCTGAACCTGTGCCTTTTGCACAAAGGGAAGCAAAAGAAAAACAAGTAGAAAAGAAAGCTTCATTGTTATGAATTCAGCGCGTTCGCGAGCATTCTATGAAAGTGATGCACACCCTGCTCTCTTTTAGGCGAAAACCGCCCAGACTGATAAGTGACGGACTGCAGTCCTTTTTGCACTCCTTCAACCACAAACTCATCCTCTCTTTCCACTTTATCCAACACGGAGCCCGCTCCATCACTTAGCTTTGATTCATCCCAAACATACGACCTAAACAGCACCCTGGTTTTGTTTTTAGAAACCGGACGAACCACATTAACCGAAAGCCCCCAAGGATAAAAATTAAACATCATATTGGGATACAACCAATAGTAATATGCGGCAACTTCTTTTCCATGATCTGGATGCCCAACAGGCAAATCAAAAACCTCTTCTCCGCCAGAGGAATAGCCAATCTGCAATGAGCCGTTTTCAAATAATTCGGTCGTATAGCTTCCATAATCTAAAGCAGCATTGAGGTCTTCATGTACAAAAGGGATATGAAAGCCTTCGAGGTAGTTGTCGCAGTAGAGCGCCCAATGACAGTTTACCAAATAATCTTTGCTTTGAGAAGCATCAAATTTAAATTGATCAAGAGGAAGAAAACCGATACGATCGTTCATTTTAGAAAGAACGTTTACTAAATCAATTCCTGGATCAATTCCAACAAATAGCTGCGGTCCTAATTGTAATGTTTGAAACGGCTTAAGGTGATCGCAAGCTCTTGGAAAATTTTCGGCTTCCTTAAATTCTGGCATGAATTTAAAGCTTCCATCCGTTTCCCAGTTTCTGCCGTGATAACCACATGTAATTCTTTTTGAAACCCCTTCATGATGAAAGATGAGGTTTCCTCGATGTGTACAAACATTTGAAAAACAGGTCAATCCAAGCCTAGTATCTTTTCTCAAGAAAAAAGGTTCTTCGAGATATCCCTCTATAAACAAAAGAGGGCGAACATAAGATTCTTGAGGCAGTAGGTCGTCAACACTTCCAAACCATTGATAAGACTTTGAAAAAACATGCTCTTTTAAGCGCTCAAACACCTCATCATCACGGTAAAAAGACGCGGGCAAGGTTTCGGCTTTTCTAATATCCTCATCAACATGAAAATGATTCATTCACTCAAATTTTTGAAGAACAAAATTAGCTAAACTTCTTTATTCAAAATTGGCTTCCCAGCGATTTTTTTGATCCGCGTAGAAAGACTTTTCGCCTTTAATGTGGCTCTTGGCTTTAAAAACACCAGAGTTCATTGTTTTTGATACTTGGTTGTCTGCCTCGTTAAAATCAGCCATCCAAACAGCTATTTCGGCAAGGTTGCACCAAATCATAGCAGAGATTTTTGCATTGATTCTTTCTTTTTTATTTTGAAGGTTGCTTTCTTCAAGAATTTTCAACCACAGATCTCTTGCACTACCAAGAGCGTCCATAGCCTCACTTCTGTCTCGGCTTTCTCCTACTTTTAAGAGCGCTTCCGTGGTTTGATCATATGCTAAAATCACATCTGTATAATCATAATCCTTATATTTTTTTACAGAATACATTTCGGCTTTTCTAGATTTATTAATGTATCCAAATTGACTATCTAAAGCAGATCCTGATCCTGAAACGGCCGCTTTACGCCCCTCAGATTCAATTTGAGCATAAAATGACTCTCGATTATTCATATACCACTTTGCGAAGTCATAGGTGCTTTTGTATTTACCTAAACTTTTGATTTGTGTACCTCCCACGATTTTTTCAAACAAAACAGTATTGTTTGGGTCTGTAACCTCCATTTTAGCCTGTAGGGTATAGCTACATTTATAATTATATTTAGTGTTGGCTGCTTCTCCCTTTTGAGAATAGCTAAACTTCACATTTTTTAAAGGAAGTAGTGTGTATTTCACCAGTAATCCATTTTCTCCCTCACTGAAACCACTTATTTTAATACCCTCAGCAGAGGCATTGGTTGTTGTTGGGTGCTGAACAGGTTTAAGAACCAGCTCTAATGATGGTTTTGGAGGGTAATTCATAGACTGCGAAAGGCCAGAAGAATTCTCTTGCTGTTGTAAAAGAGACATTTTAGAAAGCCAGGTGTCCATTCTTTTTTGATAAGTGCTAACAGCATTATCCAACCTGATTTGGTAGGTTGTTGTGCTGTCCATATTTGCGCCTTCAACATCTGTAACAACCTCAAATCGATAAGAACGCAGGCTCTCTTCAACACTTGTGAGAGGCAGTTGAGTATAATTAAAAGTTACAAAATTATCATCAATATTTTGGGCTTTGGCCTGAAAAGAAAACAGACAGGCGATAATCATAATTTTTTTCATTTTTGTTGTTTTAGTTAATGTATGCATAAAGGCAAATATCGTACAAAACCTTGAAGGCCCCATAAAACTTTAATTGTTTTTTGTTTCAAGTAACGCTGACTCCTGTAGGCTTTTTTTGAGCAACTCTCCTAAAACAATTGAGATAATTACATAACACAAAAAGAAATATAGACCAAAAACAATGTTTGCTTCTACATCAACTCCAGGACTCATATTGGAGAAGCTCAAATAGGAAAGAAAAGCACCAACGACAAAAACATCTGCCATACTCCATTTACTGATAAAAGCCAGTACAATTTGAACTCTTTTTGAAGATAGTTTTGGAAATAAAAGCATAAATAATGAGGCGCTAAGCTTAATGCAGGGAATAATAAAACTGAATAAGCCAATACAAATCGCAACTACGTAATTTTTAGACTTTACCAATATGTCTATGATATCGAAAACACCTTTATTTTGGTAGTAAAAGTAAGTCCTACCCGGAAAAACCTTATCAATTCCATAAGTAGTGTCAGCGTACATATCTGCAACCGATTTCAATGAATCAAGAACACCATTTTTCAGGGTTTTAACCTGAAGAAGCTGATCATTAAGAGGATGGGTAATATCTGTGAGGGGCTGAATAAATGAAGATAATGAATTGATTTTTTCAGCAATGTTTTTTCCGTAAAGAGGCACCTTTGATGAAAAAGCACTAATGTTATTGAGTTTGCTTTGTGCACTTTTTGATTTTTCGTGAATATCATTGGTGACATTGGTAATGTTCTGATCCAAGGAATCTACCATCGAATTGAGCTGATTATTCATGCTGTCAACCTGCATCATACCGTAATCATAAGCTGGTGTTTCAATGGGCTTAACTTTTGCTTTCACCGTTAGGTCTTCCTTAAATGCACCTACTTCTAGCATAGGGTTGAGAACTCCTTCTAGTAATAGGGTTAGTGCAATTAAAGATAGCGAAAAGGCAAAGCTAAAAAAGGGTTTTATCTGAAATAAAAGCAGTACAACGAGAATGCCAAAAGCAAGGCTCAGATAGACTAAGGATATGCCCTTATCAATGGCTTGGGAGTTGTATTTCCCAGCACTCTCAAGGACCTCATTGTATTGTTTGTTTTTTCGTTCCCACTCCGCTTCAGATACCCATTCTTGAAAATTCAGTAGTCGGTCATTGAAATTTAATATTTCCGCAATTTTATTTTTTTCATTTTGTGCCTTTACAGAATATTTCTTGGATTCAGAAATAAGATTGATAGACCAAATGAGATAAGCCGCAGAAAGCATGGCCAATATGGGCTTCCAATATTTTTTAATGTATTCCATTGTAATGGTTTAAAAATAAAGATACAGTTTTATTTTACCATGCTAAATAGAAAAAGCGCCCACCAAAAACTGAGCGCTATTTACATCACTTGCCAATGAATGCTAGT
>JBELDA010000029.1:0-30100 GCA_042094515.1 Crocinitomicaceae bacterium
TGCTGGGACGAAGCAGGCAAGAAAATCGAATGTGATTAAATCAACTCTGACTAATAAGCCCTTTCGTTTCGATCTTCCTTCCAGTTGATAAAAGCCTTGTTTACGACCTTGTTCCCTCCCGGTGTAGGGTAATTCCCAGTGAAGTACCAATCTCCTTTGTTATTCGGACAGGCCAAATGCAAATTTTCGATGGATTGATAAACGATATCAACAGGAGCTTTCATGCCTTCAGGCGTCAATAGTTCTGCAATTCGCTTTGAAATTTCTTGTGGCGTAAAAGGATCGTATATTTTCTTGACGTAATTAACAACCTCTTCCTTTGGTTTTTCCACTTGAGATAAACACAATTGATACACCTCATCAATAAGAGATTCTTTACCCTGTTCTCTCAACAAAGAAATTGCTGCATTAAAAGCGATAAAATCTCCCAGCTTGGCCATATCAATGCCATAGCAATCTGGGTAACGAATCTGAGGAGCAGAAGACACCACCACTATTTTTTTAGGGCTGAGTCGGTCGAGTATCTTAAAGATACTTTGACGAAGAGTTGTTCCCCGAACGATACTGTCGTCAATCACAACAAGATTGTCCTGATTGGCTCGAATACCTCCATATGTAATGTCATAGACATGAGAAACCAAATCGTTTCTGGAGTCATCCTGTGTAATAAAGGTTCTCAGCTTGGCATCCTTAATGGCAATTTTTTCTATACGAGCCCTTTGGTTGATGATTCTCTCTAGGTCCTCTTTTTTGACATTTGAACCTAACTCTTGAAGCTGCTCTACTTTCTTTTCATTCAAGTGAGACTCAAGTCCTTTTACCATTCCGTAAAAAGAAATTTCTGCTGTGTTTGGAATAAATGAAAAAACAGAATTGTCAAGATCATGGTCTATCGCATCCAAAACGGGCTCCACAATCAATCGTCCAAGCTCCTTTCTCTCTGTATAAATGTCTTTATCCGAACCCCTAGAAAAATATATTCTTTCAAAAGAGCACTTACTTACCACCGTTGGCTCATTGATAAGGTGTTCCTTAACCAATCCGTTTTTCTTCACAATTAAAGCATGACCTGGATTTAATTCTTTGATGTCCTCAACCTGAAGGTTAAATGCCGTTTGAATTGCAGGCCGTTCGGAAGCCACAACACAAACCTCATCGTCCTCATACCAAAAAGCTGGACGCACTCCCGCTGGGTCTCTCAATACAAAAGCATCTCCATGACCCAATAGGCCTGCCATGGTGTATCCCCCATCCCAATCTTCGCTGGCTTTTTTTAGTATTTTTTGAATTTCTATATGCTCTGAAATTTGTCCGTATACATCTAAATTAGAGTCATATTCTTTTTTGAATCGGTGATACAATTCATCATTTTCAACATCTAGAAAATGACCAATCTTTTCCAACACCGTAACCGTATCTGATTTTTCTTTTGGATGCTGACCAACCTTTAAAAGCACTTCGAACAGCTCATCGACATTGGTAAGATTAAAATTACCTGCCACTACTAAGTTTCTGGTAATCCAATTGTTTTGACGCAAAAATGGATGACAGCTTTCTTTTGAATTTTTACCAAAAGTACCGTATCGAAGATGTCCTAAAAACAATTCTCCGGTGAAACCGGCTGACCTCTTGAGATAAGCTACATCATTAATTTTTTCGGGGTGTTTTTCATAAATATCCTCGAATCTCGAATTGATCTGTTTGAAAATATCCTGAATGGGAGCTTTATTGATCGACCGAATACGCGAAATATATCTTTCACCCGGATTCATGTCTAATTTTATATTGGCTACACCAGCACCATCTTGTCCTCGATTGTGTTGTTTCTCCATCAATAAATGAAGCTTATTTACTCCATAGAATGCAGTTCCATATTTTTCTACGAAGTACTCTAGCGGTTTCTTTAACCTCAAAAGGGCTATGCCACATTCATGTTTAATTGGATCACTCATTTGTCGATTTAAATGGTCGTGGCGAAGATAACCATTTCATGAGAAACACAATAAAAAATTTAGATATGTGCGCCAGGCTGACAGCAAAGAGGTAATTTCTTAACATCCTCTTCTTTAGGTTCCACGTCATCTGCGGTATACCCAATGGCCGCAACACGCTTTCTAAGGTCATTAGCCGTGGTTTTTTTGGTATTGTATTTAATCTCTAAAGACATATCCTCGAGGTTGAGCTCTGCATATTTCACTCCTGGAATAAAATTCATTACTTCTTCTATTCGTTCTTTACACATTCCACATTGTGCAGAGGTCTTAAAAACTACTGTTTTGGATTTCTGGGCATTGATTACTCCTGTAAAAAACAAGAAGAAAACAATAATAAAACCGTTTATATATTTTTTAGTCATGGTATAAAATTAAAAATTATTCTTCATTTTCTTTTTTAATCGAATATCGCAATCCGACATAAATGTTGTAGCCTATAATAGGACCCCATGCTCTTGTAGCATCAAAATTAGGGCCAAAAGGATTTTCGGGTTCAATAATGGGGTTCTCTTGCCTATAATTTGTTAGGTTTTCTCCACCTACATAGAAATCCCATTTTTTCAGCTTATAGGTAATTTGAGCATTTAATCTTGGGAATACATCACTGAATTCGCGACTAGATTGAGAGCTTGCCGCAAGCCTGGCTCTTCCTAAAACTGAAACCGTAACATCATAATCCCAACGCTTATTTCTTGTGGTGTAGGCGATATTCAAAAAGCCACGATGTTTTGGGATCATCACTTTGGCCTGAAGACTATCTCCAAATAAGGAACGAACATCCAAATATTTGTATGCTCCTCTCAATACAAACCTTTTCAACGGTTCAATAGAAACTTCTGCCTGAAAGCTATTGGAAACAGATTGGTCTTCCAGATTTACAAATCGAATCTGATCGTTTTCTCGATCCACGACAAGCTGGTTTTCAAACCAGGTTCTATAAAAGTCGACGGTTAAGGTAGCAGGGCTGTTTTTCATATTAAACTCCTGATAGATTGACCCTCCTACATTCCATGAAATTTCTGGTGTGATTTCACTTGGAGCAATCCATGCAAATGAATTGGCAAGTAATGAGACGTTGTCCATAATATAATTTGGGACCCGCCACCCTTTTCCTGTGGTCAAACGGAAATCAGTATACTCGGAAATTTTATATTTTAAATGTACTCTAGGAACAAACTGTTGACCATACAAGAGGTGATAATCATATCTTGCCCCAAGCACAGTAGTTAATCTAGGCCCTGTGTAAGTATATTCAAAAAAGGCTCCAGGGATATTCTCTATTCGATTACTGGATAGTGTATCTGAAGTTGATTGTGATATATCGATATACGTGTAACTTAACCCCGTTTTAATCTTGTGATCAGATGTTTTAATAAAATCGTCGTAAATGATATTGAGATAACCCCTCTTTTCCTCTCCAGCAAAATATCGTACACCAAAGTTTCCATCAATCAATTGATACTTCCAATTGGTAATAATTCCTAAAGATTGTGCCGGAGTTTTTCCAAAAAACCCTGTTTTTGTGAAAACATCAAAATGCGTACTGTTTATTTGAACACCATAAGGATTGTTTATTGAGCTTATTTGCCCCCCATTTTTAACATTTTCATGAACATTGAAGCCCAATTTGGCTTCCATTTTATCCCCTTCATAATCAAATCGACCCAATGCAGACAAGCTTGATCCTAACGGAATATCCATAAAGCCGTCGGCATTTTCATCTAATTCACCCCATTGAGAGCTTACATATCCAAAGATTCCACCCGCCCATTTTTCGGACATCTCAAACCCAGTTCTAAAATTCAACTCACTTCTGCCAAATCTATTCTGATACATATTCAGAAAGAAACGATCCATAGTCTCTGGTTTTTCCAATTCAAGATTAATCAGGCCAGCCATACTCTCATTACCATTTACAACATTTCCTGCTCCCTTTGTAATTTGTATGGATTCAATCCATGATCCGGGAATGGTTTCAAGACCAAAAGAGCTTTCTAAACCGCGCAAATATGGAATGTTCTCAAATTGAATTTGAGTATAGATTCCTTCTAAACCCATCATTTGGATTTTTTTGGCTCCCGATACCGCATCTGTCATATTCACATCTACTGATGCATTTGTTTCAAAGGATTCTCCAAGATTGCAACAAGCGGCTTTTTTCAATTCACTCGAGGTCAATTCCTCGACATGTAGCACCTTTAAACGAGAAATTGAAAACGATTTTCTTTTGTATTCAACAATCACTTCAGGTAGCAACTTTTCTGAATACAACACAACATTTAATGCTAAAAATCGGTCTTTCTTATCCACAACAATGGTGTCTGAAAAATAACCTCTAGCTGAAATAACCATTGTATCGGGGAGAGATTTTGGAAGGACCATTTCAAATACACCTTCTTCATCAGTTACAACTCCCTTTTTTGCCTGTAACAATTTGATTTTTGCACCATAAATTGCTTCAGTTTTTTCACCATTATTGCCCTGAACAAGACCATTCACTTGAGCAAAAACACCCCAGCTAAAAAAGAGACCTAAAAAACAACATAAAACCTTCATATATTTAAAAGACTTATAACGTAAACCTATATCCCACTCCTCTTACAGAGTGAAAAAAAACAGGATCCTTCGGGTTTTTTTCAAAAATTTTTCTAAATGTAAGTATATAATTATCGATAGTTCTTGAAGTTGGAAAATTATCCTTTCCCCATAATTTATCTAATATAATGTCACGGGATATGACCTTTCCTTCATATTCATTAAAAAGTTCCAACAATTCTATTTCTCTTTTCGAAAACACGTGAATGGTGTTTGCATGAGAATCTTTAGCCTCATAAGAAGAAAAATTCACCTTTACCTCTCCTATTTGGAGGCTGTTGATTTTTTGTTCCGTTTTCTTGGTAACCAAATTATGAATGCGTAAAATCAGCTCCTCTAGATCAAATGGCTTGGCGAGATAGTCATTGGCTCCAAGCTTCAATCCATGAATTCGATCTGTTGCAATACCCTTGGCTGATAGAAATAAAATCGGTGTGTCACTCAAAGCTCGAATATCTTTGCATAAATCAAAGCCACTGTATTCAGGTAGCATTACGTCAAGAATTATCAGATCAAATTGTATAACCTCGTGAATCGATTCTTTGGCTCGCATTCCATTTTGAAATGACCGAACCTTAAACCCCTCTAGCTCAAGATTTAACCTAATAAGTTCAACAATGTTTTCTTCATCCTCAATTAAACAAATATTCTTCATTTTCGTTTGTGAATTACAAGCCTTATATTTGTGTACAAAATTAACAAATCTATGCCATTCAAAAGGTTTTGACCAAATGTGGCGTCTAAAATCTAAAAAAACAATTTTATGAAAAATCTTTTTACCCTCTTATTTTGTGTTCAATTCGCGTTCGCTGGATTTTCACAAGGAAAAATATTAGAAGTTCAACAAATCAAAAATCTGAAAGAAATTCCTGCTATGGAATTAGTGTCTCCCGACCTTAGTTTAATCCATGCACAGGATGTCGAGCGAGAAAAAAATGGAGAATTATACAGAATTGGGGTTTGCTTGGAATCCAATATTAATACAAATGATTTTGGTGAATGGAATGTAAGTAATGATGGTGCGAGAAACTGGAAATTGCGTGTTTCTTCGGAAGGCGCGGAGGCGTTAAGTTTTTTATTCTCAAAATTTGTTCTTTATGGAGAAACCGTTTTAACCATCAGAGACCTTAATGGGAAACTTGTGCACAAGCCTTTGACAAGTGTGGATGTAATTGATCACCACATGCAGAATGCGGCCTTGTGTTTTGGAAATGATATGGTCATCGAGATCAAAGAACCTTCAAATACGCAAGCGTCCGAAATTTTTATAGATAGAGTTGTTTACAATTACAGATCAACTGGAAATCCTAATGCAGAAAAAATAAATGAATCTGATCCGTGTGAGGTTAATGTCAATTGTTCACCAGTTGGAGATTCTTGGCAAGATGAAAAAGATGGCGTAGCAAGAGTTTATTGCGTGGAAGGAAACCAAGCTGGTTGGTGTACAGGTTCGTTAGTTAATAATACTGCAATGAACTGTAAACCTTATTTCCTTACAGCATTGCACTGTGGTGTATCATCGTCTGCCTCAAACATGAATCAATGGCGTTTTTACTTCAGATACGAATCTCCCAATTGCAATAACCCAAATTCGGCCGGGACCCTAGATGATCATTATATCACAGGATGCTTTAGAATAGCAGACTCAAACGATGGAGGAGGAAATTCTGGTTCAGACTTTTTGTTGGTTCAAATGGGAGCAGCAAGCAATGAGCCGAATACTATATCTACATTAAAATCTCCAAGCTTTAGTGCCTACTGGAACGGGTGGAATGCGAATAACTCAGCATCAAATGGAGGAGTTGGAATACACCACCCAGCGGGAGACATTAAGAAAATTTCAACTTTCAATGGGTCAACAAATAGTACTTCATGGGGCTCTGCATCCGGATCCCACTGGCAAATGTCTTGGTCGGCAAATGCAAATGGACATGGCGTAACTGAAGGGGGTTCTTCAGGTTCTCCTCTTTTCAATAATAATGGACAAATCATTGGTACCTTAACAGGAGGTAGCTCATATTGTACAAACCAAACATCACCAGACCTATATGGTAAAATGTCATTCCATTGGACTTCAAATGGCACGCCTAATGATGAAAGATTAAAGCCCTGGCTTGACCCTATAAATTCGAATGCAACTACGATGAATGGTTCTTCGGACCCTTGTTCTGCACCTTCGGCTCCGACAACAGACTTTAGTGCAAATTCGACCAACGTAGCCCCTGGAACCACTGTAGTTTTTTCTGACATGACCTCAGGTGTTCCTGACACATGGGCTTGGACAATAACACCAGGAACAGGTTGGACCTATGCCTCTGGTACTTCAGCAAGCTCTCAAAATCCTCAGGTCACTTTTAATGGGCTCGGTCAATACACAGTTCAACTTACAGCATCTAATTCCGTTGGTTCTGATTCTGAAACAAAAAACAATTACATTACTGTTGAGGAAGCACCTTGTGAGCTTTCCACAAATGCTGTACTCAAAGTTTCTCTTTTGACGGATAATTATGCTTCTGAGACATATCTTGAGTTGACCAACAGTAATGGCACAGTAGTTTGGTCGGAAGGAAACGAAAATGTAGCAGGAAACTTTGGTACTGGTCAAGAAAATCCAGATGCCGATCCTACAAATCCTCTGTCTAATACAACTCAATACGACTGGGATGTCAGTTTATCTCAAATTGATTGTTACACCTTTGCCATTTACGATTATTACGGAGATGGACTTGGAGCGTCACAATGGGGTGGTTCAGATGGAAACCTGCAATTGAAGAACAATAGTGGTGCAAACATCTATACGATAAGTGCTGCCGATTTCGGAGGGGAAGAAAGTGTAACTGTTGAAAATACAGGAACTGTAGGTGTGAGTGAATTGAATATCGATAAAGTTTCAATTTATCCTAACCCATCAGAAAATGAAATCACTATTGACTGTTCTAAGATGAGTTTTGAAAATGCTTCAATAGATATCTTAGATGTAACTGGTAAAAAGATTGCCTCTTACGAGCTAGATTCAAATTTAAAACTTCAAGTGAACTTGGGTTCATACGCAAATGGTATTTATCAAGTGAAAATAGCAGCTGCTGGTTCAACAGTAGTAAAACAATTCATCAAAAAATAATTGATTTAAAATCTTCTAAAAAAGGGCTTAACGGCCCTTTTTTTTATTTTAATAAGTAATATTCATTAATGGGCTACGTAATTCTACGCAGTTTCAATTCATGGTCTGCTTGTATTTTAGGCATTATCTCATTATTTCTCAAGAACTATATTGTAATCCGTTGCATCTTTGATACATACAAACAACAAAACACAACAACATGACTGCTCCTTTTATTTTAGCCCTTTCACTATTGACAAGCCCAATAAACGATAATATTAATTCTACCTCAGCTGAGCCAATTGAAACAGCATCAGCAAAGAGCCTTACCATTGCCTGGGATGATGTAGCAATTGATGAGCTTGAGTTAAGGTCAGAATACAACATAATGATCCCTTCTATAATGACTGAAGGTTCTATGCAGATTCATCTAAACAATTTAATTGATGGGAATTATTTCTTGGTCCTTAAGGCTCACGGTGAAGTTAAAGAAATAAGAGAATTTAAAGTTGAAAACATGGTCCTTCTAGCCATGAACAACATTGAAAATGACTAATTTAATTCATTGAATAAAGTCCATATAATCCCCTATTTAAAATATTGAGGATCAATGTCCATTTAAAAGGAGTAAATTAATACCTTTGTCCTACAGTTATTATTCTGATTTGATGGATGAATTATCATATATCGGCAATGCCGATCCAAGTGCCATAGATTATTTATATAAAGAATATCAAAAAGATCCTGATAGTGTAGATTTGGGCTGGAAAAAATTTTTCGAAGGATTCGAGTTTGCCCATGCCAATTATGAAGAAACTGGAGATATCCCTGAGAATTTTCAAAAAGAGTTTAAGGTTATCAACCTTATTAACGGGTATCGTTCAAGAGGTCACTTATTCACCAAAACAAACCCTGTTAGAGAAAGAAGAAAATATTCTCCGGATTTAAACATTGAAAATTTTGGATTAACTCAAGAAGATTTAAAAGCCACATTTCAAGCGGGAGAACAGGTAAATATTGGTGCCGCAACCCTCAAGGACATTATTGAGCATCTTGAACTCACTTATTGCCAGTCTATCGGAATAGAATTCATGTACATGCGTGGACCTGATCGAATTGAATGGTTTAGGAATAAAATTGAAATTAAAAATCGACCTGTTTTTGATATAGAACGAAAGCTAAAGCTGTATAAAATATTGGTTCAAGCCCACGGCTTTGAATCCTTCTTAGGAAAAAAGTTCGTTGGGCAAAAAAGGTTTTCTATCGAAGGAGGGGAAACTCTTATTCCCGCCCTTGACGTATTGGTTTCCAAAGGTGCAGAATTAGGCGTAAAAGATTTTGTAATGGGCATGGCGCATCGTGGCCGCTTGAATACCCTTACCAATATTTTCAAAAAAAGACCTAAAGATATTTTTTCAGAATTTGAAGGTAAAGAATTTGATTTTGAATCCACATTTGATGGTGACGTAAAATACCACCAAGGATTCTCCTCAGAGGTCACCCTCGATAATGGTAAAAAGGTTGGTATGACCTTGGCACCAAACCCATCACATCTCGAAGCAGTTAATACGGTTGTTGAAGGTATTGCAAGAGCCAAAATCGATCATGAGCTAAAAGATGAAAAACTAGTTTGCCCAGTATTAATACATGGTGACGCGGCAATTGCTGGTCAAGGAATTGCCTATGAAACCATTCAGATGGCACAGCTAGATGGATATAGAACTGGTGGAACAATTCATATTGTTGTAAATAATCAGGTGGGATTTACCACAAATTATCTGGACGGTAGATCATCAACCTATTGTACGGATGTTGCTAAAACAACACGTTCACCTGTTTTTCATGTGAATGGAGATGACATTGAGGCAGTAGTGACTGCTGTGGAAATTGCCATGGAGTACAGACAATTATTTCATTGTGATATTTTTATCGACCTTCTATGCTATAGAAAATATGGTCATAATGAGGGTGATGAACCAAAATTTACTCAACCGAAGCTTTACAATCTAATTTCTAAACACCCTAATCCAAAGGAAATATATTTTAACGATCTCCATGGCTCAGGAATTCTCGCTAAAGATGCAGCAAGTAATATTGAAAAGGAGTATGCTCAATTCTTGGAGCAAGAGTTTGCCCTATCAAGAGAATCAGAAAAAGCAAAAGTGCATGAGTTTTTAAGTGATACATGGAAAGATTATCGATATGGAAATGCACGTGACTTTGTTCAATCTCCTGCTACTGGAGTAGATTTAAACACCTTGAAATCATTAGGTAAAAAACTTTCTTCTCTTCCTGATGGAAAAAAATACTTCAGAAAAATCAATAAAATATTTAATGACAGACTAAAGTCATTTGAAGAAAACACGCTTGATTGGGGATGTGCAGAAATGCTTGCCTATGCCTCTCTTTTAGTTGAGGGTCATGCGGTTAGAATTTCCGGCCAAGATGTTGAACGAGGTACTTTTTCTCACCGCCACGCTGTTGTCATTACAGAAGATAACGAGGAGCAAGTTGAAACACTCAATTTATTATCTAAAGATCAAGCTGAATTTTCAATTTACAACTCATTATTAAGTGAATATGGAGTACTGGGATTTGAATATGGCTATTCCTTGGCTACACCTAATAATCTGACCATTTGGGAAGCTCAATTTGGAGACTTTTTTAATGGCGCTCAAATTGTTGTAGACCAATTTATTTCTGCTGGAGAAGACAAGTGGGCAACACCCACAGGACTCGTTTTACTACTCCCACATGGATATGAAGGTCAAGGTGCAGAGCACTCGAGCGGTAGAATGGAAAGATTCCTGCAACAATGTGCAGATTTAAATATGCAGATTGTCAATGCTTCTACCCCCTCTAATTATTTTCATCTCTTAAGAAGACAAATCAAAAGAGAGTACAGAAAACCTTTAGTCGTTTTTACTCCAAAGGTTCTTCTTCGTCATCCTATGGCTGTATCTCAAATAGAAGAAATGGCAAATGGATGTTTCTCTGAAATTATTGATGATCCAGACGCGAATGCAAAAGACATTGACAGCTTAGTTCTATGTTCTGGTAAAATCTATTACGAAATGAAGCAAAAAGCTCAAGATCTGAAAGTTAAAAACATGGCTTTAGTGCGACTTGAACAGCTTTACCCATGGCCTGAGCAAAAACTCAATGAAATCCGAAAGAAATATAATCCGAAAAATCTCATTTGGGCTCAGGAAGAACCGGCGAATATGGGAGCATGGACTCACGTAGCCATGCAGCTTCGAAATGATAACATTATTGGAATTTGTAGACCTGCGAGTGCGGCTTCAGCGGAAGGTTCAAAGAATCTCCATGAAAAAAGATTAGAAATTTTATTTCAGGAAATTTTTTCATATTCCAATACAACATTAAAAAAAATAAAAGAATAAGGATATGGGTTTGTTACAAATGAAAGTTCCTAGTCCAGGAGAATCAATTTCCGAGGTAGAAATTGCTGCATGGCTTGTAAATGAAGGTGATTATGTAGTAAAAGATCAAGCTATTGCGGAAGTAGATTCAGATAAAGCTACCCTAGAGCTTCCGGCTGAAGAAAGTGGTATTATCGCTTTTCAAGCTGAAGAAGGAGATGTTGTTCAGGTAGGTCAAGTTGTTTGCACTATTGACACCAGTGCAGAAAAACCAAAAGATACCCCTGAAGTTAAAATAGTCCAAAGTCCCTCGGCTCCAGAAGAAAATATTACTCCGACTACACAAACCGCAAGTAAAGAAACCTATGCTACAGGACACCCTTCCCCTGCCGCATCCAAATTAATGAATGAAAAGGGTCTAGATGCCGATGAGGTACAGGGTACGGGTAAGGACGGACGCATTACAAAAAGTGATGTAATCAATACCTTGAGCTCTGGACATAATGGTTTTGAACCTGAAGGACGCAAAACCTCCAGAGAGAAGATGTCCATGCTGAGAAGAAAAATTGCGCAGCGATTGGTTGCTGTTAAAAACGAAACTGCAATGCTTACGACTTTCAACGAAGTCGACATGAAGCCTATAATGGATCTTAGAAAAAAATACAAGGAAGCATTTGCTGAAAAATTTGGCGTCAATTTAGGATTCATGTCTTTTTTCACCAAAGCGGTAACTGAATCATTAAAGGAATTCCCTACTGTAAACGCTCAACTAGGAGATAAAGAAATTATTTTGCACGAATATGCAGATATCGGCATTGCTGTTTCTTCCCCTAAAGGACTCATGGTCCCGGTGGTTCGAAATGCAGAGGGGATGGAGCTGCATGAAATTGAAGCCGAAATCAAAAGATTAGCCATCAAAGCAAGGGATGGTAAAATCACTCCGGATGAAATGACTGGTGGCACCTTTACCATCACCAATGGAGGCGTTTTTGGATCGATGCTATCTACACCAATTATTAACCCTCCCCAGTCTGCAATATTGGGAATGCATAATATAGTTGAAAGACCTGTTGCCATCGATGGAAAAGTTGAAATTAGACCTATTATGTATGTAGCTTTATCTTATGACCATAGAATAATTGATGGAAAAGAGTCTGTTGGATTCTTGGTTAATGTTAAGGAATTATTGGAAAACCCTGGTCAAATGTTGTTTGCTTCAGAGGAAGCATCTGTCATGTTTCCAAAGGTTTAGTCAACCTTCATTTCTGCTTAGCATCTTAACCTTTTCATCTTGGTGCTATACTCCATGTATTTATTATCTTTGTTGCCCTTAACAACTTATCATGTCTAAAGTCAGAAAGCAAGATGCCCTAGATTATCATTCAGGAGGAAAACCTGGTAAAATTGAGGTCATCCCTACAAAACCATACGCTTCACAACGAGACCTGTCTTTGGCTTACTCTCCGGGAGTAGCAGAGCCTTGTCTCAGAATTGCAGAAAATGTTGACGATGTATATAAGTACACGAGCAAATCTAATCTTGTTGCGGTAATTTCGAATGGAACGGCCGTATTGGGACTTGGAGACATAGGTCCTGAGGCTTCAAAACCAGTGATGGAAGGGAAGGGATTATTGTTTAAAATATTCGCTGACATAGATGTATTTGACATTGAAATAGATGCCAAGGACCCCGAACTCTTTATACAAACCGTAAAGGCAATTGCCCCAACTTTTGGAGGAATTAACCTTGAAGACATTAAAGCTCCAGAAGCATTTGAAATTGAAAAGAGACTTAAAGATGAGCTAAGTATTCCTATAATGCATGATGATCAGCATGGTACTGCAATCATATCATCTGCAGCACTACTTAACGCGTTGGAGCTAGCCAATAAAAAAATTGATAAAGTAAAAGTTGTTGTTTCAGGTGCCGGCGCATCTGCCTTATCTTGTGCACAGCTTTATCATTCTCTGGGTGTCAAACTTGAGAATATTTTTATGTTCGATTCCAAGGGGCTACTTTGTAAGACTCGATCAGATATGGATGTCATGAAAAAACAGTTCGCTGTTCATGAAAAGAGTATTTCTTTCGAGAACGCATTTAAAAAAGCAGATGTTTTTCTAGGTCTATCACGGGCAGATCTCGTTTCCAAAGAGATGGTTGCCAAGATGAGTAAAAATCCAATCGTTTTTGCCCTAGCAAATCCTGAACCTGAAATATCTTATAAGCAGGCTACCTCCGTGCGAAAAGACATCATCATGGCAACTGGAAGATCTGACCACCCCAACCAGGTAAATAATGTTCTTGGGTTTCCATTTATATTTCGTGGTGCTCTTGATGTAAGAGCGACTACTATTAATGAAGAAATGAAGCTGGCGGCGGTTCATGCCATAGCAGCACTAGCCAAAGAAACTATTCCTGAAGAAGTTATTGAGGCTTATGGTGGCTCCAATATTTCTTTTGGTAAAGATCAGATTATTCCAAAACCCTTAGACCCGAGACTTATCTATTGCGTGGCACCAGCAGTAGCCAAGGCAGCTATAGACTCTGGCGTGGCGAAAAACCCAATTAAAGACTGGGAGCAATATGAACACCAGTTAAAAAAGAGGCTAGGTTTGGATAACAAATTATTGAGGAATATCACAATAAAAGCCCAAAACAATCTCAAGAAGGTTGTTTTTGTCGAAGCTGACAATGTAAAGGTTCTACGTGCAGCACAAATGGCTTTTGAAGAAGGCGTTGCCATTCCAATTCTTTTAGGTAAAAAGAATATCATTGAGGGCTTAATGGAGGAATTTGCAATTGAGCTTCCAGATCTCGAAATAATTGACCCAAAATCAGATAACCAAAAAGAAAAAAGAGTTAGCTACGGAAAGGTCTTTTTTGAGAATCGTAAAAGAAAAGGGTTTACAGAATATGAGGCCATTCAAATTATGAGAGAACGGAATTACTATGGCTCTATGATGGTAGATCAAGGTGATGCAGATGCAATGATTACAGGTGTCACAAGAGGATACCGAACTTGTATTAAACCAGCGATACAATGTGTTGGATTAAGAAAAGATGTCAATGTTGTTTCCGGAATGTACATTTTGAATACGAAACGAGGACCATTATTCCTTGCTGACACAACAATAAATCTCAACCCTAGTGCGGAGGAAATAGCAGAAATCACAGTCAATGTAGCGAAAACGATTAGAAAATTTAATATCGTTCCTAAAATTGCCCTTTTAAGTTATTCCAATTTCGGATCTTCTCCAGGAGAGGATGCTGACAAGATGTCAAATGCGGTTCGTTTGCTTCATGAAAATCATCCAAATATCATTGTTGACGGTGAAGTGCAAGCGAATTTCGCATTGGATTCGGAGCTAATGAATGATAAATTTTCATTTTCTCAATTGGCAAACAAGCAGGTAAATACATTAATATTTCCAAACCTTTCAGCAGGAAATATTTCATATAAACTATTACAACAAATGTCGGATGGAGATGCTATAGGACCCATATTAATTGGTCTTAATAAATCTATTCATGTTATGCAGCTAGGAGCAAGTGTTAGAGAGATTAACAACATGGTTAAAATTGCGGCGACTCAATCTCAAAACAAAAAATAATGATTGCACAAATAAAAGGTAAGCTCATTGAAAAAAACCCAACCGATCTTATTATTGACTGCAATGGCGTCGGTTATGAAATCAAAATTTCTTTAAACACGTTTAGTGCTTTAAATGACAGTGAGGCTATAAAAGTATATACCAAATTAATTGTTCGAGAAGATGCTCAAATATTATATGGGTTCTTTTCAAAAGAAGAACGTGAAATGTTCAATTTGTTAATTAGTGTATCAGGAATAGGTCCAAATACGGCCATGATCATGCTATCCTCATTAATTCCATCTGAGGTGGCTCATGCCATACAATCAGATGATGTGGCTACAATCCAGAGCGTAAAAGGGATTGGTGCAAAAACAGCTCAGCGTGTCATTATTGATTTAAAAGGGAAAGTTGTAGGATTTAGCAGTGAAAGTGAAAATATCGTTGGTACAAACAATACAAACAAGTTTGACGCGTTAAATGCTTTAGTTTCTTTGGGCTTCGACAAAAAAGCAGCGGAAAAAACTTTAAACAAGTTAAACTCTGATGATAAATCTGTTGAAGAGCTGATCAAGGAAGCGTTGAAGCAACTGTAAATTGAGCAATAGGCGTACATATCATTTTCAAATAAAAAAAGGTTTAATTTTCCTATGCCTTCTTTTTAGTTTTTCCGCCTTTTCACAGAATAATCCATTTGACCTACCCTTTCCAATAGTTAATCCATTAAATCCATTTCAAATAGACAATCAAAGATTTGATTTAGGTGATCCATCTGGTTTAAATCAAAGCATTACCTACGACCCTATGTCGGGAACCTATATTTTTTCTGAATCCATGGGAGGTGGACTTTATTACAGAAACCCATCAACAATGACCTTGGAGGAATATCTCGAATATAAGAGGGAAAAATCCATGTCACAAGACTGGGTAGAGCTCATTGAGGAAGAGACAGAAGAAAACAGAGCATTTGAATTACCAATTAAGATTGGAAGCAAGGCCTTCGAAAATTTCTTCGGCTCCGATGAAATAACCATTAGACCACAAGGAAATATTGAATTGTCACTTGGCGCAAATTCATCCAGATATGACAACCCCTTACTCCCTCTTCGGCAAAGACGCGTAACACGCTTTGATTTTCAGCAGAACATCAACATGGATATTGTGGGTCAGATTGGAACGAAATTAAAAATAGGTGCAAAATACAATACCCAAGCCTCATTTGATTTTGAAAACATTTCAACGCTCGAACATACGGGAGACGAAGATCAAATATTACAAAAAATTGCACTTGGAAATGTAGCATTAGAGCTTCCAACATCCTTAATTCAGGGATCTCAAACCCTCTTTGGTGCAAAAACACAATTAAAATTCGGAAGAGCTACTGTTGATTTGATTGCCGCATCTTCAAAAGGAAAAAGAAATGAAATCAATGTAAGTGGTAAATCTCAGGTACAAGAATTTGAGCTTACTGCAGATAACTATGAAGCCAATAGGCACTATTTCTTAAACCTATACCACCAGCAGCATTACGATGAAGCAATGTCCACTCTTCCTGTGGTTAGTTCCACCATGTATATTACAAGAATCGAAGTATGGGTAACGAATAGAAACAATAGTATTGAGAATACCAGAAACATTATTGCATTTTCGGATCTTGGAGAGTCTGAACAAACCAATTGTCAGGGAAATCCAGGAAATTATGCTGCTGATATTGTCCCTCGAAATGAGTCCAATGGTTTATATGATTGGGCCTCTAACCAACCCCTGATTAGAGGTTTTGCAAATTCGGTAGGTGTTCTAAGTTCACAATTCACAACTCCAGGTCCATTTAATCAAGCAGTAGAATATGAGAAATTAGAGAATGCCCGAAGACTTGAGCAAAGTGATTATACATACAATGCCTTATTGGGATACATCTCTCTTAATTCTCCATTAAATAATGATGAAGTATTAAGTGTAGCATATGAATACACGTATCGAGGAGAGACCTACCAGGTAGGCGAATTTTCAACTGACGGATCTACAGGTCAGGATGCATTAATTCTTAAATTATTAAAACCAACGATTACCAACCCAAATAATAAGATTTGGGATTTAATGATGAAAAATGTGTATTCGATTGGTGCATATCAAGTTGATCAATTAGGCTTCAAGATTGACGTGCTTTACAATAATCCCGAAACTTCTGTGGAGCTTCCAATAATGCCTTTAGATGGAGTTGATGACAAGCAGATTGTCACCTTGATTGACATGGATAAAATCAATCAAAATAACCAGCCTTTCTCTGATGGAGTTTTTGACTTTGCGCCATTCAATCAGGTTGGAAATAAAATAGATAACGGGGGTACGATAAATAAGAAGAATGGTCGAATATTTTTCTCTACTATAGAACCTTTTGGTAAAACACTTGCAGATAAAATGACTGATGCTGGTATTCCGCAGATTACTGTAGATAAAATCGCATTTCATGAATTGTACGATTCTACCAAAACCGCAGCACAGCAGATCCCAAGTAAAAACAGATTTATTTTCAAAGGTGAATACCAATCCTCTATTACCTCTGACATTCCCTTAAATGTCATGTCTGTCCCTGAAGGTTCTGTATCAGTTACCGCTGGTGGAATAAGACTTGTGGAGGGTGTTGACTACACCGTAGATTATGCATTTGGTCGTGTTAAAATATTGAATACGGGGATTCTAGAATCCAATACCCCAATCAAAATCTCTATTGAAAGCAACTCTGTTTTTGGATTTCAAGCACGCTCAATGGTTGGTGGGCGCTATCAATACCGTTTTAGTGATAAATTCAAAATCGGTGCCACATGGATCAGAATGATGGAAAGACCGGTGACCCAAAAAGTTGATTTCGGAAGCGAACCATTTAAAAACAATGTGATAGGTGCCGATCTTGCCTTTAGAGCGGAAGTACCTTTTCTAACAAAACTTGTTGATTTATTGCCTGTTATTTCGACCAAACAAAAGTCAACGATTTCATTTACTGGTGAAGTCGCACACTTAATCCCTGGACAACCTAGGGCGATTAATAAAGAAGGAACTTCTTACATCGATGACTTCGAAGCAGCTCAGAGTGCAATAGATCTTAGAACCGTAACGGCATGGCGCTTGGCATCGATCCCTCAAGGTCAACCTTCTTTATTCCCCGAAGCCTCTATTAAAGATCTTTCTGCCGGATTTAAAAGAGCTAAAACATCCTGGTATGTGATAGATCCTGTTTTTTATCAAAGTAATTCATTAACACCTGATCACATCAAACAAAATGGTGGCGAAATATTGGCAGATAGTAGAATGAGGTTGATAAATCAAAATGAGATCTTTCCGAATCAGCAATTACAATACGGGTCTATTCAGAATATTCCAGTTTTAGATTTGGCATTTTATCCTGAAGAAAGAGGAATGTATAATTATGATACTACCAATACAGTAGATTCCGTAGGTCACTTTGTTGATCCAGAGAATAGATGGGGAGGTATTATGCGTGGTCTGACTACAAACGATTTTGAGCTGGCCAATATTGAATTTATTCAATTTTGGGTGTTGGACCCATTTAATCAGGATGCAGAAAATGTAGACACCCTAGCATTTCACAATGGGGGTGATTTGTATTTCAATTTGGGAAATATCTCTGAAGACGTGCTACCTGATTCCCGAAAAAGTTTTGAAAATGGCCTTCCAGGCACAGGGGTCTCTTTAAACGATAACATTGATACCACAGACTGGGCAAAAGTGTCTACTCAGCAGGTTGTTGTCAATGCCTTTGATAATGACCCCGAATCTAGATTGAATCAGGATATTGGATTGGATGGCTGGAATAATGATGAAGAACAAATTGCATTTGAAGATTATGTGAGCTGGGTAAATAATAACCCTAGTTTAACAGCCATTACTAAATCCAGAATGATTGCTGACCCTTCAAATGACGATTACAATTATTATCTGGATGACAATTATGATAACATTGAAGCTGACATATTAGAACGATACAAGCGCTTCAACGGTATGCAAGGGAACTCACCAACGACAGAAATGTCCGATACGGCAAATGCCAATGGTTATCCCACCCAAGGAACAAATATGCCAGACATTGAGGATATCAACCAAGACAATAATCTATCGGAAACAGAGAGCTATTTTCAATATAAAGTAAGCATGCGCCCTGAAGATTTACAGGAAGGAAAAAATTACATAACGAACAAACAGATATACGAAACCGGAAACAAAACGGAGGTCTGGTATCAATTTAAGGTTCCGATTGCTGACTTCGAGAAAAAAGTAAACGGTATTCAAGATTTTAGATCCATTCGATTTATGCGAATGTTCTTAAAAGATTTTGACGAAGAAGTTGTGTTGAGGTTTGCAAGATTAGAATTGATTAGAGGAGAATGGAGAAGGTTTTTAGAAGACCTGAGCCAACCTGGACTCAGTGTTCAGCAAGATCCAAATTTGACCACCTTTAACATTGGAGCTGTCAATGTTGAAGAGAATGATCAAAGGAGCCCCGTTAAATATGAAATCCCTCCAGGGATACTAAGAGAGGTTGATCCTTCACAAGTATATCAAAGACAAATGAATGAGCAGTCTTTGGTTCTAGACATATGTAATCTTCAGGATGGAGACGCTAGAGCAGCATATCGAAATGTTCAGTTTGACGTGCGAACATATAAAAAACTAAAAATGTTTGCCCACGCTGAGGAGGTTATCCCAAATACTTTAAAAAATAAGGACCTTACAATGTTTATTCGTTTGGGAACTGACTTTGTGGACAATTACTACGAATACGAACTGCCTTTGGACGTAACACCATGGGGTTCAACGAGTCCTGAAGAAATTTGGCCGGAAAACAACAATATTGAAATCGTTTTTGATGACCTTATTCAGCTCAAAAAAGACCGGAACCAAGATATTGAGCTAGGTGCAAATGGAATTTCATATATCGTCGAATATTCCAAAACCGATCCAAATAATGCAAATAGAAGGATTAAGGTAAAAGGAAGCCCAAATCTTCAGGGACTAAAAACTATAATGGTGGGTGTTAGGAACCCTTTAAAAAATGATCCCAATAATATCTGGCAACCAGATAATGGAGAATCTGAATGTGTGATTGCATGGATTAATGAACTGAGATTAACAGACTTTGTTAGTGAAGGAGGATCTGCGGCAGTCGGTCAGGTGCAGCTAAAGCTTGCAGATTTTGCAAATATAAATGCCTCAGGAAATTATTCTGGTATAAACTGGGGAAGTGTTGACAGTCGTGTTCAGGACAGGCAAAGGAATGAACAAATAGGATTTGATTTCAATTCAAGCGTTCAGCTTGGACAATTTTTTGGAAAGCAGGCCCGGGTTTCTCTTCCTTTCTTTTACGGTTATTCTCTTGGAATTATAAACCCTGAATATGATCCTTTCAATCCAGATATTAAGCTTTCTGATTATGACCCAGCAACACGAAAACAAAGAGCAGCACTAGGTCAAGATTTCAATGAGAGAAAATCATTCAATTTTTCAAATGTGCGAAAAGAAGCAAAAGCTGGTTCAAAAAATCATTTCTGGAAAGTTTCAAATTGGGCGGCCAACTATGCTTATGCTGAAAATCTGCAACGAGATTTTAATACAAAGAAGGATCTTACAAAAACATGGACAGGTGCATTAAATTATAATTACACCTTTAAAGGAAAACCATTTCAACCATTCAAAAAATGGAAGCCCGTTCAAAAATCAAAATATCTCAAGCTAATTAAGGACTTTAATTTGTACTTAATGCCTAAAAACATCTCTTTTACCAATGACTATTCTAGAATTTATAATGAGAGACAGGTGAGAAATAATCTCGTTCCAGATTACGAATTTGCCCCTATCTTTTTGAAAAGATTTGACTGGAATAGAAATTATCAAATCGGTTACGACATTACCAGAAACCTGAAAACAAGCTTTTCTGCAGCAAATAAATCCATTTTTGAAGAAGGAAATAATAGTGTCGACCGTATTAATAACCCTGATGGATACAAGGAGTTTTTAGATACTATAAGATCTCAAATGTCTACTTTGGGCAAGACAATGGAGTACAGCCATAACTATTCTATTAATTATAAAATACCATTTGACAAGTTCCCCCTTACCAATTGGATTAGTGCTAATGTGAAATACACAGGAACATACAATTGGGCTCGAGCACCTCTTGGACAAAGTGAATTTGGAAATACCATTCAAAACAATCGAAATATAAATACCACAGCCCAAGCCAATTTTGTGAATCTATATAATAAGGTGCCATTTTTGAAAAAAGTACTCGCCGACGGAAGAAGCTCTAGAGGAAGGATTAATCCAAGAAACGGGCCTGGAAGTAGATCTAATGGAGAATCTGAGGATGAAACAAATAAAAACAAGGACAAAGAGAAATGGGAATGGATTAAAGTAGATGATCTCGAACCAGATAAACCCCTTGACTCTATGAGTCGTGAAGAAAAAAAGACCTATAAGAAAAAGAATAGGGTCTACAAAAAGAAGACACGAAAAGAATTGCGTGCAAAACGAAAGGTTCCAAAAATAGCTGGATTTGTTGCTCGTTTAATAATGACTGTTCGAAATATATCAGGTACCTATAGCCTTAATGATGGTACTATTTTACCTGGATATGGGGAAGAGACTAGATTCTTAGGGATGAACTCATCTACAACTCAATTGTCAGGATTCATATTTGGTCAGCAGGGTTATGATGTATTTGGCCGAAAAAATGATTATAGTGTATCCAATTTGGCCACTCAAAACAATTGGCTTGTGCAGAATGAAAACTTAAATACACAATATGCGATTACACACTCAAAAAATCTAACAATGAGGGCGACTCTCGAACCTTTGAAAGATGTAAATATTGATTTAAACTTAAATAGAAATTACTCGAGAAATAGTGGGGAATTCTATAGATGGAATGAATCATCTAGTGAATTTGAGGGACAAAGTAGATTTGAAACAGCGACACTCACCTACTCTACCATATCTTGGGGCACGGCATTTTCAAAACAGGGAGCAGAGTATCAATCCGAAGTGTTTCAATCCCTCCTCAATAACCGCGCTGAAGTTTCACAGCTCGTTGGTGGAGCAAATTCAAATTCATCATTGGTTAGCTCTAATGGTTTTTACACGGGCTACTCAGGAACTCAACAAGATGTTGTATTGGGCTCCTTTATGACGGCCTACAGTAATACACAAATTAATGGTAGAAACATTGATCCTCTTCAAAATATTCCTCTGCCTAACTGGTCTATTAACTACAGTGGATTAACGAAGTATAAGTTCACTAAAAAGTTCCTCAAATCCTTCATCGTTAGACATGGTTATAGTTCATCAGTGTCTGTAAATGGAATGCAAACAAATTTAAATGGAACCGTAGACAACAACGGGCATCTTAACAACTTGGATATTGACAATAACTACATCCCAGAGATGCAGATACAAAACGTTGTTCTTTCTGAACGCTTCTCTCCATTAATTGGAATAGATGCCAATTGGATCTTATTCGGACATACTTTACAGACCAGATTTGAGTATAAAAAGGACCGTCAATCGACATTGGCTTTAAGTAACAATCAGGTTACTGAATCTTTATCAGAAGAAATTGTGATTGGAACAGCTGCCAGAATAAAGGATGTACAGTTGCCTTTTAAAAATATAAAATCAAGTGATGTAAATATCAAGTTTGATTTCTCATTTAGAGACAACCTAACGGTGATTCGAAAAATCGTTGAAAACACAAACCAAGCGACTGCTGGTCAAAAAACAATGTCAATTAAAATATCCGCAGATTATAATTTGACCAACAACCTCACCTTGATGTTCTATTACGATCAAAACTTAAATACACCGAAAGTACAGACAAGCTATCCCACCGGAAATATAAATACAGGGTTTAAAATAAGATTTAATCTAGCTGGTGTACAATGATGATTTCAATCAGAAAAGCAAAGCTTGGAGATGAAGAGGTTATCTTTGACCTAATAAATCAATTGGCCTTATATGAAAAAGAACCTCAAGAGGTAACAAATACAATTCCTGAGCTTCGAAAGCATTTATTTGAAGATCAAATATGTTCTGCTATAGTCGCCATAGCAAATAAAAACATTATTGGATTCGCATTACACTACACATCATATTCAACCTGGAAAGGCAAGTGCCTTTATTTAGAGGATTTTTATGTCCTACCAGAATACAGGAAACATGGTGTGGGTTCAATGCTATTTGAAGAAACCATCAATATTGCAAAATCGATAAAAGCAAAAAGACTTGATTGGCAGGTGCTGGACTGGAACGAAATAGCCATTAATTTCTATAATAAACAAGGGACTGTATTAGATAATAGCTGGATTAACGGTAGGATTTCCTTTGATTAATCGGTTTTGAAAAAATGAATAATAAACGAAAACGGTATTATTTTCAATCCTAAGTACTAAATATTCATTCTGCCAAGGAGAAACAAAGTAACTTTCTACATTTACTATAGAAATAAGGAGAGACACAGGCAACTTCTTATGCGATATACAAACTGCTTGGAGAAGCAGTTTCATTTTCTAGTTTGATAAGAGTTTAATAGTTTTAGTCGACCCGCTCGGGTCAATTGCATAAGAAGTTCCTGTAACCTTAAATCGTTTAAAAAAGGAGTAACACAAACAATCAATACAAGAAAGGTCGGAAACGACCTTTTTTTTGTTTATATACTATTGGTAATCAGCTATTTATACATATAAAGTGTTGTTTTCTAGCATCTTATGGTGAAATTTTATTAAGCTATTATGGTTTCTATATAAGAATAATTCATAACTTTGTTTCAAATAGGACAGGTTTCTTCTTATACATATGAGAAACATACCTTTCTTGGTATGTCTATTTTATAGTTTGATAAGAGTTTAATAGTTTTAGCGAGCCCCACGGGCTTTTGTATAAGAAGCCCTGTTCTTCTTTACGTTTAGAATCACTTTTTTTTCGTGTACAATACTGGCCTACTTGGCGAAGCATCATTTCTTAATGGGCTAACCTGTAGTTCAAGAATATAATTACCATCACGAACCTCATCGGAAACATATATAAATTCTGTAATGGTTCTAGTGACATTGGGTTCTGTGGGCACATCCCAAAAAGCATGATGAAAAGCCAATGCACCCCCATCTCTCTCTTGATCTACAGATGGCAAATCAACCAGAAGATGTTCCACTCCCATACTTATTAAATACTTTGCAATATTTACATCCAAAAATGGAGGATTCGAATCCGTATAATTTGTCGTTAATTTATTTTTTTTATTTGGTAGGGTTCTTACTACTAAGGCCTTAATTCCTTTATGTAATCCTATTTTTTTTATCTGACTTAGAGTAATGACTTTACTCTCAATTATTTCTGGCTCTACCGTAATCAACTGAGCTTCAAAAAAAAACGATTTTAGTACATCATTAACAGAGAAAAAACCTTCAGTGATATGGCCACAACATTCTGTGTGCGTAATGTGTGCATGAGGATTAAACTTGATGTTATTAAAGTTCACCACTCCCCCTTCTTTAATGCTTCCAATGAAATTTTCATCCCGAACCGGCTCTATTCTAGGTGCATTTTGCCCCCAAGCAACAAGACCAGGGATTTTACCAGACATTTCAATTGAAATATCTATTGGTTTTGAAGTGTCTATATACTCCTCGTGATTTAAATAAAAAAGCATGGGATAAAAATAATACAATAATCCTCATTAAGAATTTATTGAGTATAATTCAAATAGAAACAGAACTAAACTATCTTTGTGCAATGGAACAAAACCAAGACAAACTCAAAGAAATCATTTCTCATTCTAAAGAATATGGTTTTATCTTTCCCTCATCAGATATTTATGATGGACTGGCCGCCACTTATGATTATGGACAGCTAGGGTCAGAATTAAAAAACAACATCAAACAATATTGGTGGAAAGCCATGACACAAATGCATCAAAATATAGTTGGAATTGATGCGTCTATTTTTATGCATCCCAAAACGTGGAAAGCTTCAGGACATGTTGATGCTTTCAATGATCCGCTTATTGACAACAAAGACTCAAAAAAAAGATACCGTGCAGATGTTTTAATAGAAGATTACCTAGAAAAAATAAATAAGAAAATTATTAAGGAAATAACAAAAGCAAAAAAACGCTTTGGAGATTCTTTTGATGAGGGACAATTCAGAAAAACAAATCCTAATGTCCTTAGAAATGTCTCGAAAATGGAAGCAATTGAAAAGTCCATGAAAGATGCACTTGAAGCAAATGATCTAGAAGCACTAAAGCAGCTCATTGTAGATTTGGAAATTGCATGTCCACTTTCTGGGTCTAAAGAATGGACCGAGGTAAGGCAATTTAACTTAATGTTTGCCACTGAAATCGGCTCTGTTGCAGGAGAAGCAGCCACCATATACCTGCGCCCTGAAACCGCTCAAGGTATTTTCGTTAACTTTTTAAATGTCCAGAAATCTGGACGAATGAAAATTCCTTTTGGAATTGCACAAATCGGTAAAGCATTCAGAAATGAAATTATTGCGAGACAATTTATATTTAGGATGCGTGAATTTGAACAAATGGAGATGCAATTTTTTGTTCAGCCAGGAGAAGAAATGAAATGGTATGACTATTGGAAGTCTATGAGAGAGAAATGGCATAAAAATTTAGGTCTCGGAGATAATATGTACAGATTTCATGATCATATAAAATTGGCTCATTATGCGAATGCAGCTTCTGATATTGAATTTGATTTCCCAATGGGTTTCAAAGAACTTGAAGGGATTCATTCAAGAACAGACTTTGATTTAAAACAGCATGAAGAGCACTCTAACAAAAAACTATCTTACTTTGATCCAGAGTTAAACAAAAGCTATGTTCCCTATGTGATTGAAACTTCTATTGGACTTGATCGAATGTTTCTAGCTGTACTTAGCGCTTCTTTTCACCATGAAATTTTGGATGACCAATCCAAAAGGGTTGTATTAAGAATTCCTCCTGCACTTGCTCCTATAAAAGCAGCAATATTACCACTTGTTAAAAAAGATGGCCTCCCTGAAATTGCAGAAGAAATAGTAAATCAGCTAAAATATGATTATAATCTTCAAATAGATCAAAAAGATTCTATTGGAAAAAGATACAGAAGACAAGATGCGATTGGAACACCAATATGCATAACTGTCGATCACGACACAAAAGATGACAGCAGTGTCACTATAAGGTATAGAGACACCATGAAACAAGAAAGAATTCTGATTTCGAAGCTCCCGGAAATTCTTGAAAAAGAGCTTGGGTGGAAAAGCCTTTTATCAAACTTAAATGAATAGCCTTTGAAACATTCATTGTTGTATTTTTTTGTTTTTGCAATTGCCCCATTAGGTGTTGGACAAATGATAATGAACCAAAATGGTGAAGCCTTTACGAGTGATCCGTTTTTTAATATAGATTTCATTCAGAACAACAACATAAAGATCATTAAAGGCCAATACTCATTTAAAAAAAATAAAGACCTCATACGCTCGGTTCCTGGAAGCTACACCTATAAATTCAATCAAGAAGGAAGATTAAGCGCTTCCATTGATATTCGCTGGAATGGAAAAAGCCTTGATACTACATTAAAGTATTATGAATACAACAAATTAGGTTCTATAGTTTCGCTTAAAAAAAGTGAGAATAAAGGCATCACGTTAGAAGTATTCGATCGAGATAGCTTAAACAGAATTATTTCACAATCTAATTATAGAGTTATTCTAAATGATCAAGGGGATATCATAAAAAAAACAGAAATGAATACAGAAACCATGCAGTATTCCAAGAATAAAAAAACAATCTATAACTCATATAAACTACCCTATCTCATTTCATATGACGAATACAACGAAGATGGTTATAAAACATGTTCAATTGATAAACTAAAGATGGGCGGAACAGTCTATAAAAAAAACTATTCATATAATGAAAAAGGCTTGTTGATTAATATTAAAACTTTCTATGACAAGCACCCAAAACCCGTAGAAGAATTAAAATTCAAATATGATAGCTTTGGAAATATAATAGAGAGACATGAATTTAAGCAAGAAGTCTTTGTTAAAGACTTTCAAATTATTTTTGATACTAAAACAGGGTTGCTTCACTCGATTATCGACAGAAACCCTGTGAATAATTTTATGTCTATCATTCGATTCACGCATTATGAATTCTATCGATAAATTATTAACAATTCTTTAACAGGTTCTTTTAAATATTTAATAATCAGTATTTTATGTATTTTTCTAGCTAACTATTTTAACAAAAATTGTTTTTTTGAGTAACTTGGCATAATTATTATGCAGTTAGAAGCAAAACCACACATATGAAAAATTTTTACACCCTTCTATTTAGTTTTCTTATCTCATTTGCAGCCTCTTCGCAGGTTGCTACAAATTATAACTCCAAATGGTTTCTTGGATTTAATACAGGTGCAACTTGGAGCTGCACTGATGTTGATGATTCATGGATGTGGAGAAATAATAAAAGTTATCATGATAGTTATAACGATGACCTACATAAAAATGAATCTAATTGGGGATGGGGAATTACTCTAGGCAAATCTTTTAATTATGATTATGGAAATCTCTTTAGTTTCGATTTAAGAGGAAGATATCTGCGAGGCCGCTGGTATGGTCAAAACTCTACGATGGATTCCATTTCTATGGAAAATTATGATCCTTCGATTAATATCGAGGATGCCAGTGCTGAACAATTAGCCCAAATGTACCAAGCAGCATATGGTGGTTATATTCACAATTACGAAGCAGATATTCATCGCCTTGGTTTAGAACTCGTACTCCATTTTAATCGATTTAGAGAAAGAACAAGAATAGACCCTTATATTTTTGGTGGTATTGGACTTACTTTCAAGAGATCAATGGGAGACTTTTTAGATGATTACGGGAATTTATATGACGAAAGTACGCTTCTTTCTCATGACTTAGATTTAAATTATGAAACACAGCTTAATCCAAATGAAAATTTAGTTCACTTCATGCCAAGTGCTGGTTTTGGTATTGGATATCAAATTGCGCCTCGTGTATCTCTTGGTTTAGAGCATAAAACTACTTTTACACTAAAAGACCAGTTTGATGGGGTGGTTTCAGAATCACCAAGATTGAGAAATGATTGGTATCACTATACCTCAGGGTATATTAGATTCCGATTGGGCGGAGGTAATGGATCTTCCGGATCATCAAACCATTCTAGCTCAGACTATTCATCCAATTCAAACTCCAATGGGAGTAATGTTTCAAATTGCCCTACTCCTGATGTATCTATATTTAATACGCAGAACCAAACCGTAAGCAATAGAACTATTCAGATTTCAGCTCGAATTACAAATGTCTCGAATGTGAATGAGATCAAATTAATGGATGCCAATAGAATGCTTCTACCCTTTGAGTTTGACAGCTATTCAAATAAGCTAAGTGCGGTTGTAAATTTAAACTCTGGAAGCAATACCTTCTATGTTAAAGCCAACAACAATTGTGGCTCTGATATGGAGCAATTAAATATTATATATGCAGATTGTATTCCTCCTGACGGATATTTTATCAGTCCATCACAAAATGAAGTAAACGTTGAGCTTGCCAATTATCAGCTTAAAGCCCACTTTAATAACTTAAAGAGTGCGTCTATGATTAAGCTGTTTGTAAACAACATTCAAGTATATGGATTCAGTTTTGATGTGACCACAGGTACTTTCGAAAGTGACCTCACCCTATTTTATGGAAACAACAATATTCAAATTGACTTTGAAAACCCATGTGGAAATGGTAGCATTGAGACATCTTTAAATTTTTTAGACTGCGAAAATCCTACTATTGAGCTTTTAAACCCAACAGCCTCTGGTTCAACAACGAACAATCGCATCTATGAAATACGCGCCCTTATTAGTGGTTCCGATGAAAAGGGTATTGAGACTAAACTGAATGGAAAACTTATTAATAAATCTGACAAACAGAATTGGAATCTAGACATTAACCCTGTGGATCACAGTATCCTGACTTTTACAGTTACTCTAAATAACGGGATAAATACCATATACATAGAAGCAACGAACGATTGTGGAACAGAAACCTTAACCTTTACTATTGATTTAGAGGATTGTGTTGCGCCCGAGATTAATATCATGTCACCAATGACCGGAACTACGGTACAAAATTCAATTGTTAATCTTGCCGCCCAGATTCAAAACGTTTCAAATGCCCAAAACATTTCATATCAATTTAATGGCCAGGCACTTCAAGGAATTAGTTATAACTCTTCAAATCAAACAAGTTCTGGAACAATTACTTTGTCTCCTGGGGACAATTACATAACTGTTTCTGCGAGTAATGACTGTGGAAGCGATGTAGAAACAATTCATATTATTTTTGATGAGTGTAAGATTCCTAATATTAATGTATTAAGCTCAAACATTGAAGTTGCAAATGATAATTATACATTTCAGGCGTCTGTTGAAAATATGCCCACACAAAATGGAATTACACTTAATCTTAATGGTCAGAACATAAATTACAGCTTCAACAATGGATTAATTACCACTCATGTGACTCTTCAGCCAGGTGAAAATAATTTCACATTGACTGCGGTAAGACCTTGTGGTCGTGATACTGAAAACTTAAGTGTAGTTTATAATAACTGTACGACTCCTACAGTCAGCTTTGATTCTCCATCGGGATCAAAGGTTGTCTCCACTGAATCTCAGTACCTGCTTGTTGCTAGTACTTCTAACATTGTGAATCCGAATCAAATTAGCATTACGCACAATGGAAATGAAGTTCCTTTTGCATTTTCAAATAATAAGATCAAGTTAATAGTTATGCTTAACGATGGTGTTAATATTGTTAAAATAGAAGTAGATAACCCTTGTGGAGAGGATGAGGAAAATGTGACTATTAATTATAAGCCATGCTTAGTTCCTGATGTCATTTTTAATGGACATATGTCAGCCATAGTTTCTTCAAGTAACTTTAATTCATCTGTATCCACAATACCTGTGAGTTGCACTATCCAAAATTACACACCTAGTACAAATATTGTAGTAACCAATAATGGCAATATTGTTCCTAGCCACTTATATCAAATATACAATGGAACATTAAATGGCTCCATTAATTTATATAATGGCGTAAATACAATAACCTTTACGGCGGTAAGCCCATGTGGATCGGATTCTGAAAACATCGTTGTAAGCTATCAAGAAGAAATCTCTAATCCGAATACTCCGAATCCCGGTGTAGACGAAGAGGAAGAAGAAAATGGAACCGATCCTGGAAGCAGCTCTGAAGATGAATCAAATGATGAAGGAGATTCAAATGAAGGAGATAATGGAAACGGGAACGGGAACGGGAACGGGAACGGGAACGGGAATAATGGCAATG
>JBELDA010000030.1:0-29730 GCA_042094515.1 Crocinitomicaceae bacterium
TCACGATTGACCCCTTGGTTACTCCAACTTTTACTCAGCAGGGTCCTTTTTGTGAGGGTGATGCAATACCAAATTTAAATACGACTTCAAATGAAGGGGTAATTGGAAGCTGGTCCCCTGCGATTGACAATTCACAAACGACAACCTATACCTTTGCACCAGATGCAGGTCAGTGTTCGAATACGCAGACGATGGAAATCACGATTGACCCCTTGGTTACTCCAACTTTTACTCAGCAGGGTCCTTTTTGTGAAGGTGCTGCGATACCAAATTTAAATACGACTTCAAATGAAGGGGTAATTGGAAGCTGGTCCCCTGCGATTGACAATTCACAAACGACAACCTATACCTTTGCACCAGATGCAGGTCAGTGTTCGAATACACAGACCATGGAAATCACGATTGACCCCTTGGTTACGCCAACTTTTACTCAGCAGGGTCCTTTTTGTGAGGGTGATGCAATACCAAATTTAAATACGACTTCAAATGAAGGTGTGATTGGAAGCTGGTCCCCTGCGATTGACAATTCTCAAACGACAACCTATACCTTTGCACCAGATGCAGGTCAGTGTTCGAATACACAGACCATGGAAATCACGATTGACCCCTTAGTGGCTCCTTCTTTTGACCAGGTCGGCCCATATTGTGAGGGTAGTAATCCTCCTGCGCTTACCACCAATTCTCTTGAGGGAATTGAAGGAGTTTGGGGTCCACCAGGAATAAATACGAGCATTATAGGTCCATCTACATTTGCGTTTGTTCCAAATACTGGTCAATGTGCGACCAATCAGACCATGGAGATTATTATTACCCCTTTACAAACTCCCAGTTTTGATCAGGTAGGCCCTTTTTGCGAGGGTAGCATTATATTGGAATTAAATACGATATCTAATGAGGGTTTCACTGGTAACTGGTCTCCTTCTATAGACAATACACAAACGACGATATATACCTATACCCCAGATGCGGGTCAGTGTTCCAACATGCAAACTATGGAGATTGTGATAGATCTGCTGGAGACACCTACTTTCATGCAACAACCACCTATATGCGTTGGAGATAATTTCACTTTGTCAAATATTTCTAATGAAGGCATAACTGGATCTTGGTCGCCTACTATTGACAATACTCAAACCACTGCTTATACTTTTATTCCAGATGCTGGTCAATGCTCAAACGAACAGACCATGGTGGTGTCAGTTGGACCTCCTGAAACGCCAACTTTTGCTGTTATGGGGCCTTATTGTGAGATTGGGAATATTGATGACTTACCTTTAACTTCTTTAGAAGGTTTTACAGGAACATGGAACCCCAGTACCATTGACAATTCAATAACAGGTATTTTTACTAGTACCTTTACGCCGGACATTGGACTTTGTGCTATATCATCATCCATAGATATAACTATAACGGAAGATCCTTCCATTACAGCTGCTGCTTTGGATAGCACCTTGTGTGAAGGGGAGTCTGCAGTTTTATTTGCCATGGATATTACAGGCGGACAACTGGTAGAAGCCTTTACGATGGGTGTTAATGCTCCGTTTAGTTATACTACCTCAAACACGAATACAGCGGGTAGTTATTATGTCATTGTAAGTGGTACCATCATAGCTATGAGTGGAGAAGTAAGAGATGCTCACTATCAATTTATTCTTAATAACAATCCTGTAAATCCTCCCGTACCTGGATCTGTATGGCAGTGGAATGGCTCTAGTGTTGCCTCTCAATCAACCGTTCCATTTGTTTATAATCCAGCCCATGTGTACAACTACTTTTTCAGCGGTGGAGCACCACAAACGTTCACTTTTTCAGATAGTGGACCTTACAACGATAACTCAGGAAGTTTAGTATTTGAAATATATTATATGGGAGACTTATTGTGGTCCACCGGGTCTACTGAAGTTGGAGACACAGTCGTTCCTCCTTCAGGAAATAATACCTACGCGGTTTCAATTGATTTTGGAAATGGTTGTGTTGCAAGTGATGAGGTCGATGTATTTGTGAATTCATTGGATTCTCCAACTTTTGAGCCAATCCCTCCAATTTGTGTTGGTGGTGATATTACACTACCCATTACTTCTATTGAAGGATATACAGGAACATGGTCACCTGCTATTGACAATACGCAAACTACCGAATATACTTTTACCCCAGATGAGGGGCAGTGTGCTGCTGTTCAGACGATAACAGTAGTAGTTGGTCCTCCTGGAACTCCTACCTTTGATTTGATTTCTCCTATATGTTCTGGTTTAAATTTAAGCTTGCCATTGGTCTCCATTGAGGGTTTTACGGGAACATGGTCTCCAGCTATTAATAATACTCAAACAACTACTTACACTTTTACTGCGGATGAAGGTCAATGTGCGTTGACCGCAGAATTAAGCGTTGAAGTCCTAGAAAATCCAATTATATCTGCCGGAGACCCTATAATAGTATGCGTTGGAGATATAGCAACTCTTTCGGGTAGCGGTGCTGGTTCTGGTGGAAATTACACATGGGACAATGGGATAGAAGATGGAATATCGTTTACGGTTACAGAGACTACATTGTATACGGTTACTGGTACGGATGAAAATGGATGTATGGGGACAGCTTCCATACTTGTAACAGGTCTACCTGTTCCACTGGCCTCATTTACGGCAAGTCCTGAATCTGGAGGTGTACCTTTAGATGTGACTTTTACCAATACGAGTCAAAACGCCACATCCTATGAATGGGATTTTGGAAATGATCAATTTGCTGCAGTCAATGATGAAAGTGAACAAAATAGTTCATATGAAGATTTTGGAACGTATACAGTTTGGTTAGTAGCGGATAATGATTTATGTGCTGATTCAATTTCAGTTATTATTACCACAACAGTCGAACCATGGATTTTTGTACCTAATGTATTTACACCTAATGAAGATGGTTCCAACGAGATCTTTATGGTGTCAACGGAAAACATGCAATCCATTGAATTGATGATTGTGAATAGATGGGGTAATTTAATGGCAACTATTGATGACTTAAACAGCGGTTGGGATGGAAAGACGCCGAGCGGCAGTGATGCTAAAGAGGGGGTGTATTTTTATAAGTATGCGGCTATTGGGCTAGACGGTTCGGAATGGATTGGTCATGGTTTCTTAACTTTAGTTCGTTAATCTCTTACATACAACCAAGTCATTATTCCCGTGAATAATATTAATGAGATAATCAGATAGTTATTTCGGTTTTCGCTTTTCTTATCATCAAATAAAAGTGATTTTCTTTTGTGCAAATTTTGATTAAACTGCTCGTTTCTTTTGCTAATTAAAAAGGCCAGTTTATTTCTTAATTCAACGGATTCTTTATATTCGAGAATTAATTCCAGAGCCTCTATTTGATTCAACAGAAGATTGTGTTTTTCCCCTAGGGTAATGCAAGAGTCAATATAAAGTGAGCCTTTTATTGAGTCTCCAGTTTGAAGGTGATAATTGGCAATATTCATGTATGCTTCACAAGTGTAAAAGTGAAACCCTTGTGATTTTCTTTGATTCAACACTTTTTGAAACAAGACTAATGATTCATCATAATTTGATGACATAAATGCTAAAATTGCTTCATTATTTATAGCTCGTGTTGCAGTGAATGGAGCATCGCAAATTTTGGCATAATTAAATTGTTTTTTAAAACAATACCTCGCCCGTTTCTCTTGGTTTTTATCTAGAGCAATTTGACCTAAGAATGAATAAGCATTAGCAACAGATTCGTATTTTTCATCTACTAATGCCTGACGAATGTAATGCTCGGCATACATCTGAGCAGAAATTATTTCCCCTGCCTTTAATTGACTTTTTGCAAGATTAATTTCTGCCATATATGACATGCCAATAATAGTCGAATTCCTTCCATGTTTTAAAGCGCTTTGAAAAGCGATACTTGCTGTTTTGTAATCACCTAAAAGCAAGTAGGCGATTCCTATTTCGTTATAGGCCTCGGAAATTAGTTTTTCATCACCAAGGTTAAGAAAAATTGATTTTGAGGCATCTAAAAGTTTCAAGCCTCTCTTTATTTCTCCATATCGCACATCGTAACAACCAAGGAGTCTGTAAGAAACGGCTTTACTAAAAGGGTCTAAATTTTCACGGTGTTTTTTAAGAAGGTCTAAACCAATAATATTTAAAGAATCTATATGAAAACGTGAGTAATATTGCCAAAGCTCCAAGGCGATTTTTGATTTTAAAATAACTTTCGTTTCCTTGTTGTATGAGTGGATTTTAGATTGTCCAAACAAAAAGGAATAAAAGAAGGTGTAAGCAAAAAAGCAATATAATGTGCGCTTCATTTTAGAAATGGTTGGCTCAGTTGCAAGGATAGGTAACAATCGTTACTTTTGCAACAAAAAAAAGAAATGTCAAACGCCTTCTATAAAGTACCCGTAGCCATAAATGAGCCAGTAAAACCCTATGCTCCAGATTCACCTGAAAAGATCTCGCTTATTAATAAATATAAGGAATTGTATGACCAAAATGAGATTGATGTCCCTATGTATATTGGAGACCAGGAGATTCGCACGGAAGATAAGAGGCCAATGAATCCTCCTCATGACCACAATAAAGTTTTAGGTCATTATAACTATGGGGATGCCACTCATGTTGAGTTGGCTATTGAAAAGGCACTTGAAGCAAAATCAGCTTGGGCAAGTCTACCCTGGGAGCAACGTGCGGCTATTTTCTTAAAAGCAGCGGATTTACTTGCTGGTCCTTTTAGAGATAGAATGAATGCTGCAACGATGCTTGCTCAGTCTAAAAATGTATTTCAAGCAGAGATTGATGCTTCTTGCGAAATGATTGATTTTTTCAGATTCAATGTTCAGTATATGACACAGGTTTATAAAGAACAACCAGATTCACAGCCAGGAATGTGGAACAGATTGGAGTATAGACCGCTAGAAGGGTTTGTGTTTGCGCTGACTCCTTTCAATTTTACATCTATTGCTGCAAATCTATGTGCTGCTCCAGCGATGATGGGGAATGTTATTGTATGGAAGCCAGCAGATTCTCAAGTGTATTCTGCACAGGTTATTATGGATTTATTCAAAGCAGCAGGATTACCTGATGGTGTTGTGAATATGGTTACCGTAGATGGACCAACGGCTGGAGAAGTGATTTTTAAACATAAAATGTTTTCGGGTCTTCATTTTACGGGATCTACGGGTGTGTTTAGAACGCTTTGGAAGAACATATCGAATAATTTAGATTCATACAGGAGCTATCCAAGGATTGTGGGTGAAACAGGAGGAAAAGACTTTGTTATGGTTCATAAGTCTTCAATCCCAGCAGAGGTTGCAACAGCATTAGCGAGAGGTGCATTTGAATTTCAAGGACAAAAATGCTCAGCAGCATCTAGAGCTTATGTGCCTTCAAATATTTGGTCTGATGTAAAAGAGATATTGCAAGACCAGGTTAATTCATTTAAAATGGGAAGTCCAGAGGACACCTCAAATTTTGTGAATGCCGTTATTGATGAACGAGCTTTTGATAAGATTTCTGCTTATATAGATTATTGCAAAGACCAAGGTGATGCCGAGATTATCGTTGGAGGAGGGTATGATAAGTCAAAAGGATATTTTATTGAACCAACAGTAATTGTAACATCAAATCCAAAATTCAGGACGATGTGTGAAGAAATTTTTGGACCTGTATTAACCATTTATGTTTATCCAGAAAATGATTTTGAAGAAACCTTAAAAACACTAGATGAAACCTCTGAATACGCTTTAACTGGTTCTATTATATCACAAGATAGATATGCTATTGAATTGGCAACGAGAAAATTAGAAAATGCTGCAGGTAATTTTTACATCAATGATAAACCTACTGGTGCAGTTGTTGGGCAACAACCGTTTGGTGGTGCTAGAGGATCTGGAACCAATGACAAAGCTGGAGCAGCTATGAATTTATTACGTTGGGTACAAGCAAGAACGATTAAGGAAACCTTTGTTCCAGCTACAGATTATCGTTATCCTTTTTTGGGATAAATCTTGGTGCCAGTGCATCAGAATTTATCAAATTTGATTATTTTTAGGTCATTCTATGATGACCAAAACCACCTTAAATGATGGCACTCAGGTTTTTTGTTTAAGAAAACCAGAAGCTAAAATGCTAGACCACCATGTTGATGGTTACCTCCAAAATGGAATTTCGATTAATGATAATGCCGTGGTATTTGATGTTGGTGCAAATGTGGGCGTTTTCGGTTTACGTGCTATTCAGAAGGCAAAAAATGTAAACGCTTATTGTTTTGAACCTATCCCAGATATATTTTCTGTGCTTAAAAAGAACGCAGAAGTATATGGTAATGGGCAAATCCATGTATTTGAGTTTGGTGTTTCAGACAAGGCTGCCAATGCGAGCTTTACTTATTTTCCAAATACCCCAGCCTTATCTACTTTACATCCTGAACAATGGGATAATGATCCGGCGGCATTTTCCAAAGCTGTTAAAGGGACAATGAAGAATCCTCCTGAAGGAATGAAATGGATGCGTTTAATCCCACCTATTTTCTCGGGTATTATCGCTCATTTTTTAGTAAGAGGAAAAAAACGGGTTGAATGTAGACTTATACCATTATCCGAAGTCATACAAAAGGAGAATATCAACCAAATTGATTTATTAAAAATTGACTGTGAAGGAGCTGAATGGTCTGTACTTAAGGGGATTAATGATGAAGATTGGTCGAAGATTAAAAGCTTGGTCATAGAAGTTCATGATATAGAAGGCCGTCTCGAAAACGTACGTAAGCTTCTACAGAATAAAGGCTTTACAAAGCTTCATACAGAAAGTGAAGTGGGACTTGAAGATACAGGTATGTTTAATATTTTCGCGCTGAGATGACAAGAGAATGGGTGGCTATAGGAACCGTTATTATGCTATTGGGTTCAAATTTGTTTGGATTGATATATAGCATGCTGGTATTAAAAACGAATTTTTTTGAATCTTTTGTAATACAAACCAAGCCTTATCAGAAGTCTATATTTAGCAAAAGAATGCCATTGTTTCTCTTAAATTTTGTTTTGCTATTGAGTGTTTCAGGTGTCGGGGCATATTTTTTATATGATTTGATGGAGGTGAGCTGGACCAGTTGGTGGATAGTAGCTTTACAGGTCTTGTTTGCTTTTGTTTTAGACGACTTTTGGTTTTATTTTTACCATAAATGGCTACATGATAATAAGTTTATGCTTAAGCATATTCATTCCATTCACCATAGGGCAACCAAACCATTCCCTCTTGAATATCTTTATGTTCATCCATTAGAATGGATGATGGGTATGATTGGAGTAGTGATTGCATTTGCTGTAATATTGATATTTATGCCGATTAATCTTTTCGCATTTTGGATTTTTGGTTTATTGAGGAACCTTCATGAAATACACATTCATTCGGATATAGAGATTCCCTTTTTTAGCAAAATTCCGTTCTTAAGTAAAACAAAGCATCATGATGATCATCATGCATTCCTTAAAGGTAATTACGCCTCAACTTTTGTATGGATGGATCGTATTTTTAAAACTAATTTCTATAAATAATGAAAACACATCATTTTTTATGTCTCGTATCTCTTTGTATATCGCTTCAATTTCAGGCGCAACAAGTATATGACCTTACAGTAGAGGTCACAGATCTTGAAAATAACGATGGTGTTCTTCAGTATGGTTTATATAATAATTCGAATAAATTCCCAATTGTTGGAGAAACCTTAAAAATGGTAAGGGTGAAAACATCTAGTGCATCAAGAAAGTACACCTTCAAAAACTTACCAAAAGGCAATTATGCGGTAGCAATATATCAAGATGAAAATAACAACGATAATTGCGATAAAAATTTTTTAGGAGTACCCATCGAACCCTATGCTTTTTCAAACGACATAAGGCCTAAACTTTCTGCTCCTAGTTTTAAAGATTGTTCTTTTATGCTGGATAAATCAAAGACTGTTAAAATAAAGCTAGTTTACTGATTTAGCTTTTCTATTACGTTTTCTATTTGCTCTAATAGAGGAGCCTTCCCATCGTTAAGAATTTGATATCGAGTTAGGGCTAATTTTTTAGAATCACTCCATTGGGCATTCATTTTACCCATTATTTCTTCCTGAGAAGTTTGGTCTCTTATTAAAAGTCGTTGAATTTTAATTTCTAAAGGGGCATGCACCAGCACATTCTCATCGAAATTTTTATATGATTTTGTTTCAAACAGTATAGCCGCTTCATTGAACACCAAAGAATGTGAGGTATGCTTTTCTGCCCATTCAATGAAATCTGACCTAACTACAGGATGAATTATAGAATTAACAGTTTCTCTTAATTCAGGAGTAGTAAATATTTGTTTGCTTAAAAATGATTTGTTCAGTAAACCATCCTTAAATACTTCATCTCCAAAGAGGTCTAAAAGTCCTTTTTGAATAAGTGGATGTTCATTACAAAGCTCTTTTGCTTGGGTATCTGAATAATAAACTGGATAACCCATTTTTTCAATAATATTCGCGACATGTGTTTTCCCACTTCCAATACCACCTGTCAAGCCTATTTTTTTCATCGACTCAAATTTAATGGTTTTACAAGAGATTTCAATTTGTCTGAAGATTATTAATAAGATCAATAAATTGTATTTTTGATTTATGTCGAAGAAGGATTGGTTTATAGATTGGTTTGATACACCCTATTATCACATTTTGTATCAAAATAGAAATGAATTGGAGGCCAAGAATTTTGTTTTAAATTTAATGGATCGTCTCAAGCTTGTTCCTGACTCGAAAATTCTTGACCTGGCGTGTGGGAAAGGTCGACATTCAAAAACGTTAAATGAGCTAGGTTACAATGTCTTAGGAGTAGACCTTTCCGAAAATAGTATAACTCAAGCCAAAGAGTGGTCTAGTGACTCACTTTCATTTCAGGTTCATGATATGCGGGAGGCAATTGAGGACAGGCAATTTGATGCAATATTTAATTTGTTTACCAGCTTTGGATATTTTGATACGCATAAGGAGAATCAACGAATGTGTTCTTCTATAGCTGATATGCTCAGGCCCAATGGAAAGCTCGTCATTGATTTCATGAATGCCCATAAGGTGATTGAATCCCTTGTAGAAGAGGAAGAAAAAGAAATCAATGGGATTACATTTAATATTAAAAGAGTTTATGATGACATGCATATTCATAAGCACATTAAATTTAAAGACAAGGGCAAGGTGTTTCACTACACAGAGCGTGTACAGGGACTTAAATTTGATGACTTTCAGAGTTTGTTATCGCCATTCTTTATCATTGAAAATGTATATGGTTCTTTGGATTTACAACCATTTGTGCTTGAAAAATCAGATCGATTGATTATTATTGCAACTAGGAAAAATGGACTTTAGTTTTGTTCTTATTGGTTTGGTTGCATCTGTCTTGGTCGGGGGAGTGGTGGTAAGCTATTTTAATGCTACGAATAATAGTCAGATGATTAAATTGGCACTGGCTTTTAGTGGTGGTTTTCTTTTGGCCATTATCTTTCAACATTTGTTGCCTGATTTATATCATGATGGGAATCATAAATTGGGGTTATTTATTCTATTGGGATTCCTAGTCCAATTGATACTTGAATATTTTTCAGGAGGGATTGAGCATGGCCATGTACATGTTCATAAGGGTCAGTCTCTACCATGGGCACTCTTTGTGTCACTTTCAGTTCATTCTATAATAGAAGGTTTACCCTTGGGGAATCAATATGCCGGTATGGTTGTAGAACACCAGCACTTCCATGAATCTTTATTTTGGGGGATTATATTCCACCAAGTTCCAGTGTCTATTGCGTTAATGACTTTGCTTGTCAATACAAAATTGAGTACAATAAACGCTTGGCTTGTTCTGATGTTTTTCGCTTTAATGACTCCAATCGGGGCTCTTCTCGGATTAAAATTTACACCAGAACAATTTGGTCTTGACTTGCACATTATACTTGCGGTTGTCGTGGGCATGTTTTTGCATATTTCTACTACCATTATCTTTGAAACTTCAGAAAACCACAAATTTAATTTGCTGAAATTGACAAGTATTTTGATAGGGTGTGGACTTGCAATGATTCTGTATTGATTCTTTTTTTAAATACGAATAACGTACATTTGTTTTGCATGAAAGATGCTCCCCGTTATGAATAAAGTAAACATAGTTATATTATTTAGTTTTTTATTTACATGTTTATGTTTTACCTCATTTTCACAAAATTATCCTTCTATATTTGGAAGTCAAAGCACAAAATGGGATTTTCCTTGGTGTAATTTGGATCAATCATCAATTACGGAACAACTTTCTGAAATTGATACTACAATCAATGGAGTTAGCTATAAAAAAGTAGGAACTATATATCCAGGAGGTATCTCATACGACTTAAATACAGTTAATTCTAATGGATACGCAAGAGAAGACCAAACGGAAGGAAAAGTATGGTTTACGGGAGGCGTAGAAAGTATATTTGGTATAGATACAGTGGAGTATCTCATTATGGATTTGTCACTTAATGTTGGAGATACATTTATAATTCATGAATCATTTGGGCTGGAGTTGATGACAACGATTGATTCTGTTTATTATGATTTCGGTGTTAAGCATGTTCGAACGGATCACCAATTTTGGGCTAGTGAAGTGCCCTTAACTTTTATAGAAGGGTTAGGAACGAATTATGGGATATCATATATGCATGATTCCTATAATATGTGTCGATGTTTAATGTCCATTAAAAAGGATTCAGATGTGGTTTATAGTAATTCTGATTGTGTATTACCTGTTGTTGGTATAAATGAGTATGAAATTGAAAATAAATTCACTTTTTTTCCTAATCCAGCGACTTCCCATATTATGATACAAAAAAACACGAGTGATGATGTTTCCTATACCATTTATTCGGTTCTTGGTAAGATGATAAAAACGGGAATAGTTCATTCCAATGAGAAACGGGTTGACGTTTCAGATCTGCCGGGAAGCGTATACGTTTTGGTTATCGGAGGACAGTCTTATAAGCTGTTTCTTTCCCAATAAATTTAAAACACTTCATTTTACAAAAAAAAACGGGACCGAGGCCCCGAATAATGTTATGGTTTAAAAGCAATTAAAAAGGTAAATCATCTCCTTTTTCACTGCTTGCATCGTTTGTGGTTGTCGCAGCAGCTTCAGTATTCAGATTCATATCCGAAGGTCCATTTGGAGGAATCGAGTTGGCTTGACCCATTTTTTCAATTCTCCAAGCATCAAGCGTATTAAAGTATTTTACTACACCGTCTGGACTCGTCCATTCTCTTCCTCTTAGATTAAATGAAACTTCCACCTCATCTTCTACTGAATATCCGTCAAGCATTGAGCATTTGTCTTGAACAGACTGAAACATTACATCTTGTGGATACATTGAAGAAGTGTCAGTTACAACGAATTCTCGTTTTTTAAATTTTTCACTTATTTCTTGAATGTCATTAATGACTTTAATTTTTCCTTGGAACTTGTACATATTGTTTATTATTAATTATTAAAAGAAAGCAAGGTCATCCATGCTTCCTCGAGTAAATTTCTTTTCAAAAGGTCCTGGGCTCTTTTGTGAATCTCTATTTCAAGCTGAACTGCATCTTCTTCTAAAGATAAAAACAATTCACTTAATTCGATTAATTTATATTCGTTAACATCCGTTTCATTCGGAAGTTTTTCTATTCCTGCCAGCTGGCCTAAATCATTTCCCGTTAGAATTGAGCTTTTTAAGACATCTGAAGGAAGTGCATCGAAGCCTATTCCACAAGTTGTAATAGGTTTCTTGATTTCAAACATTGAGTTTTTATCTGCTCTGCAATACCAATTCCCTCCCATCCTTGAAACCAAATCAATTTTATGCTGATCGATCATTTGATTGTCATCAAGAAGCTCTTCCTCAATGTGAATACGTACCACTTCACATAGAATGAGGTTACCTGCACCTCCTTGATTTCCTAATTCAATAACATCATTGACTTTGCACTCAAATTGAACTGGCGATTCTTTAACTCGAGGTGGGGAGATTTCCTCAGAATTAAGTGCTGTAAATCCAGATTTCTCAAATTCGCTAATATCAGAAGCGTATGGAGAGCTTGCCAGACTCATTTGATGCACCATTTCATGATTCACAACGTTAATGACTACTTCGGGAACTTCCTTTACATTATTATAGGTGTCCTTTGTCGTATTTGTTCTTCCAGATCGAGCTGGTGAAAAAATCATTATTGGAGGATTGGCACTGAATACATTAAAGAAGCTAAATGGTGCCAAATTGACATTTCCTTTTGAATCAATAGTTGATGCAAAAGCTATAGGTCTTGGACCTATTGAGCCAAGTAAATACCGATGTAATTTTGGTATTTCTATTTCTTTTGGATTGATTGATAACATGACTTCTAAATATGAATACAAAAATAGTTCAAACATTCATTTGGCTCATCTAAAACATCAATTTTTTATTCACAATATTCTTCCTTTCGTCTTGTGTGATTTCACTTAAGATTTGTAACTTAGATTTGTGAAATCTCAGGTGTTTATTGGATTAATTAGCATGTTCATACTATTACAGTACAATGTATGCCTGACCCAAAACAGCCATGATTCGAATGGAAAAAAGACTGGTAAATGGGTTTTTAAAGGGAAAGACCATCCTCGATCTGGGTATGCAAGTAATACAAAAGTAGAAGAAGGGCGATTCATTAACGGAAGGAAAGAGGGGATTTGGATTAAATATCATAAAGATGGGAGGACCCTAAGGCTTAAGGGGCACTATACCAATAATAGGCCATCTGGGTTTTACATACGGTATCATAAAAATGCTAAAACACGGGTGGAGGCAAACTTTATTCAAGATAAATATAAAGGAGCATTCAATCGTTACTATAGCAACGGTAAATTAGCCTACAGTGGAAATTATAACAATAATGGTGAGGAATCTGGTTTGATTCAATTTTATTTTAAAAATGGAAATCTACAGATGGAGTATACAGCTAAAAATGGAAAGCCTTTTGGAAGGATTAAGAATTATTATAGAAATGGATCACTCAAAAGTGAAATTATCATGGATGGAGATGGGAACAAAAAATCCGCTATAAATTATGATCTTTCCATTGACACACCGATAAAAGTGGTAGATAAAAAACCAGTAGAGGCTCCGGTCGTGATAAATCCCAATACTCATGGAGTTGGCTTTGAGTTTTTTGGTTATAATAAGGTCTACAATTCAAATGACGAAATTTGGATGGACGGCATCTTTAAAAATGGAAAATTGTGGGATGGAAAGCTCTATATTTATGACGAGGATGGAATCATTCAAAAAGTAAAAGTGTTTAAAAAAGGGGTCTATCATTCAGATGGCCAATTGTAATTTATCTAATTGTTGTATTACTTTTGTAAGCAAAATTTTTAATCAATATGAAGGCATATGTTTTTCCGGGGCAAGGCGCCCAGTTTTCAGGAATGGGAAAGGATTTATACGATAACTCCCAAGTTGCAAGAGATTTATTCTCTAGAAGTTCAGAAATATTAGGGTTTGATATTCAAAAAATAATGTTTGAAGGTACAGCAGAGGAGCTCAAGCAAACCAAAGTAACTCAACCTGCAATATTCTTGCATTCTACTATTTTAGCTGCTTGTCTTGGTGATGAATTTAAACCAGCTATGGTAGCTGGACATTCTTTGGGAGAATTATCTGCGTTAGTTGCAAATAAAACATTGAATTTTGAAGATGGCCTTTCACTAGTTTCTAAGAGAGCGATGGCTATGCAAAAGGCTTGTGAACAAGAGCCATCAACGATGGCCGCTATTCTAGGTTTGGAAGACGAGCTCGTTGAAAAGGTTTGTGCTGAAATTTCAGGAGTAGTTGTGCCTGCCAATTATAATTGTCCAGGACAATTGGTAATTTCTGGTTCAGTTACTTCAATTGAATTAGCATGTGAGAGGCTAAAAGAAGAAGGTGCTCGTCGAGCAATGGTGCTTCCTGTCGGCGGTGCTTTTCATTCTCCTTTAATGGAGCCAGCAAGAGAAGAACTCGCTAGTGCCATCGAAAACACGACATTTAATACACCTATATGTCCAGTTTATCAAAATGTTAATGCAATGGCCGTATCTAATCCTGATGAGATTAAGAAAAACCTTGTTCTACAATTAACAGGAGCTGTTCGTTGGACTCAGATCATGGAAAACATGCTAAAAGATGGAGCGGAACAGGTAATAGAGGTTGGACCAGGTAGAGTTTTGCAGGGGTTATTTAAGAAGGTGAATCGTGAGCTTGCAACTGAAAGCGCTTCACTTTGAATTTATAGATCTAAATCATAGCTGACCTTATCTAGGTATAGACCTGATGCAGGTGCCGAAGTTGAAGCAGATTGACGATTTTTGGCATTGATAATTTCTTGAAATTCATCAATACTTACTTTTTTTAAGCCAACATCTACGCACGTTCCAACAATAGCTCTTACCATATTCCTTAGGAATCTATTGGCTCTAATCTCGAATTTTATTGTAGTCCCTTCTTTAGTCCATTTTGCATAATTAAGCTGACAAATATGATTATTTACATCAGTGTGTATTTTGGCAAATGAGCTGAAATCTTTTTCTCCTATTAAAAGGGAAGCGGCTTCATTCATTTTCGGTACATCTAGCTTGTGATTTACATACCAGCTTTGTGTTGCAGTAAATGGGTTTTTTGAGGAATTTATAAGATATATGTAGGTTCTTTCCCTTGCACTAAAACGAGCATGTAAATCATTTGGAACTTCATGTATCTCATGAATTGAGATGCTCTTAGGTAGCATTTTATTCAGCTTATACCGAATTTCATCTTTGTCTATAGTCGATTCATGATCCCAATGAAAAAAGTACTCTTTAGCATGCACGCCTGTATCTGTTCTTCCGCAACCAACAATACTAATCTCTTTTAAGGAATGTATTTTTGACAGGTCTGATTCGATCGTTTCTTGTATGCTGATCTGTTTGGGTTGTTTTTGCCATCCAAAGAAGGAAGTCCCGTCATAAGAGATTTTAAAAAAATATCTATTCATTATTTAAAATACATTATGAAAAAGTTAGATATTGAATTAGACTCTACTTCTTTATAAATGGAAAGTCTGAATTTTCTAGATCAATCTCAAAAACGTCATAGCTAAAGTAACCATCAAAATTATAGATGCCCGAAATAACGCCTTTATTTAGCTCTGGATAGTATTGAAAATGAGTGTCATCATTCACAGTATTAATTGATGCTCCCAGATTAATTGGAGGGCCCCAATTCCCATTTTTATTTTCACAATAATAAACATCATAGCCACCCATTCCTGGAAGGGCATCGCTGCTAAAGAAGATATACTTACCATCACCAGTAACAAATGGAGTAGTTTCTCTACCCAATGTGTTTAAAGAAGTTTCTGGTTTAGCAATACCCCAACGATCATCAATTCGTTGAATAGAGTAAATATCTGTCAGGCTTTTGTCACCTTTACGATCGGATATAAAATACATGGTTTGAGTGTAGGATTCATCTTCATCAAAAAGACTATCCGTGATTGTTGCCGCACCCTCAAAATAACTCGTATTTATGGTTTCGTTTTTTATGGGGTCAACATACCAGGTGCTATCTTCTTCATCCACCTCAAATTCATAGAGCTCTGAGCTTGAAGTGGTCTTTTCTGTGGAAGCCGAGGTATTGATCGTAATCAGACCATACATGCCATTTCTTGAAACAAAATTTAGGGCATCAAAACCTTCGGTATTATAATCTTCCATTAGCTCTGTATTGACCACCCAATTTTTACTTTTTTCATCCCAATTAGCCATATAAATATCCTCAAAAAACTTTTGATCATCAGGATTCATATTATTACCAGTAGTTTCCGGTTGTCGAGCCGTAAAGTATAATCGTTTTCCACCATACACTAATATCGCTCCATATTCTTCGTATTTAGAATTAATTTTTCTTGAAAAAGGCTTTCGCAGGTTAACAATCCCCTTAATTGATTGATTTTTTACAAAATCACATTGTTCTATGAGTATATCTAAATCGTAGTCCTTTGAAATCCTTTTGCCAAAAATATCTCTTGATTTTGTATAATAGACTTTTGCCGAATCAATCTTATTTAAGGTATGGTGAATTCTGCCAAGCATGTAATAAAGATCACCGTCTTCCTTTCCTTCAGACAGTTTTAACGCAGAAATAATATTTTCCTCAGCGCTGATATAGCTTTTCAAATAAAATTGAGACATGGCTAAGTGGTAATTCGCTTTCCATGAATTTGGGTTTTTCATTTTAGCTCTTTTGAATGTAAACATAGCTTCACTGGTTCGACCAGCATAAAACAATTCGTTTCCGTTTCCTATGAGCTTTTTGGCCATGATTTTATCAAAGAATCCCACTTTGGATTGACCGAATACTTGCATTTGAAAAAAAAGAATGAAACAAATCCATAATAATTTATTTACCCCAAGTAAATGGGGAGAAGAGTGTGGCTTTTTTGACATGATGTAAAAATATCATTTTTCTTCTTTAATCACAATAGAAGAGAAAGTATAGGAGCATCAAGTTTAATCAATAAAAAAAAGGCCATTGACAAATGACCTTTCCTTGTTTAAATATGTTTTTTATAAACCAAATGCTTCTTTTACATCGGAAACATAGTCTGTGTCTTCCCATGGAAATAGCTTAACAGTTATATTTTTAGTTTGCCCTGCAGCATCCTTAAATTCTTTATCAACGGTTTCACAGGTTCTTCCCATGTGACCATAAGCGGCAGTTTCCGAATAAATAGGGGATCTTAGGCTGAATCTATTTTCTATAGAATATGGACGCATATCAAAAATATCTTCCAGCTTTCTAGCAATCTCTCCATCAGTTAGTCCTACTTTTGAGGTACCGTAGGTATCTACATATAATCCCATTGGTTTGGCCACACCAATTGCGTATGCAACTTGTACAAGTATTTCGTCACAAAGACCAGCAGCTACAGCATTTTTAGCGATATGTCTAGTGGCATACGCTGCAGAACGGTCAACTTTTGATGGGTCTTTACCAGAAAAAGCACCTCCACCATGAGCGCCTTTACCACCGTAGGTGTCAACAATAATTTTTCTTCCAGTTAATCCTGTGTCTCCGTGTGGTCCCCCGATTACAAATATGCCCGTAGGGTTCACATGATAAGTGATTTTATCATTAAACAAAGACTGTATATGATTAGGTAATTTTGCTTTCACTCTAGGGATTAAGATTTCAATAACATCTTGTTTAATTTTTTCAAGCATTTCTTGCTCGCCTCCGAAATCATCATGTTGGGTTGAGATAACAATGGTATCAATTCTAATGGGTTTGTTGTCATCTGAATACTCTATGGTAACCTGAGATTTTGAATCAGGTCTCAAATAGGTGATGTCACTGTTTTCTCTTCGTAATTCAGCAAGTTCCTTCAGTAAAAGATGGGAAATCTCTAACGGAAGAGGCATATAGCTTTCAGTTTCATTAGTGGCATAACCAAACATCATTCCTTGGTCTCCAGCACCTTGCTCCTCTTTGTTTTTTCTTTCCACACCTTGATTGATGTCTGGGGATTGCTCATGAATCGCAGAAAACACACCACAGGAATTACCGTCAAACATGTATTCACTTTTAGTGTATCCAATTTTATTGATGACATCTCTTGCGATTTTTTGAACATCTAAATATGTTTTTGATTTAACTTCTCCAGCAAGTACAACCTGTCCAGTAGTAACGAGGGTTTCACAAGCTACTTTTGAATCTGGGTCAAAGGCTAAAAAGTTATCAATTAGTGCATCTGATATTTGATCAGCAACTTTATCTGGATGTCCTTCTGAAACAGATTCAGAAGTAAATAAATATGACATATTATTAAGGTTTTAAGAGTGCAAATGTAAGAAAAACAAGACTTAACTAGAGAAAAATGTAGATTTATTAGCTGCCATTTTCCTCAGTAAAGGATTTGGTCTATATCTATCCTCTCCATAATAATCAAAAAGTTGTTGCACCTGGTCTAGTATTTTACCATGTCCAAGTTCATCTGCCCATTTCAATAACCCTTTAGGATAGTTCACTCCTTTTGTCATTGCTAGGTCAATATCAATTGGAGAGCCTACCCCCATGAATACAGCATCAATAGCTTCATTAATGAGCATACATCGTACCCTATTCAATATATATAAACCGAGGGTTTTGTCTTTTGTCGCTTCTGCGTTTTTTTCTGTATTTGTATAATTATAATACCCTCTCCCAGATTTCCTCCCTAAAAAACCCGCTTCAGAATAGCGCTTTTGAGTAAAGGATGGTTTGAATCTCGAGTCATAGTAAAACGCCTTAAATACTGATTCAGTCACCGCGTAATTGACGTCATTTCCAATGTAATCCATCAATGTAAAAGGTCCCATTTTAAAACCACCTAATTCAGTTAGGGCCCAGTCAATTGTTGCAAAATCTGCGATTCCCTCTTCATATATACGAAGTGCTTCCCCATAAAAAGGTCGTGCTACTCGATTCACGATAAAACCGGGCGTATCTTTGCATTTAACCACAGTTTTTCCCCAGCTTTTAATCAGCTCAACAGAAGAATTTAACGTGTGTTCATCAGTTTGCACAGCCGGTATGATTTCAACAAGAGGCATTAGTGGTGCCGGGTTGAAAAAGTGTATTCCTATAGCACGATTTGATTTATTTAATGCTGATCCTATAGATGCTATTGACAAAGATGAAGTATTGGAGGCAATAATACAAGATTCCTTTACTATCTGCTCTACGGCCTTAAAAACTTCGTGCTTAATACTGAGGTTCTCAACAATCGCTTCAATTACTAAATCAGAATCAGCCAATTCATTCATTTCTGAGGTAAATGTTATTCGGTCAAGAATCGCTGTTTTGTCATCATTTGTAATTCTTTCTTTTTCACAAAGGCGACTTAATATTTTATCCAAACTAGCTTTGGCTTTTTCCAATTGTAATTCTTCCTTGTCAACAACAATAACATTATGTCCGTTTTGAGAGGCGATTTGAGCGATTCCACACCCCATCGTACCTGCACCAATTATTCCAATATTACTAATCATTTTCCTTTGAATTTGGGTTTTCTTTTATCAAGGAATGCTTGTACACCTTCTTGAAAATCCTCTGTTTTACCCGCCTCCGTTTGAAGCTTTTCTTCAAGGTCGAGTTGATTAATTAAATCATTTGATAGGCTTTGATTTACGGCTTTTTTTGTGAGCCCAAAGGCTCTTGTAGGCATTAAGGCTAATTTTTGTGAAAGAGTCATGATGAAGCTTTCAAATTCTTCAACCGAAACACATTTATATATCATATTTAAGGCTTCTGCTTCTTTTGCTGTTATTTTATCTCCGGTAAACATAAGTGCAAGAGCTTTTTGAACACCAATAATTCTTGGAAGGAAATATGTTCCCCCCGAATCCGGAATCAAACCTATTTTTGAAAAGGCTTGAATGAATGAAGCGTTTTCTTGGGCAATAGTAAGGTCACAGGCTAATGCAATATTAGCACCCGCTCCTGCAGCAACTCCATTTACGGCTGCAATAACTGGTTTTTCAAGTGCTCTTATTTTTAATATAATAGGGTTGTAATGTTCTCTGACTATTGATTCTAGATCGGGTCCATTGGGATCAGTAGCTTCTGCCAAATCTTGCCCTGCGCAAAAAGCTTTACCTGCTCCAGTTAGGACCACTGTACGAACTTCAATATTATTCGCACTGTAATCTAGCTCTTTCTGTAATGCTAAAGCCATCGATTTATTAAATGAGTTATACACCTCTGGTCGATTAAAGGTTATTTGGTATACGCCGTTGGTGAGTGATGTAATTAGTTCCATTTTTTTTCTCAATAAAAACTTAATTTTTATAAGTTACTAATTTAGTTTATATAACTTATTCATACCTGAAATTCGTTCTTGAATTATATCTCTCAGTTCAACGGGTTCAACAATTTCAATTTCACCTCCATAGCTTAATATTGTGCGAATAAGTTCTTCTGAAATAAGTAAGGTCAACACAAAATAGGTGAATTCCTTTGTTTCTTTCTTTACCTCCTGAGATTCATGTATGGGTTGACTGCTGATATATCTTGCTGCTATAGTATTTGCCTTTATGATGATTTTGCTTGACTTGCCTTTGTATGATGTAATCCCCATCGAATGCTTAAAGTAGTTTTCAGCATCAAAGTCCCCAGGGTAATGAGTTTCTTCTTCAAGTATTTTTGGAGTATCCATTCGATCTAGAGCGTATGTTCTGATGTCTTTTTGTTTTACATCAAAAGAGATGAGATACCATCTGTTTCTGTATTCTTTTAAAAATAGAGGTGAAACTTTTCTGGGTTTTTCTTCTGCTTTAATATAACTTGTATATAAAAACCAAACCTGTTTTTTGCGCTGTATAGACTCTAGTAAAAGGGGTAAGTACTCATTGCCACCGATTGAGGTTGCTGATTCAAATTGAATGAATTGACTTATTTCGTTTTCAGATGCTCCAACAGAAATCCTGTCGACGATTTTATCAATTGCATTTCCAAATTCTTTGAAGAACGGTGCATCTTTGAATTGATGTAAGGTGTCAACAGCATATTTAATTGAATGAAGCTCATCTTCTGTTAATGGAATGTCATTAATGCTATAGTTTGGGTCCTCGTAGAAATACCCTCTTTCTCTTTTACTATACTTTATAGGAGCATCATGCTCCATTTTCATGTTAAATAAATCTTTTTCGATTGTGCTATCACAAATATGCTCTCCAGTAATGGAACCATATAAAGATTCTTCACATGCCTCTCGCAGCTCTTTCTTTGAAGGGAATGGCCTGTATTTGTTTCGAATCATTTTGTCAATAATTCGAAATCGAATCAATGCATTCTTTATATGTGGCATTTAAATCTTGACTTCTTTTTTTTGGTAACCAAATAATTCATAAAACTTAATGGCCTTTCCAACTGATTCAGGCACATCTTCTTCCCAGCTAGATGCTCCAGCTTTTATTTTTGACAAGACATCATCCGACATAATATGCAGTAACTTTGGATTGAATTGTTGAATCGGTTTAATTTTATCGTTGTCTCGCATATATTTTAACAAACCGACAAGGTTTGGTGCAATTTCGATATTGTCAAGGTCATATATTTCGCCATCTTCTACATTAAATGCTGGGTAAACATATATTTTCATGTGATGACCAAACCCTCTACCAAAGGCTTCTAAAAGTCCTCCTGTAAGATTCCCATAATACTTCTCATCAAATATGGTATTCAAATTATATACACCTAGGATTACACCTATCAGTTTCCCTCTTGCAATAGGTGCTAGATATTCTACCATTTTATAGTGCTTGAGATAGTTTGAAACCATAACAGTATATCCCAATGAGCTCAATAAATCAGCGCGGTCTAGAAAATCCTGAACCAATATTTTCCCGTCGGCAGTGAGGTCTTTTAGGGTTAACTCAAAAACTACGGATACATCATTTTCCTCTACATCATTTTCAGACATGAAAGCTTTTCGCCCATTTTCAATCATGTCGATGTGGACCTTTGTAACTGGACGAAATCGTCCACGAGTTAATAGGATATTCTTTTTGTATAGAGCCGTAGCCGGTTGTAAAACGTTTTTAGATAAGTCAAACATGGTAGAATCGGTAATGCCTCTCTTCACTAGGTTCAAAGCAATTACTCTATTATCAACTTTTTCAAAATCAGGACCTTTTATGCTTAGCATGTCAATTTCAATTCGATCTCTTGGGATTCGATGCACTAAGCTTGTCAAAAACTCTTCTATGTCTTCGTTTTTATGGTAACAAGAATATATCAGATTTACACCAAGGATTCCTAATGCTTCTTGCTGTCCCCTGTGACTATTGTCGTGCATTTTAACATGCAAAACAATATTGTTGGGTTTACTTTCTGGTTTGAGCTGAAAACGAATACCAATCCAACCTTTTCCTTGATTGGTTTTATGATAATTTAATGATTCTACTGTATTACAAAAAGAGAAAAACTTAGATTCTTTGTATTTGTTTGGCAATGTCGTTTTTAGGTTATTGAACTCAGTGTCAAGCATGGTTTGAAGCCGCTCTTCACAAACATATCTCTTTGCCTTTCCATACATAGAATCCGATACTTTCATGTCATATGCGGAATGTGTAAATGCAATAGTCCCTGAGCTTCCACCTGCTTTGAAAAAATTAGCCGCAACTTCCTGTCCTGCACCAATTTCAGCAAAGCAACCATATATATCTGATTGAAGATTTATTTTAAGTGCTTTTTCTTCGGTGGTTAAATGTCTTGTCGTTTTTTCCATAATTAATTGAAGGGGTCCTTAAAATTAGGATTATTAATGAAAATCGTATCTGTTAAGGTAAGCAAGAATTTTTTAAGTAAAAATTTTTCTTGTGCATCTAATTGAACTCCCCCTTGACTTGCAAACTCAATTAATGGGTCAATCGTGGTACTCATGTGTACACCTGAAGAATAATGTTCAATGACTTCATCAAGGGTGTTGAATCTTCCATCATGCATGTATGGCGCGGTGAGTGCAATATTTCGTAGAGAAGGAACTTTAAATTTTCCCTCATCATTCGGATCATTAGTAATTAAAGCTCTGCCGAGATCAGAAAAAGACTCATCTAGTCCATTATTACTGAATTTTTTGACACGCATAAGAGGTCCATTATGACAATGAAAGCAATCTGCACCATTCAGGCTTTTAAAAAGGTCGTATCCAGCCCATTCTTCAACATCTACACCTTGTAGGATTTCTCCTTCTTGAGCTGTTAGAGGTATGCTGTTTTCATATTTGTACATAACATCAAATTCCGAGGTAGAAGAAATGATGGTTCTAAGAAATTGTGCTATAGCCTTTGATACTTTTATTGAATCAATACCTTCTTCACCAAATGAACGAAAAAATCTAGTTCTGTAATCCAAATTACTCGATAGCTTATCCGTAGCTTCTTTCCATTTTTGATGCATTTCAATTGGATTTGGCACAGGTTCCAAGATTTGTTCTTCAAGTGTATTTCTACTTCCGTCCCAAGTAAAAAAATCTTCCCATCCCAAATTAAATAGGGGCATTGAATTTCGAGAGCCCGATACGCCATCAATTCCTACTGAATATTGCGAATTTTCCGCAAAAGCATTTTCAATATTATGACAGCTTGCGCAGCTCATAGTGTTGTCTCCGCTCAACTGTTTTTCATAAAATAAAAGTCTACCCAATTCAATACCTTCTACGGTCATTGGATTATCTAATGGGATTTCCATTTCAGGAAAATGTGAAGGAGAAATAAGAGTGTAGGGTGTAGGGGTGTATACCTTGTCTTTAGTGCAAGAATTTAACATGGTAGCAAACATAAAAAAATAGAGTAATTTTTTCATAGCTATGGTGTTAGGGCCATCATGAAATTGTTTTTCACTTTTTCAGCCAAGATTAGCTGACCACTTCCGGAATGTGTAAGGAATTCATTTTTAAGATCTATTGGAGACTGACTATTGTTTAAAAATGTTTTTAAATCCAGTGACCATTCTAGTTGATGGCCATCAGCAGTGGGAGTCCATACGAGTCCATTAAATGAAAAGCTGTCTAAAAGTGAGTCAGTACCAACGTGAAAGCTAAAGTTGTGATTGAAATTATCGCCAATAGCCAAAGTGTCTACTTTTCCTTCAATACTGATAAAAATATATCCTGTATTCCATCCCCAGTGCATTAAACCGGCATTACCAATGTTTAGAGGACTGTCATTTGGAAACATAGAGGGGTCATCGTGATTGATGCTAGAATCAATACCAATGTTCCCGGTGAGACTTCCAAATTTTAAATGATCACCTGCAGCACTTAGTAGCTTGTTTTGGGTTTCTCTGAAATCATATAATGCGGAGTGAACAAGAGTATCAGAATTATTTTTCAGGTCCGAAATAAAAAACTTCACATCTGTGAATTTTACAAAATACCCTTCATCCGTTTGATAAATTGAATCCAGATAAAAATTTTGAGCTCCAAATGTTGAATTTACCTTAATTTTCAGAATATCCATTAGGTAGGTACAACTGCCATCATCTGTATTTGCATTAGAGTTGTAGTTTTCAGCAACAGCGTCTGTACACCCCTCTTTTTTACATGAGAAGATAAAAAACGATAAGAGGAACAAAATAACCGTGTAGCGAATCATTATTAACAAAATTAAGCTAAAATTCTCGTATTTTCCTATTTTTATGGACATAGGTTTTGTCATATTATGCTGTCATCAATTAATCGAGAAAAGTATCCCTTGTTTGTTTTAAGTGCTTCTGCAGGAAGTGGTAAAACGTACCAGCTGGTATTGCAGTATTTGTCCATCCTTCTCTCAAACAAATCTCCGAGTAAATTCAAGGGAATTGTAGCTATCACTTTTACCAATAAGGCTTCTCTTGAAATGAAAACAAGAATTATTGATGCCTTGTTCAATCTCGCCAAATTTAGCACATCTGTTGAGGACCGGAAGACATCTGAAATTATAGCAGAGCTTGAAAAGCTATTAAACATAGATCAAAAACAGATTGTCAAAAGAAGTGGAGAAGCCTTAAAAGCAATCTTGCACGGATATGAAAACTTCAATGTTTCTACAATTGACAAATTCAATTTGCGATTGATAAAATCATTTTCCAATGATTTGGACCTGCCAAACGAATTTGAAATTTCTTTAAATGAAGATGAAGTACTCGAAGAGGTAATAGATATCCTTTTAAACTCTATTAGTGAAAGCAACAATAAGGAGCTTACGGTACTTGTAAAGGAATACGCAAAATCTAATTTCCGTGACGGAAATCAATGGAATTTTAAAAGACAATTAATGTCCTTTGCTTCTTCTTTGAGTAAAGAGAAGAATCAAGTTTTCATTAAAGCGCTTAAAGACCTTTCATTCGATCAGAAGGAATATAAAATTGTTCAGGATAGGATTGATGAGCTCAATGGCAAATTTAGACCAAAAGTGGATCTTTTTGCTCAATTATTTGACTCACTTAACATTAATGAGTTGGATTTACCATATAAGGGGCAAACCTTCAATGCATTATTAAAAATTGCTAAATTGATTAAGTGTCCTTTACATAATAGCGATAAAAGCATTATTTCAACTCGTGTTCTTAACTATTGCGAGGAAGAAGGAGATACGAAGGCATTTACCAGAGAGCTTAAAGATTTGCTTTTAGACATCTATCATTGTTATCGTGAAATTTCACCGGAAATGACATTGCTGGTCAAGTACAAAGCCAATTTCTTTAATATGGCACTGCTTAGATATGTTTTTGATTCTTTGAGTGAGCACAAGGAGAAGAATAAGATCATTAGGATATCTGAATTTAATGCACTTATTGGAAACTTGGTCCAAAAGGAAGAAGCCCCATACATCTATGAGCGTTTTGGTGTTCGATATGAACATTTTTTACTGGATGAATTTCAAGATACATCCCGTTTACAATGGTTGAATCTTCTGCCACTTTTAAGAGAATCATTAAGTCATAATAAAGAAAATCTAATTGTTGGTGATCCTAAGCAATCGATTTATAGATTTAATAATGGTTTGGCAGAGCAGTTTGTGAGCCTCCCAGAAATTTATAATCCCGAAAAAGATGAATATGTCGCAGAAGTATCGACTTATTTTAGTGAAATGGGATTAAAAAAACCACTAGTTGATAATTACCGATCTTGTCCTGAGGTAGTACTATTTAATGAGAAAATATTCACAACAATTAGCGATAAACTCCCTAAAAAGTTTGAAGAATTTTATGAATCGGTTGCTCAAAATCCAATATCAACAAAACAAGGATATGTAAAAGTCATTTCTGAACAGCAAAAGAGAAATATGGACCAAATGATCTCCGATATTTCACAAATAATTTCAAAAGCAGAACAAGACAAATTTGACTTGGGAGATGTATGTATTTTAACTGCTAAAAATGATTTAGCCGTTGTAATTGCTAATGAGCTTACCAAAAAAGGAATTTCTGTTTTTTCTCAGGAGTCTTTATTAATTTCTAAAAATATAGAAGTTCGTTTACTGCTGTCCTATTTAAAATGGCGAATGAGACCAACAATGGATACAGCTAAAAGACATTTTGGAGAATTGTTTTTTAGAATGCATCCTGAAATTGACGATCGTTATTTTGATTTTATGATGGAAGAGGTGAAACCTTCTGGATATGTATACAAATCATTTGATGATAAAGCGTTTTTAAAAGAGTTTTTTGAGGGCCGAGATTCATTTTTTAAGCCTTTTGAAAATATTTATGAGCTCGCTATTCAATTTGTTACTATGATGAAATGGAAGGAGGTTGAGAATCCATTTATTCATCAGTTTTTAGATTTGATTTTCCAATTTCAGAACAATCGGCAATCTGACTTATCAAAATTTATAGAGTATTATGAGGAGAATAAATCATCCTTTGCTTTAAAAATGCCGGATACAAAGAATGCGGTTCAAATAATGACCATTCATAAAGCCAAGGGGCTTGAATTTCCAATCGTTATTGTTCCCGAGATGGATTTTGGATTATCATTGAGAAGTGACTCGAAATTTTTTGTAAAAACAGAAGACAAAATATTGTATACAAATTTATCAGAAACGAGCTTAATAGAGGACATAAATCTACGAGCCGAAGAAGAAAAAAACCTGATATTATTAGATAAATTGAATATGCTATATGTTGCATTCACGAGAGCGGAAAAAAGACTATATGTGTTCAATAGGTATGCCAGCAAGAGTAATTTGGGCTCAATTTTCCATCAGTGTATAAGGGATGCATTTTCGCTTAACGAAGAAGATGAAAGTCACGAATATGTTTCAGGTGAGGAAATGGACAAATACGAGAAAACATTGAGTAATGCCAATCCAGATGTAGATTTTTATATACCTAAAGAAGTTGATTCGAAAAGTATTCAACTAATTCTTTCCGATGAAACTGATGAAACTTTTCATTCTCAGGAGGAAAGACTCTTTGGGATTTATTTTCATCAATACATGTCCGATATTGACGATGCAAGTCAATTGAATGATGTGTATTCTATTTACCGGAATAATGATACCATAGATCCTGAAATTCTCGAAAAATTACACAAAGAAGCTTGTCTGTTTTTTGAAAAGGCTACAGATAAAAATCTTTTTAATGAAGTTTCAAAGGTTCACAATGAACAATCTATTTTAATTCCGGGCTCAGCTGATTTACGTCCGGATAAAATAATAGAAAGAAAGAACGATGTTATTGTGATTGATTTTAAAACGGGCGCTGCAACTCCAAAGCATAATGAGCAAATATGGAATTACAAGGCTGTATTGGAAGAAATGTTGGAAAAGCCAGTTAAAGCCATTTTATATTACACCAAGCAAAATCAATTAATTGAGATTTAATGATTTGGACTTGTTTGACATTTTGAGAAAGGTGTAAATTATGGGGTGAGGAATATCACGGGTAGATGATATTTGAGGACAGAAGGCACAGCTCACGAAAAAATCATTCTTTCTTAAACTAATGATTTCAGGATCATCAAAATGGTTCACAGCTTCAATATCAACTAATCCAAGCTCTAGCTGCTCCACTAATTGTGGGTATAAGCTATATCTCGATGAGGTTAGCTCAATGTTACTAAAATTCTCATATAATTGCTTAAATTCTTTACTTTTTGGTTCAATTGTAATTCTTTCAAAACTGCTGCCAGAAACCAGATTTTCACTGATTAATTTTTCTTGCTGTGACAAAAGCTGATTCTGAGTAATGAGGTATTCCAGAAAGATTTTAAATCCTTCACCAGTAATCAAAACAGGGATGTTTTTATTGACTATTTTTTTAAATATACCATTTAGGTAAAAGGCATTTTCAATAGGGCCTGGAGCGATCCAGATGCCATCGAATTGATTAAAATATACTTCCTTATGCTTTAAAGCTTCACTGATTTTTATCCAGTAGTAATTGATTTCAACTTCAAGGAATTCTGAAGAGTGGTCAAGTGATAAATTGGTCGCATGATGAGCATTAAAGGTAAAATTATAATCTCCTATAATAGCTATTTTGAGTACCTCACTCATTTATTTATTTTTGAACTATCTCTTAAACCAAGATGTAAATTTGGCATTTGTAATATCTAGTGATTCATCTAGATTGGTTTGAGGATTAATCCTCCAAACTTTACATGAAAAATCACATTCAAATAATGAGTAGTCACCTGTATTATCAGACGCTTGTCCCAATATTGTGAATACGGCTTCTTGACCTGGATCGGTTTCACGTGACAACCACTTTACTCCATTATTATCTGTATATTCTACTTCAATACCTGCCAAACCATTATCGGAAAAGTTGATAGGGATCCCTGAATTTGATGAATGATAATCATTGAACATTGTTACCGTCGGCTGGGCATTCGCTGATGCATCCCAATCTAATGTTCCGAATTTTATTTGTACCGCCTGATCAAAATAAAATGATTTAATTTTAGATCCATACGTTTTTTCAGATGGAGTAGGGGAAGGGTTTATATCTTCAAAATTTACAACTTCAGCACCATAACCTTGAACGTTTTGGGTGAATTCAACTTGTGTGCCATTAACAAAGCCAACAAAATAACAATTTAAATCAACTGTATTTACGGGGGGTGGAATGACTTCATGTTCTATACAAGAAGATGTAAATAATACTACCAATAATAAAAATGAGTATATGCTTTTAGTTTTCATCTGAAAAAAATTGTTTAATACGGTCTATAAATATAACTCATAAACGAAAATTATCCTAAAAAGATGCTTTTTTTGATGCTTTTTTATGGAAATGGTAAAACTCATCCCAAATTTCTTTGGACGAAATCTGGCATCCTTGAGTTGTTAATTTATGAACCTCATCGGTCAGTTTGTCACCAAGCTCCTTGCTTGATGAATAAAGCTCCCATGCTCCTGAATTTGAGTTTAATAAGCTATATAATGTAGCTTCATCTTGAAAAATTAATGAAGCATCGGTGCTTTTGATTAAAATTAAATCTATACTGGTTTTATTTATTTTAAATATTGAAAAAACATGATCAGAAATGTAGCTCATGTATTGAATTTTGGAATAAACCTTGTGTAATACAGTGTCACTGAAGACTTCAACTACTTCTATTGCTTTTTCTTCATTCTCGATATTCATTTTTCGCCAAGTATCGTCATCTACACCTTGTACAACAAGAAATTGAGTAAAGTCATCTGACAATGCCTTTAACTCTTCTTCTGTTAGCATTCGATATCTCATTACCAAATAGTAGGTTTAACTTCAATAGTTAGATCTGACAATTCGTCAAGCGTGCCAATGGTGACAGCTTGCTCAATTTTAAAAGAATAATCGCCTTTGCAAAACCTTCTTTGCCTGAATAAAAGCTTATGATCAATGTAGGTCCCTGATTTAGAGCCAATCCATTCACCGTTTGGCTTTGCCATTTTTATTTCAACTGGGCTCCTCCCAATAATTGATTTTGAATCTGGTAGCTCTTTGCATTGAGGGCCTTCTGTAGTAATGTAAAGCCAAATATTGTTATAGGCATAGTCTACAGTGCTTCTTAAGGTGAAAATTACATCATATGTGACGGTGTCTCCAGGAAAGGACAAGGTAAATGTTGGCTTCACATTTTGCTGCCATTTATTGTTTTCAAATTTATAGGTCTTCATATAAAGTGTGTCGTCTGTACACGACTGCCCAATAAACAGTA
>JBELDA010000031.1:0-29569 GCA_042094515.1 Crocinitomicaceae bacterium
AACAGTCAGGTCAATGGTTCCCTGACTTCCTCCAATACATAAGGCATCCGTATGGATTTCGCTTATCGCGATAGGTCCATTGGGCTCAATAAGCTCTATTTGCCTTTGGGCGAGACAATTGTTATCGTCCAATACATCAACATCATAAGTTCCAGCAGGTATTCCTGAAATATCTTGAGTGGTATCTCCAGTTGACCATAAATAGGAGTAAGGTGCGACTCCTCCTTGTACATCGAGATTGATATTTCCAGTTGAGTCACCAAAACACAGTATATCTGTCTTACTGTGCGATAGAACGACACCGTCAGGTTGATTTACGGTATCAGAAAGAGATGAAATACAATTGTTGTCATCTGTAACGGTCAAGGTATAAATCCCTGCATTTAGGTTGGCTATATCGTCTGTAATTTCAGCATTCGACCATAAGTAATCATAGGGAAAAGTTCCTCCAGAAACATTACCTGAAACACTTCCTGTGGGCGCTCCAAAGCAGTCTGCATCAAAAGACGTGAGCTCTATTAAAATAGAATCAGTTGGTTCTGTAATCGCAGTGCTCACTGTAAAGCTACAATTATGAAAGTCCGTAACCTGAATGGAATAGCTTCCTGCCGGAATATTTGAGAGATCCTCGGTAATTGCACCATTGGACCATAAGAATTGATAGGGAGCTGTCCCACCAGCTATTGTGGCATCAACGGAGCCTGTAAAGTCACCATAACACAGAACATCAATGGTGTTTAAAACCACAGATAAAGGTGCTGAGGGCTCAATAATTTCTACGGATAGTGTATCAAAGCAACCCAGAGAATCCGTAACAGTTACATTATATATTCCTGCAAAAAGGTCTGTCAAGTCCTGCGATATCGAGTCATTTATCCACAAATAGCTGTATGGCTGCGTGCCTCCAACTGCACTTAAATCAATATTTCCTGTAGAATCGCCAAAACACAATACATCCACATGGGTTTCAGATAAACTTATAGGCGCAAGAGGCTGATTTACCTGAATACTGTCTATGAACACACATGCATTGGTATCACTGATTTCCACAACATATAAACCAAAAGTCAAGCTATCAATACTTGAATCGGTTCCAGTTGTACCTTCAATCCAATTGTAAACGTAACCTGGAGTCCCGTCGCTTACATTAACAAAAATTTCTCCATCAGAACCATTGTTACAAGAGACATTAACAACGGAATCTGAAGCTTGTATTGCTAAAGGTTCTGTTATTACGATTGTATCTAGAACCTCACAAGAATTAGAGTCCAGAACAGTAGCAATGTATTCCCCAGCTGGTAAATCTACAATAGTATCTGTTGTTTGAAAACTGGGTGACCAGCTTACATTATAAGGAGCTGTCCCACCAAAATAATTTACGTATACTGAACCATCACTTGCACCGAAACACGACACATCAGTTCCATTATAATTACTCACCAATCCTGTATTAGAAGTTAGAGGGGAGGGTTCGGTAATTTCGAATTCATAAAATCGATCACAACCATTTTGATCTGTGAGCTGAACAACAAAAGTATCTGGAGGAAGTTGGGTCAAAATAGTATCTGTCGAAAAGTTGGACCAAAAAACGTCTATGGGGTCAAGTCCTTGAGGTGTGATTGCGATAATTCCGTTGTCAAATCCGCTACAAGTAACATTGACTAAAGAATCCAATATTAAGGTAGGAGCTGGTTCAATTTCAACTGTATCCAATAGTAAATCGTATGCACATGTGCTATCACTAAGGGTAATTAATAGAGAATAAACCCCTGCATCATCAACTGTGATATCGGAAATTACAGGATTTGCCTCTGATGAAGTAAAACCATTAGGTCCTTGCCAATCATAAGTAACGAAACTTGAAATAGGTGCAACAAACGTAATGGTGTCTCCCTCGCAGAGTGGCTCGTTGTGTGAAATTTCGATTTCATCGCAATTTGGTGAGAAAACCGTAACCACATTTGTGGTGGCTGAGGGGCAACCATTGGCGTCGTATAAGTCTGAAACACCCCCATTATCAAAAACATTACCTGAGATTTGACCGTTTCCATAAATGTATGCCTCATTCTCAAGAGTGGAGTCACAATCTAAAATGATACAATCATCAACAACTTGAACACTAAATTTAACAGTGGCGCTATCTGCACCATTTGCAGAGTTTTCCATTGTTCCTCCTAATGATGCATTTGCAAAATTATTTACTCGGGTACGAACAATTCTATTAATTGGATCATATTCAGCCTGATCATCACCTGCAACATCGGTTTTTGGTCCAATGAACGGACCATTGATATATTCAATGGTATTTGGAATATATTCAGTTCGAATATTCAGGGTAGTCTCCATGTAGGTATCCAAAGAAATATCTGAACCAATATTCTTTCCGGTCACTGTGTATTCTAAAATATCTCCTGGTTCCGCAGGCGCTCCGTTCAGATCATCAATGAACACAGTCGCCCTTAGGTCAGGTTCGTATATATCAATCGCAGATGTGATAACCCTAGGAAGAATGGCATCTTGAGAAGTTGCAACTCTAATGGTGGCAGAAGTAGCCGCGTTTCCGATATAGGTAAATGCAGAATTATCCGGTATAAAAATCCCATTATCAAATCCAAGCATATTGTTGAAGCTTGGGTTTCTAAAAGGAGTCAATGCTCCTCCGCTGGTAATGGTACTATTGAAAAAATCTGATGGAGTCCTTAAGGGGTCGGGTACATCGAGAAATGCTCCACTTCCTTGAAATTGAAAACGGTCTCCTTGAATGCTTCTGTCTCCCTCATATGCCACAACTCCAAGCTCAAAACTTACAGGACCCACAGTCGGTGTTAAAAATCCTGAAATAGGAATGTCAAGATTATTTTGACCGCTTACGTAACCCATACCATCGAATACTGTAAGATTCCTCATTGATTCAAGCTGATTACTGTAAACAACAACGATTGTCCATGCTCCAAATAAATTTTCGTCACCTGTCTCCGAAGAAATATTAGCTACAGTAAATCTCCCGTTTCCACCTGAGGCCTGCACCAAAGACGTGATATTTTTGTAACAGTAATAACCAGGCATTCCAAAGAAAGGGTTGGTAGGAATGTCTAATACATCAGTTGTTTCATCAGCTGTCATAGTTTGATAGAAAAAATTACCAAGTTTGATTTTAACCTGATTTCTATTCACATATTCAGTTGTGTTGGGTTGCACTCTTGCGCTCCAGTAAAGGCCTGCAAATGAAACTTCGCTACACGCCGGAAGAGACAAACTATCACTCGATGACATCCAAGTTGATGGATCTGTATCGATATCTACATATTCCATCACAACTCCTCCGTCTTGATTGTGATTTCCGTTTGGAGGAAATTGATTTTGAAAGGTTGCGCAATTCCCATTTGAAGCATTGCAAGTAACGGCAACATTTGAAATCATCTGTATGCCTCCTTTCTGATTGGTTTGGAATCGAATATCAAATGGAGATACTACTTGAGATGTTAAAGAAAATGTGCCTAAAACTGCAAAAATCAGGGCAATAAAATTACCAAATATTCTTTGTTCGAATAACCGAATTAATTGTCTTGAGTAAATCACGTTCATTAAACGAATTAACTTGGCTTAATGTTGCCTTTTTTTTAGAATAAATCAAAGATATTTTAAATAATGATATCATTTAAAAGTGTAAATTTGACGCCACCGCATTAAAGTATCTAATATTCAGATACTTATGTTGTTTTTTTTTGAAAAAGGATGAATTAATATTTCATTAATTTCACCATCTCCTTTTCAGTGCCGTTGTCGATACTTAAAATATATATGCCTTTTCTTAAAAAAGGATTGATCTTTATTTGGCTTTCATCATTAAAAAAGTTTCGATAAACCAATTTTCCTTGAACATCAATAATTTGAATGTCAATTCCCTCCTCGTTAAGAGCTAATGTTATGTTGATTTCATTTAAAATAGGATTTGGATAGATACTCATTATTATGGGGCCTGTAAAGCTTTCGTTAAAAATTAATTTTGGTCGATGGTTGACAATCACATTACGCATTAAATCTATTTGCTTTTTGGTAAATGAGTTTTGACAATCCCCGTCGGAATAATCCATGTAATTTTCTACCATATCCGGTAAGTTCACACCATTGATATTGTCGTAGCAAGTGTTCTTTGACAGATTACAGTCAAAGGAGCTTTGATACATACCATTAGGTGTATCATCTATATAATCATTCATGGTGCAATCACCGTCCCCCCAAATGTGTCTGAGGCCAAAATAATGACCTATTTCATGAACTAGAATTTTTCCAGATTTCGTTCTGCTATTGTATGCGTTATAAGGTGGTGGAAGCAAGTTTGAATTATTTGATCCAACATTCACGTAATGAATTAGAACTCCTTGACTAAATGAGGAAATCAGATTGATCGTTTCATAGGGCCAATTTTCATGATCTAATGGAGGTGTGGCCAATGCAAAATAAACCAATTCTTCAAAGTTCCCCATACTCGGTTCCAAAACCCTAAGATCTCCTATCCAAACATTAAGATATTTATCTTCATCCCATGAATTTGTTCCTCCCAGCACTGAATTTGAAAGTCTATATAAATTATAAAAAAGACTGTCATTAACCCAATTAGTGATTTCTTCATTTTGACTTGAATTGTAAGGTAAAATTCCTCCAAAATATTCGACTTCCGTGTAGGTTCTGGTAACCCCAGTTGAAGGTGCTCCATTGGGGTCAGTTGAGGCAAGTTCAAATTCTATTTTTGCGTCGCCTACAATATCTAGAAATTCAGCTCTTAAATTAACAGTGTCTTCATTTTGTCTTCGAAATGCCTTGTTCAGAATTTCAAGCTGATTATTTATTACAGAGTCGGGCAAATTTTCTTCTTCTGAATTATAAACGACATGAAATACTACTGGAATTTTATAAATGTTAGACTTTAAATGATTGTCCTTTTTAAGTGAATTCTTTAATAATTGGTCTGATAATTCCAGGAATTGTGGACTTTTTTTATTTATGAATTCCATAAAAGAGAAACTGGCACATGTTGGTTCTAAATGCCTGTCATTCAAATAAGGTGTCGGTTTGTTTAAATCTGTTTGACCTAATCCACTTGGAACGGAGCAACAAATAACGACTAATGTGAGGGTTATTGAATAAATTGTTATGGCCTTCATTTTTCATTAGTTTAGTTTTAAGAGCAGTAAATCAAACCAATCTTTCAACTGATTTGTTATATTTAATAGTGGTTGAAATATCTCATCTATTAACGGGTAGAATGATTTTTTTTTATAGTTTATAATTCAGGTTTTGTTATATACAATAATGAAGCCACAAAAATTGAGAATATGTGGAAAGTTGCTTTAATGTTGATTTTTACGCTAATTACTGTTCCGGTAATTTGTTTTTATTTTGATGAGACTCCTTCAGCTCTTCAGTGGGAAGCTCTTGTCACTTTAATGTGGGTTTATGTATTGGCATCATTGTCATGTTTTATTGTAAGCACATTATCAAACAATTACAGCCAGGTAGACAAACTTTGGAGTATCATGCCTATACCTTATCTATGGATTATGGTAGATTATTCAAATTACGATCCACGACTAATCTTAATGGCGATATTGGTCAGTGTCTGGGGACTCCGATTGACCTTGAATTTTGCGCGTAGGGGAGGATATTCTATAAAATTCTGGACAGGGGAAGAAGATTATAGATGGTCTATTTTGAGAGCCAAACCAGGTTTTGAGCAAAAATGGAAATGGGTATTGTTTAATTTTTTCTTTATTTCATTTTATCAAATGGGGCTCGTATTATTGACGACTTTACCTGCAATAAGAGTATTGGAAATGGATGTGCCCATTGGAATTTATGATGTCATTTTAGCCCTTGTTATTTTGTTTTTGATTTATATCGAATTTCTTTCCGATCAGCAGCAATATAATTATCAGACTGTAAAATATGCTCAGCTCAAAAGGGGAGAGGTAGAACCTTTCTACAAAATAGGTTTTGTCCATACTGGTTTATGGGCATATATGCGCCACCCTAATTACATGGCGGAGCAAGGCATTTGGATTGTATTTTATTTTTATTCTGTTATTGCAACAGGAAATTTGATCAATTGGACGATCACCGGAGGTCTTTTATTGGTTCTATTGTTCAAAGGGAGCTCTGATTTTTCTGAGTCTATTTCGGCTGAAAAATATCCAGATTACAAGCGTTATCAAAATATGGTAGGTCGTTTTCTGCCGTTTAAAGGAAAATTTAAATTGTAGAATTATTACTAAGGTTCGTATTGACCTCTTTTGTACAATTCATAAATAATGGCAGCTTCCATTTTTGAATCATCAAGTCCTCTATGCTTCTCAATTTTTGGTGTATTTGGAAAGAGGATATCCCAGGCTTCTTGAGCTTTTGGCCATTTGTAGCCATAGTTTCCTTCGATTTTAAAATAGTCAACACTTTCTTTCATTGGACAGCATACCTCAGGTCCAAGGTCGAAACCATATTTCATTAAAAAGGCACTGTCAAAGTCTCTATTCCACGCAGTGATTTGTCCTTTAAACGGGATGAGAAGCGATTGAATTTCATCAAAATATTCTGTAATAGGCAATGCATTTCTAATTTCGTCAATTTCCATAAAGCCATTTTCAAAAATCCATGCTTTTCTGTGCTTAGCTGTTAATTTAGGATCTTTAAATACCTGGTCGAAAAGAGGTGTAATCTCGCCTGAATCTAGATCTAGTTTTACTATTCCCAACTCTAAAATGAGGTCCTGATTGGGATTCAATCCTGTTGTTTCTATATCGAGTACTATGATTTCTTTAGGCATTATTTCTATAATTTCTTGATCAAATGGATGAAAGTAATAAAAGTATTATTTTTTTGCTTCGAATTATGTAATTCATGTTGATTCACTTAATTGAATTTAAAATCATTAGATCATCTTGCTAAATAGAAGTAAAAGAGTCAATTTTGTAGATATCTATGATTTAAGATGGAGACACTAATTAGTAAGAGTAAGAAAGTTCAATTATATGAATCTGTTTATGTTCAGATGAAGGCTCTTCTTTCATCCAGAGATAACAAGGTCTCTAATATGGCTAATTTCGCTGCTCTACTTAAATCAAGCTTTGATTTCTTTTGGGTTGGATTTTACATTATCGAATTAGATGAATTGGTTTTAGGGCCGTTTCAAGGTCCCGTTGCATGCACTAGAATTTCTAAAGGGAAAGGAGTGTGCGGAACATCTTGGTCCAATCAAAAATCGATAGTCGTTGCTGATGTAGATCTTTTTCCAGGTCATATTGCATGCAATGCGGCCTCTAAAAGTGAAATAGTAATCCCTCTCATATACGGCGGACAGGTTATCGGCGTTTTAGATATTGATAGTGATGAATTGAATAGTTTTGATGAAGTGGACAAAGAATGGTTAGAAAAATTATGCAAATGCTTGCTTACCGTTATATAATTATTTCGATTCTATTATCTGCATGCGCCCAGGTTGGTAGTATAAGTGGTGGGCCAAAGGATGTTATTCCACCCAGAATAGTTTCCTGTAGTCCGTTTGATGGACAAAAAATGGTCAAGTCTACCCAAATGACAATAGAGTTTGACGAGTTTATAAAGCTTCAAAAGCCAAGTGAGAATATTATTTTGCTCCCCGCCAACATTGAATATGATTTCATTCTGAAAGGCAAAACACTCCGGATTGAATTTCAAGAAAATCTAAAAGAAAACACTACATATTCTTTATATTTAAATGGTGCAGTTCAGGATATTACAGAGGGAAATGATACACTAATTCAAGTTGCATTTTCTACAGGAAAAGAGATTGATAACAACGAAGCATATTTTTTTGTTTCTGACGGCTATTCAGGGAAGAAGAAGAAAAATGTACTTATTGGCTTGTATGATTCTATTGGCCAGACTGAACCTACTTATTTTTCAAAAACAGATGATAATGGCTATTCTAAATTAAGGGCGATTAAGGAAGGAAGATTCTTTTATGCAGCTTTTATTGACGAGAATAAAAATCGAATTAAAGACAACGATGAAATTCAATTTGCGAGTACTCAATCCATACTGTTGGATTCGACTTATTCTGATACACTAAATCTATTTGTAACCCAGCCAAATATTCAACTTTCGTCTATTGATGCCACTTACATCACGCCCTACATTGTTGAGATTAAAATACCACAGTATTGCTCGTTTAACGATTTGAAATTTAATGAAGTAAAATCAGATGTATTAGATAGTCTGAGTTATGGAGAAAAGACACGTAGATTTATTTTTCCTCGCTATACTGAGGCAATAGAATTGGAATTAGACACACTGAATAAGAAGCTGAGAAATGATAAAGACATAGAGGAGTTGACTTTAATAGAGTCCTTTAAAAAACTCAAATTGTTTCCAGATGAATCCTCTATAATCCTTGATTTTAATGCCCCTATAGACTCGTTGAGGTTTGATCAGAACGATTTTAGTTTGATGAATATCATGGACAGTACGATAATTTCGCTTGACTCTAGTCAAATCAACGTTAACTTGAATCGACTTGAATTAAATATCAAAGATCAAACTTTTAAAAAAGCCATATTGCGTATTGACTCTGCTGCGTTTTATGCCCAAAATGGTTCATGCAACAATAAAATGAACATCCTGTTGGAAAGGAAGTCAGAGGAAGATTTGGGTTCCCTGAGTGTAAAAGTAGATACAGAATTGGAATCTTGGTTTATTGAACTTCTTCAAAATGACAAATCAATTTCGACGCAGACTTCTTTTTCAAAATCCCATTCTATTTTATTCGAGAATATAGAGCCTGGGAGCTATTCTATCAGTATTGTAGGAGACGAGAATAAAAACAATCGATGGGATCCTTTTAACCCTTTCGACTATAGTGGTCCTGAAAAAAGATTTGTTTTAGGTAGGGCCATAAAAGTGAAGGCCAATTGGGAACATGAAGTTGATTTTAAGATCATTGAATAAGCTCAAAGTCTTCAATAGAATTTCCGGCCAAAAACTCTTGGAAATTCATTCTTCTTTTGCCTTCCATTTGTAATTCAATAACCAAAAGGTAATAATCCGAGCAAGGAAAAAGAATACCACCTTCAGCTTTAACCAATTTTTTCATTGAAGTTGAAGAGACCTCAATAGCTGTTTTTTTTGAGTCAAAAAGCTTGAATGAAAGATTCTTGTTTTTTGATTTGTTTTTTAAAAGGCACCAGGCACCAGGATACGGAGAAAGTCCTCTAATTTTATTGTAATTTGTTTCGAGTGGGTTTTTCCAGTTAATTTGACAATCCTGCTTAAATATTTTTGGTGCGGAATTTAATAAGGAGTCCTCATCCTTCATTTGATTCTCACGTTCTATTCCCCCGGAAGCCAAGTCTGTAAGTGTATCGTAAATCAATTCGGAACCACAAATCATCAACTCATCATGTAGCTCACCTGCATTCATTTCGTCATGTATATCGACTGCTCTTTTTTTAATGACATCCCCAGTATCAATGACATTGTTAATGAAAAAAGTAGTAACACCTGTTCTTTTTTCTCCATTTATTATGGCCCAGTTGATAGGTGCTGCACCTCGATAATCGGGGAGAAGGGAGGCGTGTAAATTGATCGTACCCAGGGGAGGTATTTCCCATATTACTTCGGGAAGCATTCTGAAGGCTACAACAATAAACACATCTGCATTCAGCTCTTTCATTTGATTAATGAAATCGTCTGCTTTTAAACTTAAAGGCTGTAAAATGCTCAATCCCTTTTGTTCAGCATAAATTTTCACATCACTTTTTCTGATTTGTTGACCGCGACCTGAGGGGCGGTCAGGTGCCGTAACCACAGCAGCAATTTCATGAGAGCTATCTACAATACGGTTTAAGATTGTCGTAGCAAAAGCTGGAGTTCCCATAAATACGATACGAAGCTTTTTAGACATATATACTTATACAATTTTATTTTTCCAGCCAGAATTTCTTAAATACAGGACAGACATTATTCCAATGGTGCCGAAATATATATATTCAACAGTCCAAATCCAAAAGATTTCAAAATTTAAGACCTGGATAAAAAGATAGCAAGCAGACAAATACAGCAGTATTGTTGTAATTTCTATAATTAGGGAATACATTGTATTCCCGCTACCAAGAATTGTTTGATAATAAACTGAGATAATTCCATATAAGATAATTGAAACTGATATTAAGCGTAGAATCTGCGCGCTCATATCAATATAGGCATCTTCTGGATTGATGATTCCGATAAGTGCTTCTGGGTATAAAATTGCCCCATGAAAAAAGAAGATGAGAAAACCTGTCGTCAGGAGCTGAATCCTTTTTTGAATGATTGGTATTTTATTTTCTTGTTGTCCTCCCAGGTACTGTGATATATAGGTTTTCGTTGTGCCTGCAAATCCCCATACTGGAACAAAAGCGAGAAAATAAATAGAACGAATGTTTTGAGATACTGTTAGCTCAAATAACCCCCTTTGCTCAAGCATGATAAAAAAGATGGTCCATGTACCTAGGGCAAGACTTCCTTGAAGCATTATAGGGCTGGAAATTTTTAGAAGATTCACCAAGGATTTCAATTTGAAAAATCTTAATCGAGTAAGAACGTGTTCCTTATCAAGAACGAAAAAGCACAGCATTGTTAGCATTCCTAATAAATCTGAGCATGTACTTGCTAGTGCCGCCCCTTTGACTCCCATTTCCGGAAAACCGAAATGGCCAAAAATCAGACTGTAATCCAATAAAATATTTAGAGATGCCGTTAAAACTGCCGCTATGAGAACTGGATATGTTTTTCCTTTTGCTAGAAAATAGGCTTGCATCATAAGAAAAATGCTGGCAGGAAAGATGGCCATAGATCTGATTCCAATATAATCACCTTGAAAGATCGCAATGTTCTGATTCAACGAATAAGTTTTGATCCAGTCTGGTATCAAAAAGAACATAAAAAGGAATAATAGGCCAGAAAACATAAGCTGAAAGAAAAGTCCAGCACTAAAAACACGGCTAAGCATATCGTGTTTATTCTCTCCAATTCTTCTAGCCATAATGATTTGAGCACCATCTCCAATCCCTACAATGAGCATGTAAAAGGTGATGTATATAAGTCCTGCATTACCAACAGCATCAAAGGCTATTGTTGAATATCGGCTAATGAATGAGGCGTCTGTTATCAAAACGACCGACTGTATAAAACCAGAAAACATCATAGGTAAGGCTACCTTAAGAATAGTCGAATATTTGTAGTCTAGGCTCATAAATCAGATGGCAAAAATAAGAGAATTCTTTTCTTTTAACGTTAGCTTTTAGAAGTCTCTGCATGTTGACATTTATATCAGAAAAGTTCCTGAAGTTGTTTATTCTTAATTATTTTTGTTCAAAACATACTTATTATGGCAAGTAAAAGAATATTTAAAAAGCACTTAAACGAAATGGTATATGATATTGTAGAGGAGTGTTTCTATTTACAGTTGACGGATGAATCCAAAATAAAAAAGACCGATAAGCTCATTGATGAAGCAGCAACATTTCAGGATGATGTATTAAGTAGAATCTATAAGAGTAAATCAAAAAAAGAATTTTCCGAAATATCCACACATGTCAATGAAAAGGCCAAGTACTTTGTTGAAAAGCTAAATGAACTCAATAAGTAGCATGGGACAATTGTTTCAGCATAAAAAAACCATTGCTGGAATTCTTGGATTTATTGCTTTTGTAATTATTTCATGTTGGGATCAAAATGCACTGCAAAACAGGGCTGTTGCAATGGCTCTTTTAATGGTTGTTTTTTGGGTCTTCGAGGTGGTTCCCATTTACGTTACAGCGCTCATCCCTCTCGTTTTGTGTACTCCTTTGGGCCTATTGGACCCATCGGAATTGGCATTGGCCTATGGGAATAACAATGTTTATTTATTTTTAGGAGGCTTTATTTTGGCATTAGCTCTAGAGAAGTGGGATGTTCATCATCAAATTGCATCTAGAATACTATCCATTATGGGATCTACAAAATCAAAGATCTTAATAGGATTTGGATTGAGCTCATATTTGCTAAGTATGTGGATCTCTAATACTGCAACAACATTAATGATGTTGCCTATGGCACTTTCTATCATTCAGGCCCAAAAGGATGTTGAATATTCAAATCGTTTTTCATTATTGTTAATGCTTACCGTAGCTTATGCGGCAAGTATTGGTGGCATGGCTACATTAGTAGGGTCACCTCCCAATACTCAAATGGCAGGAATCTTGTCAAGTACATTTGGTATTGAAATAAGTTTTTGGGATTGGATGCGAATTGGCCTTCCAGTAAGCCTGGTTGTTTTCTTGGGCTTAAATCTTTTTTTTCAAATCATACTTGGTGCTCAGAGGAAAGAAAAGGTTTTAATTAACATCCATCAAACCGAGTGGACCGCTCCTCAAAAAAGGGTGCTGTTTATATTTGCTTTAGTTATTTTTCTATGGGTAGCAAGGGGCTTAATAGTGGACTATACCGGCATATCATTTAAAGATTCAAGTGTTGCGATTTTGGGTGGTATCGTTTTGTTTCTGATTCCAGCTAAACAAAAGTCTGAAAAGTTACTTCAATGGAAAGATACAATTAAAATTCCCTGGGGTATTTTGGTATTATTTGGTGGAGGAATAGCTCTTGCTTCTTCTTTGGAAAAAAGTCAGGTATTGGAGCTCATATTTCAAAGTGCTAGTGACCTATCGTCTTGGGATTATATATACCTACTGCTTTTGATTATATCAATTTCCATCTTTGCGACTGAGCTTATGTCGAACCTGGCCTTAGTTTCTGTTTTAGTGCCTATTATTGCCATGCTTTCGATTGGGATGGGACAGTCCGTTCTTGCTTTATGTTTACCCTTGACATTAGCGGCGAGTTGTGCCTTTATGATGCCCATAAGCACTCCACCGAATGCTATTGTTTTTTCTTCAGGAAAAGTCAGCATCAAGCAGATGGCAGCCTATGGATTCTTTATGAATTTATTCTCCGTACTGATTATCCTTCTTTTCAGCTATTTCTTTGTTTAAGAGCAAAAAAAAAGCGCCTCAAGGCGCTTTTCTAATGTGTATTTCAAAAGATTAGTTTTTATCTTTTGCACAACAAGATTTCTTTGCACTACTTGAAGCACAAGATTTTGATTTTGCTGCACAACAACCTTTCTTTTTCTTTTTTCTTTTTTTCTTTTTCTTTTTATCGTCGTCTTTAAGTTCGATAGCAGTGTCATTAACTGCTGCATAGGCGTTTACTGCATAAGAACCAGTAAATAAGAATAGAGCCAGTATTAAATATAGTTTTTTCATGGTTAAATAATTTTGGTAAATATAACGAAATCAATTTAGGCTTCCAATTTTTGTCAATTTAGACATAACCTTGTCGCCAATATTCACATTCACATTGCTGTCAAGTGGGAGAAACAAATCAACCCGAGATCCAAACTTAATAAAACCAAGATCTTCTCCTTTTACTACAGAAGCCCCTTGCTCGCCATAGTAACAAATACGTCGTGCAACTGCGCCAGCTATTTGCCTGATTAATATTTCTTGTCCTGAGTCATCCCTTACCACCATTGTAGTACGCTCATTTTCGGTACTGCTTTTTGGATGCCAAGCAACCAAAAACTTACCTGGATGGTATTTTTGATAGACCAGTTTACCAGAGATGGGATAATAATTGGCATGAACATTTAAAGGAGACATAAAAATCGAAACCTGAATTCTGCGATCATTAAAGTATTCAGTTTCTAATGTTTCCTCTATGACTACAACTTTACCATCCGCAGGGCATACGATTTCATTCAAATCATATTTTTTACTTCTTTTAGGAATTCTAAAGAATTGAATGATCAATATCAAGAAAACAAAGGTTATCAAGCTTATTCCGTAAAACAATAGGGGACAGGAGTCATAATACAAGATTGAATTGCATATAAGAATCAGGGTAGATAATAAAAGCGCACCCAATATAATTTTTATTCCCTCTTTATGAATGGTCATGTTCTTCTGTTGTTAATTATATAAACGTATAAATGACATGCCAAATATAGAAAAATGGAATGGCAAAAAACATAGCGTCAAAGCGATCGAGGATTCCGCCATGACCTGGCATAATATTCCCGGTATCCTTAACATTGTTTTTTCTTTTTAATGCGGATTCAAATAAATCACCAATAACTGCTGCTGGTGATACAAGTATTGCAGCGATAGTCCAGAAATAATCTCCATGAAGTAGGTAAGTGTCAATGAGAAATCCGGCCAAAACTGTAAATAAAAACCCCCCAATAGATCCTTCCCAAGTTTTGTTTGGGGAAATGCTTATAATTAACTTATGCTTTCCAAATAAATTTCCACATATGTAAGCAAAAGTATCATTGGTCCATACCAAAAGAAAAAGGCCAAGAAGAATAGGAAATACTCCTTGATCTTGCCAATGAAGAATAGCTCCCATGCAAAGCGGAATAACAATATAAATGATACCTGATAATAAAAATAGCATATTTGATAATAGCTCTTTTCTTTTATAAATAAGCTGAAAGACACAGAATACAAGAATAGTTATCGTGAGGTGCAATATAGCGTGATTAATGCCGTCGAGACCTGATTGATTTTCATACACCAAAGGTTTCATCATGAGAAGAAAACACAACGCACCAAAAACACTACTTATAATTGTGGGGTAGTTGAATCGTTTTTGTGAAGAAAATAAAAGGTGATATTCATATAATCCGATTGCAGATATAAGGCCAAATAATGCAAGCATAAATTTTTCATCTGCCAAAAGACAAAAAACAACAAGTGAAACAAAAATAATCCCACTTATACTACGCGTCAGGAGTGTTTTCATGATTTTCTAAAAGGTCAAGGGCCTTCTGTTTGTCATCTTCAGAAACATAAATTTCGAACTTACCAAAGGCATTATACATGGAATCCATGGTACTGTTTATTTGAAAGGGAATCTCATTCATGGACAGAATAGACTGACATAACTGAAAATAAATCCGATCCGTTGTATTAACCAATAGATATTTATTCATCTTCACTTTCTTTTTTTTCCTCAGTATCTTCTTCTTTAAATTCGGGAGGTGTTTTCAAATCGGGCTTTTTGGTAACTTCCTCTACTTCCTGAATAGGCTCTGAATCTGTTTTTTCTTCAATTGGGTCAACCTTTTTTTCTTCAGTTTCTTTTGAATCATCTTCGGTTTTGTCCCAAATTCGTTTTCCAAATATGGCTTCTAAATCTTCTTTGAATATTACTTCAGAAGTAAGCAGTTTTTCCGCCAGTTCTGATAGCTTATCTTTGTTTTCTCCCAGCAACTTTAAAGCTCTTTGGTATTGAAGCTCTATCATTTTACTTACCTCCTCATCAATAATTCTCGCTCGATCGTCCGAATATGGTTTGGTAAACATATCCTGCCCTCTAGAGTCGAAATAGGAAATATTTCCTATTTTCTCGTTGAGCCCATAGATTGAAACCATGGCATACGCCTGCTTCGTAACTTTTTCTAGATCACTCAATGCTCCAGTACTTATTTTACCAAAGATAAGTTGCTCCGCCGCTCTACCTCCCAATGCTGAGCACATTTCATCTAAAATTTGTTCAGTAGTTGTAATACTTCTCTCTTCTGGCAAATACCAAGCAGCTCCTAATGATTGTCCTCTAGGAACAATTGTTACTTTTACAAGAGGATGAGCATGTTCAAGAAGCCAAGAGATCGTGGCATGTCCTGCTTCGTGAAAAGCAATGGCTTTTTTCTCGCTAGGTGTGATGATTTTATTCTTTTTCTCTAACCCTCCAATGATTCTATCGACAGCATCTAAGAAGTCTTGTTTTTCAACTTTTTTCTTGTCATTTCTTGCTGCAATTAAAGCTGCTTCATTACAAAGGTTAGCAATATCTGCTCCCGAGAATCCAGGTGTTTGTTTGGCTAAAAAGCTTACATCTAAATTCTTCTCAAGCTTTAAAGGTTTTAGATGAACTTCAAATATTTCTTGACGTTCATTAAGGTCTGGCATGTCGACATAAATTTGACGATCGAATCTTCCTGCTCTCATCAATGCTCCGTCTAGAACATCAGCTCTGTTCGTAGCTGCCAAGATGATAACCCCTGAATTTGTGCCAAAACCATCCATTTCTGTAAGTAGTTGATTCAGAGTGTTTTCTCTCTCATCGTTGGAATTAAAACCATTATTTTTACCACGAGCTCTACCAATAGCGTCTATTTCATCAATAAATATAATGGCAGGGGCTTTCTCTTTGGCCTGTTTAAATAGATCTCTTACTCTTGAAGCACCTACACCTACAAACATCTCGACAAAATCAGAACCAGATAAAGAAAAGAAAGGAACCTTGGCTTCACCTGCAACTGCTTTGGCTAACAAGGTCTTTCCTGTTCCAGGAGGCCCAACAAGTAGTGCTCCTTTGGGGATTTTAGCGCCTAGCTCTGTATATTTTGATGGGTTTTTTAAGAATTCAACAATTTCAACAATTTCTTCTTTAGCTCCCTCTAATCCGGCTACGTCAGAAAAGGTAACGTTCGTCGTTTTACCATTTTCATATACCTTCGCTTTTGATTTTCCTATATTGAAAATTTGACCACTTCCTCCTCCGGCTCCACCAGACATTCTTCTCATTACAAAAATCCAAATGGCAATAATGATGACAAAAGGAAGCAAATAGCTTAGAATAATTCCGAAGTAGTCCGTTCGTTTGTCGTATTTCACTTTTATTTTTTGCTCTTTCAGATTCTCTGCAAGTAGTGTAGGGTCTAGATTTTCGATAAAAAATAGAATTTTTGTTTTATCTTTTTCTTCGGAGGCATTTATGGCCTTTTTCATTTCCGAAAATTGCTCGTCTTTTGATTTGAGTACAGAATCAACTCCTATTTTATTCAAATTAAACTCTGCTGTTGGTGAATTCTCTCTGTTGATAATGGTCACCTGATCAACTCCTCTGATAGTTGTGTCAGCAATAGTCAACAATTGTGTAGTTTCAACATTTGTTTTTTCCCCCTGTCCCATGTACAATTGAAATGCGATTAAGCCAACACCTAATAACGCATAGACCCAGTAGATTGAGAAATTATTTTTTTTCTTTGCCATTGTTTACTTTTTAAGAAAGGATATTTGTTCTGTTTGCATCCGACCAAAGTTCTTCAATATCGTAAAAACCTCTTGCTTCTTTATAAAAAACATGACCTACGACGTTGATGTAGTCTAACAAAATCCAATCACTATTTGTTTTACCTTCGATATGCCATGGTTTTTCTTTAACAGATTTTTTCACATACCTCGTTACGGCATTAGATATTCCATCAACATGAGTTGTTGAATCACCTGAGCATAACACAAAATAATCACAAACTGCACTTTCAAGGTGTCTGAGATCTAAAACTACGATATCATTCGCCTTGTTCTCTTTCATTCCCTCTACAATTGCTTCACAAAGTTCTGTAGATTCGGAATTTGTTTTTTTATCAATCATAAATTACGATAATACAAAGCTAACTGATTAATTTTAATTTTGAAACGAAATTCAATGAAGCATTCTAGTTCAAAAATCGGTTCTCAAAAATTTATCTTGTCAGATGTTGACTCTACCAACAATTTTGCTGCCAAACTCATAAATGATGGTATTGGCGGGCATGGTTCGGTAATTATGGCAGAAAACCAGTCTAATGGCAGAGGTCAGCAAGGTTCATTATGGCAGTCCGAACCAAATTTAAATTTGCTGTGTTCAATTGTTTTATCGTCAAAAGAGCTAAGTAAAATAAATCCGATACGGATTAATTGGTATGTTTCGATATGTATTATTGAATTCTTAAAACGAAAAAATATTAACGCTCAAATCAAATGGCCAAATGATATTTTAATTCAAGAGAATAAAATTTCGGGAATATTAATAGAAAATAAGTTTGTTGGTTCTAGTATGAAAAATTCGATTATTGGAGTGGGGATTAATGTCAATCAATCTGATTTTAGTGGTCTTTCAGCGACGAGCATGAAATTAGAGACCAATATCGATTATTCTATAACTGATTTATTAGATGAGTTTATTTTCTTTTTGAATCAAAATGAACGACTCATATTCCGGGAACAAGATGACCAGCTGAAAAAACGATACTTGAGTTCATTATTTGGCCTAAGTGAGGAGCGCAGCTTTTCTGATGTATCGGGCCGTTTTAAGGGAAAGATAGTTGGTGTAGATGAGGGGGGAAGGCTTATTATAGAATCCAATGGCCAGACACACTACTTTCAAAACAAAGAGGTGAAATTTTTATAAAAACTGTTTGCTTAGCTTGTGTGACATGTAATTGAAAAGGTTTAACAAGGGCTTTTCTACCATCATTTTTAGAAAAGCATTGACTTCTCCATCAAATTCAATGTATCCCTCGGTTAATTCATCTTCAATCCGGTTCAAATATATGGTTAGCTTAAACGGAAATGGAGATTTTTCACCTGATTTCAAATAGATTTTGCCATCCTCATTACCATCTTGAATTAAAGAAATAGTGATTCCGCCCTGAACTTTAAATGAGCATGAGTCTTTATCAGATTGAAAATTTGAAACCTTATCGCTAGGAAGTAATTTTTCAATATTATTTGCATCTAATAAAAATGCTTCAATGCTTTGCACGTTTGAAGCGACGTTTATTTTCTCTCCTGTTAGTTTCATAGTTATTTTAGCCAGTTTTGGGGGTTCATTCTCCATTCACGAAGGAGCGTTAGCTGTTTCTTCTCAATATATTTTGAAGCCAAAGCCTCTTCTAAAAGTGTTGTGTAATCAGTTAAAGTTGTGTAAGCACATTCCGCTGAGTTAAAATTGGCTTCCGCAGTTTCAAAGCCGTAGGTAAATATGGCTGTTAGACCCTTAACCTTTATTCCTGCTTCTCTTAGTGATTCAACCGCTTTTAAGCTGCTTCCACCAGTGGAAATTAAATCTTCAATAACAACAGCTTCTTGTCCAGCCTCATAGGCGCCTTCAATTAAATTTTGTCTTCCGTGACCTTTTGCGGCGCTTCTGACGTAAACAAATGGCAGTCCAAGCTCTTGCGCGACAAGAACCCCTAAGGCAATCGCACCAGTAGCTACTCCCACTATAATATCTGGTTTGCCAAAGTTTTCAAGGACAACTTCAGACATCATTTGTCGAATATGTGTTCGGACAGTAGGGTGGGATAATGTAATACGATTGTCACAATAGATGGGTGATTTTATACCCGATGCCCAGGTAAATGGATCATTTGGCTGCAATTTAACAGCTTTCACCTGCAACAATAGTTCAGCAATTTTTAAGGCCCTATCTTTGTCATTAATCATGTGGCAAAAGTATAAAGTTTTTAGTGATAAATCTGTGATTTATATCAATGAATCCGCAAAAAATAATATTCCCTTAATAGATATTCATCGTGTTAAGAGCTTTAAACACTTTGAGGAATTGACGATAAAAGGGCAAATCCAATTTGTCTCTTCTGAACCAAAAAAGTTTTTTAAGAATTTGTTTCAGGATTTCGATGTAATTACGGCAGCAGGAGGATTAGTCATCAATTCGGACAGAATACTGCTTATCAAGAGATTTGGTTTTTGGGATCTTCCTAAGGGCAAACTGGAAATAGGAGAGGAGCCAAGTTCATGTGCACTAAGAGAAGTTCAGGAGGAATGTGGATTAAGCAATGAGTTGAAAATCGTAAAAGAGATGAGGTCAAGTTATCATGTATATGAGTACGAGAATAAGAGCATTTTAAAAAAGACCATTTGGTTTCAGATGTCAAGCTCTTTTTCGGAAAAGCTGATTCCTCAATTGGAAGAAGACATTGTTGAATGTCGATGGGTTCCTATCGAAGAAATTGACAATTATTTAAATTTAACCTATCCATTAATTGGTGCTTTATTGAATGATTTTATTGGCGATAAATAAAGCTTATTGGCCTATTATTCTTCAAGGTTTTTATACCTTTGTCGGTAAAAATATTTAATGAGTATTGCGAAAACATACGATCCTAAAATTGCGGAAGACAAATGGTATAAGCATTGGCAGGATAAAGGTTATTTTAGTTCTTCACCTGATGATAGAGAACCTTTTACCATTGTGATTCCACCACCCAATGTTACAGGGGTGCTTCACATGGGACATATGTTAAATAATACTATACAAGACGTTCTTATGAGAAGGGCCCGAATGCAAGGAAAAAATGCGTGCTGGGTTCCGGGAACGGATCATGCTTCTATTGCTACTGAAGCTAAAGTTGTTCAGAAATTGAGGAGTGAAGGTTTAAAAAAATCTGATTTATCAAGAGCTGAATTTCTTGATCATGCCTTTGAGTGGAAGGAAAAGCATGGAGGTATTATTCTAGAACAGCTTAAAAAACTAGGTGCCTCATGTGATTGGGATAGAACGCATTTCACTATGGATGAGGAATACTCAAAATCGGTAAAATCTGTATTTATTGATCTTTTTAACAAAGGTAAGATATATAGAGGTGTTCGAATGGTAAATTGGGATCCTGAGGCATTAACTGCCATTTCAGATGAAGAAGTGTTGCATAAGGAAGTTAATTCAAAGCTATTTTACATACGATATAAGGTCGTAGACTCTGATGATCAATGGTTGACTATTGCGACAACTAGACCAGAAACCATTTTCGGAGATACGGCTATTTGCGTAAACCCAAAAGACGAAAGATACAAGCAGCTTCATGGTAAGGAAATAGTTGTTCCTATTAGCAATAGAAAGATTCCTGTTATTTGTGATGACTATGTTGATCTTGAATTTGGAACAGGTTGTCTTAAAGTAACTCCTGCCCATGACATTAATGATTATGATATAGGTGTTAAGCACAATCTTGAAAGCCTTAATGTTTTTAATGATAATGGGACTTTAAACAATCTTGGTCTGCATTATGAGGGCCAGGACCGATTTGAGGTAAGAAAGAATATCGAAAATGAGCTGAATGAAAAAGGGTACTTGGTTAAAGTTGAAGACCATCAAAATAAGGTGGGTTTTTCTGAAAGAACAAATGCCATTATTGAACCGAAATTATCATTGCAATGGTTTGTGAATATGCAGGATTTATCTAAACCTGCATTAGACAATGTACTAAATGGAAAGATAAAATTCCATCCTGATAAGTTTAAAAACACCTATCGTCATTGGATGGAAAACATTAAAGATTGGTGTATTTCCAGACAGCTTTGGTGGGGGCATCGTATTCCTGCATACTATTATGGAAAAGGAGCTAATGATTTCGTTGTTGCAGACAATGCTGATGTAGCACTAGAGCTTGCTCTAAAGAAGTCGAAAAGAGAGTTGACTGAGGCTGATTTGTGGCAGGATGAGGATGTGTTAGATACTTGGTTTTCAAGCTGGCTTTGGCCTATTTCTGTATTTAATGGACTCACGAATCCTGGAAATGAAGAAATTAAATATTATTATCCTACAAATGATTTGGTAACTGCTCCTGAAATCATGTTTTTCTGGGTGGCAAGAATGATTATTGCCGGTTATGAATATTTGGATGAGTTGCCATTCAAAAATGTATATTTTACTGGAATTGTACGAGATAAGCTTGGGCGCAAAATGTCTAAGTCGTTGGGCAATTCACCTGACCCTATTGATCTCATTCATAAGTTCGGCGCAGATGGTGTACGCGTTGGCATATTGATCAGCTCACCTGCTGGAAATGACTTGCCGTTTGATACGTCTCAATGTGAACAAGGTAGAAATTTTGCCAATAAAATATGGAATGCTTTTAGATTGGTTTCCAATTGGGACGTCAGAGATATGGAACAACCAGAATCAGCTATTGTAGCTATTCGATGGTTTGAAAATAAGCTTCAAAAAACCTTGGAAGAAATTAATCAAATGTATGAACAGTATCGTATTTCAGAAGCTTTAATGGCTACCTATAAATTGGTTTGGGATGATTTCTGTTCATGGTATTTAGAGATTGTAAAGCCCGGTTACAAGCAACCAATTGATCAAAAGACTTTACGGCAAAGTGAGGCTTTTTTTGATACGATTTTAAAACTCTTACATCCCTTTATGCCCTTTGTGAGCGAGGAATTGTGGCATTTAATCTCAAAAAAAGACGGAGATCTCATGGTGTCATCTTGGCCTGAATTTAAGGGATATGATGAGAATGAGTTGAAGGACTTTGAGCTTTCTAGCGAGGTGATTTCTAGTGTTCGGAATGTTCGAAAAGAACAAAATATTGCTTCCAAGGTTAAGCTGGAACTCTTTTATTCGAATGAATTTGACCGAAATGAGTCACATGATGCTATGATTCAAAAAATGGCAAATTTGTCTTTGTTTGAAACTACTGAAAAGAAAATTAATAATTCAAATGGATTCATTGTTTCGGGTGTTGAATTTTTTGTTCCTTTTGGTGATTCGATTGATGTAGAAGCAGAAAGACAAAAGATTGAGCAAGAGCTTGATTATTCGCGTGGATTTTTAACTAGTGTTCAAAAGAAGCTTTCAAATGAACGATTTGTCAGCTCTGCACCGAAGAATGTAGTTGATATGGAGCGAAAGAAAGAATCAGATGCCCTTACAAAAATCACTTTGCTAGAAGAAAAGCTAAATACCCTAGTTTAGATAAATTTAAAGTCTACTCTTCTGTTTCTGCTTTTTCCCTCTGCCGTTGAATTCGATTGAACTGGAGAGGTTTCCCCTTTAAAATCAATAACGATTCGATCTCTTCTTAAGCCTCTTGAGGTAAAAAACCGAATAATGGATTCTGCTCTTCTTTTTGATAAAGCTTTGTTGTAAGAGTTTGTACCATCAGAATCAGTATGTCCGATGACCAAAATGCGCAAATCAGAATGGCTGAGGATGATTTTTTTGATATCCTTTAATTGTTTATGATACTCGTCTTTAATGTTGGATTTGTCATAATCGAAATAAATAGGTTCAAAGCTAAAGTTTCTAAGCTCCTCTAGTCTTTTAATAGGAGAGGATAAGCCATTATTGTAATCCCAAATAATGGAGCTAACCCAGTTTTTATTTTTTGAAGGCTTTAGCTTTGGGCTAAAGTCAAATTGGGACTTAAAAAGTATGATTTTTTTACTTGATGCTGAATCATTTTTATATCCTTCAAGATAGCCACGATCCAAATTATATGTAAAGAAATATTGATTTAAATTTGGATTCTTTTGTTTCTTCACGGAGTGAATAATACGCTTTTCATTAATGTTGAAAGCGATATGCTTTTTCGTGCCCTTAATATCAATTATCTTAACATCTTTATGATTTTTTTCAACTCTCATTTTCCCTTCTAATAGACCGTTGATAATGATGAAGTCTAAAAAATAGATTTCATCTGACTTATGGCTCGTTGAATCTGAAATTTCAAATCCCTTCCAGGTTCCTGAATATTTGACCTGAGCATTTATTTTTTGATTGCAAAAAAAGGATAAAAACAAAAGGGAAATAAATAAATAACTGTTTTGCCTCATTTCATTTAATTATATCGTTTATTAACAAAAAATGTTCCATAATTAAAACAAAATAGTGATATTTATGTTACAACGGCATGAACAAATTAACATCCCTTTTTCCGTTTTTTTTACTTTCACTCTTTTGGGTGCAAGGATCTCACATTCATATAAACAAGAACTTTAAAAATAAAAAAATGTCAATTCACGAGTTTAAGGTTGAAAGCATTAATGGTGATGAGTTTGATTTCTCTAACCTGAAAGGAAAGAAAATAATGGTGGTCAACACGGCTTCTAAGTGTGGTTTAACTCCTCAATATGAGCAGCTTGAAGCTCTATATCAAGAATATAAAGATCGAAATTTTGTAATCATTGGTTTTCCATCAAATGATTTTATGGGGCAAGAGCCAGGAACTAATGAAGAGATTGTGACTTTTTGTAAAAAGAACTATGGAGTTTCCTTCCCTCTCATGTCAAAGGTAAAAGTTAAAGGAAAGGATAAATGTGATATTTACTCCTTTTTGACATCTAAAACCAAAAATGGTTTGGAGGACAATAAAGTACAATGGAATTTTCAAAAGTATCTTTTGGATGAAGAAGGATATTTAGTCAAAGTTATTTCCCCTAGAATGACTCCTGACGACCCTCAAATATCTGCTTGGATCGAGGGGAAATAAAATCGTTGAAACCTTGTTAATAAGTCAGTGTTTTTTAAGTCAGAAAAACATTGAAAACACTTGATATTTCGTTATTTTTGTATATGTCCTGAGACATCAGGATTTAATATAGATTATAAAGAAATGGAAGAGCAAAAAAAAGACAATTATTCAGCAGATAATATACAGGTACTCGAAGGTCTCGAGGCGGTAAGAAAAAGACCTGCAATGTACATTGGTGATGTGGGAACAAAAGGCCTTCATCATTTGGTATATGAAGTAGTTGACAACTCTATCGATGAAGCGCTGGCAGGTTATTGTTCGGAGATTTCTGTTTTCATTAATGAAGATGATTCTATAACTGTCATTGATAATGGTAGAGGAATCCCAACTGCCATGCACAGTAAGGAAAATAAATCTGCTCTAGAAGTTGTAATGACGGTACTTCATGCCGGAGGTAAGTTTGATAAAGACACGTACAAGGTCTCGGGTGGTTTACACGGAGTAGGTGTGTCTTGTGTTAATGCACTTTCTGAGCATTTAACTGCTACTGTAAGACGAGATGGGCAATTATTTCGTCAGGAATATGAGATAGGAAAACCGATGTATGACGTGAAGGTGATCGGGGAATCATCTGAAACGGGTACTGAAGTGACTTTTAAGCCGGATTTAAGCATTTTTGAAGTGAGTGAGTATAATTATGACACTTTAGCTGCGAGAATGCGAGAATTGGCATTTTTGAATAAAGGAATAAGAATAAACCTTACAGATAAAAGACATCAAGATGAAAACGGAAAAGATTTTTTCAATTCCTATTTTTCAGAGGGAGGACTCAAAGAATTTGCTCAATATCTAGATCGAAATCGTGAATCGCTCATTCCCGATGTGATTTATTTCGAAGGAGAACGCGATGGCGTGCCCGTTGAAGTATCAATGACCTACAATACGTCATATACTGAGAACATTCAGGCATACGTAAATAATATTAACACCCATGAGGGAGGGACGCACCTTTCTGGCTTCCGTAGAGGTTTGACTAATACTCTCAAGAAATACGCTAACGAGTCGGGAATGCTAGCTAAAGAAAAGGTTGAGATTGATGGGGATGATTTCCGAGAGGGATTAACCGCTGTATTGTCGGTTAAAGTTGCAGAGCCTCAATTTGAAGGGCAAACGAAAACAAAATTAGGTAATAGAGAGGTTACCGCACCAGTGAGTCAGTCTGTTTCAGAGATGCTTTCTGCATATTTAGAGGAACATCCAAATGCTGCAAAGATCATTGTTCAAAAGGTTATTTTGGCAGCAAAGGCAAGACACGCAGCTAGAAAAGCACGTGAAATGGTTCAGAGAAAAAGTGTTTTGACGGGTAGTGGTCTTCCCGGAAAGCTTGCTGATTGTTCGGAAAAAGATCCAGCTGCTTGTGAAATATATTTTGTTGAGGGAGATTCTGCAGGAGGTACAGCAAAGCAAGGAAGAGACCGTCACTTTCAGGCTATTATGCCTTTAAGAGGTAAAATACTGAATGTTGAAAAAGCAATGCAGCATAAGATTTTTGAAAATGAAGAAATTAAAAATATATACACTGCATTGGGAGTTCGAATCGGTACAGAGGAAGATTCAAAAGCTTTAAATCTTGAAAAGCTTAGGTATCACAAAGTAATTATAATGTGTGATGCGGATGTCGATGGTTCTCACATAGAAACGCTTATACTTACGTTTTTATTCAGATATATGAAAGAGCTCATTGAGAATGGTTATGTTTACATTGCTACCCCTCCATTATATCAAGTAAAGAAAGGAGCAAAATCATCTTATGCTTGGAATGACGATCAAAGAGATCGACTGATTCAAGATCTTAAAGGGAGCGGTTCGGAATCTTCAGTTAATGTTCAACGATACAAAGGTTTAGGAGAGATGAATGCTACACAGCTATGGGAAACGACCATGAATCCTGAAAGTAGAACGCTTCGACAAGTAACTATTGACAATGCAGCGGAGTGTGATCAGATTTTCTCAATGCTAATGGGTGATGACGTACCGCCTAGAAGAGATTTTATAGAACGCAACGCGAAATATGCTAAAATAGACATATAGTGTTGTCTAAGGTATATTACCTTTTTGCTTTTTACTTTATAAGTATTTCCTATATTATTGCCAATAATTTAGGAAAACAGCTGTCAATATTTCATAATAATCGAGTCAATACAGAGCTTTGTTTTGATTCTTTATATCTTCCTGAGATTGATTCTTCTGAAATTTTAATTTGTCATTATGCATATAACCTAGTTTATGATGAGTCTCATGAACAGGCTAAATGGGTGTTTTATAAGTTAGATAAAAGCAAGCTTAACGGACCGATATCTAGAACAGATAATTTTAAAATAGACCCATTAATTCTTTCCGGTTCCGCTCACCATGAAGATTATAGGGGCTCTGGTTTTGATCGAGGTCATTTAGCTCCTGCAGGAGACATGACTTGGTCTCTAAAAGCAATGAATGAATCTTTTTACTATAGTAATATGAGTCCTCAAAAGCCATCATTTAATAGGGGTATATGGAGAAAACTTGAGACGAAGACAAGAAAATGGGTAGCTGATTTTGATAGTATTTATGTGACAACAGGTCCTATATTTGATGGGGATATGATATCAATAGGAAAAGGGGTTTCTGTCCCAAAATTCTTTTATAAAGCTCTCATAGGTTTTCGAGATTCTACCTCGTTGGGTTTAGCTTTTGTTTTACCAAATGAGGGAAGTAAAAATAATCTTAAGGACTATGTTATTTCCATTGATTCGTTAGAACAGCTTACAGATATTGATTTCCATTCAAAATTAGAGATTAGTATCCAGGATCAAATAGAAAAAACAGCTTGTGTTTCCTGTTGGAAATGGCACTAGATGAATTTGTATTATTGCAGCTGAAAATTAATGGGTAGTCGGCATCTCGCTCTCACTGCTCGCCCAGCACTTTCGCCAGGAACCCACTTAGGCATTTTTCTTACAACTCTTTTCGCTTCACGATCTAGATCTATGCTAATCCCCCTTTCAACTTTTACATTTGAAATAGAGCCATCTTTTTCTACAACGAACGATAGGAATACTCGACCTTGCTCATTCATCTCAATGGAGGTTTGAGGATACTTTACATTATCGTTAATCCATTTCATCATTGCTGCAGGTCCTCCAGGAAAACCAGCTTCAACGTCTGGAAATTCAACAATGGGCGCTACAACGGGTTCTACAGTTTGCTGAATCGGTGGAGGAGGAGCAGGAGGAGTTACATCCGGTGGTGGTGGAGTTTCCTCATTTTCTTTTATGACAACCTCTTCAGGAACCTCAGGGGTAATTTGAATTTGAGGTGGCTCTTCTGGCGGCGGCGGTGGTGGTTCATCAGCATCTTGTTGAAAGGTCTTATTTGAATCTTTTTCTGCATGCTTATTATCTTCTTCATCCAAATTCACTTGACCAAAAGTAAATGCAGCAAGTGCAAGGGCAGCAACATAATTGAGCCCCATTAATGTAATACTTGACTTTATTTTGTCACCATCAACTTCCGAACGTTTCTTTTCTTCCATGCTATAAATTTATTAAAAACATCACAATAAACATGCCACTACATCATATTAAATTAGAATAAGCCTCTGAGCTTAGCAAATTTTCTATTTCTGCTGGATCTTTTATTTCGATTTTAATCATCCATCCATCACCGTATGGGTCAGAGTTGACAAGCTCTGGAGATGATTCAATATTTTCATTAATTTCAATAACGGTTCCTCCTAATGGCATGAATAAATCTGAAACGGTTTTAACGGCCTCAACAGATCCAAAAACTTCTTCTGCATCTAATTCTTCGTCTAAGGTTTCGATTTCAACAAAAACAATATCTCCCAATTCAGATTGAGCAAAATCAGTCACACCTATTGTAGCAATATTACCTTCTATTTTCACCCATTCATGGTCTTTAGTGTATTTTAAGTTTTCTGGAATTTTCATATTTAATATTGTTATTAGAAAAACCCAAATTTAATTAATTTGTTTTAGCTAAAATTAAATTGTGAATAAACAATAATAATTTTTAAGACTATTTTTGTCAATATGACGGGAGAGCAACTAAAAGAACTCAATAAACGGGTAGAGGAAATTCAAGTTTTTTTGAAAATTGAAGAAAAAAAAATGGAACTAAAGGAGCATGAGCTTAAAACACATGATCCTGATTTCTGGAATGACCCTAAAACAGCTGAGGATCATATGAAACTTATTCGTGGAATTAAGTTTTGGGTTTCGGGTTTTGACTCTATTAAAGAAAAATTGGGTGATCTTGAAGTTTTATTTGATTTTGTGAAAGAAGGACTTTCATCTCAAGATGAATTAGATTCAAATTATACGACCTTAATTGAATCGGTTGAAGACTTAGAATTACGAAATATGTTGTCGCGTGAAGAGGATAAATTGAATGCCGTAATACAAGTTACAGCAGGAGCTGGGGGCACAGAGTCCTGTGATTGGGCATCAATGTTAATGAGAATGTATATGATGTGGGCTGAAAAAAATGGATTCAAAGTAAAAGAACTGAATTATCAATCAGGTGATGTTGCAGGTATAAAAACAGTTTCTTTGGAAATTGAAGGCGATTATGCATTTGGTTATTTAAAAGGAGAAAACGGTGTACACAGATTGGTCCGAATATCCCCCTTTGATTCAAACGCAAAAAGACATACCTCTTTTGCTTCCGTGTATGTTTATCCGTTGGTCGAAGACAGTATCGAAATAGAAGTGAATCCTGCTGATGTCACTTGGGAAACGTTTAGGGCAGGGGGTGCTGGAGGACAAAATGTGAATAAAGTTGAAACCGCCGTTAGACTTCGGCATGCTCCATCAGGTATTATAGTTGAAAATTCGGAATCGAGGTCTCAATTGGCAAATAAAGAAAAGGCTATTCAGCTATTAAAATCGCAATTATACGAAATAGAATTGCGTGCTCGAATGGAAAAACAAAATCAGATCGAATCGGAAAAGAAAAAGATCGAATGGGGTTCTCAAATAAGGAATTATGTACTTCATCCATACAAGCTGGTAAAAGACGTACGGACAAATGTGGAGAGTGCCGATACAGAAGGTGTTTTAAATGGCGATTTGGAAAAGTTTATTAAGGCGTTTTTAATGGTATATGGAACATAATTTTAATCCGTAATAATTGTTTTTTTTTTAAGCAACTTTTGTGTGCACTTTACGTCTACTTTTTGTTGCGAGTAAGACAAAGTTGTTTTAGTTTTACTTAACCTTATTAAATACATTCAAGTAGTTATGACTTCATCCATTAATTTTCACAATATCAAAGGTGTTTTTCTCTTTGCAGTATGTTTGTTCTTTTCGTATAATATTTCCGCGCAGCAGAATGTTAGTATTTCCGATAATCAAGCTGTGCCAGATCCTTCAAGTGTTCTTGATGTATCTTCAACCACAAAAGGACTTCTAA
>JBELDA010000032.1:0-28595 GCA_042094515.1 Crocinitomicaceae bacterium
AGAGCAGAAAGCTTTCTGAAGAGAATTATATTATAAATGGTCTTTATGAAAGAGCAAATGTAATAGACAATAGAAAACTATTAAACTTAGGAATAAGAAATTAATCTACTCCCTGAGTTCAAAGACATTGTCAAACCCTACTCGATAAGTACTCCATCTTTTATCAGCTTTGTAATAATCTGTTGAAATAATTTGAGCATTGGAACGCAATGCAGAATTCCACATAGAAAAGTCATTGTTTCTGGACTGTACTGTTCCGGCGTCGCTTCTCGTTCGAATCATATATCGATTCGATTGCTCATTTAGCTGTTCTTCTATTCCCTTTGAATGATTTCGTAAAAGAAATGCTGTATTCTTATCATTTGGCTCGCCATAATAAAACATCAAGGGGTTTTCAAAGCCTCTATACATGTGCTGATTATTACCTTCTAAAATAAATATTACTTTACCTAAACAATCTTGTAAATAAGGCCAACCTTTTTGCTCAATGCGTTCCTGTATTGTTATGTAATCACCTTTGAAATCAGAAGGTTTATAAATTTCTTGGTCAGCAAAAATCGTGGAGATTTCTGCTTCTAATTTACGATAGGCTAAAGTATCAAAGGGTATACACTTCTTAAAACCCAAAAACCGCAATGTTTTTGACTGATCAGCGGGGTGAGACCCTTTGGCTTCTATGTTAATGAAAATAGGTATGTGATTTTGATTTTGATCACTCCATTCCTTTATGGCTTTTAGAGCATCAATTAAAGTAAAATAGTTCGTTTCAAAATCGACATCTGAAATATGCAACAGCTTAAAACCGGGAATTTTCATCGACTCCCCCTTAACTCTTTGCTTTTGCCCCCAAAGGAATAAGTTTACTCGTCTACGTCTGTAATGCCTTCCCTTTGGATCATAGTTCACATCTAATTCAACACCTCTAATCCCATAATCAGTGAACTGCTCTTCAAAAAAAAGATGCCCATAATCAATAAAATCAGGATTGTTCTCAGCTCCCAATTTATCCTGAAACTTAGTTAAAAACTTCAACACCTTAGGATGTGGCTTTTTCTTATAGCTGTTGTGAGAAGCTACTATTCTAATGTCATTCAATCGAATTGAATCCATGTTCTGCTGTGCCATTGAAACATATGAAGCCAACAACATAAAAAGTAGAGTGAAAGTAGTTCTTATCAAAGTGCTTTCATTTTTTGAATTAAATAATTCCTTAGTTGAGATCGCAGACATTCTTTGTTTTCCTTTAATGGAAGGTTTTTTAATGATTCCAGACTGTGTTGGTTTTCTAGAATTTTTCCCGATTGAATGATTGTAAACTTATTTACCTCGTTATCTTCTAAAACATGTTGAATGTTATGGTTACTCCAATACGATCTTTTTTTCAACATTTCAAGGCAAAAAGGATAAACCATCCTTGAATTCCCCTTATATCCGAAATAAGATAAACCTCCATGAAAATCATCGTTTAAAGAAAATACGTGTTCGTTGTTATAATTTGAAGGTAGAAAATAGGGTGCCTCGATAAACACATACTCTTCAATAAGCTTTTCACTATTCAACACATGTACATATTCATTTAATTTTTGCTGCCTTTGGTCCCAAGACCTTATTGAATTGATAGTTTGCATTTGCATCGACGCAAACCACAACACTGCAATTAAATAAGCCAATACATGTAGTCTTGTTTTCAGCAGTCTTAAGCAAAAAATGCTTATTAAAACAGAAAAGCAGATATGAGCTGGAAGCATCATTTTATTGTAAAGACCAAATGATACCGCTGGATAGTTTGATGCCAGAAAGATCAAGCTGCACAATGCTATTGTAACTAACATTGAATAAGCAAACTTTTTATTGAGAATGTAATCGTTGTGAGACTGTATTACAAACATGAAAGGCACTACCAATAAACTCAACCATAGAACTGGCTCTGAAAGATAAAATGGAATAACCTCCAATAACAATAAAGGAATTTCAACAAGTATTACAACAAAATAATACAAAGATTGCAGTACGGAATTTATAGATGGAGAAAAACCATAAATATCGGGTTCACTTTGATAAATAGGTCCGATTAAAAACTTATACGCGAAATACAACACGAATATCAAAATACTCCATCTGAATAGTTTTGAGTTAAGGAGTTCTTTCCATTTGCCAAAATGATTATATAGTAAAGGAAAAGCGATTAAAGGAAATACAATTTCACATGAGAACAAGGCCAGCAGTCCACATAAAAGATAGCGCCAATAATGTTCTCTTGTAAAACCACCTTTTTGATCTTTGATAACTCCTAAGGCTAGTAAATAAAAGACTATTGATAACAAATAACCCATCTGAAAAAAATTGAACAGATGAGCTGAGGAAAATATAGGAAATGAAACAAAAAAGATAAAGAACCATTTAGAATTCTTTCCAAAAAAGGAAGCAAACACTCTTATGGACTGATAAATGATGACCAACCAAAGTATCAAACGAACAATATTATAGAATACATACTGGTCCCTGAATAAATGTAAGGTACTAGTCTGAATCAATCCATATATTGGTCTAGAAACGTGCCCGGCCCGAGACAAACTGTAGGCTAAGTCATCACAATAATTTGGGGCGATATTACCAACAAAGGAAAGATCATCCGAAACTCCAAATCCCAAAAAAGCGATTAATGGTACAAAAACAAGGGAGAAAAGTAGCGCCCACCACAAAAAAAACCTATTTAATTTCAGCTTCATTTAATCATGAAAGCTTATCAAGTAAATCTTCGTGAACCTCATTTGGCACCGTCACCTTTAACAATGGCTCTCTTTCCATGGCTCTTTGTATTGCGAAATTCGCATTTTTATTTCGTGCCCAGCTTCTTCTCGCTATCCCGTTATTAACATCCCAGTGAAGCATCATATTTAGATTTCTATCTGCATCTTCACTTCCGTCTAGAAGCATACCGAAACCACCATTTATGACCTCTCCCCATCCTACTCCTCCTCCGTTATGGATAGAAACCCAGGTAGCGCCGCGAAAAGAATCGCCAATAACATTTTGGATCGCCATATCTGCCGTATATCTTGAGCCATCATAAATATTTGAGGTTTCTCTGTAAGGAGAATCTGTGCCAGAAACATCATGATGATCTCTTCCTAAAATGACCGGTCCTATTTCATTATTTCTAATTGCACGATTAAATGCCTCTGCGATTCTCATTCGTCCTTCTGCATCTGCATAGAGTATTCTCGCTTTTGAACCGACAACTAACTTATTCTCCCCTGCTCCTTTTATCCACTGAATATTATCTGCCATTTGCTGACTGATTTCGGTAGGACTACCCACCATCATCTCTTCAAGAACTTCACAGGCAATGGCATCTGTCTTCTCCAAATCGCTATTCTTTCCTGAGGCACAGACCCATCTAAAGGGACCAAAACCAAAATCAAAACACAAGGGACCTAAGATATCTTGAACATATGATGGATAAATAAAATCTTCTCCATTAGATGCCATTATATTTGCCCCCGCTCTCGAAGCTTCTAATAAAAAAGCATTTCCATAATCAAAAAAGTAAGTACCTTTTTCTGTATTGATTTTAATTGCCTCGGCATGTCGCAAAAGGCTTTCCTGAACTTTTTTCTTGAATAATTTAGGGTTTTCAGACATCATCGTATTTGATTCTTCAAAAGTAAGTCCAGCTGGATAATATCCACCAGCCCATGGATTATGAAGAGAAGTTTGATCTGAACCCAAATCAATATAAATATCTTGCTTACTGAATTTCTCCCAGACATCCACAATATTTCCAATATAAGCCAATGAAACAATCTCCAAATTTGATTTGGCTACTTTAACTCTTTCACAAAGCAAATCTATATCTGAAATAATTTCATCAACCCATCCCTGATCATGTCTTGTTTTTGCAGCTTTAGGGTTTACCTCAGCTGTAACAGAAATTACTCCAGCAATATTACCCGCTTTGGGCTGTGCCCCTGACATACCGCCTAATCCAGCAGTTACGAATAGTTTTCCTTTATAGTCGTCCCTGTTTTTAGCAATTTTTCTAATCGCATTAAGAACTGTAATCGTTGTGCCATGAACGATTCCTTGTGGTCCAATATACATATATGAACCAGCCGTCATTTGTCCATATTGAGTAACCCCAAGTGCATTAAATTTTTCCCAGTGATCCTGACTGGAATAGTTGGGAATTACCATGCCATTTGAAACAACTACACGAGGTGCATTTTTATGTGATGGAAACAACCCCTGTGGATGGCCAGAATTCATAACCAAGGTCTGTTCGTCTGTCATTTCTGACAAATACTTCATAGTCAATCGGTATTGAACCCAGTTTTGAAATACAGAACCATTGCCACCATAGGTAATCAATTCGTGTGGATGCTGTGCTACATCATAGTGCAGATTGTTTTGAATCATCAACATTATAGCCTTTGCTTGCTCACAATTTCCTGGATAATCTTCTATTGGTCGTGCGAGAATTTTATTTTCAGGGCGGTAACGATACATGTAGATTCTACCGTATTCCTCTAATTCTGAGGCAAATTCCTCGATTAATTCTTTGTGCTGTTCTTTTGGAAAATACCGAAGAGCATTTTTCAATGCTAGTTTTTTTTCATCTGACGATAAAATTTGTTTCCTTTTTGGGGCATGATTGATGGATTTATCATATTCCTTTTTTGGCGGAATTTGATTTGGTATCCCTTGTAATATTTCTTCTTGGAAGGATATCGAACTCATAACTTTATATTAGATTACAAAGTTATGTGTTTATTCAATACCTGAGCATAACGAAGCCGTGCTTTTGAATTTCGTTTCCTCCTTCGAATACCGCATTGATTTTATAGAAGTATGTCCCTTCGTCTAGAGTCTTTCCTGACATATTTGTTCCAGGCCAAGTACCAGCTGGATCAAAATACTCAAACACTTTATTTCCCCAACGATTCAAAATAATACATTGAAAGTCTTGAATGCCGTTGTAATTCACAAAAAACTCATCATTACCCACGTCAGAAGACAATACAATTACATTCGGTGCATTCAAGTCGCAATAATAGTAGTCCAAGGTAGCAATGTCCTCAGAAGAACCACATATGTGATTTAAGGTAACTGTATAGTTTCCGGCTTCATTAACTTCAATTACATTTCCACTTTCTCCATTGGACCAATCGAATGAAACATTAGAGTTATATCCAACCTGAACCGGTTCTGAAACTGCTGTTGCCTGAAGCTGAACCAAAGAACCGTTACAAACACTCGTATCACTTGCGACTACAGAGTAATTGGGTGGGAAATCAACATAAATCAATTGATCAAATTGGCATAAAGGATCCGTAAACGTCAAATCATAAACACCTGCTAAACTTGTACTTACCGCAGGATTGATAGGATCTCCAGTTATGCTTAACTCAGAACTGGATGTAGACCAGGAGCCTCCATTTGGTGCATTTAAACCAGAAACCTGATATAAATAATTACAAACCGCAGTATCATTTACTATGTCTGGTAAGGGTAAAATGGTAAAATTACCTAAAACAGTATCGCATTGGTTCGATACTTCTAATACATATGACCACGCCTGTTCTGATACCAAGGTAGGAGAAGTAGTGCCATCACTCCACAAATAATTTATTTCTGGTTCATACCCATCGTTATATTGACTCGTTGTAACTATGGGAACAATCTCATAACCGGAGTTCTCACAAACTGTCGTGTCAGGCATAGTCAAATACAGGTATGGCGGAAAAGATATATTAGCTGTATCGGTAACGTTGCACTCGTTATCCGTGAAAATGACCTGATAATTACCTGCCATAGTAGATGTAATAAGGGGGTTAATAAGGTTTGGATTTGAAAAACCAATTGTCGTATCCAAAGAACTCCAAACACCACCACTAAAAGCAACCGTTTCAGAAACCTGAAATTCCAAATTACAAGCGATTGTATCCGTGAATATTTCGGGTCCCGCTACTACAGTAAATGACACGGTCGTATCATACGGACACCCATAATTATCCAATACATTAAATACATAGCTATATGAACCTGTAGAATTAGGCTGTACTACAATTAAAGTGTCATTTTGTCCAGAAATAATAGTTGGATCATTATTCCACCAGCTCGTATCAGCTGAGGTTTGATAAGACCCTAAACCAGGAAAGTAAGATCCATCAAAAAACAATCCCCACTCAAAAATATAACCATCGTCTACAGTAAGGTTGTCCTGTACAAAAATCGTCCAATTCCCATTAACGGGACATCCAGCAAAATCGGCAAAAGAACTTTCTGGCTGATAGGTATTACTCGGGTCAACAGACGGATTGTTATTTCCAAAATTAGGAGCGGGAATGGTGTTTGCCCAATTTTGAGTCATTGGACCGATATCATTAAAGACAGAGCTAAAACAATATTCCCATCCGGCACCAGGACCCCCGCCTCCAAAGTCATCAATTGGATCTCCTAAATACGTGGGTCCTCCAGATGCGCCTCCTGGGATTGCTCCAGGATTGTATGAATTCACCAAAGGCACAGTCGTGCCATTAGGACATTGTAACCAGATTTCTAAATCACCAGAATATGAATGTTCCATTGTAATACAAACTTGATTCAAGTCTTGTGCGTTCTGTATAGTCGCTCCTGAAGGGAAGCCACCAATTGTAATTGGTGCCTGATATTGCTGTCCCGAACCATCTGGTAAATAAGTCAAGCCTGCAAAATTACCTCCAAGCTGAAAGGATCCAGGAGGTATCTCAACTCCAACCGTATCTTGGGGTGTCACACCTCCAATTAAAGTTGTGTTTTCTCCCAAACACACCGAATCTTGTAATGGTCCAGTACCTGCAAAACTCGGAGTTAATGAAACCCTTATTTTACTCCTCACGCGTTCATTTTGAGGAAACTGGTCTGTTATTTTTAGATCCACAAGAAAACCCGACTGAGTAGGCGGAGTGATCCAAATTGAATCATTGTTGGGATAAGTGTTTCCATCTGTTACATCCCACTGAAAATCAATGGTTGAATTAATGTCCTGTGAATACCCATATCCGGTTGTTTCTTCAGAATAAGGAAATACCGGTGTAGCTACGAAAAGAATGCTATCACCAAAACAAATATCCACAAAACCCGTATCAACCGGATTAAGAGCATCTGAACCATTTCCATTAACAAATGCTTCCATATGTGCTTCAAATGGTTGATATTGATTACCACATTGAACATTTCCTATCCAACCGCTTCCTTCATTGGCTCCATCCGTAACAAAAACAACCGTCAAACAACCGCTTGGATTTGCCCAGGTTGCTTGATAAGCAAAACCAACTGGATCAGTAACACTATTGTGTGCACCCAATAATGGTGAAGAAGCATCTGGACCATCATAAACATAAATGGAATCAGAACCATCTACATCAAACTGGAACCCGGCATTAATACCGAAAGTCACTGTAGCCTTAGTTCCTATATTTAAATCTGGACAAAATACAATCGTTTCATTATAATTTGCAGGATAATCTCCAGCAGCTCCAGGATCTTGAAAGTTTGTTCCCGAAACACCAAATGTATTGCAATCCATGGGGCTACTTTCAGGGTAACCAGGGTCTCCCATAGTAACCATTTGGGAATAGGATCCCGCACTAATGAGAAAAAAGAAAATCGTTACGACCTGCGATACTCTCATTTTTGTTTTGATTTTTCGTTGTTCAGAACCCACTCGGATTTAACAATCACCATTTTATTCATCTTTGGCGCATAGAAATATTGATTATAAGACTGGATCTTTACATGTAAATCCGTAAATAGAGGTTTACTTGTAAGCTCGGATAATTCTTTTAGATTTAATTGACCGTGCTTTTCTGCATCAAATTCCCCCAAATAAGTTCCATGCTCCACAGCATACACTAAAAGATTATATTTTTCTGGTTCGGATTTTTTTATAGAAGCCAATTCTTCTTTAGAGTATGAATTTAAAAGTGCCTTATCCGTGTTTTGGGAATAACCAAATATCGTGACAAGGAGAAACAGGATGATTGAGAATAATTTTTGCATAAGCTTTCTTATATGTATTGACCCTATGTATCGTTGAAAAGTTGCTTCATTTGTTCAAAGAAATTTATAGCTTCAAGCATAATTAAAATTAGTTTTGTAAAGTTAGCAATACTAATGAAAAGAAAAAATCATGAATACTCAAGAATTAAACAAGATATCAACTCAAATAAGACGTGATATTGTAAGGATGGTTGCTGCCGTTAAATCAGGACACCCAGGAGGGTCTTTGGGTTGTGCAGACTTTTTAACATTTTTATATTTTGATTGGATGAATCATAATTCTAATGCGTTCAATATGAATGCCGAAAATGAAGATCTTTTCTTTTTATCAAATGGACATATTTCACCAGTTTGGTATAGTGCTTTAGCCAGGTCTGGATACTTTCCTGTTTCCGAACTCTCCACATTTAGAAAAATATCATCTCGTTTACAAGGACACCCCTCAACAGACAAAAATCTTCCTGGGATTAGAATGGCTTCGGGATCATTAGGACAAGGGCTTTCTGTTGCTCTTGGCGCTGCTGAAACCAAAAAATTAAACAATGATCCTAGCATAGTATATAGCCTTCATGGAGATGGAGAGCTACAAGAAGGCCAGATCTGGGAGGCTGCCATGTATGCCGCGGCTCGAGGCGTTGATAACATTGTTGCAACCATTGATTATAATGGCAGACAAATTGATGGAGACGTAGAAGATGTGCTATCATTAGGGAACTTAAAACAAAAATGGCAAGCTTTTGGATGGGAAGTTTATGAAATGGACGGTCATAACTTTGATGAGATTAAAAAAACCTTTACAAATATTAGCAATTCACTAGGTAAAGGAAAGCCTATTGCTGTGTTAATGAAAACGGAAATGGGTCAAGGAGTCGACTTTATGATGGGTTCGCACAAGTGGCATGGTGTTGCTCCAAATGATGAGCAGCTTGAAAATGCTTTAAACCAGCTTGAAGAAACATTGGGAGATTATTAGTGAAAAATGTAGTTGTATTTTTATTGGTTGCAATTAATTTCTTGGCTTTGGGCCAAGAAAAGACACGTATTTTATTCATCCTTGATGCTTCTAACAGCATGAATCTCAAATGGGATGAACAAACACGAATGGAATCCGCTAAAGAAATTCTAAATCAATCTGTACAAGATCTTAAGGGAATTCCAAATTTAGAAATTGCTCTTAGAGTGTATGGACATCAATCGAACGTAAGTAATGCTCATCAAGATTGCAATGACACGAAGCTTGAGGTCCCTTTTGGAACTAATAATACTGAAACAATCAAACAAAAAATAAAGACCATAAGAGCAAAAGGTGCCACACCAATTGCACGCTCTCTTGAAGCTGCAGCTGATGACTTTCCCGACGAAAAAAGCAGGAACTTTATTATTCTCATCACGGATGGTTTAGAATCGTGTGACAATGACCCGTGCGCAGTTGCTACAAAGCTCAAAGAAAAAGAGGTTAAGGTTACCCCTTTTGTAATTGGAATTGGCATGGACCTTTCCTACTTAGAGCAATTTAATTGTATTGGGGCATACACTGAGGCTGAGAATAAAAACAGCTTTAAAACTGTATTATCTACAATCATAAATAAGGCTTTATTAAACACCACGGTTCAGGTAAATCTTAATGACCTAAGTCAAAAACCGACAGAAACTGATGTAAGTATGTTCATATATCAAGCAGGAACTGATAAATTACTCCAAACACTTACCCACACTCTAAATAGATATAAAAATCCAGATACTCTTGTTTGGGACCCAACTCTCAAATACGACATTTACGTGAAAACATTGCCACAAATAATTAAAAAAAATATAACACTCGTTGAACATACACACAATATGATTCAAATCGATGCTGCACAAGGGTTCTTATCTCTAAGCTCCAAAAAAAGTCCTTATAATGTAAATTATACGATGCGAGTCTCTCAAAAAGATAACAACGCAACTATTAATCATCAGGATTTAAAGAGTACCGAGAAATATTTAATCGGGAAATATGATGTGGAAATATTTACGCTACCGCGCATATATAGAGAAGTTGAAATTAAAGAAAAACAAACTACGACAATAGATATCCCTGCATCTGGAACTATTGAATTGCGATCAAAAACACTTGCAGCAGGGCAAGTTTTTGTTTTGAGAGGGGAAAACAATTATGAATGGGTATGTAATCTCAATTCAAAGTCAACAAATCAAAAATGGAATCTACAGCCAGGGAAGTACAAACTTATTTATAGAGGGAAAAATCAATATTCCTCCTCTTATACCACTGAAAAAACATTTACGATAAAATCAAATAACACAATATATTTAACCCTTTAAGCTATGGAAATATTAGGAAATAAGGACACGAGATCCGGTTTTGGAGAAGGTTTGGCAGAATTAGGCGAAGAGAACGAGAATGTCGTTGCTCTGTGCGCAGATTTAACAGGCTCATTGAAAATGAATGCTTTTCAAAATGCACATCCAAAACGATTTTTTCAAGTTGGAATTGCAGAGGCCAATATGATGAGTTTAGCCGCAGGAATGACCATAGGAGGCAAAATTCCCTTCACGGGAACTTTTGCAAACTTTTCAACAGGACGCGTTTATGACCAAATAAGACAATCCATTGCTTATTCTAAAAAGAACGTCAAAATATGTGCCTCTCATGCAGGACTTACATTAGGGGAGGATGGTGCTACACATCAAATTCTTGAAGACATAGGAATGATGCGAATGCTTCCTAACATGACCGTCGTCGTACCGGCTGACTTCAATCAAACCAAACAAGCCACCAAGGCCATTGCCAATCATGATGGCCCTGTATATTTAAGGTTTGGCCGACCAGTAATGCCCATTTTTATAAAGCCTGATGCCCCTTTTATCATAGGGAAAGCACAAACCATTTATGAAGGTTCAGATGTAACTATTATTGCATGTGGCCACATGGTTTGGAAATCCATAGAGGCAGCCAAAGTGTTGACCGAAAAAGGTATTTCAGTAGAGCTTATCAATATGCATACAATCAAACCTCTTGATGTTTCTGCCATTTTAAATTCAGTATCAAAAACGGGATGTATGGTAACTGCTGAAGAGCACATGGCAAATGGAGGACTTGGTGAAGCTGTAGCACAGGTATTATCAAGAAATCACCCTTGCCCCCATGAATTTGTCGCTGTAAATGACTCTTTTGGAGAGAGTGGGAAACCCATGGATCTAATGGATAAGTATGGTTTAGGCACCTCGGATATCGTATCCGCCGCAGAGAAAGCTTTGAAAAGAAAAAATTAGCCTTTAAGATTTTCTCTGAGTTCTTTCACTGATTTCATTTGAGGAAGACAGGTCTGATTTTTACAAACATATATGCCCTTGTTAAATTCCTTTGACATGGGAATTGAAGAGTGGTGGCTAATTAATACAAAAGGGTTTATGAGTTCATTCAAATCATCACTTTTTAGCACCTCATCATTATCAATAATACTGATCTCTGATATAGAATAAAGAATCCTACTGTATAAATGAAACCAATTAGAATAACTCATTGGGAATCTTTCCATTTGATCGATAACACAGGATAACATTTTCTTTGATTTTAGCGTCCAATCAGATCTTCTGAAATACACCCCCAATGAAAAGAAAGAATGGGCAAGGACCGAATTTGAGGAGGGCATGACATCGTCTTCTATGTCAATTTTCCTGGAGATAAGTGTCGAATTTACATTTGAAAAATAAAACAATTCTTGCTTCTTTGAGCTAAAATCAAGCTCTACCTTTTCGAGAAATTTTTTGGCGTGATTTAAATATGTGAGTTCACCCGTAGCTTGATACAGAAGAATAAATGCATCCATTGTAAAAGCATAATCCTCCAAAAATCCATCTATTGATGATTCTCCATTAACAAAATTATGATGTAGACAATAATCCGATGTCGTTTGATATTGAATAATCCAATTTGATATCTCCTTGGCTTCCTCTAAATACATTTCTTCTTCGAATGCAATATAGGCATGAACGAAAGCTTTTATAAGAAGGGCGTTCCACGAGGTTAATGATTTTGTGTCAATTGCTGGCTTCTTTCGTTTTGTCCTCTTTTCTTTCAACAAGTCCATTGAATCATTAAGCTTTGACTGAAATTCATCAATTGACCAAGACTTAGCTAATGCAAAATCAACCACACCTCTATCTTTGTATAAAATATACCTGTCCTCTTCCCAAATATTTTCTTCGGAAATATTAAAATAGGTACTAAACCATTCAAAATCCTCCTTCAAAATCGTTTTCAATTCATTTTCAGTCCAGCAATAAAATGCCCCTTCAACTCCTTCTGAATCCGCATCCTGAGAACACAAATAAGAACCATAGCTTGTTTTTAGTTCTTTTTGAAGCCATTTAATGCTTTTATTTACAGCACTTTTGTATTCACTTTTGTCCGGTGTTTGAGAATAAACAACGCTATACAGCTGGATGAGCTGTGCATTGTCGTAAAGCATTTTTTCAAAATGAGGAACTTTCCAAATAGCATCTGTTGAATAGCGGGCAAAACCACCTTCTACATGATCAAATAGCCCTCCATATGATAGCTTACAAAGCGTTTTATTCACAAATTCCATCACGGCATTATTGTTTTTATGCAGGGCATAGCTGTAAATACTTATAAGACTATTTGGCATCGGAAATTTAGGTACATAATTAAACCCGCCATCCTTGTAATCAAAAGAAACCTCCCAGGTTTTCAAAACAGAATTTAACACCTCTTCTGAATGGTCAGCATGGTTAGCTAAAGACAATTGTTGGTTTTGATTTCTCAATTCTTCAACCATTTTTTGTGCAAAAGTAATAACCTTGTCTTTGTCTTTGTGATATGTTTCTACCAATGCCTTGAGCACCCTTAACCACTCTTTATTATTGAAATAAGTCCCTCCGTATATTGGTTTCCCATCCGGCAAAACAAAACAGTTCAAGGGCCAACCTCCATTAATCCCCATAAGCTGTATAGCTTTCATATATAAATGATCAATATCAGGACGTTCCTCTCGATCAACTTTTATACATATAAAGTTTTTGTTCATGAAATCGGCAATCTCCTTGTCTTGAAAACTTTCATGCTCCATCACATGACACCAGTGACAGGATGAATATCCAATGCTCACCAAAACCATTTTATTTTTTTTCTTAGCCTTTTTAAAGGCATTTTCCGACCATGGCTCCCAATTTACAGGGTTTTGAGAATGCTGCAACAGATACAACGACGTTTCATTAATAAGTAAATTATCTTTCATTAAAAGCTTTATATAAAAAAATTATATTTGTTTTAAACAAGGTTCATCCAATGAAGGAATATAGACCAATAAATGTACTTTTTTTTCTTTTGTTTACGGCGATGATTCTTTTACCTGTGGTTTATTTTACTCCAAAAGATGGTTATGAGCTATTTGGAATAAAAATCTCATTTATGACATGGGAAAATTTATTAAACCCAGTAACTCAGGAAAATAAAGACCTCAAGTTTTTAAATGATGTGAACATCAATGACAATCAAGACCAGGAATTCCTAAAAACAGCACAAACCGATTCCACCTCTTTAGGTCTTCCAACAAAAGATACGGTATTGGCTGTCAAGAGCAAAACAAAGCTTCATATGAATGAAAAGTCAAAATCGAATTTATTCGCATTCTTTTCGGAGCTATCCATTGCTATAAAAAAGAATAAGAAGATTAATATTTGTCATTACGGCGATTCACAAATCGAAGGTGATCGTATGACTTCCTTTATAAGACAGCGTCTTCAAACCCAATTTGGAGGTGCTGGCCCAGGTCTTATTCCCACAATAAATGTATACAGCACAATCTCTTTTCGTCATCAGTATTCACCAAATTTTAATAGAAAAATCATCTTTGGAAATGAGAAGCTGAGCTCTAATAAATATGGCATTATGCTCTCTTCAGCCGTATTTGATATAGACAGTTCAAAAGCTCTTAAAGGGATTCCTACCGAGGCCTGGATGGAATTGAGCCCATCAAATGTGGCCTATTCACGGTGTAAAGCCTACAACAACCTATCTGTATTTTACAATTCTTGTCACTCAAGCTGTAAAATTGAAGTGTATGACAATGGGGAGCTTATCGTCAAGGATACTCTAAATCCTGATGGACTACCGCATGTCTTTAAGTGGAAGTTTCCCAATACCCCTGAAAAGCTTAAAATTGTCTTCAACTCAACCGCAAGCCCAATCATAAATGGAGTTTCTTTAGAAGGGGATGTTGGAGTACAAATGTCCAATATCGCCATGAGAGGGTCCTCAGGCACGAGTTTTGGAGCAGTTGATTACAGATCTATGTCTTTTATGCACAAGGAGCTAAATACAAAACTTATTATTTTACAATTTGGAGGGAATTCAGTGCCCTTTTTCAAAGACAGTAGCTCTGTAAAAGGATATGCTTATCGATTTAGAAAACAAATCGAATATCTACAGGGTTGTGCAAAGGGTGCAGCTATCGTTGTAATCGGACCTAGCGACATGGCCCAATATAAGGAGGGGATTTATTCTACCTATGCATATTTACCTTATTGCGTAGAGCAAATGAAAATTCAAAGTTTAAAAGCTGGCGCATCTTACTGGGATTTATATGATGCAATGGGCGGTAAAAATTCAATGTTTGCATGGGTTAATAATGGCCTTGCAGGTAAAGATTATGTTCATTTTTCTCATAAAGGAGCAAGTAAGGCATCTCAATTATTTTATAACGCTTTAATTTCAGCATATAAGGAATGGGAACAAGATATAATTCCTGAAAAAAAGAAAATTGATGCACTTTAGAATTACACTTTTTTTACTCTTCATTTGGTTGATGCCGAACTCCATTTTTGGCCAATCACGAGCAATGAAGAAGGATTCTATTTTATTGAATGCAATAAGTATTGATACTAATGCAATAAATCAATTTCCCTTTATCAACTTTGATCAAAATTATTTTCAATTCCCAGCCGAGTCCAATCCAAATTGGGACTATCTATATCAAAACTTGGACTCAATGATTCTATTCAAGGATCGAAAACTTCAATTCTATCATATTGGAGGATCTCATATTCAAGCTGACATTTATACTCACGATTTTAGAAGCTTTATTCAATCTAATTGGCCAGGACTTGTTGGTGAAAGAGGCCTTGTATTTCCATTTAATCTTGCTCGAACCAATAATCCAAGTAATTATCGGTTTACCTCATCAAATACATGGAGTGGTTACCGTAGTGTTATACACCGGCCTGAGTTTCTGCAATATGGGATTACAGGTGCTGCCATCTCATGCACAGACTCTTTGATTGATCTAAAATTTAAGCATAAAAAAACAAGAGTGAGCCCTCCAATTAATGCCATAAGAATCTATCACAATAGTGGATTAATTCCATACGAATTTAATTTTGGAGATGACGAGATATTAATACAATCTGTACGACGTTGTGCAGATATGGGATATACCGAGATTAGATTTACAGATCCAATAAAATCACTTGATATGCAGTTTATTCGGTCTACGAAGAAGCCCTTTCGATTGGACCTTTATGGGTTTGAGTTGCTAAATGATCTACCTGGTATTTCATATAATTCAATTGGAATTAATGGTGCAGGTTTATATACTTATTTGGACAATGAACACTTTCTAAGAGACCTAAAGCTTTCTCCTCCCGACTATTTCGCGTTTTCAGTCGGAACCAATGATGGCTTCGTTCCATATGCTGACTTCAAACCTGAGGCCTATAAAGAAAACTTAAGGAAAATGATGAATATTGTTTTAGAAGCAAATCCACATTGCGCCATTTTATTGACTGTCCCAAATGATTGCTACTATAAAAAACGTTATCCCAATAAAAACACGGCGAGGCAGCGAGAGGTGATCGTAGAGCTGGCTAAAGAATATCAATGTGGGGTATGGGATTTTTACGGATTTATGGGAGGGCTCGGCTCTTCGAATACGTGGAGAATGGAGGGCTTAATGAGAGGAGACTATGTCCACTTTACGAAAGAAGGATATCATTTGAAAGGAGAATTATACATTGATGCATTCTTGAAGTATTTAAACCACATTGAATGCTTAAACGAAAAAGATAACCCAGGGAAATGACCAGATTTGATCACTTTTTCACGTTTGACGAAAATCATCCACTGATTTTCACACAGCTGGATTTCTGGATCTTTTTCCTTTTGGTACTAGCGATCTTTAGCTATGTCCATAAATACAAACTTACGAGGAGTATCTTCTTATTTGTAGCAAGCCTTTTCTTTTATTTCAAAACATCAGGATTGTTGGTTTTATTGCTTTTTTCCAGCATCGTTATCAATTATTTTATAGGCAAAGGGGTCTGGAATAGTGCCTCCGTGCTCAAAAAAAAGGGATACGTGACACTCTCTGTATTATTCAATATTCTCACCCTAGGATATTTTAAATATGCCTACTTCTTTACCGAATCCTTCAATGATATGTTTGATACCAAATATGAAGTATTCAACGTATTTGCACAAATAGGAAATAGTGTTTTGGGACAGGGATCCTTTGTAGATATTATCGTACTTCCCGTAGGTGTATCGTTTTTCACTTTTCAAAGTATTAGCTATGTTGTAGATATTTACAGAAAAGAAGTGGAACCAGTCAAGAGTTTTTTTGACTATGCCTTTTTTGTTAGCTTTTTCCCACAACTGGTTGCTGGCCCCATTGTAAGAGCAAGAGATTTTATCCCTCAGATCAGACAGCCTTATCAGCTAAATCATACAGATTTTAGCTGGGCAATCATTCAAATTGTAAAAGGGTTTATCAAAAAGATAGTGCTCGCTGACTACATTGCCATTCATTTTATTGACAAAGTAGCGGATGCTCCAGAGGCTTTTCCGGGTTTTATTAGCATTCTTGCGATGTGGGGCTATTCCTTACAAATTTATGGTGATTTTTCAGGTTATACAGATATTGCTATTGGTGTATCCAGACTAATGGGATTCAAGCTACTGGAAAACTTCAATTCTCCATATAAAGCCGTAAGTGTCGCTGATTTTTGGAGGCGCTGGCACAAGTCTCTTGGTTCATGGTTGAGGGATTATTTATACATTCCATTAGGCGGAAATAGAAGTGGTGGAATAGGCACCTATATTGCCACGATTGTCATATTAATATTCATGATTTTCATTACCCAATGGTACTGGCTAATCTTTATTTACCTTGGACTGCTGATTATTTATATTGGTATATCACTAATTTTTCCTGGTTTCAAACGATATGTTCACCGCGACCTTAACCTAATAATAACAATGGTCATTGGAGGTTTGTGGCATGGCGCAAGTGAAAACTTTGTGATTTGGGGAGCTATGAATGGTGCTGCACTCATCATATATAACCATTGGCGAAAAATAAGCCCCTATGAAAACTCGTCAACTTTATTTACTCGATTCTGGAGAATTCTAATCACTTTCAATTTCATCACTTTCACACGTATATGGTTTAGGTTAGAAGATGACGGAGCTCCAGCAAATATGCTGACTCAAATTTGGTATCATTTTGACCTTAATTCCGAAACATTCGACACGCTCATGACCGGTTTTGACACAGCACTATATGTAATGGTGTTTGGATACATACTACATTGGCTGCCGACTAAAATAAAAGAATTTGGCGAAAGAAAGTTCACAGGTCTCCCTATGTTTATTCAGTCATTTGTAGTAGCTATCATATTGATTATCATCTATCAGGCATTCTCTGATACCTTCAAGCCTTTTGTTTATTTTCAATTTTAAGGGAGAAATGTACTGAAATACTTGACAAACGGGTGTTTCATATTGTATCTTTGCTGACTTTGACTGTAAAATCAAATATAGTTCCCTATGAGTAAGATGAAATTATCGGAATTCAACTATGAACTTCCAGAAGAATTAATTGCAAAATACCCCAGTGAAAATCGTGATGAGTCCAGATTAATGGTAGTTCATAAGGACACGGGTAAAATTGAACATAAATTATTTAAAGACCTTATCACCTATTTTGATGAAGGAGATGTAATGATTATGAACAATACTCGAGTGTTCCCAGCAAGAATGTACGGGAATAAAGAAAAAACAGGAGCTAAGATTGAAGTTTTCTTATTGAGAGAATTAAATAGAGACAGTCTTCTTTGGGATGTGTTAGTTGATCCTGCAAGAAAAATCAGAATAGGAAATAAGCTTTATTTCGGTGAAGATGATTCTTTGGTTGCTGAGGTCATTGACAATACAACCTCAAGAGGAAGAACATTGAGGTTTTTATTTGATGGTCCTTATGAGGATTTTAAAGCTAAAATCACTCAGCTTGGAGAAACGCCATTACCAAAATACATCAAACGAGATGTTGAAAAAACAGATGAAGAAAGATACCAAACTATTTTTGCGAAAGTAGAAGGAGCCGTTGCAGCACCGACTGCTGGCCTTCATTTCTCGAGACAGCTCTTAAAAAGACTAGAACTTAAAGGTGTTGACATGGCTGAAATCACTCTACATGTTGGATTGGGAACCTTTAGGCCCGTAGAAGTTGAAGATCTCACTAAGCATAAAATGGACTCGGAACAAGCTTCAATAAACCAGGAAGCTGCCGACCTCGTAAATAAAGCGAAACGCAATAAAAAAAGAGTTTGTGCTATAGGAACGACTTCCATGAGAACGATTGAGACTGCTGTGTCAACAGATGGTTTCTTAAAACCTTATGATGGATGGACCAATAAGTTCATTTTCCCTCCTTACGAATTTAAAATCGCGAATTCCTTGGTTACCAATTTCCACACCCCTCTTTCAACATTATTGATGATGATTTCTGCTTTTTGTGGTCATGAATTGATGAAAAAGGCATATAAAGAGGCGATCCAAGAGAAGTACAGGTTTTACTCCTACGGAGATGCCATGCTGATTATTTAGTAAGGAGCATTTTGAATTAAGCCTCTAGGCATAAAATGAAATTTGTTTTTTTCCCTTTTCCAAGCAGGATGTATTTTTGATTGATTAAATCAGAATCTTTCAGCTCAAATTGGTCATTAACCTTTTCTTTGTTGACAGAAATTGAATTGGCTTTAAGCTCTCTTCTGGCTTCTCCATTTGATTTCAAAAATCCCGATTTAGAAACCAATGCATCTATAATAGAAATTCCATTTTGCACATCTTCCATATTAATATTGGCTTGGGGTACACCATTAAAAACGGCAAGAAAATCCTCATCGGACAATCTCATTAAATCTTCTTTAGTCGATTTACCGAATAATATTTTAGACGCATTAATGGCCTGCTGAAGAGCTTGTTCTCCATGTACTCTTGTTGTTATATCTTCAGCTATTTTTTTCTGCAAAAATCGCTGATGAGGAGCCTCATCATGCGCAGATTGAAAGGACATTATTTCGGCTTCAGAAAATAACGTGAATATTTTTATAAAATTAGAGGCATCTTCATCCGAAACATTCAACCAATATTGATAGAAAGCATAAGGAGAGGTTTTATCACGATCGAGCCATATATTTCCACTTTCGGTTTTGCCAAATTTTGAACCATCTGCCTTTTTGATCAATGGTGTTGTTACCGCAAAGGCTGATTTCCCGGATTTTCGTCGAATCAATTCAGTACCAGTTACAATATTGCCCCACTGATCAGATCCGCCAAGCTGAACAATACAGTTTTTTTGTTGGTTCAAATGAAAGAAATCATATCCTTGAACTAATTGGTAAGTAAACTCTGTAAACGACATTCCAGTTTCTAATCTTGATTTTACAGAATCTTTTGCCATCATATAATTCACGGATATATGTTTTCCAACATCTCTAATAAATGTTAGGAAATTCATGGATTCAAACCAATCTCCATTATTCACCACTTCCGCTGCATTTTCGCCTTCAAAGCTTAAGAATTTCTCTAGTTGACTTTGTACACCTTCGATATTTTTTTCAATAGTCTCCTTATCCAATAAGTTTCTTTCTTGTGACTTTCCAGATGGATCACCAACCATTCCTGTCGCTCCACCAATAAGCGCAATAGGCTTGTGCCCCGCCCTCTGAAAATGAACAAGGGTCATTATTTGGACTAAGCTTCCAATATGTAAAGAGTCCGAGGTAGGGTCAAAACCGATATAACCGGAAGATGAATTTTCCAATAAAGCTTCTTCTGTTCCAGGCATGATGTCGTGAATCATACCTCTCCATCTCAATTCTTCAATAAAATTCATCTTATACAGTTAGGTCTTTAAATATTTCTGCTAATGATTTACTTTCAGTATTCAGTGTCATAATTACCAAATCATTTTCTTGGGTAAATTGAGATACATGAACCTTTAATTCATCTAAAGAATTTGACTTCAGGAGAAAACCTTTTTCATAGTGTTCAACACTCTCTACTCCTTTTATTTTCCTCAATTGACTTTTGCTCACCTCTTGCTGAAATTCAACAAAAAGAAATTTTCCTGATGCTTGTTTTTGCAGATCCGATGTGCTCTGGTTGGTCACTATTTCCCCTTTTGAAATAATTACTATTTTATCACATATCGCTTCTGCTTCTTGCATGATATGTGTTGAAAGCATAAGTGTTTTTTCTTTCCCAATCGATTTTATTAGCTCACGTATTTCAACAAGTTGATTGGGATCTAATCCAGAGGTCGGTTCATCTAAAATAAGCACCTCAGGATCATGAATTATTGCCTGAGCCAATCCAACCCTTTGCCTGTAACCTTTTGATAAGGCACCAATTTTTTTATGCTGCTCGAGTTCCAATCCAACAGCCTCAATCATCTCATTGATTCTACTTTTTAAATTTGAAACCTTATATATTCGACCCACAAACTCCAAATACTCCTTTACATACATATCAACATATAATGGATTATTCTCAGGAAGGTATCCTATTTTTTGTTGGGCTTTTAAATTGTCAATTCCCACCTTTAATCCTGAAACATATATTTCCCCTGAGGACACTGGTAGAAATCCAGTAATCATACGCATTGTGGTGCTCTTTCCAGCGCCATTTGGCCCCAAAAATCCAACAATCTCACCTTTATTTACAGTAAAAGAAATATCCTTTACAGCGGCCTGCTCACCAAAATACTTATAAACGTTTTTTACCTCAATTGACATAACTAGAACGAATTTAAACAAATATATTAATCATTCTTCTTGGAAGGTACTTGAATAGAATACAATGCTGCAAAGAAACTAAATAAAGTGATTCCCGTTTGTGTTTCCAGCGTATCTTCGAAAAAGAACGTTACGATCATTAAAACCATAAATATGAATCCCATTAGCTGTTTATATTGAAGTTGTAATCTCAAATACACATAAAGAATAAAAACAAAAAGTAGCAAGCCAAAAACACCAAAGGTGAGTAGACTCGTTAGATAGGTATTATGAGCTCTAATTTGATTTGATGGAATTAATTTTGATTTGTTCTCTCTATATTTTATTTTAAAAGCATCTTCGACATCACCGGTTCCGACGCCTATAACAGGATGCTCTTTAAAAATTTCAACTCCCGTTTCCCAAGCCTCAATACGTTGTAGTAATGAATGACCATTAGGATCATTTGAATGATGGATTTGATACCTCAACCCTTCTAACCTACCCCAAAATCCAATTTTCATTTCTGAAGCATTTGCCATTCCCTTTTCTACAGCCTTGATTTCTTTTACTGATAATGCATGTACTCCTTTGCCGTCTTTTGTTAAACTTTTTGATTCCAAAAATCGAGATAAAGTATATTTAAGCTCTTGATTCCTATTATCGTGTCCTTCAAATGAGTAATCAGACTTTTTTTTCCATTCCTTTTTCATACTAATAAAATTGGCTTTTGAAGAATCAATGTGCTCAGGCTCAGAAAACAGAGCATTGAATAAAAACCCAATACCTACAGAGCATGAGAGAATCAAAAACCATAAAGATTTAATCTTTTTTTCAATAATTAACCTATACAGTATGTAGGCAATCAGTATAGTAAATAATGAAATCAAACCTGTTAACACCTGACTTAAAAAAGTATAAAACAATAGCCAAGCGATGAAGGGAATTATGAAATAAAGACCTTTTTTTGAGCCATTAATTTCCAACAGTATTGGTATCCCCATTGATATCATAATGGCATATCGGATATGAGAATTAAACAAGGACATATCCCTTATGTCCTTATATTGAAAGTGCTCTTGAAAATAAAAATACGCAGAAGCATTTATGAGACTTGTAATAATTAAGGTGGCAACAAAGCAGAACAATATAATCTTATAATTAGTCCTAACACTTATTGGTTTTGAAATTACAATAATCGGTACGGCTAGTAGGGATAATTTTCTTCTCAAATCATTGAGTCCATAATCCCAGTTATCACTCCAAGTCATTGCTGCGAGGTGCAGAACGAAAAACAAAAGCAATAGGAGAAAAAACTTATTTTGTTTTAGATTGTGAAAATATTCTTTAAAATTTCCTTCTACAATAAGATTAAGCAAGCCTAATAAAATTGACATCGACATAAGAAATTTACTACATACTATTCCTACAGCAAAAAGACAAAGCACAAACAAGTGCGCGTAGTGATGGAACAGTATAGATCTTTTAATTTTCAATGCGTAAACAACTATGGATTAAGTAATTTTTCATATTCAGCCTTGCTCTCAAATATCCTTTTAGAAGCTTTAATTGATTCACTAAAAGAAAATGAATGTACCGTTTTACCTTTTTGAAAATAAAATCTTGAGACTATTTCATTTTCTATTAACGGTACTATTTCCGATTTATAACGAATCAAATCTCTGCTAATATCTCCCTTCAGTCTCGATTCTATGGTTAACAGTTCATGTTCTAGGTCGCGATACGAGCTATCCTTCTTAATCTGTTCTTTTAGATCTATTAATTTATCCTCTGCTAAGGTAGAGTAGTTAAAGTCAGATAGGGACTTCACATATGAAATAAAATCATTGTAGGTTTCCTCATCCAAAGCATATGCTTCTGGACTGTCAATTGAATCAATTTTCATTACATATTGGTTCACATATTCGAATATAATATCATTCAGAACTATGGATTTAGTTAGCTCACTGTATTCCTTTTTGTTTAGCTCAACATCAGGAACAATACCCCGTCCATCAATCACATCCCTTCCGTTTTTTGTTTTAAATGTTTTGATTAGTGAATCCGATATTTCGACGGGTGCATTATCCAAATTCCGGTCATAATATTCAAGTCTCTGGACGCATCGACCAGAAGGAGTGTAATATTTAGAAATCGTAACTTTTAGCTTTGACCCATATTTTAAATCATAGGTTCTTTGGACAAGACCTTTGCCAAAGCTCTGCCTACCCACGATTACAGCTCTATCTAAATCCTGAAGACTCCCTGCAACAATCTCACTTGCTGAAGCACTGTTTTCATTAATCAGTACAACCAAAGGAATATCTGGAAATAGCGGAATGTCTTTGGTTTTGAATTCTCTGTTTTCTTTTTCTATTCTTCCTTTTGTATACACAACAAGCTCTCCTTTTGGGATAAATAAATTGACAATTTTAACAGCTTCAAATAGGAGGCCTCCTCCATTGTTTCTCAAATCTAATATGGCGTATTTCATTCCCTCTGCTTCGAGCTTCTGCAATTCAGACTGTACACTTTGAAAAGCCGTTTGTGTAAAACTTGAAAGTTTTACATAAGCAATGTTCCCGTTGACCATTCCTGAATAAGGAACATCAGGAATTTTGATTTGCTCCCTTATGACGTCAAAATTTAAAGTTTTATTTCCTCTTTCAACCTCTACAACTATTGTGGAGCCCTTGGGACCTTTTAAGGCTTTTGATACTTCTTCAACCGTTTTCCCTTTCATAAGTATGCTCTCAATGGATAAAATCTTATCTCCTGCCCTTAATCCACTTTTGTATGCTGGTTTATCCTTATAGGGCTCAACAATATACGCTGAGCCTTTAATTTTACGTATTAAAGTCCCTATCCCTCCATATTCACCAGCAGACATTAATCTATAATCCTCCATATTGGACTCATGATAAAAAACCGTGTATGGATCTAGCTCTTTAAGCATTGCATCAATGGCGACTTTCGAAATTTTACCCGTCTGAGGCTCATCTACAAAATAAAGCTCTAGATGCTCATGAATCTGGTCAATCAATTCAATGTTTTTCAATATCTCAAATTCTCTAGACTGCCCAGTTACAGCCCATGGCTGCATAAATAGTATAGATAATATAAGTGTCGAATAAAATTTTATCATTTTGGATTTTGGATTTTTTGTAACAATTGAAGAAGGTGTTTTTCAATCTCTACATGTTCTAGTTTTTTTCCTGAATTATATACAATTCCATAAAGCAATGAGGATTGCCCAGCAATTTCTTTTTGCTCGAAAAGGGTTTTGCTTTTCCGTACCACCTCTCTAATGCATCTTTTAATATAATTGCGATGGACCGCCTTTTTCATTTTACGCTTGGGTACAGATACCAAAACCTGAAAAGGCGCTTCAATTAAAGGGATTTCCCTATACAAAATAGTAAAAACAGAGTTTTTAACACGTTTGCCTTTTAAGAACAGTGCGTCTATCTCTGTTTGTTTTGATAGAACAAGTGATTTGTCAAATGTATAATCCATTTAAATCTATTATCAGCTTATCTCTTCATAATCATCAAAATCAGAATCTTTTCTCTGATTTTTATTGAATAAAGCTTCTGAAATATACTGAAAAGAATTAACGGTTTTGAATAGTATGCCTATTAGAAAAAAGAAACCTATAACCTTAAATACGAATCCTATAATTGCAGTTGATTCAATATCAAGAATACTATCCTTAAACCAAAAAGCAACCGCGTTATTTGCTATATCAGGCCTAAACATAAATCCGATAAAAACCAAAAGAGATAATACGATAATGATGATTTCATATTTGGGATTGAATTTACTCGTCGTCCTGCCTAACCCCATACGTGATAGCATCATCATGTTATTTTGATTTTTTTGAAACTTTCCTATAAAGTATAAAGCCAAAATAAAAATAATGGGATAAAGATTAGCTATGGCCACATTTCCACTATTCATATCAATAGAAAACAGAAAAATGACATTAACTAAAAAAACATATTGAATCCCTTTGAAGAAATAAGTCTCTACTATACTTCTGGGCTTACCCCCATTAAGTAGCATGAATCCAAGGTCTACAAAAAACCATATAAACCCATAAATCGCAAAAAAAACTCCTAATTGAAATGTAAGCTCAAGTATTTCCATTTTACCTTAATTAAACAATCAACATGTCTATTTGATCGATTCAGCTTCAAAGGTAATACATTACATTCGGAGCCATGTAAACTTTAAATGAAATTAACAAGATGGGGATTTACTTTAAAACCTTGATAACGGTTCTTCTGTTTTTCGTGAACTGCTCTTCGGTGCAATTATCACAAATCACATCCGGGCTATCTTCTCCTTTGTAATCTCCTGTAATCAGATCTCTACTGAATCCCTGCGAAACAAGGTAGTCAATGGTTCTATTCATTCTTTTCTTGGATAACCAAATGTTGTATGATTTCGTGTCTCTTCGGTCACAATGAGAAACAACATGAAGTTTCACCCCTTCTTTGGCATCAAATTCAGCTATAAATGCCTTTAGTGTCGATTGATTCTCTGCGCTGTGAAAACTAGAATTCAAGTCAAAATAAATGATTGTTTCGATAGCAGGTTTTTCGACCTCAACAACTTCAATTATTGGATCTGGTTCATTAATAGGAACCTCAACCTCCGCAACTTGATTAACGGCATCCGTAACAATAACAGAATAAACCCCCTTTACCAAGTCTTTAGGGTCTTCTATGTCACTACCGTTAGACCACTTGTATGAATACGGAGGAACTCCTCCAGAAGGCGTTAAATCGATTGTCCCATCAGACCCTTCAAATATGGTAACATCTGTTCCTGTAGCAGAAGCATATAATGGTGGTATAGGCTTAAATGAAGAATAATAAATATCACTCATTTCTGCATCTCTATTACTTGACCAATAAAAGAAATGATCAAAAATGGTAAAATAAGCATCGAACTTCGGTGTGTTAATGACTTCTCCTAAATTTACAGGGGCTGACCAGGAATCCCATGCTTCACCTGTTCTTATTGAATAAAATATATCTGCATCGCCATAACCACCAAAACCATTAGATGCAAAATAAAGCGTATCGTCATTATCTGATAAAAATGGCGAAATTTCATATCCTGTAGAATTCACACTTGACCCCATAGATGCTGGAGCTGTCCATTTATCATCAATTAATTGAGAAAAATAAAGGTCCTCTTTCCCTTTTGAATTAGGTCCTTCATATGAAATAATAATCGTATTTGACTCCCTATTGATGTGAAAGCCATAAAAGCTGCCTTCAATATCTAAATCAGGAATTTTCAAATCATGAGGAGCTCCCCAACCATTGCCTTTTCTTTCAGCATAAGCAATTCCTTTTTTTAGGTCCTTTTTCCCATGATATGCTCCAAGTAAGTATACTCTTGATTCGTCCGCATTGAAACCAACTACACAGTTGTTGAATTTGTTATTTAGCGCATGTAATTCACCCCCTTTACTATAATTCTTTTCTTCCATTCTTTCACTTTGCCAAATGTCCTGATCCATGAATCCACCAATCGAACTTGAATCAAATGATCTGGAAAAATAAAGGGTTGATGTTTCCCTTGAAAAAATGGGAAAATTTTCCTCATACATTGTATTTACCTCTCCTCCTAATCTATGTGGTGGTTCGATATCCGTAAACTGTGAGAAACCTATACTACTAACAGTAATTCCTAATAAAACTAATAAACTCTTCATGTCTCAATAATTATCTTCCTAACATTAAACCTAGTGTTAATTCATGACCTCCCGAACTGTAACTATTAAACCTAGAAACAGAAAAGTCATAAGAATAACCAACTTTAAATCTTTCACTAATATTCATTCCAACCATTGCAATCAACGCATCGGTATGTCTATAACCTAATGTCATCCACAACCAGTTATTGTATTCCAATTGCAAATTGGCATCAATTGAAACAGGTGCTGGGCTCATATATTTAATTAAGAATCCCGGTGTTAAAGTCAATTGCTCATTTAACGGAATTTTATATCCCCCTAAAATTGAATAGTGCATTTGAGGGTCAAAATTAGCTGTTCCTTGACCAAATTCTACCATGTCTCGCGTCAATTGTTCCGCAGCAATTCCAAAAAACAAATTATTTGAATACAGATACAAACCAGCACCTACATCCATAATATACTTATTAGATTGATTTTGAACAAAGTTATCATAGGTAGGGTCATTATACTGATTTTGATCTGGAGCCATAATGTTTAATACCTGGGCCTGATCAGCCAAAAAAGAGTTATTTGAAAGGCCTGCTTTAATTCCAAAAGATAAATTTACTTTCTTGGTCATAGGAACGTGTATGGCATAGGTTCCAGAAAAAGAAAACTTTCTAAATGCACCATATTGATCTGCCAAAAGCTGTCCTCCAAAGGTGTGTTTTAATTTGCCCGTTTTTATTTCTGGGTTTTGTACTGGTCCACCACTCGTTCTTATCCCTGGATTGTAATACTTTGGCTTAAATCGAACAGGAACAGAAAAGGCGAGATACGATGTCTTCGGAGAATCGTCAACTCCAAGCCATTGCCACCTACCAGACATAGTGATATCAACAAAATCATAAACACCTGCTGCAGCCGGGTTGATCATAAATTGATTTCTCTGAAATTGCGAATACTGTGGTATCTGTTGAGCATTAAATGCTCCGCAAATCATTAACGCAATAATAAAAATAGATTTTTTCATAGTTTATTTCTTTAAAATACTCACTGTACCATTAGTGTTTTCTGTGTAGTCATCATTAAATTCAATAATAAAGTAATAGGAACCATTGGGTAGTTTTTTATCATTATAAATACCATTCCATGGTCTCTGGGCATAAGCACCTTGAGTAGATTCATAAATTTTATTTCCCCACCGATTAAATATACTCACAACATTTTTTGGATAAATCTCATCTATATTCCCTAGCTCCCATGTGTCATTTATCAGATCATCGTCAGGAGTAAATGCCGTAGGAATAATAATTTCACAATTTTCAAAGGTTATTGTCACTTCCGACGCTGGGCCTTCACAATCATTTTCAGTTGATGTTACGTAATAGGTGGTACTCCCTAAAATAACTGAGGGCGTTAAATTTTCATCATTTCCAATGATTTGAGTCAATGCTAGATCTGAATACCAAGTAGGGCTAGATAAGCCTTCAGAAGCCTGAATATCAGCTACTTCAGCATTTTCACAATAGCTCGTATCTCCTGATACAATAGGCATATTAGGTATTGAATTTATAGTTATAGTCTGCATAGCATTTATAGAAACACTACAAAAATAGTCGTTTAGTGCCGTTAAGATATAAACTCCTGACGTATTTCCCAAGACAATACTCGAATTACTTGATGTAATCGATAGAGGGTTTCCATCTAAAGTATACTCTAAGATGTAATCCGGTGTTCCACTGACCTCTGCAAAAAGGTTATTGATAGCCTCTCCTTC
>JBELDA010000033.1:0-3173 GCA_042094515.1 Crocinitomicaceae bacterium
ATTCCAAATGTTTCTTTCCAATTTAATTCTTTAAGTTTTTTGAATTGGTTTTTTTTCGATGCATAATAAAGGTCATTTTCAACGCCCCCTCTTAACTTTACATAGGCCCTTAAATCCCCGTTTTTATCAAAGCTGTATCCGTTAATCGGGTTTTGAACGTCTTTGTTTTCAAAAAGCTGTTCTAGTTCGCCGGTAACTATATTAATTTTATAAGGCTCAAATACAGAAGGATTATTCTTGTTCATAGAAATAATCATGTGATTTTTGTCTTCTTTTAGTCCATTAAGAATATCCGCTTTTACTCCTTCAAAAGGAGTGAGATCCATTTCATTTGAACCATCTAAATCAACTGCAAATAGGTGGTAATTTTCATCACCTCCTTTATCCATTATATAAAGCAGACGGTTGTCATTCGCCCATCCATAACCGCGAATCAGTTCTTCTTTCTCCTCGATAACCCGATTTACTTTTCCTGTTTCAAGGTTTTTAACATAAACATGGTTCTTCAGGTTTTCGTCTTTCTCTTTGTATGAGAGGTAGGTACCCTTTGGTGAAAATTGAAATGAGCTTGCTTTTGGTTTTGCGAAAAAATCTTCTACTGAGTAAGTAAAACTTCCCGTTTCAAATGTGGCTACTTTTTCTAGCTCCTCTTCGGTTGAAGGTAATGAAGTGTTTCCCGGTAATTCATTCGTTTGTGCTTTTAAATTAGTCATGTTCAATAAGGCGATTATGAGGAATAATGATTTTTTCATTTTCAATACTTTGGAGCAAAGATAAGGGTTTTGAAAGAGTAAATTGTACACGGATTTTAGACATAAAAAAGCCTCCAAAAAGGAGGCTTAAAACAAGGAGAGACCTTGTTTTATAAAACTAAAAACGTGTCTTTAAAATTGCTTTTGTCTAAATAATAACTGGAATGCGTTATTATTTTTTGAAAATTGTTTGTTGCTTGTTCACTAATAACGTCACAACAATTCAATAGGTTGTCTGAAATAAAAATAATCCACAATAATTTACTTATTTTCTTAGCTTTGAAGTCATGAAAAGGATCAAATATATGTTGTTGTTGTTTGTGGTTTTGGCTTGTAACGATGCTGAAAAGACAGAAAACAATAAATCGATAAAAGAGCCGCTGAGTGAGAAGAAAGAGAAGACTTTAAATCGTTATAACGCGAACCAAACTGATTACAAAAAAGATGGAGCCCTAGTGCGTCTGAGTTCATCTAATGAGCCATTATCAGGAATCGTATATTTCAATTTTAACAGTGGGCAACTTGCCTACGAAAGAGAGTACAAAGACGGATTATTAAATGGCCGTAGTGTTTCTTATCATGAAAATGGGCAAAAATCATCAGACGGAAACTTTTATAATGATCAATTGCACGGAGAGGTTATGGCATGGGACGCAAATGGAAACCTTGAGTATAATAGGATATATAACAAGGGTAATTGTCTTAGTGGTTGTGATTGAGTTAACCTGCTAATATCTTTCTGTAGATATATTTTATGACAAAAAAAGACAATACAATACCCGTAAGAATGTCAAACAAATGGTGCTGATGAACCAAAACCACAGAACAGCAGATCAAAGTGACCCAAAGCACCAAAAAACCATGAAACCATTTGTTTTTTGTTTGATCGAACATGGCAAAAGCGGTTAAGACTGAAAAAGTAATGTGCAAAGAGGGGTAAAGATTATGGGGGTGGTCCATTTTATGTAAAAACAAATACATGGACTCATAGCCACTTATACTATCTACTCGCGAGAAACCGAGCTCCCCCGGAAAACTTAGAAATACAATTGTAGCAATAAAAGAACTAGACATTAAGCTGATGGTAAAAGCCTTAATTACTATTGGATCTTTGATTATAAAAAAATTCAGAATCAATAAAAGATGAAATGAAGTGTAGATATAAATCATCCATGGAATCATAGGAATATCTTTTTCAAACTCAAAAAACATTCCATAGTGTCTTTCCATATGGGAGGCAATTTCATTTGAGCCAAGATATACCGTAAGACAAAATAGAACACAAAGCCCACCCCAGAAGATCATTGCCTTTAACCTTTCATTTTTCAATCTGGACGGAGCATTATTCATACCAAAGAAGTTACATAAGTAAAACAAGATAGTAATTAATTAAATTAATCTAATTTTGTGGGGCAATAGGAAGCTAACCCTTAATCCTTAAATTTATTTAACGATGATTACAATAATATCTGGTACAAATCGCCCCAACAGCAACACCTTAAAAGTGTCAGGTTTATGTAATGACATTTTACAAGAATTAGGTGTTAAGAGTCAAATTTATTCTTTAGAATCGCTTTCAAAAGACTTTATGTTTGCCGAGATGTATCAGAAACATTCTAATGAATTCAAAACAATGGTTGCTCAGTACATTCATGGTGCTGATAAAATTATTTTTATTGTTCCTGAGTATCACGGCAGCTATCCGGGAGTGCTAAAGGTGCTTTTAGATGCTATTTCAGGTGATGATATTATGGATAAAAAAACCATGCTCATTGGAGTGGCTTCTGGTCACGCAGGTGGGCTAAGGCCTATAGGCCACCTTACAGACGTTCTTCATCATCTCAAAGCGGAGGTTTTTTCAAGAAAACCAAAGCTCAGCTATATTGATAAGCAGATAGATTCTAAGGGTGATTTTGCTAAGGAAACAATAGAAAATCTTAAAGTTCAAATCAATTTATTTTTAAGCTATTAGAATAACTTGTTTTTTTTCCATATCTTCAAACTCGTTAAAAATTTAAATTATTGAATATGAAAAAAGTATTATTAGTATGCGCTATGGGTGCATTTTTGTTTTCTTGTGGAAAATCGGCATGTGATTGCAAAAAAGAAAGTGAAGAATTAATGAAAGACGCGTTTGCAGCGGCTATGTCTGGAGACGAGTCTGCAGCAAAAGATATGGAAGCAAAAGTTAAGGAGCTTGAAGAGGATTGCAAAGATTATACATTAGAAGACTATAAAGATTGCAAATAATTCTCAAAACGAGTCATTAAAGCCCTCATCAGAAGATGAGGGTTTTTTATTTTACAATTTTATTAACCTGCTTTTTTTCCTTATATTCAAGCTCGTTAAAAATTTAAATTAAAGAATATGAAAAAAGTATTATTAGTATGCGCTATGGGCGCATTTTTGTTTTCTTGTGGA
>JBELDA010000033.1:3273-28169 GCA_042094515.1 Crocinitomicaceae bacterium
TATGAAAAAAGTATTATTAGTATGCGCTATGGGCGCATTTTTGTTTTCTTGTGGAAAGTCGGCATGTGATTGCAAAAAAGAAAGTGAAGAATTGATGAAAGACATGATGACGTCGGCAATGTCAGGTGACGAATCTAAAATGAAGGACTTTGAGGAAAAAGTTAAAGAACTTGAAGAAGATTGTAAAGATTATAAAGCAGCGGATTACAAAGAGTGTGATTAAGCTTAAAAGAACCGAAAGCCTTATCAGAGGTGAGGCTTTTTATTTTAGAATGATTAAAAATTAGAACATGAAAAAAGTATTATTAGTATGCGCTATGGGTGCATTTTTGTTTTCCTGTGGAAAATCAGCATGCGATTGCAAAAAAGAAAGTGAAGAATTAGCCGGTGAAATGCTGAAAGCGGCATTTTCAGGAGATGCAGATGAAGCCGCAATGAAAGATCTTCAAGACAAAGCTGAAGCATTAAAAGAAGACTGTAAAGACTATAAAGAAGCGGATTACAAAGAATGTAAGTAAAACCGTTCAAGTATTATTTAAACCCTCATCTTCAGGTGAGGGTTTTTTAGTTCAATAGATTTTCGATTATATCCTCCGTTTCTTTTTTGTACTCTTCAAAATACATCCCAGTTCCAGGTCCATTAAATCCGGTGTGGACATAAATGATTTCACCCCTATTGTTGACGAATAATGTCGTTGGAAAACTTGAAATTTCATTCAGCATTGGAAATAACGCGGAAGCCAGTTTTTTACTTGCTTTTCCTCCGAGATATACGGGGTAAGGGATTTTAGCTCTCTTTACAAATTGTTTTAACTTCTTTCTTTGGACTCTGCGAGTGGAGCCGTATTCGAAACCAATGCTTTTAATCTCCAAACCGCTCTCTTTGTATTTTTGATAAAGGGACTTGTAATAATTTGTTTCATCTAAACAATTGGGGCACCAGCTCCCCATAATTTGTATCAAGGTAATTGGGCTTTTAAGCGACCCAATTATTGTTTTCCTACCGCAAAGAGTGCGTAAACTTATTTGATCAAGATCGTAGCTTGAATCAACAATATAGGTGAGCTCACTCGGGCTTTTGAGCTCGGCATTTTCATCTGCAACCCCTTCCCAATCTGTTTGATAGCTCGAGCCGCTGTAAAATCTACCCAATAGATTTATACCATTTATTTTTGCTGTAAAAACAAATGCATGTGACCCATCGAAGCAGGAAAGAAACAGCTCATTTCCATAAACGTTCCCTGAAAGAAAGCGAAAGTCTCCAGTTTCGGTTAAAAAAGTCCCATTCACAGATTCTCCATTTTGTTCAAACAGCCCAACAGCTGGCCACGGGTCCTCATTAACCGAAAAGAGCACTTTATATTTTTTAGAGACTTGCTGTGGCTTAAGGTTATTGGTGGAGGGAAACCTCAAGGAATCGTTAAAGGTACCTTGTAATGGAATTAGTTGGTTTTTAATATTGTTCTTCCAATAACCTCGAAAATTTTTTAAAGTGTCCATGCAGATCATAAGATAGCTGTCCATTTCTAAAAAATCCATACGGATTGAATCATTGTCTTTAGGTGTGGTAATCAGTTGAATTTGTTCAGCCCCATTACGGATTGAATATAAAGCCCCATCAGATTTCTGCTCTAATAAAAAGGGTAATCGTAAGCGATCGTTCAATGAAAGCTCAACTCTCCAATGGTTGTTTTGACTATGGCTAAATCCCATGGAGAGTATAAAGAATAGGCAGAATGAAAACGATTTATTCATGTATTAAATTTTGGAACTTTTTTGTTGGTCTAAAATACTTTAAATTTGTTTAGATGCGCTTTTTAAAGTTTTACTTGGTTCTTTCTATTATTGCTAGCTCTTTTCTGGGGAATTGCCAGCAGACTTCTATTGAGGTTCTCAGTTGGAATGTGTTTTTAAGACCTTCAATTATGAATGACGGTCAAATGAATCGCGTCAATGAAATTGGAAGCTATCTAAAGAATTCTGGAGCAGACATTCTTGTTCTTCAGGAAGTGTTTCACCGTCGAGCAAGGCGTGAACTAAAAAAACAACTTAAGGAAACTTATCCCTACCAAACTAAAAAAGGACCAGTCACATGGCTGGGAATCCCCTCTGGTGTTGTGTTTTTTTCCAAGATGCCGATTTTGAAGGAGAAAAGAATTTCTTTTTCTTTTTCAAAAGGATCAGATCGGCTTGCCAAAAAAGGGGCAGTTCTAGTGACGTTTGAAAAAAATGGTCAGCAGATCTGTATTCTTGGTACACATCTTCAGGCAGGTTCAAAGAAATCAAAAAGAAAAATACGAAGCTCTCAGATTGATCAAATATCGAATGCGGTAAAGGATGTTGATTCAAACAGCATTCTCATCTATGCAGGAGATTTTAACATCCGAAAAGAAAGCACTACATTTTCAAAGCTGAAAGAGAAGCTTAATTTTAAAAACCCCAAATTGAAAGACCAAAGTATGGGAAGAGCAACGGCAAACTTTAGTGACAATGGACTATATCCTGTAAAAGGAAATCCCTCATGGATAGATTACATTTTAATCAGAAGATCCTCAAAAGCCGAACAAAAATCACTTTGGATTGAAGAGCCAAGAGGTAAAAAAAACAGGAAAAACAAAAGGCTTTCTGACCATAATCCGATTGTATCCATTGTAGAATATGAAAAAAACTAAAAACTGGTGCAACTATTTAACATAAATATCAGTCTTTTAATTGTGAGCTATGGATGAGCAGTCTTTAATTGCAGGATGTATTAAAGGTAATCAGATCGCTCAAAAGACGTTGTTTGAAAGTTTTTCACCTAAATTTTTCGCTCTGTGTCTTCGTTATATGAAGAGTACAGATGATGCGGAAGATGTACTTCAAGAAGGAATGGTAAAAATATTTACCAAGCTACCAGAATATAGTGGTACAGGTTCTTTTGAAGGATGGATGAGGCGTATTATTGTAAATACCTGCTTAGATCAAATAAGAAAAAATCAAAAATTAAAATTTGATGTTTCTATTGATAAAGAAGAATACAAATTAAGTATGAATGCGCACATTTTGGAAAACATGTCGGCCAACGAGCTTATAGAAGAAATTAAAAAAATGCCTCCTGGTTACAGGGTGGTATTTAATATGTTTGCAATTGAGGGGTATTCGCACCAAGAAATTGCACAAAAGCTAGGAGTTAAAGAGAGCACTTCAAAATCGCAGTATCTCAGAGCTAGAGCTTATTTGAAAGAAAGAATTAATAAAATTAATGATTGAAAAAGATAACATACAAGATTTACTAAGAGAGAAGCTTCAGTCTCATGAAGTTACTCCCTCAGACGCGGTATGGAAGAACGTTTCTAGTTCTTTGTCTAATGCGGCAGCCACATCTGGTGCTGCAGCTGGTACTTCAACATTACTTAAAGTCGCCGCTGCTGTTGTTGGTGTCTCAGGATTAAGTCTTGCGACTTACTTTATTTTTCAAGAAGATGAGTCTACTATCAATCAGAACACACTAAGCCTTCAGTTAGAAAATAAAGAGCCCGCTGCTCAAGAAATAGAAGCGATTGATTTGAATTCGGAGGTAGAAGAAACAATTCTAGATGAAAGCTCGGTTCAACCAGCAGTAATTCAAAAAACAGATGTAGTAGAATCAATTGCTGAGATATCTGATCCTAAAGAAGAAATCATTGAAATAGAGAATGTAGTATTGAAAAGTGAAAGTATTCCTGCTGCAGATATTCAGGTTTCAAATGATGTTCCTTCTGAAAATTCGGGTGCAATTGAAAATCCAATACCAGCGCCTACCAATATTGAGTCAGAGATAGCGGTTGAAGAAAGTGCTGAGATTCAAGAAGAAGAAATAATTGAAGCTCCCATGCAAGAAGAGCTACTTGTCGAAGCAGAAGAAGAAATCACACTTCCTAATATATTTACACCAAACAATGACGGTGCGAATGACTATTTCGAGATAGAAATGAGTGAGAAGAAAGACTTTCAAATTGTCGTAATTGATCAAACAAATAAAATAGTATTCCAATCAAACTCAGTTGATTTTAGATGGGACGGAACATTGCCAAGTGGCGATCCTGCACCATCAGGATATTATGTTTATTTCATATCGGCAAAAACTTTAAGCGGAAAGGACTATGCAGGTTCTTCTAAGTTGAGAATTCAGCGCTAAGATATAAACGGCGCTTTTTGATAATCCAGCTTTCTTAACCCAAGATAAAAGAAATAATTCCCCACTATAATTATGAGATGAGAAAAGTCGCTCTTATCAAACCATTGAAACGGGTTGATTTTGAGTAAAAAGATAAAGAAAGTAGGAAGCATTACTAAAACACCTATAAGTAAATATTTGAAATTCTCATATCCTTTCTTCATATTGTAGATGCTAATAACGGCCACCGAGATAAAGACACCAATTAAAGTATTCACAGCGATTGGAATAAATCCAATCGTATGCTTTTCCTGATAAGCTTGAGTGGAAATCACAGTGATTACGACTAGAAAGATTAAAATCATTTTACTAAAAGCAATCTTTCCAAGAATATTCTTTTTATTGAGTGGATTTACGGATTTAATCATTGCTTTTTCAATAAAATAAGCACAAAGAATCGCTGATATCCATGTTGGAAACTTTCCTTGAGGACCAGTGTACGTGAATAGAGCATGAGCAAACCCTCCACAAAGCGACCCTATTCCAAAGGTTAAAAAGAAATAGTACCAGTATTTTAAAAATGAATGCTTGGATTTTTCTCTTTTCAGCTGTATCGCATAGTATATGCTAAACGCACCCATTATTAAGTCTGTGATTAGCGCATTTGGCTCCAATATAGTAAACCCATTAAAATCTAAAGCGATTTTAGTAAAATCTTCTCCAATCAGCATATTGGCGACAAATGTAGCTTTTCTTTTTTTAGCCCCATACTTTTTAGTCTACAAACTTTAAATCATTCAAAATCACATTTGAGTACAAGTTTTTGATATATTTATTCAATGAAGTTATCCGTGATTATTACGGCAGGAGGTATTGGAAAAAGATTCTCATCAGAGGTTCCCAAACAATTTTTAGCATTGGAGGGAATACCGGTATTAATGCACACAATAAATGCATTTAACCGATGGAACCCAAATACAGAAATAGTAATAACACTACCAGAAGAGTGGTTTGGTTATTGGAAAGAGCTCATTGATAAGTACAATTTTCGAACTCCACATTGTATTGTTGCTGGCGGCAAAGAAAGATACCATTCAATTAAAAATGCGCTGAGCTCCTGCTCAGGTGACCTTATTATGATCCATGATGGAGTGAGGCCATTGGTAGATAATAACACCTTGGATCGTTGTCTCAATGCGCTAAAAAATAATAAAGCTGTAGTACCATATACTAAACTGAAAGACTCCATAAGAAGCCTTAATGGTAATAAATCAATATCAGTTGTCAGAAAAAACTATGTTTCTGTTCAAACACCTCAGTGTTTTGAGTTTAATGTTATAAATGATGCATATCAAGGGGAATACCAAGACCTTTATACTGATGATGCATCTGTGGTAGAAAAAAAGGGGATTGAGATTCACTTGGTAGAAGGCAATGAAGAAAACATAAAAATAACAACACCTATTGATTTGAAAGTGGCCCATTTGTTAATAAAAAATGCGAAATGAAAGCGCCAAAAACACTAAATCAGGGAGACCTTATATCAATACTTGCCCCAGCCAAAAGTATTGATACTTCATTTGTTGAATATGCTAAGATTGTACTGGAGGAAAGAGGGTTTAAGGTGGTTATATCAACGAATTGCCTCGGTCGGCACCATTATTATTCTGGAACGGATGAGGAACGGTTAGTTGACTTTCAATCGGCTTTAGATAATCCGGAGGTGAAAGCAATACTCTGTGCAAGAGGAGGGTATGGCTCAATTAGAATTTTTGACACATTGGATTGGGATGGATTTAAAATGCACCCTAAATGGATTTTGGGTTTCAGTGACATAACGGTATTTCATCATATCATTCATTCATTTGGAATTCAAAGTATCCACTCAAGTATGCCGCTAAATTTTAAAGAGAATACAACTGAGGCACTGGACACCTTATTTTCTGCAGTGAATGGAACCTTATTTAATGTTATGACTGTCTCATCAAGGAGAAACGTCACGGGGACTGCAAAGGGAGAGCTTGTTGGAGGTAATTTGAGTATAATTTACAGCTTACTTTCAAGCAAGTATAGCTATGATTTTACAAATAAAATTCTGTTTATTGAAGACCTTAGTGAGCAGTACTATCATATAGACCGAATGATGCATGCTTTAAAAGAGGCAGGGGCTTTCAATAAATTAAAAGGTTTAATTGTAGGAGGAATGACAGATCTTAGGGATACAGAAGTCTCTTTCGGAATGGACGCACCTGATATTATTTTAAGTCAGGTGTCACATCTCAATATTCCAGTTTGTTTTGATTTTCCTTGTGGTCATATTGATGATAATAGAGCCATGATTTTGGGTTCAGAGGTGCTCTTTCAAGTTTCTGATTCATTGGTAGAGCTCGCTTATGTATAACCATTCTAAATAAAAAACCATTTGTCTATTATTTTGTTATATACAATACCTTTGCATCGTAAAAAAGAGTCTTTGATATGAGTAATTCTGCATTTATTAAATCATCTATTGCCAAAAAATATTGGATGGCCTTAACGGGTTTGTTCTTGTGTTTGTTTTTGGTTGGTCACCTGATCGGTAATCTCCAGCTGATAGTCAAAACGGGAGAAGAAGGGCGTCGCGCCTTTAATGAGTACGCCTACTTTATGACCCACAACCCTGCGGTTATGGTGCTGTCATACTTAACTTATTTTTCCATTTTGTTTCATGCTATTGATGGCATAGCTTTATTTATCCAAAATAAAAAAGCTCGTCCTGTCAGCTATGCTTATAATAAACCCAGTGCAAATTCATCTTTGCCTTCGCGATACATGGCCCTTTTAGGAACTCTTGTATTAGTATTTATTGCCACGCACATGTCGAATTTTTGGTGGAAAATGAAGGTTTCAGATGATATTCCTTTACATTCTTATTATTCGCCTATGTCACAAGACACAATGTTTTTAACTCATAAGGGAGAGCAGATAAGTAAAGCTCAGCTGAGGTTAATAGGAGAAACAGAGGGAACCCAACTCGTAATGAGTGCAGAAAAAGTCAATAAATTAATAGAAGAACAATTTAACAATCAGCTTAATGCGAATGTGTTGGATGAGGCCCAAGTGAAAGAGCTTGAGGAGGCAAAGAAAAAACAACTAATTAAAAAAGATGAGGTACTTGGGGAAGGATACAAAGATCTTCATACGGTGGTAATGCAGTTTTTTAGTAAAAAAAACAAGAGTGATTCTGGTATTCCTCTGGGGCTTCTGGGCATGCTGTTCTATGTCGCCTCGATGGCAGTTCTAGGTTTTCACCTTTGGCATGGGTTTGCTTCAGCATTTCAATCGCTGGGGCTCAATCATCCGAAGTACTCCCCATTGATTAACATTGTTGGCAAGGGGTATGCGGTAATAGTTCCTCTCTTGTTTGCGATTATACCGGTTTTAATTTATTTAAATAATTAGAAATTTTAAATTATGTCAATTTTAGATTCTAAAATACCTGAAGGGCCGATTGACCAGAAATGGACAAATCATAAGAATCACATGAAACTTGTGGCTCCAAATAATAGGCCTAAAATAGATGTCATTGTTGTGGGAACAGGACTTGCGGGAGCTTCAGCTGCCGCATCTTTAGGAGAAATGGGATACAATGTAAAATCATTTTGTTTTCAGGATTCGCCAAGGCGTGCGCACTCAATTGCGGCTCAAGGAGGAATTAATGCAGCTAAAAATTATCAGAATGATGGTGATAGTATTTACAGACTTTTCTATGACACCATAAAAGGTGGAGATTATAGATCAAGAGAAGCGAACGTATACCGTCTTGCAGAAGTTTCAGCAAATATTATTGATCAATGTGTTGCTCAGGGAGTTCCATTCGCTCGAGAATATGGAGGTCTTTTAGACAACCGTTCATTCGGTGGTGTGCAAGTTAGACGAACATTTTATGCAGCAGGACAGACGGGCCAGCAGCTCTTGCTCGGAGCGTATTCAGCCCTGTCACGTCAAATCGGCTTGGGAAGAGTTAAAATGTACAATAGACATGAGATGATGGATATTGTGAAAGTTGACGGCAAGGCGCGTGGTATTATTGCAAGAAATTTGGTCTCTGGAAAATTAGAGCGTCATTCAGCTCACGCTGTAGTGATTGCATCTGGGGGATATGGGAATGTTTATTTTTTATCGACTAATGCGATGGGAAGTAATGTTTCTGCAGCTTGGAAAATCCACAAAAAAGGAGCTTTATTTGCGAATCCATGTTACGTTCAAATTCACCCAACATGTATTCCTGTACACGGCACCAATCAGTCAAAGCTGACCTTAATGTCAGAATCATTAAGGAATTCAGGTAGAATCTGGGTACCAAAAAACAAAGAAGATGCGGAAGCTATTAGAGAGGGCAGATTAAAACCTACTCAAATATCAGAAGAGAATAGAGATTATTATTTAGAGAGAAGGTATCCAGCTTTCGGAAATTTAGTGCCACGAGATGTGGCTTCTAGGGCAGCAAAAGAAAGATGTGATGAGGGTTATGGTATTGAAGCCAATGACACCAATGAGGGGGTATATTTGGATTTTGCTTCAGAAATCAAAAGCAAAGGAAAACAGGTAGCCTATGCTCAAGGTGATCACAATCCAAATGATGGAAAAATAATAGAGCTTGGAAAAAAATGGGTAGAAGAGAAATATGGAAACCTCTTTCAGATGTATCAGCAGATTACAGATGAAAACCCTTATGAAACACCCATGAAAATTTATCCTGCAGTGCATTATACTATGGGAGGAGTGTGGGTTGATTACAATCTCCAGAGTGCAATTCAAGGATGTTTTGTAACAGGAGAAGCCAATTTTTCTGACCATGGTGCAAACCGACTTGGGGCATCTGCTTTAATGCAAGGTCTTGCAGATGGATATTTCGTTCTTCCCTACACCATTGCCAACTATTTGTCAAACGAAATTCGTTCGGGTGAAATCTCAACTGAATCTGCTGAATTTGAAAAATCCGAAATGGATGTTGCTGAAAGTATTTCTAAGCTCATGGAGGTTAAAGGTTCAAAATCGGTTGATCATTTCCACAAAAGGTTAGGTTTAATTATGTGGAACAAGGTCGGAATGAGTAGAAATGAAAATGGATTAAAATCTGCTATAGAAGAGCTCAAAATATTGAGAGAGGAATTTTATTCAGATGTTTTCATTCCTGGCGAATCTAATGAAATGAATGCTGAGCTTGAAAAAGCACTGCGTGTTGCTGACCTTTTAGAACTTGGCCAGCTTATGGCTGTAGATGCTTTGACTAGGAATGAATCATGCGGTGGTCACTTTAGAGAGGAGTATCAGGATGAAGAAGGAGAAACCCTTAGAGATGATAAAAACTTCAAGTTTGTTTCGGCATGGGAATATAAAGGGCAGGAGGCGACCAATTCCGTCTTACACAAAGAAGATTTGAAATACGAAGCGATTAAAATAGCGGAAAGAAATTACAAGTAAAAAATATTAATATGGCATCGAAATTTATTAATGTAACACTAAAAATTTGGAGACAGAAAAATGCAGACTCCAAAGGGAATATTGAAACATATCAATTGGATAAAGTTTCTACTGATAGTTCTTTTCTTGAAATGCTAGACCAGCTGAATGAACAGCTTATCAATGAAAAACAAGCTCCAGTTGCCTTTGATCACGATTGTAGAGAAGGAATTTGTGGATCTTGTTCTTTATACATTGACGGACGAGCTCATGGTCCACAAACACATACAACAACTTGTCAGCTTCACATGCGTAGCTTTAATGATGGTGATACAATATATATTGAACCATGGAGGTCAAAGGCTTTCCCAATTATTAAAGATTTAATTGTTGACCGTTCCGCATTTGATCGAGTTCAGCAGTCAGGTGGGTTTGTTTCGGTAAATACATCTGGAAACACAATGGATGCGAATGCAATTCCAGTTCCAAAGGCAGATGCAGACAGCGCCTTTAATGCAGCTACTTGTATTGGTTGTGGAGCTTGTGTGGCAAGCTGTAAAAACAGCTCTGCAATGTTATTCGTAGGAGCGAAAGTATCACAATATGCCCTTCTTCCGCAAGGAAAAGTTGAATCCAAAAAGCGGGTACAAAACATGGTGAGACAAATGGATGAAGAAGGATTCGGAAATTGTACAAATACAGGAGCTTGCGAGGTAGAATGTCCCAAAGGAATATCCTTGGAAAACATAGCAAGAATGAACAGGGAATTTTTAAAATCGAATCTTACCTCAGATAAATAAGGAGATTTATTTTAAGACGTTAACAGATCCGTTGATCACAACCTTTTCGTCGTTATCTTTTGGCTTGAATTTGATTATCCAGCTGTAAAGTCCAGCTTGTACGGGGACACCTTCTTTTACTCCATATGAGCCATCCCAGCCAGCCTCATGATCATTTGTTTTCCAAATCAACTCACCCCACCTATTGTAGATACTCATCTCAAAATTGTATGGGTCAAAACCACTTGTAAATACAGGCTTGAATAGCTGATTGTGCTCGTCAGCATCCGGGGTAAATGTATTTGGGACATAATAAATTAGCTGCTCTTGATATGCAATCAAAATGGAGGCGCTGTCAACGCACCCCTCAGAAGAAATAGCGATAAGTGTTGCTAGATAGCTATTCTCTAAGTTAGTATTATACTGATGAGTACCTTCATCTTGATATGAGGAGCTGCCATCCCCAAAATTCCAAATATAGTTTTCTGCACCAAACGATTCATTGTAAAAATGTATAGTAGAATTTCCAGGACCAATGGTATTTGGAGAAACCGTAAAGGACGCTATTGCTTCTTCTACACATACAATATCTTGATAGGTCTTTGAAGTGTCACATCCATTAACATCAACCATACTAAAAGTCAAATCATAACACCCCGATTCATCAAAAACAAAGCCTTGTGTGCCGCACCCTGTTGTAGATACTCCATTTGAAAACTCCCATTGACAGCTTTGTGCATCTGACACAAGGTTGGTCAAATCAATCGCATAGGGGACACAACCTACATTATCTAATGGATCAATGTTAGGCAATTGAGCGGCATTTATAAAAACTTGAACGGTGTCCGTATTTTCACAATTATTTACATCTGTTCCTTTAACCATGTATGTCATATTACCATATGGCCAAAATACAATCGAACCCTGCCCTGAAGGAAGCCATTGGGTTCCGTCGTGCCATGAATAGCTTTGGGCTCCGCTGGCGTTTAATGAAAGACTTTCTCCATAACAAATGCTTTGGTCGAGACCTGCAGAAACGACAGGTAAAGCATTAAAAACTACTTCTGTCGAATCAACACAAACAAATCCGTTATCATCTGTTGCCGTGATTACATACCACAAAGTTCCTGGTGCAGCTGATGGGTTTCCAGTCATGTTTTGCCCATTTCCGAACGAAGAACCCGATTGAGACCAGGCGTATGTTCCATTAGAAACGGAAGTGGCATTTAAATCAAATACATCATCTTCACAAATTGGACCTGAATTTGAGGCTACGACTGTACAAACACAGCTGGGGTCGGTATCAGACAATATGGTAAGCTGGGTAATATCTGTACAAACGAATCCGTTGTCGTCAGTCGCGGTTACTTGAATAGGATAAGTTCCAGCGGCTAATGCTGGAACGCCAGTTAAATTTTGACCCGTACCCAATACATTGCCTAACATGTCCCATGTATATGTTCCATTGCTTACGGCTGTTGCATTTAAATCAAATGTTGCATTGAAACATACGGGACCCGAATTGGAGGCGGAAACGGTACAGCTACATAAAGGATCATTGGCTGCCAAAACAGTTACAGTCGCATCGGCACTTCCCGATGCAATAATACCATTACCAAGGTCCTCACTTCCAGTTACAGTATAAACAGTTGTAGACGAGGGAGAAACAGTAATTGACGCTCCTGTTTGCCCTCCAGGACTCCAGACATAGTCTGTTGCTCCAGTAGCAGTTAGTGTTGCATTATCCCCTGGGCAAATTGTTGCATCATTCACAGTAACTACAATAACAGAGGTGCAGCTTACATCCGCAGTTCCAAAGAAATTCAAAGGAAGATTCATGGTTTGACTGCTGTAATTTGAAAGACAAATAAGATATTGTTCTCCAGCATTGGCAGGAATTCCAGGTTCAAAATTGGAAGTTTCACCTCCAGGAGGAAGAGTAGAAGCCACTCCTGTAAATCCTTCACATAGTCCATTCCAGTTGCATCGAATAGGCGGTAAGTTGTTATTAATAATATCATTACAAGATGCGGCACTGTATGGCCACATTATCCAGTCAAGACAGCCAGTAGACCCATCAGTCCCAAAGGAAAATTCTAAAAGTCCAGAACTTGCTACGTTGATTACCATCCACGTACTATTTAATTCACCAGCCAAAAGGCAACCGGCATTTCCTGAACCCGGATTAGTGGTTGGATTTGAAACATTATTACCATCTAGCTCTAAAATGGCGCCAGATCCGCTTGGGTCAATTGCAAAAGTTGCATTTGTACAAATGTTCACTGCATCCTGACAATCACTTGCTGTTGATGCTTGTCCAAAAATATTTTGAGTAAAAAGAAATAGAAAAAGAAATAGACCAACAACTTTCACAACATATGTTTATATGTAAACGCGCCGGAGAGATATAAGTTGCCAATCAAAAGATTACTTGATTTGACTTTTTTTGGAGGCATCTTTGTACCACCCTTCGTTATCTTTAACTTCCACAGGAACATTCGCGGCACTATTAAGTTTTCTTTGAATATTCATCCAATAGAAAAACCCACCAAATCCAAGTATTAATAGGAAATAATTAAAGGCGTTACCAATGATTTCAAAAATTTGGAAGGTCCATTGAAAAATATCGGCGAGGAAAAAGAAAAAGTCTGTTGAATTCATAGTATCTAATTGGATAGTACAAAGAAAACAAATTTAATGCTGAAAACAAAATTCACAACTCCCCTAATAATTCGAAAGTTTCTTTAGAAGCATTTTGTTCAGCCACTTTTTTTGATTTTCCCTTTCCAAGACCGTAATCTTGGTTATTAATTTGAACAATAATGGTGTATTCCCATTGACCTGAAGCATGCTCCTCAGATACGAGCTTAAAATGAAGTTTAAGTTTTTTTCTTTGACACCAAATGTAGAGCTTGGATTTAAAATCGATCTCTTCATGTAGGAGCTGATTGAAGTCCAGATACTTTCTAAAAACATAATCGTTTAGAATTTTCTTGGTTTTATCGTAGCCACCATCCAAATAAATTGCACCTACAATGGCTTCAAATGCATTTCCTTCGAGTGATGAAATGTTAATACTGCGGCTTTTGTTGTATAAAAGCACATCTCGAATACCAATGTCTTCACCAAGTTTGCTTAAATTTTTTCGATTTACAATTTTTGATTTGAGCTTTGTGAGTGCTCCTTCATCACTTTCAGGAAACTTTAAAAAAAGGTATTCGGCAGTAATTGAATCAAGAATGGCATCTCCTAGATATTCTAGGCGTTCGTTTGAATATTCTTGGCCACTGTCTCCAATATAGGATCTATGTGTTACGGCTTTTTGAAAATAAGTGAGACTCTTAGGTTTATAACCAAACTTTTTGAGAATGAAACGATAGAGTTTAAGTTCACCCTCTGTTCTTTTATTTCTAAACAAAGGTATTTTCAGAGCTTCAAGGCTTAAATTTCTTTACTATCACACTTGTGTTGTGTCCTCCAAATCCAAAGGTATTTGACAGTGCAATATTAACAGTTCTTTTTTCTGCTTTATTGAATGTAAAATTAAGCTTAGGATCCAAATCAGGATCGTCCGTGAAGTGATTTATGGTTGGGGGTACAATATCTTCTTTGACAGCCATCACGCAAGCAATAGCTTCAATGGCTCCCGCTGCACCTAAAAGATGACCAGTCATGGATTTTGTTGAGCTGATATTCAAGCCATAGGCATCATTACCAAAAACGGACTGAATCGCTTTAACTTCTGCAACATCACCAAGAGGGGTAGAGGTGCCGTGTACATTGACGTAATCAACCTCTGATGGAGAGATGTTGGCATCATCTAGTGCAGAAAGCATAGTATTCATTGCTCCCAAACCTTCTGGATGAGGAGCGGTCATATGATATGCGTCTGCCGACATTCCACTACCAATAATTTCTGCATAAATAGTTGCGCCTCTTTGAACCGCATGTTCATATTCTTCAAGAATTAAGGCTCCCGAACCTTCGCCAAGAACGAAACCATCACGGTCAACATCAAAAGGACGAGAAGCTGTTTCAGGAGAATCATTTCTCGTGGACAGCGCTCTTAAAGCATTAAATCCACCCATCCCCATTTCGTTTACACAAGCTTCAGAGCCACCAGTAACAATAGCGTCTGATTTACCCAAGCGTATAAGGTTAAAGGAATCAATCAATGCATTGGTCGCTGAAGCACAAGCAGAAACAGTAACGTAATTAGGACCTCTTAACTCGTGTTTAATTGAGATTTGACCTGCAGCCATGTCGGCAATCATCTTGGGAATGAAAAAAGGATTTAGTCTCGGCGGGCCATCACTTCCAAAATAGTTTTTTGCCTCTTCTTGAAAAGTATTAAGTCCTCCAATACCAGATCCCCACACAACACCGATTCTATCTCTATTGGGATTTGAATCGAGAATACCGGAGTCCTTAAGCGCTTCATCACTCGAGACCATTGCATATTGTGTAAAGGCATCCATTTTTCGGGCCTCTTTACGATCCAAAAAATCTTCAACATTAAAATTCTTAACCTCGCAAGCAAATTGTGTTTTAAATAGCGAGGCATCAAAATGAGTTATTGCTGCCGCTCCGCTAACACCAGCAATAAGGTTTTTCCAATATTCATCTTTGGAATTACCTATAGGTGTGAGCGCACCGAGTCCTGTAACAACAACTCTTTTTAATTGCATAAGAAATATTTATATGTTAAACGTTCTATTTTGCGTTGTCTGCAATGTAGTCAATTGCATCACCAACGGTCTGAATTCCTTCAGCTTTATCGTCTGGAATTGAGATATTAAATTGCTTTTCGAATTCCATGATTAATTCAACAGTGTCAAGGGAGTCAGCCCCTAAATCATTGGTGAAACTCGCTTCGTTTGAAACTTCACTTTCTTCAACATTTAATTTGTCAACAATAATGGCAACAACTTTATCTCTGATATCTGACATCTTTAATTATTTTAAGTTTATGACTGCAAAGAAAAAAACAAACCATCAAATAACAAAATAATTCTCGATTATTTATCAACGCTACACTTTTAATGAAGGTCATTTCAAGGCAATTATCTAACTTTGTTTTCCAATCAGATGAAAAAGATAGCCATTTTTATTTCAGGAGCAGGTTCAAATGCAGAACGAATGGTGTTGGGTTTTGCAGAAAACAAAGAAATCAAGGTCTCTTGCTTGATTTCTACTAAAGAGAATTTGCGTATTTCATCCCTATGTGAAAAGCATTCGGTAAGCTACTTTGAGTATGTTTGGCAAGATCAGAATAAGGAGCAGATGACCCATCTTTTATTAGAAAGAGGTATAGAGTGGATTATTCTTGCTGGATTTTTAAAAAAGATACCTGATGTGATGATAAAGGCTTTTCCGAACAGAATCATCAATCTCCACCCCTCATTGCTTCCACAATATGGTGGAAAGGGGATGTACGGAATGCATGTGCATAATGCCGTAATTCAAGGAAAAGAGAAAGAATCAGGAATTACGATTCATTATGTAAATGAAGAATATGATAAGGGCAGAATCATTCAACAATTTAAAACTTCAATAGACGAAACAGATGATGCTGACCTATTATTTGAAAAAATCAGACGGCTAGAGACCCTGCATTTTACTAAAACGGTAGAAAATGAAATTTTAAATCCTTCTATCAGGCGTGCTGATTAAGGATGTCCACAAAATACCAGCAATCTTCATAAGACACATATAAGGGGGCAGGTGCAATACGAATTACATTTGGTTCTCTCCAGTCGGCAACTACTCCAGCTTCAGTAAGCTTGTTAAACATTTCTTTACCATCTTTTTTAAATAGAATAGAAAGCTGTGAGCCCCGTTCGGAAATATTTTTTGGAGTAATTATTTCCAAAAAACCTTGATGTTTTTTATTTAGGTCTTCAAGAAGGAATTCTAAATATGCCGTAATCTGATCTCTTTTCTGCCCAATACGATTCATTCCTGCTTCTTTAAATATTTGTAGTGAAGCCAAATGTGCAGCCATGCCCAAAACAGGGGCATTACTTAGCTGCCATCCTTCTGCACCTTTAATTGGGTAAAACTCATCCTCCATCATAAAACGCTGATCCTTGTCATGACCCCACCACCCTGCAAAACGAGGAAGAGAAGTGTCTTCTGAATGATTCTCATGTACAAATAAACCTGAAACTCCACCAGGAGATGAATTTAAATATTTGTAGCTACACCACATGGCAAAATCCACATTCCAATCATGTAATTGAAGATTTACATTTCCTGCAGCATGTGCCAAATCAAACCCGACATACGCGCCTGCTGTATGTCCAGCTGCTGTAATTTCTTTTAAATTAAAATACTGTCCCGTGTAATAATTCACACCTCCTATAAAGACAAGGGCAATCTCATCTTTATTCTCCTCTATGGCAGAAAGAATGTCTTCATGTCGTATTAAATGTTCTCCATCCCTTGGCCCTACCTCTATCAAGTCATCCTTTGTGTAGCCGTGAAATTTTAGCTGTGATTGCAAAGCATATTGATCGCTAGGGAAGGCTTTCTTTTCACACAATATTTTTCTTCTATTTCCTTTCGGTTGATAAAAAGAAACCATGAGTAAGTGAATATTTGTAGTTAAAGAATGAGTAATAACGGTCTCAATTTCTTTTGCACCAACAATTTCTGCCGCCATTCCCGTAAGCTGCTCATGATAGCTATACCACGGTCTTCTTGCTTCAAAATGACCATCAACCCCAAAATGACCCCAGTCATCCAGCTCTTCTTCAATAAATTTTCGAGTTGTAACGGGTTGAAGACCAAGAGAATTTCCCGTGAAATAGCGAATTTGGTTTTTATGGAAAGAGGGAAAGATAAACAGCTGTCTAAAATCCTTTAGAGGATCATTATCATCCATTTCTTTTGCAAAAGACAAAGAGGTTTTGAAATTCATAAGTTCTTATTATTGCTAATTTTGTGGCACAAATATAAGGATAATGAACACGAATACTGAGCGATCGACAGAGGAGTCTAAGAAATTATTTGAATTGGCAAAAAAGGTAATACCAGGAGGAGTAAATTCTCCTGTCAGGGCATTTAAATCTGTCGGGGGGAGTCCAATTTTCATTGAAAGGGCTAAAGGGGCTTATTTATATGATGCAGACGGCAATCGATACATTGATTATATCGCATCTTGGGGACCAATGATTTTAGGACATGCTCATGATGAGGTTGTTGATGCGCTGGCAAAAACAGCGGTAAAGGGCACTTCATTTGGTATTCCCACTGAGTTAGAGACAAAAATTGCGGAGCTTGCCACACGAATGGCACCGAATATCGGGCAGATTCGATTTGTAAATTCCGGAACAGAAGCATGTATGAGTGCGGTACGTTTGGCTAGGGGCTATACTGGAAAGGAAAAGCTAATCAAGTTTTCAGGTTGCTATCATGGCCATGCTGATCCATTTTTGATAGAGGCAGGAAGTGGAGCAGTGACCTTTGGGACACCCAACAGTCCTGGAGTAACAAAAGGCACGGCAAAAGACACCTTATTGGCTCCATATAATGATTTAGAAAGTGTACAAGAAATTTTTTCAGCCAACAAAGGTGAAATCGCCGCGATAATCATTGAACCTGTTGCCGGAAACATGGGCTGTATACCCCCCAAAGAAGGTTTTTTGGAAGGGATTCGAAAGCTTTGTGACTCACATGGAGCTCTTTTTATTTTTGATGAGGTAATGACAGGTTTTAGATTGGCGACAGGTGGTGCACAAGAATTTTTAGGAGTAAATGCCGATATTGTCACCTATGGAAAGGTTATAGGGGGAGGACTTCCTGTGGGTGCTTTTGGTGCCCGAAAAGAAATCATGTCAATGCTTGCTCCTGAAGGCCCTGTATATCAGGCAGGGACACTTAGCGGAAATCCATTAGCCATGACTGCAGGTTACACCACACTTAAAATTTTACAAAATAATACTGATTTGTATACACGCCTTTCAGAAAAAACAAGCTACCTCGCAGACCTAATGAAATCTGAGCTGAATGAAAAAGGATTAAAGTATCAAATGAATCAGCTTGGGTCTATGATGTCACTTCATTTTTGCGAAGAACAGGTGATAGATTTTGAATCTTCGAGTCGTGGGAATAATGATTTATTTAAAAAGTATTTTCACTACATGCTCGAGCACGGTATTTACCTTCCACCAAGTGCTTTTGAAAGCTATTTTTTAAATGATGCACTTTCATTCAAAGACCTGGATGATACCGCACAGATTTTTCGCGACTTTATGAAGTCGCTTTAACGAACAATTTACAGGTTTGGTTGTTTTTATTTAAATTGTAATAAAATGCAACACAAAGGTAAAATCTTGGAAAAAGCGGTACGCGAAAGCGGCATGCCTTTAACCAAGCTCTCCAAAAAAATGGATAAGAGTAGAAGATGGATGTATAACGCATTTGAAAATGAGAACCTTTCCATTGACTATATTTTGGAGATAGGTAGAATAATACACTACGATTTTTCAGTAGACTTAAAGGATTTGAAGAAGTTTAAAGAATCTGCAGAGCATTTCGGAATCAATTCAAATTCCGATGATTCGGAATATTGGAAGAATAAATACTTAAATTTACTCGAAAAATACAACATGCTATTAGAAAGCAAGTTGAATTAAAAACTACAAAATTTAGTCCGTGATATTGGTAACAGGTTCTTCAGGCTTGGTAGGAAGTCATATTCTTTATGACCTTATTGGAAGAAAAGAATCCGTCAGGGCCTTATACCGTTCAGAAAAAAGAAGAGCTCGAGTACAGCAGCTTTTTGATTACTATAACAAAACCTTAGATCAAGATTATAGTTTTGATCATATAGAATGGTGCAAGGCAGACATTTTAGATATTGAAGCACTAAATCAATACTATAAAGGAGTTGATAGGGTTATTCATTGTGCAGCTCTGGTTTCTTTTCATAAGCTGGATTTTCACAAATGCATGACAATAAACCGAACGGGAACAGAAAACGTGGTGAACCTATGTTTAAAAAATGGAGTGAAAAAGCTTTGCTACATCAGCTCAACAGCTGCATTAGGAACATCAGGCAGCCCAATATCTGAAAAATCGAGATGGGAACCCGGTAAAGATGTTAGTGGCTATTCCGTTTCAAAATACAGTGCGGAAAAAGAGGTTTTTCGTGGAGAGGCAGAAGGGCTTAATTGTTCAATTGTAAATCCTTGTTTGGTTATGGGTCCGGGTAATTGGCACAGAAGCTCATTAACAATTCTCAAAGCCGGGAGTACGGGAATGCGTTTTTATCCTTCGGGTACCAATGCTATTGTTGATGTGCGAGACGTATCTAGCATTGTTTTGAAGCTTCTTGAATCGGAAGAATCTGGAGAAAAATACCTGGTCATAGGACACAATATTTCTTTCAAAAATTTATTTTCACACATCAGTAAAGCTTTTAATAAACCTCCACCGAGTAAAAAGCTGAATAAGACAATGGCTTACACTGGGGCTTATATTCTTGAGAGTGCATATCGAATCTTTAGGAAGCGGAGTCCAATTTCTATCGAAAGCATTCAATCTGCCTATAAAAATCTTGAATATTCAAATGAAAAGGTAAAGAAAAGATTTGATTATAATTTCCATTCGATTGAAGACACGATGGATAACGCCATAAAAGGGAGGTTCATATGAGCAGAGGTAAAAGCAATAAAAATAATGGCTGGATACTACAGGTTATTTTAGTCGTGATTTATATTGTTGGCATAATAGGTTTATTTCAGCCAAAATGGAGAGAGACATTCCTTCCTACTTCTGGGATTGTGTTATACCTATCCACTATCATCATGGCCCTTTCTAGTAATAATAAGTCTAATTTTTTGGCTTTTATGGCCATTGCTTTTATCATTGGGTTCGGGACAGAAGCCATAGGTGTGAATACTGGATATTTATTTGGAAATTACAATTATGGATCCAACCTTGGCCCTAAGCTTTTAAATGTATCTATTGTCATTGGCTTGTTGTGGGGAGTCCTTGCACTTGGGGCAGCATCTATTGTTGATCGCATTGTGATTTTTAATAAAGCCAAGGTGTTTTTTGGAGCATTGTTAATGCTTGTTGTAGATATTATTATGGAGCCTGTGGCAATTGCCAGTGAGTTTTGGAGCTGGAATGGAGGGGACATACCCCTTTATAATTATGTATGTTGGTTTTTAATTGCCTTCCTATTGCAGCTGATACTTCGAAAGCTAAAGCTAAATGAAAAAAACAAGGTTTATGACACCTTGGTGATTCTTATAATCGTGTTTTTTGGTTTTTTAAATTTGTATTGAAAATGATTTTTTTAGGAACTTTTATTTTGATTTTATCCTTTTTTGGAATGGAGTTTATGGCTTGGTTTACTCATAAATTTGTCATGCACGGATTTATGTGGAAATTTCACAAAGATCATCATCAGGTTGAGGAAGGTTTTTTCGAAAGAAATGATGTTTTTTTTATGATTTATGCCATTCCTTCTTGGTTGCTAATTATGCTAGGCTCTATGAATGGTTTTTGGATTCCTGTTTGGATTGGATTCGGCATTTTGGCTTATGGCATTTGTTATTTCTTAATTCACGATGTATACATTCACAGAAGGTTTAAATGGTTTAGAGATGTAGACCATCCTTATTTTTATGCGATTAGAAAAGCGCACAAGGTCCATCACAAGCACCTTGGAAAAGAGCATGGTGAGTGCTTTGGAATGTTGATCGTCCCAAGAAAGTTTTACCTTGAAGCAAAAAAATCATATCTGCTTAAAAAGAATAAAAAATGAGCCTTTATTTGCTTTTAATGTTTGTCTCTTTTGGTTCTTGTGTGGCATTGAGCTTTGATCAGAAAGTTGCGTTTTATAAAAACGTAAAGTTTATTATTCCTGCCATCATCATAGTGGCCATTCCATTTTTAATTTGGGATCAAATATTTACCGAAAAGGGCATATGGGGATTCAATGAACAACACCTACAAGGCATTTACCTTGGAAAGCTTCCTTTGGAGGAGGTGCTTTTTTTCTTTTTTATTCCATACTGTTGCTTATTCATATATGAAGTGCTGAATGCTTATTTCCCCAACGCGTCTTTACACAAGCTGACTATGTTTTTTTCGATATTCATGGTGCTTTCGGGAATCATGATGGCCCTTACCAATATGAATCAATGGTATACTTTTTCGGCCTGCACATTGTCTTCTTTGATTGTTGTTTTTGCTATGAAACAAAAATTCATTTGGTATCCACGAGCGATATTTGCATTTATTGTGGCTCTCATCCCGTTTTTCATTGTAAATGGTATATTGACAGGTGTTGCTACTGACGACCCGGTGGTTTGGTACAATAATGCACACAATACAGGCATTCGCTTGCTGACCATTCCCTTGGAAGACGTGTACTACAACTTTTCATTATTGATTCCCATCATTGGCATCTATCATTATCTAAAAATCCGTTCCCTTCAGCGTTCAAAATAATACACAACGAAGGGTTCAATTCTTTTTTCTCAACGAAGGGTTTTCACAATAGATAATTTATATTTTCGTATCCATGGCTAAGAATATTGATAAATACAGCAAACGTGGCATTCGCACAAGCTATGTTTCAACTGTGATTGGAATATCACTTGTGCTGTTTATGATTGGATTGATATTGGGTGGAGTGCTTGGCATTAGAGAATTTGAAAAGCAGGTTAAAGAAAGTATCCGAGCAGATATTTTTTTTAATCCCGAAATGAATGAAGCCGACATCAAGCTGATTGAAATAGAAATCAAGCAGTGGCCTGAATTCAGTGATGTATATTTCGTTTCTCCCGAGCTCGCAATGGAAGATTTTGGCGGAGTAGGAACCTCAAAGGAGGAAATGCTTGAAATTCTTGATGGTGAAAATCCAATACCACCAACCATTGTATTTAGCCCAGTTGAAAAGCTAGCAGATAAAAAAGGCATGGACCTGATTAAGGAAAAGCTTACAGAGTCATTTAGTGGCAAAATAGAGGAGATAAGCTATGATGAAAACAGTGTAAAAGATGTGAATATGGGATTTCAGCAGTTCATCTACCTTTTACTTGGCGTAGCCATTTTACTTGTTATTATTGCTGTTGCGATGATTAACAATACCATTCGACTCGCTCTTTACTCAAAAAGGTTCACGATTAAAACAATGCAGCTGGTAGGTGCAAAAGGCTCTTTTATCAGAAGGCCCTTTTTGCTCCAAGCTATTTTACAAGGGGTCATCTCAGCCATTATTGGCATGTTTATTTTGGTAACAGTATTCTATGCCTCCAATAATATGTTTGATACTTTTGAAATCACATTCAGTCAAGGCTCCTTTATTGTTTTGGCTACGTCCTTATTGACTCTCGGGATATTTATTACCGTTTTGTCTACTTGGTTTGCATTAAACAAGTATCTTCGTATGAGTTTAGATGACTTATATTCTTAAAAAATGAAAAAAGCAAATAAGCAAGTAACAGAGGAAAAGAAAGATCCGATTTATCACTTTGGATTCAACAAAGACAATTATAAATGGTTATTTATTGGCCTTGGAATCAATGTTGTTGGCTTTCTTCTAATGATCGGAGGAGGAGCAGATTCTCCAGACAAATTTGATGGCGATGCCCTTTTTAGTTATACGCGAATCACTATTGCCCCCATTTTAATATTGATTGGGTATGGAGTGATTTTATATTCTATCATGAAACCGAATAAAAAGAATTCAACACCTGAGTAGGTTCAGCATCAGCATTCATGACTTTTATTGAAGCCATTATTTTAGCGATTATCGAAGGGCTCACAGAGTTCTTGCCAGTGTCTTCTACGGGTCACATGATCATTGCATCGACTTTTATGGGCAATGCTTCAGATTCTTTTGTGAAGCTGTTTACTGTAGCGATTCAGTTTGGCGCCATTCTCTCGGTCGTCTTGGTTTATTTTAAAAGATTCTTAAAATCAATTAATTTCTATGTACTCCTTTTTGTGGCGTTTTTACCAACCGGCATAATTGGCTTGTCCCTCAAAGGATATGTAGATGCCTTACTCGAAGAGGTTGTAGTAGTTGCCATTTCACTAGTAGTTGGCGGGATAGTGCTGTTATTTGTGGACAAGTATTTTGCTAAAAACGAAACAGAAGGAACTGATGTGGTTTCTTACAAAACGGCTTTTATAATTGGTGTAGTACAAAGCATCGCCATGATACCAGGAGTGTCTCGCTCGGCCGCGACCATTATTGGTGGAATGTCGCAAAAGCTTACGCGTAAAGCCGCTGCAGAATTCTCTTTCTTTTTGGCAGTTCCGACCATGTTTGCGGCAACTGTAAAATCGATGTGGGATGAAAAAGAGTTGCTTATCGAATCTTCAAATAACGAGTGGGTGATTCTTTTAATCGGAAATGTGATTGCTTTTATTGTGGCCTATTTCGCGATTAAATCCTTCATTTCATTTCTAAATAAAAATGGCTTTAAGGTCTTTGGATATTACCGAATTATCCTTGGAGGACTCATCCTCATTTTAATGGCAGCAGGCGTAAATCTTGAGATGGCGTGAAAGCGACACAATTTCAAGAGGGCTATATGCTACTGATCGACAAGCCTATAACATGGAGCTCTTTCGATGTGGTCAACAAGCTCCGTTGGCAAATTAAAAACAAGCTTCAGGTAAAAAAAATAAAGGTCGGTCATGCAGGAACCTTAGATCCATTGGCAACAGGACTCTTAGTATTGTGTACGGGAAAGTTTACCAAAAAAATCGAAGGGCTCACTGCAGATCACAAGACCTATACAGGAACGATTCTTTTGGGAAAAACCACCCCTTCTTATGATTTGGAAACAGAATACGACGGGGAGTTTCCTACGGAACATATTACGGACAATCTAATTGATGAGGTTCGTCAGTCTTTTATGGGCAAACAATTACAGACACCCCCAATTTTTTCTGCCAAACAAATTGACGGAAAACGCGCTTATGAATTTGCAAGAAAAGGGGAGACTGTAGCGCTCAAGCAAAACCAAATTGAGATTTTTGACTTTGCGGTCGATATGAGTACATTGCCCGAGCTAAAGTTCTCGATTAAATGCTCAAAAGGAACGTATATTCGTTCGATTGCGGCTGACTTTGGGAAGGCCCTTAAGAGTGGCGGAACACTCATTGAATTGCGCCGAACAGCCTCAGGAGACTTTGACATTTCGGATGCTTTAACAGTTGAAGAAGCTATCGAAATGATCCAAGAGAGCGAAATTTAGGCCCGGCCCTTTTTTAGTACTAAAAAATCCCTATTTTTGTCGCTCCGAATGACTAGGCCCGAGTGGCGGAACTGGTAGACGCGCTGGATTCAAAATCCTGTTCTTTCGGGAGTGCCGGTTCGATCCCGGCCTCGGGTACAAGTAAAAAGGAGTTGGTGTTTACATCAGCTCCTTTTTCTATTTATAAGCAAAAAAGCCACTCGTTAAAGTGGTTCTAAATCTTAACCTTTGCCGTTATCGGTTTATCAGTGTTTTTCTATATTAGGGGTATGAAAACAACACTACTATTCCTATCCGTCTTTT
>JBELDA010000034.1:0-28135 GCA_042094515.1 Crocinitomicaceae bacterium
CTTGGTCGCATGGCTTTTGAAGCCAGCGTCTCATCTGGGAAATAATAACCACCAATATTCATTGTCTTTCCTTGAACACCATTCAGTTGATTAATAATAGCCTCTTCATTTGAATTCAAATCTTCTGCTATCGGTATGAATTTGTTTTTAAGGTCGGAGTCCTTGTCTTGAGCAGCCAATTCCTGAGCCCAGTACAATGCCAAATAAAAATGGCTCCCTCTATTGTCGAGCTCACCACATTTTCTTGATGGAGACTTGTCGTTGAGCAGAAAAGTACTTGTTGCTGCATCCAGAGTTTCACTTAAAATGCCCGCTTTCGAGTTACCTGTAGTTTCTGACAAATGTTCTAATGATACCGCAAGTGCAAGAAATTCACCTAAAGAGTCCCAACGTAAGTGGTTTTCTTTTTCGAATTGATCTACATGTTTAGGAGCAGATCCGCCAGCCCCGGTTTCAAATAATCCCCCTCCATTCATTAAAGGAACAATGGATAACATTTTTGCTGAGGTGCCAAGCTCTAAAATTGGGAAAAGATCTGTGAGGTAATCTCGAAGCACATTTCCTGTTACTGAAATTGTATCTTCTCCTTTCTTGATTCTATCTAAAGAAAAAAGTGTTGCATCAAAAGGAGAAAGAATAGATATATCGAGACCATTGGTGTCGTAATTACCGATGTAAAGATTAACCTTTTCAATCAATTGGGCATCATGCGCACGGTTTTTATCTAACCAAAAAACAGCTGGGTTACCTGTCGCACGTGCTCTATTAACAGCGAGCTTAACCCAGTCTTGAATGGGTAGGTCTTTCACCTGACACATTCTCCAAATGTCCCCAGCTTTAACCACATGTTCCATTAATATGTTTCCACTTTCGTCAGTAACCTGTACGGTTCCAGCTTCTGAAATTTCAAATGTTTTGTCATGAGAACCGTATTCTTCAGCTTTTTGAGCCATTAACCCAACATTAGAAACACTTCCCATACTTGTAGGATCAAATGCCCCATGCTTTTTACAAAAATCAATGGTCGCTTGATATATTGGTGCATATGAGGAGTCGGGAATGACCGCCTTAGTATCTTGAGTTTTCCCTTCAGAATCCCACATTTTACCAGAGGTTCTAATCATTGCGGGCATTGATGCATCAATAATTACATCACTTGGAACATGCAGGTTTGTAATGCCATTGTCAGAATCAACCATTGCTATGGCTGGACTATCATTGTAACATTGCTCAATGTCTTTTAATATTTCTTCTTTTTTAGCTTTTGGAAGACCGTTGAGCTTTGATGTGAGATCTCCAAACCCATTGTTTACATCTACACCTAATTCAGTAAGTGTTTTGTTGTGTTTATTGAAGAGTGGTTTAAAAAAAGTTCTCACCGCGTGTCCAAAAATAATAGGATCTGAGACCTTCATCATAGTCGCTTTCATATGTAATGAAAACAATAACCCTTTTTCTTTAGCATCAGCTATTTCCCTAGATAAAAAGGAATTTAAGGCATCTATAGACATACTTGTGCCATCCACAATCTCACCTTTAAGAACCTTGACAGTATCTTTCAAAATTAGCTTTTGACCACTGTCACAAACTAATGAAATTGACAAACTTCCATCATTTGATATAGTTACAGACTTTTCGTTTGATTTAAAATCTCCATCCGACATTGATGCCACATGAGTTTTAGATTCGGCTGTCCAAGCACCCATTCTATGTGGATTCTTTTTGGCATAATTCTTAACTGCTTTTGGGGCTCTTCGGTCAGAATTCCCTTCTCTCAGAACAGGGTTAACCGCGCTTCCTTTTACTTTATCGTATGTAGCTTTAATTTTATTCTCCTCCTCATTTTTTGGTTCTTCGGGATAATCGGGTAATGCATAACCTTTGTCCTGAAGCTCCTTAATTGTTGATTTTAATTGAGGCACTGAAGCACTAATATTGGGAAGTTTAATAATGTTTGCTTGTGGAGTTTTTGCCAAGATTCCCAATTCACTTAAAGAATCATTCACTCTTTGATCCTCAGAAAGAAAATCTGAAAACTGAGAAAGAATTCTTCCTGATAAAGAAATGTCCCTGGTTTCGATATTGAGATTCGCACTAGAGGCAAAAGCCTCTACAATTGGTAGAAAAGAATATGTTGCGAGAGCAGGCGCTTCATCAGTCTTGGTGTAAATAATAGTTGGTTTCTGCATTGTGATTGTTTTTTAACAAAGGCGTAAAGAAGAGCAAATTTAATTATTCTTTTGCACCTTTTGATTGTAATAGCGCTTCAAATTTTGCGTTTATAAAAAAAAGAATCATCCTGCACGCCATTCATGTGGTTATGAATCAAAAAAATAAATTAATTTAGGGAGGCTTGGAAATCAATCATTAAATGTTAATTAAACTGTACAAGTTTCATATATATATATCCTTAATTGTAGTTATTTCTTATGGCTGTAGATCAATTGAAGCATCCCTTCCCGATTTGGAAAACATAGAGTTGGAGCGCTTTACACCTAAAGAATCAGTAATGAACATTGAGCTACAGGTAAACTTGGACCCCATGTTGAGAATGGTGGAGTCAAGTACACCTAAAGATTTCAGGGGAGCTCAAAAAGTATGTGAAGGAGTAAGCTATGATTATCACTTTAGAAGAGATCCATTTAAATTTAGCACCTCGTCTAACGAAGTAAAGTATACTCTCAATGGTGATTTTTCTCTAGACCTAAGTTATTGTCCTCTTTGCGTTACTGTTTTAGGTCATAGCTCGTGTACCATTCCTAGAATATACGGCTCTTGTGGTATTAATGAGCCAAGAATCAGATACAGTATGACTTATGGGACGAGTTTAAAATTAAATAAGAACTACAGCATAAGCTCAACTACCGAATTAAAAAACTTTAGCATAAAAGACCCTTGTGAAATCACGTTTATTAATTATGACGTGACTAATAAAGTAAAGGAAGAGATTCAGACAGAGCTTAAGGAAATGGAGGAGGAAATTGATAAAGAGATCTCGCAAATTGATCTTAAGAGGAAAGTTGATTCTTTATGGAGAGAGCTCCAAAAGCCATTGAAAATAGCTTCTTACGGTTTTTTGAATATCAATCCTAAACGAATAACAATCAGCGACATAAAGTATCAAAATAAAATCGCAAAATTTTCTTTAAACCTATTCTTTGCTCCTTTTATATCTACCGAAGAAGAAGAAAATACTACTTCTAATTTGGACGAGATGCCTGTTCATCAGGAAGTAAATGGTTTTGACATCACTGCTGATTTCAAGGCCAGTTATGATTCGCTATCGTCTGTTTTGAAGAAGGAATTCTACAATTATGAAATTTTAATTAACCGAAAAGAATTTGTAATTAAAGATCTTGGAATTGTTGGGGTAATTGGGAAGAAACTTGTGTTTAAGGTAGTTTTTGAAGGGCATCGAAAGGGCACGTTTTACTTAATAGGGACGCCCGTATTAGATGAACAAAAACAACTGCTGTGCTTTAATGATATTGATTTTGAGTTTAAAACAAAAAGTCTTCTTTTAAAATCGGCTCAATGGCTCATGAGTAAAAACGTCATTAACAAAATCAAAGAAAAAGCCACAGTTGACCTTTCACAGCAGTTGGAATTGATAAAAACAAGCTTAAAAAACAAGCTTAATGGAGAAGTCATTAATGGCATTGATGCAGAAACAAGTATTAGTGACTTGCGTATATTGAACTTATTGTTATCTTCCAATTATATAGCTATTAGAACCAGCATTACTGGAAACTTAAAAATCAGAATTGATTAAATGCGAACCTTTATAATTTGCTTAGTAGCAAGCTTTTTATTTTCCTTGAGCTCTCTGGGCCAACGGACGTCGTATTACAATTGTGAGCAGGGAATATCCCTGTCTCACAACAACTTTTATCATTTGGCATTTCAGGGGAGAAAAGGGATTGATAAATCAGATTTAAAAGGGTATGCTCAAAATCAAAACCTTTCGAAAAACCAGATATGGCTATATTTTGATCCGCCATCTTCTGGACTGATCCAATTAAATACAAAAAACACAGGTGTCCCATTTAGCACGTTTATTTTTGCTGAGCAAAATGAAGGCATATGCAACGACTTTAGTAAAGGCCAAGCTAAGCTGCTATTCAATGAAATCAACAATGAGATTCTACATCAGAAAAGTCTTTATATTGAAGAGGGAATAAGATACGCTATTGTCCTCATAGGAAAAGAAAAAAGCAGTGATTCTCTTGAGTTAGAAATTAATTTTTCACCTCAAGACGCTGAGGGAAATGAAATCATAGATTCTTTGTTGTTTGACCTGACAAGCCCCTCAAGAGACAAGAAATTTTCATTATGTATTCGTAATTCACAAAACAAAAAACCTGTCAAGGGAAAAATTTCGTTTAATGGATCTAACGAATTAGATGGCGCATATGTCGCTAGTGATTTAATTATGAATTTAAAACGCAATGTAAAGAAATGTGAGCTGAAAATTGATGCAGAAGGATTTTTGTCATTTGATAAAGAGGATTATAAAATTATTTTGGAAGAAGATGGATTCCATGACACAATCTACCTTAAACCTTTAATTAGGGGTACAGTGGCTAAAATTGATGAGATTTATTTTGCTGCCGGGATGGCGATTATTCTTGAAGAATCGGGGCCAAAATTAAATCGGTTAAGAGACTTCCTATTGGTGAACCCTACCGTTCATATAGAAATTCAAGGACATGTTAATGGAGATGGAAAAAAGTCAATGAAATCAAAAAGACTTTCAAAGAAAAGGGCGAAAAGCGTTCTCGTGTACCTCATGAATGCAGGTGTGTCGAAGGACCGATTGAGCGCTCGGGGTTTCGGCTTTACACATCCTGTGTATGCTCATCCAAAAAATGAAATGGAAAAAGAGGCCAATCGTAGAGTAGAGGTTTTAATTAAATAAAACTTAATAGTAGGGCGAAATCATAAAATAGACAAGCACCCCTGAAACGGCAACATATAGCCATAAAGGGAATGCGAATTTTGTCCATTTCTTATGTCTTTCAAAGTCTCCTTGCCAAGCAAAAAGGTATGAGAATAATACGATTGGAATGACCACCATGCTCAGTAAAATATGAGAAATCAAAAGGAAGAAATAAACCATTTTTAACGCGCCTGATCCGCCATAAGCCGTGGTATCTGAGGTCATGTGATACAACACATAAAGCAATAAAAACAGTATTGAAAACAGCAAACACAGTTGAATGACTCGCTGATGAAGCGTTCTATTTTTATTTTTAATTGCAGCAATTGCAATGATCAAACCAATGGCAGTTAGGCCATTTAAAGAGGCGTATACTGGGGGAAGAAAACTAAAGTCAAGCCCCTCTATTTTAACCGTAAATAAAATAGCAACGGCAATTGGAATTACAATTGAAACAGCCCAAATAGCCTGTTTTAGTTTTTTAGAGTTATTTAACGTTGTATTCATATTGCATAAGTTTAACGATGTCTTTTTTTAACCTGTCGAATTCATTTTTGTTCAAATCTCCATTGGAGTCAGTAATGTTATATACTCCTCTTACTCTTTTAGACTTGTCAACAAGAGAGAATGCGCCAGAGTGCGCGTACCCGCCTGCAGCTTCCTTATCTTTTCCGGCAAAAATTTTGAAGCTTTCAATACCAAGCTCATGGGTTTTGTTTTCGTCACCGGTCAAAAAATCCCAATTCATACAATCGTCACAGTAGCTCTTTTTGTAAGCATTAAGTATACTAGGAGAGTCATTTTCAGGGTCAATAGAAAATGAGAGCAGTTGAAAATAAGGCAGGTACTTTTTTTGTTCTAACCAATGGTGTAAATTGGTCATTTGAGTGTTCATAATGGGGCAAATTGTCGGGCAAGAGGCAAAGAAAAACTCAGCAACACAAATTTTTCCTTGGTAGGTTGCATTCGACACCAGCGATGAGTCTTGATTCAAAAAATCGAAATCTGAAATTGTCTCGTACAAGGTGTCTTTTATCAGTTGTCCGTTCTCTTTATATTCAAGAATATCCACATGGCCGATAAAAGGAAGTTTCCTTGACTGAAGAGTTTTTGATTGACTAGTGACTTCTGAAGAAGCACCTGAACAGCTCACTATTAAATAGCTTATAAAAACAACAAAATAGTATTTCATTATTTCTTCTTTTTAGAGTTTGCTTTGTCATATTCTTTTTGAAGTAAGGCCATACTTTGTTCCATTCGTCTTATGTGACCTTCTCTTTTTCCAGACAATACCATCCGTAGGCATTGCTTTTTATCCATCAGCAACATTAGCTCTTGAAATTGAATCCCATCTTGAATGAGTTGAGCTCCATTATGCTTTATATCGTAAATTGATTTTGCGTCACCTTGGGCCAGTATCCATATTGTTGGGTCATAGTTCGGTACCATATTTTTTAAAATGGCTTCTGTCTCTGATAGTTGATCAGAGGGGTTACCGTACCCATCAGTCACCAAAGAAAGAATTCTAATTCGTTTTCTTTTCTTTGTTCTGTTTTTCCAGATTTTCTGATAAATCATTTGATTAATGTTCCACAATAGTATGGAGCAGCTATCAAGACAGGATTCTTGAATTGTCGTGATGAGGACGATGTCCCCTTCGAATTCGGATGAGCTTCTTTTTGTGCCGCTGATGTCAGTATATATGAAGGGTTTAATTTGACCATAGTTTTCTAAGGTCTCAAACTTATGCTCACATGAACGCATAAAAATAGCCATGAAAATAAATATAACTGCCGGACCCAAAACAAGGGCAAACCCCCAAAAGTTATTGAATCTATTCTTTTTCAATGAAGCTTACTTAAGCACTAGTAATGGCATCTCCAACCGCCAAAGCCTCATTCAAGGCGATAAAAATGAGGTACAAAATAAACAAGACGTAAGGAATGAGAATTACATTTCTTAACCATTTTCTTTCATCACCAAGGTGCATGAAAACCATCACTATATACCCAGCTTTCAATAACGTAAGAACAACAAAAGACCATTTAATAAGCGGCCAAATATCAGAACTTTGCTTGATGTAGGCGCCAAGGGCTACCTCTAAAACAGTAACAGCTGTTAGAAGTATTGTTACTTTTAATATTTTTTTTCTTATCAATTTCCCTTCATCTTCAGAATGGTGTCCTTGAAGTGAATATTCAATTAAATCGTCTCTTTCCATAATGCTTTATAATTTAAATGAGGTAGAAGAAAGTAAATACAAATACCCATACTAAATCGACAAAGTGCCAATACAGTCCTGTTTTTTCAACCATTTCATAGTGGCCTCTCTTGTGGTAAACACCCCTCATAACTCCAATTAAAATAAGGATATTAATTAGCACTCCAGAAAAAACGTGAAAACCATGAAACCCAGTAATAAAGAAGAAAAACTGTCCGTATTGTTGTGGACCGTATTCGTTTTTATTAAGGTTTGCTCCATAGACCACCTTGTTAGGCGTCCCGCTAAAGGCTGCAGCATAATATAATTCTTCTGCTTTTTGACCATTTATTTCTGAACCTACTTTATGTTTTTTCCCATCTTTTTTGATGATGAGCTTTAGGTGGTCATCTTTCTTTTTCTTTATTGTTGCAAGGGATCCATCGTGTAATATGATTTTTTTGTCTTTTAAAAGATCACCTTTCGTAAAATTTCCTTCTTCAATTGCATGCTGAAAAGTATGCATCAAGTCGTCTTTAATCACATCACCTTCTTTGTGATGAGTTCCGGCTTTAACTACCGTGAAGCTTTCCAATTCACCAAAGTGTCCCTTAACTATGGCTTGCGAACCATCTGCTAGTTCAACTTTCCCAAACTCTGACCCATGAATGAAGTGGCTCCATTCCCAGGCTTGTGAGCCTAAAAAGAAAAAACCTCCAATGATTGTAGCGATCATCCATTTAACAACCCCTTTTTTATCCATTCTGTGTCCTGCTTCTACGGCTAAAACCATAGTAACAGATGATACTATCAAAATGAAAGTCATTAGTGCAACGTAAATGAGCGGATAACCATGCCCTAAAAAAGGAAGTGAATTAAATGTTTCTTCCCCTATTGGCCAAGCTTCTTGTGTGTCATGTCTCGTAAATCCATAGGCAACAAGCAGTCCGCTAAAGGAGAGGGCATCCGAAACTAGGAAAAACCACATCATCAATTTACCATAACTCGTTTGGAAAGGAGATTCTTTTCCTCCCCATAACGTTTCCTTATCTAATTCTGCTGAATGACTCGCCATCTAAATAAATTTTTGTGCAAGTTTAATGAATAAAAACCAAAAATAGTATCAAATAGCCCCATAAAAGCCCTAAAAAGTGCCAGAAAATCGAAGTTAATCTTAAAGACAGGTGGTTTTTTGAGTTAAATGTATTTCGGAAAGTTTTTACCACAATTCGCAAAAGATAAATCAAAGCGACCAAAATATGAAGTAAATGGGCATAGGTAAGAAGGTATAGAAAAGACGAGGCATTGTCCCTTGATCTTTCGGCTTCGTTTAGCGCATAGCTCGAAAGCGGCTTCCCACTTTTTCGTGTAAGTTTTCGTTTATCCATAACAAGCTCTTCTCCCTTATACCATATGCTGTAATCATGTCCAAGCTTCCCAATCGGAACAAGATCAACGCGCTGTGCAGCCACATTTTGAGCTAGGTAGTGTAGTAGTTTAAAGTCAGATGGGCCCATCTGTGTTGAATCATTTATATAAAATGATTTGTTCTTAACTATAAGTAAGTCACCTTTGTAAAATAAATCTACGTTTGCTATATTTTTAGTTAGAGACTGACCAAGAGGGTTCTTTTTAGTTGGAATGAATTGGCCGAGATATGATTTGAAAAGTTCAAGTTTTTTACCTGTTAATGGTTTATCGTTAAGCTTATATGTGTTGTCTTCTACGTATACGAAATCACCATCAATTTGCACCTCAAAAGGGTCACCATACTTGCCTTCAGAAACCATCACATTACTTGTTCCATATATGCCTTTTTCTTTAAGCTGGTTGAACCCTTGGAATTGAAAGTATACAAAAAGAAGCCCTAACAAAAGGGTCAGAGTCATGAAAAGCTTTAAACCTTTTAATTGATCTTTCTTTGCTTGTGAAATTGCGAAGATGAAGCTCAAACTGCTAAGTAAAATCATCGCAGAGCTCCACCAAAACGCATTTGGCATTGCTGCTTTTACCCAAATGGAATCCCCCATTAAAACGATGTAGGCAGATGATAGGCCTGCAAAAAACATAATAATACTAAAGATGCTCACATAGACGAGATTCTTTTTCATTTTCTCATTGATAACTGGGTCTTTGTCTTTAGATAAATCCATTGGTTTTGATATTTAAAAAGTATTCAAATTTTGTCAAATACGTACGTAAATTGTATAATCGGTAAATAAACAAACGAGGCGAACATTAGTTTTCGGGCATCCGAATCTTGAAGATTTAAAAATAATTTATAGGCATAATAGAAGAATAAAATCCCTAGTAAGGATGCTACGATGAATGTTGTATTTCCCGTCCAGCTAAATAACCAGGGCGTAAGGCTAAATGGTATTAGAGCAAGCGAATACAGCATGATTTGAAAAGCAGACTGTTTTGATTTTCCATAGGCAGAGGGCAGCAAATTAAATCCGGCTTTTTGATAATCATCATGGGTAACCCATGCGATGGCCCAAAAGTGCGGAAATTGCCAAGTAAATTGCACAAAAAATAAAATCCCAGGTAACAATCCAAATTGATTAGTTGCGGCAATTGCACCCAAAAAAGGTGGAATTGCTCCAGGAAAAGCGCCAACAAAAACAGCCCAAGGTGTTCTTGTTTTAAGAGGAGTATAGAGAAAAACATAGCTGACAAATGCAGATAAACCAAGCATTGCCGACTTCAGATTAATAAGATAAAGCATTATTATACCCGATATCAATAAGAAAACAACAACCCAATAAGCAGTCTTTACCGACATTTGCCCCATAGGAATAGGCCTTTTTGACGTTCGGTTCATAAGCTTGTCTAAATCTTTTTCCCAAATTTGATTAGCTCCGTTTGAAGCAGCGGTAACAAAGGCTCCACCAAGTAATAACAAAAGGATTGTATACATGTCTTTTCCTCCGGCAAACAGGTATCCAGAAAGAGCAGACAAGACAACCAAAAAGGAAAGTCTAAATTTAGTGAACAGTAAAAAATTTTTCAGTGTCATCTTTTGGCTTGAGATGTGATAATTTATTTCGTCGCAAAATTACGAAATATAAGCAGTTTACAATTCTTTAAGATTTAAGAATGTGTCATTGAATAAAAATAATGAGGATAAAAAGAGCAATCATTTTATCTATTATCTTTAGCCTAAAATCTTTCAGATGTTTGAAAATATTACTGTTGAAAACAAAGAATTCATTACTTATATTACGATCAATCGCCCATCGCAACTCAATGCCTTGAATAAACAAACAATTCAAGAACTAAATTTAGCTCTTAAGAATTGCGAGGAGGACTCAGAGACCGGTGTTGTGATTTTAACGGGCAGTGGTGAAAAAGCCTTTGTTGCAGGAGCAGACATAAAAGAATTTGCCAATTTCTCTATTGCTCAAGGAGGTATTTTGGCATCTCATGGTCAGGAAGTTCTTTTTGATTACGTAGAAAACTTTCCAAAACCGATTTTGGCTGCCGTAAATGGTTTTGCTTTAGGGGGGGGGCTCGAGCTAGCATTGTCAGCTCATATTAGGGTAGCTAGTTTAAACGCCAGAATGGGGCTGCCCGAGGTCTCGCTTGGTGTTATTCCGGGATACGGAGGCACACAACGATTGGCTCAACTCGTCGGTAAAGGCAAGGCGAATGAAATGATTTTTACTGCAGGCATGATATCAGCTGAAGATGCTCTGAATTTTGGTTTAGTAAACCATATTGTTGAGCAAGAAGAGTTGATCTCAACCTGCGAGGGTATAGCAAAGAAAATACTTAAAAACTCGCCCATGGCGATTCGATCGGCAATCAAATCGGTTAATGCAGGATATAGAAGCGGGGTGAATGGGTTTGAGGTGGAAATCGAAGAATTTGGAAAGTGCTTTGGAACAACTGAATTTAAAGAAGGAACAAGTGCATTTCTAGAAAAACGAAAAGCAAATTTCAGAAAGACTTAATGGTAAACCCGATTAAAAAACTGTTTGGAGAAATAGCCATATATGGCTTATCATCTATAGTTGGTCGCCTTCTTAATTATCTATTGGTTCCACTTTACACCTATGTGTTTGTTAACCCTGCAGATTATGGTGTGGTATCAGAGCTTTACGCTTGGGTAGCATTTTTAATTGTAATGCTGACCTTCGGAATGGAAACAGCTTTTTTCAAGTTTATTCAAAATGAAGGTGATAAAAAAAATGTTTTTTCAACGGCACTATCCGCATTACTCTCTTTAAATTCAGTTTTCTTTATTATCGTTCTCATTTTTCATCAGGACATCGCTTCTTTATTACTTTTTGAAGACCATGGTGAATATATATTAATGCTTGGGGCAATTGTTTCTATCGATGCCATAAGTGCCTTGCCTCTTGCAAAATTGCGGGCCGAGGAAAATGCAAAAAGATTCTCTATCATTCAGCTTTCTTCGATTGCAGTTAATATTATACTCAATTTAATCTTCTTGTTGATTCTATTTGATTACAATGATCCAGAACAAGGTGTTTTTTATATTTTTCTCGCGAACCTCATAGCATCATTAGTTAAGCCAATATTTTTATTCAAATCATTTGCACTATTAAAAGGAATTGATTGGGCATTATTAAAGCGAATGCTGCTTTTTTCCTTTCCTTTAGCAATAGCTGGTTTCGCTGGAATTATAAATGAAACTCTAGACAGAATTCTTTTAAAACAGATACTCTACAATCCTGGATCTCCATCTTCTTTGGATTATGCGGAAGCTCAGGTTGGTATTTACAGTGCATCATACAAGCTAGCAATGCTCGTTGCTATTTTACTTCAGGCCTATCGATATGCCGCTGAACCCTTCTTTTTTAGCCAGATGAAAAATCAAGACAGGAATAAAATTTACAGTCAAATAATGAATGTGTTTATCGCATTTGTTTGTGGAATTTTTCTTTTGGTAACGCTCAATATTGACGTATTCAAATACTTTATCCAAAACGAAGCTTATTGGGTCGGATTGCAGGTGGTCCCAATTCTTTTAATGGCTAACATTTTTTTAGGGATTTATTACAATCAAAGCATATGGTTTAAGCTTAGTGGAAAAACCAAGTTCGGTGCCTATATTGCCCTAATAGGAGCAGCTATTACCATTGTAATTAATGTACTGTATATTCCCACATATGGATATCTGGCATGTGCATGGGCCACACTTATAGTTTATTTTATTCAAATGCTTATTTCGTATTTTCTTGGCCAACGGCACTATCCAATCCCTTATAATTTGAAAAAATTCATCTTTTACATAGGAATGGCATTGTGTCTATATGGCTTGTCTCCATATGTAAAGGTTAATAACTTTGTGCTAGATCTGTTGATTCAGAATAGTCTATTGATTATGTTTGTTGTGACGGCATTTTACATAGAGCGTCATCAAAAAGCACTTATGTAATTCTAATTTTTTTGAAACTTTTTTCGATTGTAATTGTTAGGTTAATCATGTTGAAAAACATAATTTTGTATTAAGAATAACTATGTCAGACTACAAGGCCGGTACTTTATTAAGTCAAATTGAATTTCCGAAGGATCTTCGTGAGAAGTTTTCCGTTGAAGACTTACCTCAGGTATCTGCAGAACTTAGACAATACATAATCGACGTTATATCAGAAATAGGAAACAGTCACTTTGGCGCAAGTTTGGGTGTGGTAGAACTTACTGTTGCTTTACATTATATTTTTAACACCCCTAAGGATCAATTGGTTTGGGATGTTGGTCATCAAGCTTATGGGCACAAAATATTGACAGGACGAAGAGATCTTTTTCACACCAACAGGAGCAAAGGAGGTATTTCGGGATTCCCGAAGAGGTCTGAAAGTGATTTTGATACCTTTGGAGTGGGACATTCATCTACGTCAATTTCGGCAGCATTAGGAATGGCTGTGGCAAATAATCATCAGAATAAAAACATACAGCACATTGCGGTAATAGGTGATGGAGCAATGACCGCAGGACTTGCTTTTGAGGGGATGAATCATGCAGGGTTTGAAAAAGATGCCAACCTTTTGGTGATCCTTAACGATAATTGTATGTCTATTGATCCAAATGTTGGAGCATTACGCGAATACCTCACAGATATAACAACTTCACACACCTACAACAAAGTCAAAGATGAGGTTTGGAAGCTATTGGGAAAAATTTCAAAATTCGGTCCAGATGGAAGATCTATAGCAGCAAAGGTTTCTACTGCTTTAAAATCGAGCTTGCTGAATCAGAGTAATTTATTTGAGTCCTTAAATTTTAGATATTTTGGCCCAATCGATGGCCATGATGTAATTGGGGTCGCAAAAGTATTGGAAGATTTAAAAGAGATTCCAGGGCCTAAAATTCTTCATTGTATTACAAGGAAAGGGGCTGGGTTTAAATATTCCGAAGAGGGGAACCCAACTAAATGGCATGCACCAGGTGTTTTTAATAAAGAGACAGGTGAAATTGTTAAAATAATTCCTCAAAATCCTGAGCCTCCTAAATATCAAGAGGTCTTTGGCCACACCATAGTTGAGCTGGCGGAGAAAAATGAAAAAATTATGGGCGTAACTCCGGCGATGCCTACGGGATGTTCATTAAATATTATGATGGAGGCGATGCCGGATAGGGCTTTTGATGTAGGAATTGCAGAGCAGCATGCCGTAACATTTAGTGCTGGTCTTGCCACTCAAGGGATGCTTCCTTTTTGTAATATTTATTCATCCTTTATGCAAAGGGCATATGATCAGGTCTTACATGATGTGGCTATTCAAAACTTGAATGTAGTATTTTGCCTGGATAGGGCTGGCTTAGTAGGGGCAGATGGCGCGACACATCATGGAGCTTATGACTTGTCATACATGAGGTGTATTCCTAACATGACGGTTTCGGCACCAATGAATGAAGAAGAGCTAAGAAATTTAATGTACACTGCCCAATTGAAAAACAGAGGACCATTCGTCATTAGGTATCCCAGAGGAAAAGGTGTGATGACAGATTGGAAAAAGCCAATGAAAGAAATTTCAGTAGGAAAAGGGAGACGCTTGTCTAACGGAGACGATTTGGCGATTCTTTCTATTGGTCATCCTGGAAACTTTGTAGCTTCAGCTATTAGTGATTTGATTGAGTTAGGAGCGTCCGTTGCGCATTACGACATGCGTTTTGTTAAACCCTTAGATGAGGTAATGCTTCATGAAATATTTACCAAGTTTGATAAGGTAATTACGGTTGAGGACGGATGTATTATGGGAGGATTTGGATCTTCAGTCATAGAATTTATGACGGATCAAAAATATAAAGCAGAGGTAATAAGGCTTGGAATACCCGATCAGTATGTCCATCACGGGACGCAAAAAGAATTGTGGGCGGAATGCGGCTATGATTCTAAAGGCATTGTAGATACTGTCATTAAGACACTTTCCTTGTCAAAACATTCAAGAAAACTGAAAAAAAACATCAGCTAATCCTATTTTTTACTTTATATTGGACGACTAAATTGTTAAAATTATGTCTTCCAAATCAAATCAAAGTGCATTATTTACTTTAACTACAGTATTCTTCTTTTGGGGCTTCGTTGCTGCCAGTAATGATATTTTAATACCAGTTTTTAAAGAAGCATTTGATTTAACACAAGGTCAAAGTCAATTTGTTTCGATTGCATTTTACATTTCATACACTGTTGGGTCTCTTATTTATATGGGAATCTCGCTTTTAATTGGCAAAGATTTAGTGAATAAAATGGGATATAAGAATGGATTGATGTTGGGTTTAGTTATATCTGCTCTTGGTACCTTGTTATTTTATCCCGCTGCAAATTCGGGATCATATCCATTAATGCTGGCAGGCCTATTTACCGTTGGATTAGGGTTTTCCTTGCAGCAGACAGTCGCCAACCCTCTAGCAATCGCTTTGGGTCCTGTTAAAACGGGATCACAAAGATTAACTCTTGCAGGTGGAATCAACAATTTTGGGACAACAATAGGACCATTAATCGTAAGTTTCGCCATTTTTGGGACGGCCTCATCAGGGAATACAGAAATGAGTATTGAGAGTGTAAAAATCCCTTATTTGATCTTGGGATTGGCCTTTTTATTGGTAGCCGTATTATTGAAGTTTTCATCACTGCCAGAGCATCCTGAAACAGTTGAGGAGTCTGTTGAGGAAGCTTCGTCTACTAAAAAATCAGCATTACAATTTCCACAGTTGGTATTAGGGATGATTGCTATTTTCTTGTATGTGGGAGTTGAAGTATCTACTGCCGCAAATTTACCGGATTATATGAAATCCAATTTAGGTTATGCTACTAAAGATATCGCTCCTTATGTTTCATTGTATTGGGCAAGTTTAATGATTGGTCGTTGGACTGGAGCCGTTCAAGCTTTTACTGATAACATGACATGGCAAAAGGTGTTGCGTTTTCTCGCTCCTTACTTGGCATTCGGTGTTTTTTTACTTGTAAATGCGATAGCGAAACACGATCTAACGCCCTTTTATGTATATGGTTTAATTATATTAGTACTTATTGCTGCAGATATGGCTAGTAAAGGAGATGCTGCTAGAATGTTGTTGATTTTTTCCATGTTAGGTATCGGTGCTTTATTTGTTGGCATGCGGACATCAGGAATGGTTAGTGTGTATGCTTTTACAAGCGTTGGACTATTTTGTAGTACACTTTGGCCATGTATTTTTGCTTTATCAGTTAGAGGGCTAGGAAAACACACTAGCCAAGGCAGTAGTTTTTTAATCATGATGATTATGGGTGGTGGAATCATAAGCTGGTTACAAGGCTCAGTATCTGAAAGTATTGGAATCCAATACAGCTATATTGTTGGTGTTCTGTGTTTTGCTTATCTCGCGTTTTTTGCATGGTATGTGAATAAAAAACAGCTCATCTCATAGTAAGTTTTACATTTACTTACCAATTTTTCTTCAAGTCTAAATTGATGTATTCCTAACCGTTTTTAATTTATTTTCTTCATCTCATAGTAAGAAAAATGTATTTGTAATCACCTATTAATTAGTTTATTGCATGTTTTTTTATAAAAAACACATACTTATTGTCAATTTTACACTTATTATTCATAAATTAGCTTCATATAATTAACAAATCAACTTACTATGAAGAAATTTTATACTTTACTTTTATTATTAATTACCGGAACAAGCTTTTCTCAAGTTGAGGGAACATGGTATTTAGCTGAACAAGAAGCAGCTCTTGCTGTTGGTCCAGCTCCAGGAGCAGGAGATTGGTGGTTCAATACAAGTGCAGACATTGCAACAAGAGCATGTCTTTTTGATGACAGCATTGTGTTTTCATCAAATGGAGATTTTGCAAACGGAATGGGTGGAGAAACATGGCTCGAAACATGGCAAGGAGTAGCAGCAGAAGAATGTGGAGCTCCAGTTGCGCCTCATAATGATGCAACGGGAACTTGGGCCTATGATGCTGGTTCAGGTGATTTAACACTTTCCGGAATGGGAACTCATTTAGGGTTGCCAAAAGTTTTAAACGGTGAGGAACTTCCAACAGGAACAGAAACAGGAACGAGAACTTACAATGTGACTTTTTCTCCTGACGGAAATACGATGACAGCATCAATAAACTTTGGACCTGGTTTTTGGACATTTGTTTATCAAAAATCTGGCACGACTTCGGGTCCTACTACATATGATGTAACATTTAATGTAGATATGAGTGATTACACTGGAACAATTGGAACAGGTGTTTACATCAACGGTACTTTTAATGGCTGGTGTGGAGATTGTAACCCTATGATTGATGCAGGCGGCGGAATATGGAAGGTTACTTTACCTTTGGATCCGGGTACCATTCAGTACAAGTTCACCGTAGATGGATGGACTGATCAAGAAACCTTTGCTGGAGGAGAAACTTGTACAGTTACTGACGGAGGGTTTACAAATAGACTTTTAGAAATTGCAGATAATGAAATTTTACCTGTTGTATGTTTTAATAGCTGTGAGGCTTGTCCAGGAGGTCCTGGAAGTGAATCTAACGTGACATTCAATGTAGACATGTCACTATATAGCGACCCTATTGGAACAGTATATGTTAACGGAACTTTTAATGGCTGGTGTGGAGATTGTAATCCTATGAACGATGCTGGAAGTGGTATGTGGAAAGTGACACTGCCTTTAGCTGTAGGTGAGTCGATAGAGTACAAATTCACAATTGACGGTTGGAATGTTGAGGAGGTTTTTGCAGGTGGTGAAAGTTGTACGGTTACTGATGCTTCAGGACAGTATACAAACCGTTATTTTATGGTTGAGCCAAATGATCCAAGTATACCACTAGTTTGTTGGGAAAGTTGTGAACCTTGTGCAGTTAGCGTAGAGGAACAATCAAGTTCATTTACGGTTGCTCCAAATCCATTTAATTCGGAAATTGAAATCTCCTCTGAGGCGTCAATGAAACAAATTCGTATTGTGGACTTATCAGGAAAGACTGTGAAATTAGAAGGTGCTAGTGGAAGCTATTTGAAATTAAATTTAGACCACCTAAGAAGTGGAGTTTATACAATTGTTGTAGAAACAGAAGATTCGATTTCAACGAGTCGAATAATAAAGAAATAGAGTTTTATTTTTTTTTTGATGAGAATGGGGAGTTTTGCTCCCCATTTTTACATTAGTCACTTTTCTCATTTGGAATCAATAAACATTAAATTTATAATTCAATCGTAAATATTTCAATCATATGATTATTTTGAGAGCCTTAGGCTTATCACTTTTATTTCTCTTTTTTATTTCTTCTAGTAGTTTTTCTCAGAAAGAAAAAGAAATTCCGATAGACAAAAAGGTAGAGGATTTATTGTTAAAAATGACCTTGGAAGAAAAGATAGGTCAAATGAATCAATACAATGGCTTTTGGAACGTAACGGGGCCTTCTCCAAAAGAAGGAAATGCCAAAGAAAAATATGATCATCTAGCAAAGGGATGGGTTGGATCCATGCTAAATGTTAGGGGGGCAAAAGAGGTTCGGGCAGTTCAAGAGGTTGCTGTAAATCAATCGAGACTTGGGATTCCACTTATTATCGGGTTTGATTTAATTCATGGATACAAAACCATTAGTCCTATTCCATTAGCAGAAGCTGCAAGCTGGGATTTAGAGGCAATTGAGAGTTCAGCAAGGCTTGGAGCAAAAGAAGCTTCAGCGGCAGGTATTAATTGGACCTTTGCCCCAATGGTTGATGTGTCTCGAGATGCTAGGTGGGGACGTGTAATGGAAGGAGCAGGTGAAGACCCCTTTTTGGGGAGTCGTATTGCTGAGGCCCGTGTTCATGGTTTTCAAGGAACGAATTTAACAGATAATAATACTGTAGCAGCTTGTGCCAAGCATTTTGCAGCATACGGGTTTGTAGAGAGTGGTCGTGATTATAACACTGTTGATATTGGAGAAAACACATTACATAATATTGTTTTACCACCATTTAAAGCGGCAGTGGATGCAGGTGTGAAAACGTTTATGAATTCATTTAATGAATTAAATGGAATTCCAGCGACAGCGGATGAGAATTTACAACGAAATATTTTGAAAGGAGAATGGGGGTTTGACGGTTTTGTTGTTTCTGATTGGGGATCTATAAAAGAAATGATGGATCATGGTTATGCGAAAAACTCAAATCATGCGGGAGAATTAGCACTTAACGGAGGTTCTGATATGGATATGGAGTCCTACATTTATTTAAATCACATTACATCACTTCTAAAAGAGGGGAAAGTTCAAAGTACACAAATTGACGATGCTGTTCGTCGTATTTTAAAAGTGAAATTTGAGCTTGGGTTATTTGATGACCCATATCTTTATTGTGATGAAGAAAGAGAAAAAAAAATTACTGGTTCTGAGGAAATCCGAACTGGAGTATTGGATATCGCAAAAAAATCAATAGTCCTTCTAAAAAATGAAAACAATATTCTTCCTTTACAAAAAGAAGGGTTAAAAATTGCACTTATTGGTCCACTGTCTGATGATAAAAATAGCCCTCTTGGAAATTGGAGAATAGCAGCAGAAAATAATTCAGCCGTTTCTGTTCTTGAAGGAATGGAGAAGTACTCTGGAAACACAATAGTACATGCACAAGGGGTTAGGTTGGTGAATGCAATTCCCGCTTTTCATGAAGAGGTGGTGATCAACACCACAGATAAATGTGGATTCAAGGCAGCAAAAAAGGCAGCAAAAAAAGCGGATGTTGTGGTCATGGTGCTCGGTGAATATGGTTTTCAATCTGGAGAGGGGAGAAGCCGGACAAGGTTAGATTTACCGGGGTTTCAGCAAGAATTATTGGAAGAGATAGCCAAGATTAACTCCAACATAGTTCTTGTTTTAATGAATGGACGCCCATTGGTTTTAAATTGGGCTGATGAAAATGTTCCAGCCATTATTGAGGCATGGCACCTTGGAACTGAAAGTGGAAATGCTATTGCACAGGTGTTGTATGGAGACTATAACCCTAGTGGGAAATTACCAATGAGCTTCCCAAGAAGTGTCGCTCAAATGCCTTTATATTACAACTATAAAAATACAGGTCGCCCGGGTGCTGATGGAGCTGATGCGGGTAGTGTTTTTTGGTCACATTATGGAGACGAGAAGAATTCTCCTTTATATCCTTTTGGATATGGTTTGAGTTATACAAGTTTTGAATATTCTGAAATTGAATTGAACTCTAACAAATTAACGATTAATTCAGAAATCACAGTTTCGGTGAAGGTAAAAAACACAGGAAAAGTAAAAGGCAAAGAGGTTGTTCAAATGTATATTAAGGATCATTTTGCTAGTACTACTCGCCCTGTAAAAGAATTAAAAGGATTTAAATTGATTGAGTTAGGACCTGGAGAATCACGAACCATAAGCTTTACCATTAATGCGGATCTATTAAAATTTTATTCTGCACGTAAAAAATGGGAATCAGAGCCCGGAAAATTCTCGGTTTTTATTGGGAGCGATTCAGCTACAAAACGAAAAGCCATTTTCGACCTAAAATAAATCTATTGCTTATTTCTAAAAGACATAGCTTACCTTTGTGTTATGGACCACGACATTGAATTGCGCTTTCAGAAATTAACAAAACATTTAGAGCAAACTTTTGGTGAAGATTTAGATATTCATGCCATGCTATTTTTAATTGGAGTAAATGAATATGGAAAGGGGCACGAAAAATATTCCAAGCAGGATAAAACGGACCTAATTCATGTAGCTATTTGTACGCTTCTTGTCCCTGCAGGATATTATGAATTTAAAGGTAGGGATGAAGAAGGATGGCCTCATTTTGAGCTTGTTAATAAGCTGCCAGCGATTGGTTCTGATGAGCAACAGCATCTCATAAAAGAAGCTTTGTTAGATTATTTCACAACGAATAATTATTATTCTGAAAACGTACTGAATTAGTCGGTAATAGGATTTGTCATTGACATTTTATGTATCGCTAGAATTTCAAAATGCTTGGTGAGATGCATTTGTTTATGGTCAATTCTTTTTAGCTCATGAAGAGATTCAAAATCATTTAGCATATACAACCTATAATTCAACTCTTCTAAAACATTATAAAGCTCTTCTCTTTCATCAAAATTCAGCTTCTTGTAACACTCAACCATTAGAATTGGCTTTTGTCCTTTTAAAATGTCAGAAATGGTTTTAATAATTTCCTTGTCATAGCCTTCTGCATCAATCTTAATTAGAGAAATTTCACTTATACGATTTGAATATTTATCCTTTAAAAAGGTGTTTAAGTTTTTACCCTTTACGTCCAATGGGAAAAAGTGATTGTGATTCTGATTTTCTATTTCTGATAAATACCCACCATTACAAAATGATGGATCCGAGTAATTAAAAACAAAGTTCCCATCCTCAGTTGTTGCCGCAAAACAGTAGGCGTCAATATTTGTAAAAGAAAGGTTTAATCTGACATTTTCCTCGAGCACCTTGAATACATATTTATTCGGCTCTAGTCCAATTACAAGCCCTTGTTTACCCGCGGCAATACCCATTGGTATGGTGGTGTCACCGGTATGAGTTCCGATATCTATAATAACTTTTCCCTCCACACCGAGGGCTTTGTAAAAATCAATATTTTCTTTGGTGATTGTTTTGGGTTGTTCTTTTGGGTGCTGCCATTGGGCGAAAGAAACAACTCCGTACCCTTGAATGTCAAAATTTGAAATCACAGTACTGTATTCCTTTGATTTGGAATTATATTTCTGTATTCGGGCGCTAAACTTTTTAATGTATCTGAGCATGAATTATTTTATCACTAATACCTTTCCTACTTTTTTATCTTTTCCTGCATTTGTAGCCGTCCATATAAAATATACTCCAGTCACAACAGGCTCTCCATTTATGGCATTACAATTCCAGGTTGCAGTTCCTCCGTTCGAAGTTGTTTTATAGACTAGGTTTCCTGCCGCATCAGTGATTTTAACATCCGAATCGTATCGTATGCCTTGAATAGTAACAGGGCCCGAAAAGTTGGGACGTACCGGATTGGGAAATACGACAAACCCCTCATATGTGGGATCTTCGTAACTGGCATCTGAACGATATGAAACCAAGCCTTTGTCAGTAATTATATAGAGCTCTCCATTAGATTGGTCCAATTTTAAATCAAATATGTTATTTGAAATAAGAGGGGAATTTTCGACGGTGAATTGTTCTAAAATTTCCGAACCATCAGCACTAAGGAGAAGAATTCCAGCATTTGCTGTAGCCATCCATTTCCGATTTCCACCATCCACTTCAATATCTGTAATGTGCGTACTTCCCAAAACATATTCAACATTTCCTTCAAAAGAGACCTTTACTCTTTGGGCATCATAATCACCTGGAGTTGCACCAAACGCATTAGACGCATTATATAAGATGGCAAATCCTGCATCTGTTCCAATCCATATTTCTCCATCAAAATCGGCAGCAATTGCTGTGACATTATCTGAAGGTAGGTTTCCAGAATTCGTCCCGGAAGTCAATTGCACATATTGGTCGTCATTTGAATTATTTATAGACCCGTTATGATTGTACCCGAAAAGACCTTTGTTTTCCGAGGCAAACCAAACCTGATCATTAAAGTCAATAATCATTTTTTTGGTATAAATGTTTCTAGCACTTCCGCCACAATCAAAGTTCATCCAATCCCCATTCGCATCCCTTACATTCAGTGGTTTATCCGTATACCCATTTAACGCCCATAAATTGCCATCTGGATCGTAGGAGACACTTGAAACCAGAGACCAGCCATTACCACTTTCTGTAAACTCAAGGGTCGAATTCAAATCATTGTAAAGCGTTACGGAGTCATTATTAAATATACTCAATGGTTCTTCCGAATATGAAGCAACAGCTACCTCCGCTGTATTTGAGGGATTCACTGCGACATCAATAAAATCCCAAATATTTTTATCCTCCCATGCTTGAACATTTGTTATATTATGGAAATCCCAACTCTCATTTTCAAAAAGATGCACCCCATTTCTGCTAAATGAGGGTAGTTTACCATTCAATCTTCCGCTGGCAATGGCGAGCTTATCATCTTGCCAGTCCATCGAATAAAAGTCACTATTAAAAGGTCCAACAATAGGGTATCTTTTATAGCCAATTCCCGATGTAAATAAAAAGAGTCCTTTCGTTTTATCAGCAGACCAAATTCCCTGACTATTCATTGCCGTTCTTAATGGAGAAATCCAGATAAACATGTTGCCAGAATTATAGGATGCTGTATTGGTGAGCATTCCATCATAAATATATATTGCACCATCCATGTTCACCGCAAATGAGGTGTCATTTAATGTGTTTATTGAGTTTATTTCCAAGGAAAAAGGAGTGTTCGTGAGCAAATCTAAACCGGTATCATTAAGATAGAACACGCTGTCCATTCCATATCCGTCTTTTTTAAACAAAACCATTTGCTTATTTTGAAACAACTCAATTTCGGTATATGAATTTTCAGTTATTAAAGGGAGCCTGAAATCAATCTGCCATTGACTCTCATCTGGAAGAGCCGGGTTTGATAAGAGGCCATATTTTAGTTTGTTTGAGCTAAGAGCAAAAATGGTGTCTTCTGAAAAGCTGATATCTAAAATAGCTTCATTTCCATTAGTGGGATAATACGTATCCTTAATTTCATCTTTATTGATATCAAGTTTAGAGATACAAAAATCAGTAGCTACGTATATGTAATCGCCAGACCTTTCAAACCTATTAATTCTTTTGCTATTTGGAATTTGTGCCAATTTAATGGCGGGGATGTTGTAAATATTGTCACTTGTGATTTTATCGATGTTTCCGTTTTCATATCCCACAAGAACAACACCTTCCACGGAGTCATAATATATGGCAGAAACATCTATGTCTGACAATCCATTGATATCAGTAAGTAGCTCTTCTTCTTCTGTCTCACTATTATAAATATAAACCCCATTTTTAAAGGCGGTAAAAACGGTATTGTCAACTAATGCGACATCTATAGCCTGACCCGAGGCTACATGCATTCGCCACTGACCCATGCCGATTTGAGCACAGAAGTAATTCCCCATGACAAGGGTAAACATTAATACGAATAGTTTCACCTTCGAATAACGCATATTGTTTTAAAATATTTAATACTAACTCCTTTATTGTACTGTTTGTTCAAGCGAATTGGTATTTATCAATAGCAATTTGAATAGAAGCAAGGATGTCAAAGTTAGTGATAATAACCCTTTTCTAGTATGCTTGTATTATATTTGCATTAACAAAAGATTTTAGTTCAATGGAAGAACATTTTTCTACAAATAAAGCACCGAAACCAGTGGGACTTTATCCACATGCACGTAAAGCCGGTAATTTATTGTTTTTATCGGGAGTTGGTCCCCGGGTTGCAGGTTCAAATCAAACGGACTCTAAAGTCCCTGGGTTGAAACTGGATCATAACGGAAATTTTATAGAATTTGACTTTGAGGCACAATGCAGAAGTGTATTTGACAATGTCAAAGTAATCCTAGAGGAATCTGGTTCTAGCTGGAGTCAACTCATAGATGTAACTGTTTTCCTTGTCAATATGAAAAGAGATTTTCAGACTTATAATAAGATATATGCAGAATACTTTAGTGAGAATAATCCTTGCCGAACTACTGTTGAAATAAACTCATTACCCACACCAATAGCGATTGAATTAAAATGTATCGCTACAATTGAATAATTATGATTGGATTTATTATTAGATGTATTGTTGCTGTTGTTACACTTAGCTTTAACACTTATCTTTTCTATACAGGCTCTTGGGGCTGGGGAATTTTTGTGATATTTCTTTCTGCTCTTGTGATTTTGTCATTTTTTAGAAATGAGAATATGATTCTTGCCCTTAATCAAATGAGAACAGGAAATACTGAGAAGGCGCTTAAATATATTAATCGCATTACACATCCCCATTTCATGCCTAGAAAGCAGCATGCGTATATTTTGTTTTTACAAGCAGTAATGGGAGCTCAGCAGGAGGGAATGGCGCAAAGCGAGCATAAATTAAGAAAGGCTATAGGTTTGGGCTTAAGAAAGTCTGAAGACAATGCGATGGCGCGCATGCATTTAGCAGGAATCTGCGCTCAAACGGGCAGAAAAAAAGAAGCTGTTTCATTACTTTCTGAGGCCAAAAAACTAGATAGTTCTGGAATGATGAAAGATCAAATAAGGACAATGCAGCAGCAGCTTCAAATGGCTCCTTCAAAGAATCAAATGCGAATGGCACAGATGATGGGAGGGAGACGAAAATCTCCGAAAATGAGATAAAAATTACCCATGGAATTATTTACTGAATCTTGGAATGATTACGAACTCATTGATGCCGGAGGAGGCCGAAAACTTGAAAGGTGGGGTAAGCTGATTACGATTCGTCCCGAGGTTCAAGCCTATTTTCACAGCGGATTACCTTTTTCGGACTGGTCAAAAATGGCACATTGGGAATTCATTGAAAAGAAAGGTAAAAAGGGAGCTTGGAAGCAACTCATCAAAGATGCTCCCCGAGCACAAACAATATCATACGGAAGACTCAAGTTTCATATAGAATTAACGAAGTTTAAACACCTTGGCTTATTTCCAGAGCAACGAATAAACTGGGATTATATCAACGAAAATGTAAATTCAGAACATCGGTTTTTGAATTTATTTGCCTATACAGGCGCAGCATCATGTGCAGCTAGAAATCGAGGTGCTGATACCATTCATGTTGACTCAGTTAAGCCAATGATATCTTGGGCAAAGAAAAACATGGAATTCAGTAGATTATTAAACATTCGATGGGTTCATGAAGATGCACTTAAGTTTTTAAACAGAGAGGTAAAGAGGGGCAATAAATTCCAGTCTATAATAATGGATCCTCCTGCTTGGGGTATTGGAGCAAAGGGAGAACGCTGGAAGCTTGAAGATCAAATAGATGCACTTATATCAGCAAGCGCTAGCGTATTGTCGGAAGACGGCTTTTTAATTCTTAATACCTATTCACCTACAATTGAAAGTGAAACATTAAAGGAAATGACATCCATGTATTTCCCAGATAGAATATCACAGGTAAATCAATTAAAGATGAATACAAAAACATCTAAAAACCTTTATTTTGGAGAATTGGTTCGAGTTGAAAAGAAGAAAAAAGAAGCACCTAATTTATAGTCATTAACGATATGAGCTACAAGAGTTCATTGGCCAAATTTGCCAACTCTGAGCGTTCTCCTTTTTCAAGTTTAACATTTGAAAATAAAGACTGACCCGTAAGCCGATCAATAAGGTAAGCCAATCCATTACTGTTTTCATCAAGGTACGGAGTGTCAATTTGATGAACATCTCCAGTGAAAACTATTTTAGTATTTTCCCCGGCCCTAGTGATTATTGTTTTCACTTCATGTGGCGTTAAGTTTTGAGCTTCATCAATGATAAACATTATATTAGAAAGACTTCTACCACGAATAAAGGCCAGGGGTGTTATTAAGATTTTACCTGACTCTTGCATTTCGATGATCGCTTTGTGCTTCTTTTCGTTGGTTCCGAATTGTGATTTAATAAATTTTAGATTGTCAAAAAGAGGCTCCATGTATGGACCTATTTTGTCATTGGCATCACCTGGCAGAAAACCAATTTCTTTATTGGATAATGGCACTATCGGTCTTGCCAATATAATTTGATTAAATTGTTTGGCTTGTTCAAGTGCAGAGGCTAAGGCGAGGAGCGTTTTCCCTGTACCAGCAACACCCTGTATTGCGACGAGCTTAATATTTGAATTCATTAAGGCGTGAAAAGCAAAAGCTTGCTCAGCATTTTTAGGCTTTATTCCATAAACAAATTCCTTTTCAATTCTCTCAATTTGTTCAACCGTATGATTGTAAAACGCCAAAGAAGATGATTTTCCATTTTTTAAAATATAATAACCATTCACAAGTTTATTATTACCTAATACATCATCCACATCTATTCTGCCCTTTGTGAAAATCTCTCTAATTTTTTCCGAATCAACACCTTCGATTGTATTCGACTTTTCTTCACTTTGAATAGTAACTTTTCCTGTTTCGTAATCTTCTGCAATTACGCCTAGGGCTTTTGCTTTTATTCTTAGATTAATGTCTTTAGTAACCAGGGTTACGGCTTTCTTAGGTTCTTTTTCTTTTAAATAAAGAGCTGCATTAATGATTTTATGGTCATTTTTTCCTTCCGCATAAATGGATTCAGCGTCGAGTTTTTTAGGTTTGTATTCCATGATAACACGAAAATTACCTTTGTCCTTCCCTAATGAAATCCAATCTTGTAAACCGCCATTACCCGAGAGCCGATCAATAAACCGAATAACCTCTCTTGCGCAGAAGTTTTTCGTGTCGTTTCCGACTTTAAATTTATCGAGCTCTTCAAGCACGGTAATAGGGATTGCGACATTGTTATCCTCGAATGTAGATATGGATTGATGATCGTGAAGTAGAACGGAAGTATCGAGAACGTAAATTTTTTCTTTTTTGGCCATTAAAGTCTTTTTATGAAAGTTAGCTTTTAATCGAGAACTGTAGCTAAAATAGTTAAGCTATTTTTCTACATTTCAATGTTAGCATTATTTTGATTTATTTTTTTACGATTTCAGTGATTGCAGAATCGAAGTTTGTATGCCTAAATCGGAACCCCGCTTTTCTAATTTTTTCATTGGACACTTTTAAGCTTTCAGTCAGCATTGTCGCCATTTCACCAAGGAAAACCTTTAATATTCCTTTTGGAACTGAGGGCAAGAAAAATGGTTTTTTCATCTTTTTTGTAATTGTTTTCATCAATTCACGATTAGAGATGTAACCATTAGCCGCATTGTAAGTTCCTGAAATATTATTTTCGATACAATACGCAAACATATTACATAGGTCATCAATATGAATCCAGGGGACATATTGTTTACCAGAACCTAAAGGGCTTCCTAAACCAAATTTAATAGGTTGCATCATTTTTTTTAGAGCACCACCTCGCCCATCAATAACCATAGCAATTCTTAATTTTGCCACTGGACAGATGCTCCCGAAAGAATCACTTGCCATCTCCCAGTCCTTTACAAGTTGAGATAAAAAGTCTTTGCCATAAGGGTCTGTTTCCGTTTTTTCATGAGGTCCATTGTAACCGTAGCAATTGATTCCAGAGGCACTAATGTAATATTTTAAATTGGGCATCTTTTCAGCAGCCGCTTTAAGAAAATGTATAGAATTAACTCTTGAATTTACCAAGTCTGTTTTACGATCATTGCTCCATTTTTTGTCCGCAATATTTGATCCAGCTAGGTTAATAATAACATCTATCTCTGCTAAATGCTTACTCTCGATGGTTTGTTTTTCAGGATTCCAGTAAATATGACTGTTTTTTTTAGGTCTACGCGTAAGCTTATAAACGGTATACCCTTTTTGCTTTAATAAGCGAGACAAAGATTTACCAATTAAGCCTCTTCCACCAGAAATAATAATCGTTTTCATGTTATCAAAACATTTGCTTAAACAAAGTGTTTAAAACCAATAGACTAAGATTTCAAATTTAA
>JBELDA010000035.1:0-27088 GCA_042094515.1 Crocinitomicaceae bacterium
TCGAAAGGAAGGTATAAGGCTTTATCCACCGGATGTTCTCTTTTCTGATAATGATCAATTCCCGAAGGAGAGAAAAAGGTCACAAGGATAAAGGCATTTGGCGTATTCTTTTTAAGAGAAGTCATAACAGGAAGCCCTTGATCAAATTCTCCAAGAGAAGCACAATGAAACCAGATCACATTTGTGTTTTCAGGGATGTCGTCTAATGATTTGGTCCAGTTTTTCCTACCCTGAATGCCTTTTTTAATTTTTTGATTAAATAAGGATGCGGTCCTCATTCCAAGGATAAATAAATGAATGCCTATTTGATACAGAAATCCCATCAATTGAAATAAAAGTCTTTAGGCTGTCTTTTATAAATCGGTATCACCCAACCCAGCTTAAAGCCAACTTGAACATCAAGACGGAGCTCAGTTGAAACAGGAACGTCAGGCTCATCAAAGTTTATAGTTCTTCTATTTTTTGTAAAACCTTCTTGAGCATAAAATCCACCATAAAAATGATAACCACCGGTACCACTCATGAAATTATAACCCACAAATTGATGCAGATTAAGACCTGTTGCAAGACGATCGTAGCCTTTCTTGTAATCGAGCTCGATTTGAGGAATGACCTGCTCGTTCGTTTCAATTTTCATTCTATGTAAAAGATAACCATATCCCATATGAACGAAAATCCCTGAGTTTTTATTTGAACCAAGCACAGGAAATATTTTGCCTATGCATGCATTGATGCTAAACCCTCTTGGGTAAACCACTACGGCAGCAATATTCCCATCTACATCAGTGATGTTCCCATTAGAGTCTATCAAATGGTCAAATATTCCTGTAAGGCGCACATTATTGCCAAAATGAAAAGAGGATTGAAGTCCATAGAACCAGTTATTTGAGCTTTTAAAGCCTGTCATTAATCCAATATGATTCATAAACCCATAACGTTCAGCTAAATCGGCTTGTGTCCAGTTTCCACCATACTCGAAACCTATCCAAGTTCTTGATATAGCTGTGTCGGATTTGCTCCATTGTGAAAATGATGAAATCGGGATCAATAAAACAATCAAAAAAAGAATCTTCATAGATGACAAATTTAAGACCATTTTTTGATTTGTAATATCGTATTTAAAAACACTTGATATTCGTTCATTCTTTTCGATTCAAGCGATGTTTTTTATGCCTCAATATTCTTGATATTTGTTATATTTGCACCCAACTTAAAAGAAGGAATGAAAAAAATTCAAATGGTTGATTTGGTAAGTCAACTTGAAAAAATCAAACCATCTATAGATACAGTAATAAACGAGGTGTTATCTACGGCTCAATTTATTAACGGTCCAGAGGTAAAGGCTTTTCAAACAGAACTTCAAGATTATTTAGGTGTAAAGCATGTTATACCATGTGCCAACGGCACTGATGCTCTTCAGATTGCTCTCATGTCATTGGATTTGAAGCCAGGAGACGAGGTGATTACACCATCATTTACATATATTGCCACAACAGAGGTCATAGCATTATTGGGATTGAAACCTGTTTTTGTAGAAGTGGATAAGGACACATTTTGTATTGATCCAGCTTCTGTCGAGAATGCTATAACGGATAAAACAAAGGCGATTGTACCTGTTCACCTATATGGACAGGCCTGCAATATGAACGATATCATGACGATATCCAAAAAACATGGATTAAGTGTGATTGAAGACAATGCTCAGGCCATAGGTAGTGAATATACACTTTCCAATGGGAAGAGAGTGAAAACTGGAACCATCGGAGACATTGGTTGTACTTCATTTTTTCCTTCAAAAAATTTAGGGTGTTTTGGCGATGGGGGAGCGATTTGCACCAATAATGATGAGCTCGCTGAAAAAATGAGAATGATTGCTAATCATGGTCAAAGCAAAAGATATCATCATGATATGGTGGGTTGTAATTCAAGATTGGATAATCTTCAGGCGGGTGTGTTACGCATCAAACTTAGAGAATTGGATTCTTACTTAAACAGCAGAAGAGAAGCGGCATCTTATTATGATAAGGCGTTTGCTGATATTGCTGAAATAAAAGTGCCTTTTCGTTCAGCAGAGTCTAGACATGTTTTTCATCAGTACACATTGGTCCTTGACCGAATAGATCGTGATGAGTTACATCATTTTTTGGCCAAACATGATATCCCATCAATGATTTATTACCCGATTCCTGCCCACAGACAACAAATGTTTGCATCATTTGGATCTGAAAACACTGACCTGCCTTTGACGGATTGGTTAACGGAAAGAGTAATCTCTCTGCCCATGCATACAGAATTGGAAGAGGAACAATTGAGACATATTACGCAAACTGTAAAAGAGTTTGTTCAGAAATAAAAGAAAAACAAATGAATAAAATTGCTGTAGTTGGTACAGGATATGTTGGTTTGGTAACTGGAACCTGTTTCGCTGAAACTGGAAATCATGTGACCTGCATCGATATAGATGAGGCAAAGGTGAATAAGATGAAGAATGGTGAAGTGCCTATATACGAGCCTAACCTAGAGACTTATTTTGACAGAAACATAGCTGCTGGGCGTTTACAATTCACGACCTCTTTAGAAGATGGCATTAGGGATGCTGAGATCATTTTTCTTGCACTTCCTACTCCTCCAGGAGAGGATGGCTCCGCAGACCTTTCATACATTCTTGGAGTGGCTGAGGAATTGGGCAAGCTAATCAAAGATTTTAAAGTGATTGTTGACAAGAGTACAGTGCCTGTAGGTACCGCAGAAAAAGTTGAGGCAGCGATAAAGAAAAACACATCGCTTGAATTTGCAGTGGTTTCCAATCCTGAATTTTTGAGAGAAGGATTTGCAGTCTCAGATTTCATGAAGCCAGACCGAGTGGTATTAGGAACATCAAATGAAAAGGCTAAAAAGATAATGGAAAAGCTTTACAAGCCTTTTGTCAGGCAGGGCAATCCAATCTATTTCATGGATGAAAAATCAGCGGAATTGACGAAATATGCGGCCAACTCCTTTTTAGCTACTAAAATTACATTTATGAATGAGGTGGCTAACTTTTGTGAATTGGTAGGTGCCGATATAGATAAGGTCAGAGCAGGTATAGGTTCGGATACACGTATTGGAAAAAGATTTTTATTTCCTGGTATTGGTTATGGTGGTTCATGTTTTCCCAAAGATGTTCAAGCATTGGTTAAATCAGGAAATGATGCTGGATACAGATTTGAGATTTTAAATTCAGTCATTCAAATCAATCAAAATCAGAAAACCATTTTATTTCCTAAAATCAGAAATTATTTCAAAGGCTCACTAGAAGGTAAACGCATCGCTGTATGGGGGCTAGCTTTTAAGCCTGACACTGATGATATTAGAGAAGCACCCTCATTATACCTCATTGAAAAGCTTTTGGAAAGTGGAGCAAAGGTTTGTGCGTATGATCCGGAAGCGATGGGAAATGTTAAAGCGGTACTTGGTGATTCTATTGACTATGCAGATGATGAATATTCAGTACTCAAAAATTGCGATGCACTTTTAATTTGTACAGAATGGGGTATATTTAGGAACCCAGACTTCAATAAGATAAAAGAAAGTTTAAAAGAATTGGTGATATTTGATGGGCGAAATTTATTTGATATAGAGGAGATGAATAGTAAGGGATTCTATTATTCGAGTATCGGTAGAAAATTAATCGAACAACTGTGAAAAGAGTTTTAATTACAGGGGCAGCTGGCTTTTTGGGTTCGCATCTTTGCGATCGTTTTATCAATGACGGATGTTACGTTATTGGTATGGACAATCTGATTACAGGAAGAATGTCAAATTTGGAGCATCTGTTCAAGCACGAGAATTTTGAGTTTTACCACCATGATGTGTCAAAATTCATTCATGTTCCAGGTGAGCTTGATTATATTTTGCATTTTGCGTCTCCGGCAAGTCCAATTGATTATTTAAAAATTCCTATTCAAACCTTGAAAGTGGGCTCATTAGGAGTACACAATTGTTTAGGGTTGGCAAAATCCAAAAAAGCACGAATTTTAATTGCTTCTACCTCAGAAGTATATGGTGACCCTGAAGTTCACCCTCAGCATGAAGAGTATTGGGGGAATGTAAATCCGGTGGGACCAAGAGGCGTATATGATGAAGCAAAAAGGTTTCAGGAAGCCATTACAATGGCGTATCATAATTTCCATGGTTTAGAAACTAGAATTGTTCGAATTTTTAATACCTACGGACCAAGAATGCGATTAAATGATGGAAGGGTTTTACCTGCCTTCATAGGTCAAGCGTTGAGGGGTGAGGATTTGACTGTGTTTGGTGATGGATCTCAAACACGTTCATTTTGCTATGTTGATGATTTGGTAAATGGAATAGTCAAATTGCTTGAAAGTAATTACTCACAACCTGTAAATATCGGGAACCCTTCTGAAATTAGCATTTCACAGTTTGCTGAAGAGATTATATCGCTCACAGGAACGGAACAAAAAGTAATCTACAAGGATCTGCCTGTAGATGACCCCAAACAACGTAGGCCAGACATTTCGAAAGCACATAATTTATTGAGTTGGTCGCCTAAAATTGAGAGATCTGCGGGACTGAAGCTTACCTATGAATATTTTAAGAGCTTAACCAAAGAAGAGCTGTTTCATACTGAACACAGCAACTTCGATAAATTTATTATTAGATAATGAAGTTTTACGCACACGAAACAGCTGTGATTGATGAAGGTTGCGAGATTGGAGAAGGCTCGAAAATCTGGCATTTTTCTCATGTAATGCCGAATTGCAAAATTGGTCTAAAATGTAATATTGGTCAGAATGTGGTTATTTCTCCTGAAGTAATTCTTGGTAATAACGTAAAGGTTCAAAATAATGTATCCATATATTCAGGGGTAATTTGTGAGGATGATGTATTTCTTGGTCCTTCTATGGTTTTTACAAATGTCACTAATCCAAGGAGTGGAGTCAATAGGCGCGGGCAATATTCAAAAACTACTGTAAAGCGAGGAGCAAGCATTGGTGCGAATGCAACGATTGTCTGTGGTCATGATATTGGAGAGTTTGCTTTTATAGGTGCAGGTGCTGTAGTAACTAAGAATGTTTTACCCTATGCATTGTTGGTTGGTAACCCAGCAAGACAAATTGGATGGATGAGTGAGTATGGGCATCGTTTGGAATTTGACTCAGAGGGATTCGCCATTTGCCCAGAAAGTAAATCAAAATACCAATTAATTAAAAATAAAGTAGTAAAGCTGTAAATATGCCTAATTCTGAAAAAATAAAATTTGCCGTTGTAGGTGCTGGTCATATTGGAAAAAGACATGCTGAAATGATTCGTAGAGAATCAGAAGCAGAATTAGTGGCACTTGCTGACATTCGTTCAAAAAAAGAATGTGATGCTGAATCTTTTGATGTTCCATTTTTTAACTCAATAGAAGACTTGCTAAAGAGTGATTTAGATATTGATGTTGTTAATATTTGCACTCCAAATGGTCTGCATTCAGAGCAAGCCTTGATGGCACTTAAGAAGAAAAAGCATGTGGTTTGTGAAAAACCTATGGGTCTCAAAAAAGATGCGTGTGAAAAAATCATCTTTAAAGCGTTACAGGTTTCTAAGCAAGTCTTTTGTGTAATGCAAAATCGTTATTCTCCTCCTTCAGAATGGATAAAATCAGTTATCACTGATGGAATTTTAGGAGACATTTATATGGTCCAATTGAATTGTTACTGGAATCGAGATGACCGCTATTATAAAAAAGGTGGGTGGAAAGGCACAAAAGAACTTGATGGAGGAACACTGTATACTCAGTTTTCTCATTTCATAGACATTATGTATTGGCTGTTTGGTGATATTGATAACATTGAGGGTAAGTTTTCTGATTTCAATCACAAGGAAACAACTGACTTCGAAGATTCTGGTTTTGTAAGCTTTGATTTTGTTAATGGCGGTATGGGTTGTATCAATTATTCTACTGCCGTGGCCAACCAAAACTTGGAATCCTCCATGACTATTGTGGGGCAAAATGGAAGTGTCAAAATTGGTGGACAATACATGAACGAAGTAGAGGTTTGTAATATTAAGGATTATGAAATGCCAACATTAAAGGAGTCTAATCCTGCAAATGATTATGGTCCATATAAGGGCTCTGCAGCAAACCATAATTACGTGATTAAGAATGTAATTGATGGAGTCAAAGGAAGAACAGCACCCACTACAAATGCTTTAGAAGGGTTAAAAGTAGTTGAGATTATTGAAAGAATATATAAAGTTAGAAACGATAAATTAAAATAGAGATGAGTGAGTTGATTTATGATAGAATGCTCAAAGGAGAAGCAAAACTGGCAGTAATTGGATTGGGTTATGTAGGCTTGCCAATTGCTTTGGATTTTGCACGTAAAATTAAGGTAGTTGGATTTGACATTAATCAACAACGCGTTGATATGATGAAAAATTCCGTCGACCCTAGCAATGAATTGGAATCCAAAGATTTTGAAGGTTGTGATATTGAATTTACCGCAGATATTAATGATTTAAAGGATGTACAATTTTTTATAGTTGCTGTTCCAACACCTATTGATGACGCCAATTTGCCAGACCTTACACCTCTTATCGGTGCCAGTAAAACTGTAGGTCAGGCATTGAAAAAAGGAGACTATGTTGTGTATGAATCTACAGTTTATCCAGGTTGTACTGAAGAGGATTGCATCCCAGTACTAGAGCAGGTTTCGGGGCTAAAATTTAAGGAGGATTTCATGGTAGGTTATTCACCTGAAAGAATTAATCCAGGAGATAAGGTACATACCTTGCAAAATGTAGTTAAAGTTTCTTCTGGATGTTGCGAAGAGTCTTCAGAACAAATTGCAAAAACATATGAGCTTGTTGTAGGTGCAGGAGTCCATAGGGCACCAAGTATAAAAGTGGCTGAAGCAGCTAAGATTATAGAGAATACTCAAAGAGATGTTAATATTGCATTGATCAATGAACTTTCAATTATTTTTAATAAGCTAAACATCAATACTTTTGATGTACTTGAGGCTGCAGGAACAAAGTGGAACTTTCTAAAGTTTTCTCCAGGTCTTGTAGGAGGACATTGTATAGGAGTAGATCCATACTATCTAACACACAAAGCCCAGCAAGCAGGTTATCACGCCAAGGTCATTACCAGTGGTCGTTATGTAAATGATTCTATGGGGTTTTATATTGCGAAACAAACAGTTAAGAAGATTTTAGCTCAGGGAAAACACATTCAAGATGCCAAAGTCTTAGTTATGGGTGCTACATTTAAGGAAGATGTTTCAGATATTCGTAATTCGAAAATAGTCGACATCGTTAGTGAGTTGAAGTCATTTCAGGTAAAAGTAGATTTAATTGATCCCCATGCCGATTCTTCAGAAATGGAGCATGAATATGGTATTTCACTGGCTGCTGACCCTAAGAATGATTATGATGCAGTTATAGTGGCTGTTAACCATGAAGCGTACCTGAACCTCGATGAAAAGTATTTTCAAAGCATATTGAAAGATTCAAATGGCGTATTTGTAGACGTAAAAGGGATTTATAAAAATAAAATGAAAGAGCTCGATTATTGGAGTTTATAAAATGACGAACAAGAGAATATTAATTACGGGAGGAGCAGGCTTCATAGGCTCTCATTTGGTTAGGAGATTTGTAAAGAAATATCCTGATAATCTCATTATTAATATGGACAAGCTGACCTATGCGGGTAATCTAGAGAACTTGAAGGATGTAGAAAATGCTTCAAATTACATATTTGAAAAGGTTGACATTGTAGATGCTGACGCTGTTTTAAATGTATTTAAAAAACATCAGGTTTCTGATGTCATACATCTTGCAGCAGAATCTCATGTGGACCGATCAATAGATGGTCCCATGGAGTTTGTCATGACGAATGTTGTAGGCACAGTAAATTTATTAAATGCCGCGAAGGAAACATGGAAAGATGATGGTCATGTTTTTCATCATGTATCTACGGATGAGGTATATGGTTCTCTTGGAGATGAAGGACTTTTTACCGAAGAAACATCTTATGACCCAAGAAGTCCTTATTCGGCTTCAAAAGCGTCCTCAGATCATTTTGTTAGAGCATATTATCATACCTACAACTTACCCATAAAAATATCGAATTGTTCGAATAATTACGGTAGTCATCATTTTCCTGAAAAGTTAATTCCATTAATGATTCATAATATTGTAAATAAAAAACAATTACCAGTATATGGTAAGGGTGACAATGTTAGGGATTGGCTATGGGTTGAAGATCATGCAAGTGCAATAGATAAAATATTTTGTGAGGGAAGAGTGGGAGAAGCATACAATGTCGGAGGACTTAATGAATGGACAAACATTGAATTGGTGAAATATCTTTGTAACATCCTAGATAAAAAGTTAGGTCGTGAAACAGGAGAGTCTGAGAAGCTTATTACTTATGTAAAAGATAGGGCTGGTCATGACAAACGATACGCAATTGATGCAACAAAACTTGAAAAAGAATTGGGCTGGACCCCCTCGATTAAATTTGAAGAAGGATTGGATCGAACAGTTGATTGGTATCTTTCCAATTCTGATTGGGTAGATCAGATTATCAACGGTTCTTATCAGGAATATTATAAAAAAATGTATTTAAATCGTTAAATGGGGTTATTCGGGAACTTATTTAAGAAGAAAGAAGTTCTTCCACCTTTTGATTTGGGAAGGCTCAAGTCCGATATGCATTCTCATTTAATACCCGGAATTGATGACGGTGCTCAGAACATGGACCAAACCATTGCGATGCTTGCTAAATTTGAGTCTTTAGGTTATAAAAAAGTGGTGACTACACCACACATTATGACAGATTCTTTTCCGAATACCAGAGAAACGATATTAACTGGTCTTGAGGAAGTCAGAAAAGAAATCAAAAAGGTAGGAATTGAGATAGAAATTGAAGCTGCGGCAGAATATTATTTTGATGAGACACTCATGCCAAAAATTAAAAACAAAGAGCTACTTACTTTTGGAGATAATTATGTGCTCATTGAATTTGCGTTTCATTCTCCTCCTCAATATCTTGATCAGCTCTTTTTTGAGCTCAAAACACATGGGTATAGACCTGTAATTGCTCACTTTGAAAGATATCTATATTATATTGGTAAAATTGATAAAGCTGAGGAGTGGCGTTCTACTGGAATTAATATTCAAATTAATTTAAATTCACTATTTGGACAATACGGTCCTGATGTAAAGAAACAGGCCGAAAAACTAATCGATGCAGGTCAATTTGATTTTGTGGGAACTGATTGTCATCGAATAGAGCATCTAATGATGCTAGAAGATCATTTATCATCACCTTATTTGCACAAAATCGGAAAATACCTAGTAAAGAACATGGTGTTGTGATTGTTCATCTTCTCAGACATGCAAAAACCGAAGCACATGCCAACACAGGTAGGGACTTTGATCGGAAGCTGGATCCGAAGGGGCATTTGCAATGTGTAGAGCTTAAAGAGCTTCTTTCAAAAAGAATTGGAGCTGAAGCTAGCATATTTTCATCTGCTGCACAACGGACTCGTGAAACAGCAAAATTAATTTTTGACGACGATCAGAAAATTCTCTATTTTGATGAGCTTTACTTATGCGGAAGAAATAATTTACTTGCGTTTATTTGTAATCTAAAATCCGAAAATGAGGTTCTGATAATAGGTCATAATTTTGGCATATCAGAACTTGCTTCTTACCTTATTGGTAAACAAGTGGTTATGAAGACGTGTGGATTTATTAGTATGGAGTTTCCTGGATTTTCTGTAAACGAGATTTCTGCATCTACGGGCATACTGAAGTCAAATCATCGATGTACAATAGATTATTGAATAACTTCTTTTCAATAACTTTATATTTGTCCTAATGGTTGTTGATGACTTTCTAAAAAAGAGCTTTGGGAATTTTAAAATAATAAAGAATAAAGAAAATTCATTTATTTATTTAGAACATGAAAAAATCCCGGATACACGAATCCTAATGACTTCTGGACTTAGCCAATTCAGGATGAATGTGCATGAAAAGCATACAGGAGAGGAGCATGCCGAATTGTTTTTTCTTCTTCCTGTATATTGGAAAGAGGACGATCTTTTTAAACAAGAAAACGAATGGATTTTTACTTGTTTATTAAAGCTCAAGAATCATGTTGAAGAAAATAACACATGGATTGGGCATGGCCATACATTTTCTTTAAAAGAATCAGAGATACAGTTTTTTAAATCCTCAAGCTTAACACATTTTTTAGTATCAAAACCGATTGAGCTACGAGAGGTATTAAAACCAGTTCACATAGAACAAAAATCTATTCAATTTCTAGCACTTCTTCCGATTTATAAAAATGAGCTGAGCTACAAAGAGGCAAGAGGAACCTTCAAGATGGAAGAAAAGCTCAGGCAATATCAGGTTACAGAGAAAATGGATGGCTACAGAGAATCGGTAATTAAATCAAGATTAGCAAGACTTTTTAAGAGATGAGAATACCTTTTTATAAAGCACATTTGGCCCTGTTTTTTGTGAATGTTTTGTACGGTGCTGGACACATTATTGCCAAAGGCGTAATGCCCGAGTTTTTAACTCCATCAGTTTTTATTTTATTGAGGGTAAGTGGTGCAGTGTTGTTTTTTTGGATATTGGCCGTACTACTTAAAAAAACTAAAATTCAAAAGAAAGATATTCCATTATTTATATTGTGTGGAATTTTTGGCGTGGCCGTGAATCAGCTTTTTTTCTTCCATGGTTTAAACCTTTCTTCATCGTTTAATTCAGGGATTATTATGTCTATGAATCCAATAATGGTAGGCATATTATCATACTTCCTTTTAAAGGAAAAGCCTACCTCTACGAAAATAGCGGGAGTACTTTTGGGTGCAACAGGAGCAATATTTCTAACCTTAAAAGGAGGAACAAGTAGTGGAGACTCAATTCTAGGAGATACCTTTTTGATTATTAATGCAATGAGCTATGCTTTATATTTGGTAATAGCGAAACCCCTTATGACTCGATACGCTCCAATTACTGTAATTACATGGGTCTTTACTTTTGGTTGGTTCTTCGTTTGTTTCTTTCCATCAACTATTCCAGATTTTATTCAAACTGATTTTTCTAGAATTCCTGACGTTATTTATTTTAAGATCTTTTATATTATAGTTGGGGTGACCTTTCTTACTTATTTATTAACCATATATGGATTGAAATTTTTGAGTCCAACGGTTTCAAGTTCGTATATTTATTTCCAACCTTTATTGGTGGTTTTATTTGCTTTTGTCTTTTCATATTTAAACTGGTCAGCAGATTATACCAATACCATTACTTTTGAAAAAATTGCTTACATGATTTTGATCTTTTTAGGTGTGTACCTTACATCCAAATCATCAACAAAAAAAACAGTATGAAAAACTTCTTAATAACAGTGGTCTTTCTTCAATGTATTAATTTGCTTTCTGCGCAAAAACATGCAGTGAATGGAGAAGATTATTTAAAATGGAAAAGAATATCTAATCAACAAATAACGGAAGGAGGAGAGCTTGTTTCATATGCTATAGACCCTCTTAAAGGTGATTCTTATCTTTATATACAACAAAATTCTCCAAATAGGTTGGATTCATTTGAGCGTGCAAGCGAGGTGTCCTTTCCAGTGAATCATAAATTTGCTGTTTTCAAAATTACTCCAGGATACGATACCTTGAGAAATTTAAAATTGAAAAAAGTCAAAAAAACAAAATGGCCTAAAGATACATTAGGGATATATAACTTTTCAAACAATCGATTGATTAAGGAACCTGGTATGCATTCATTCGCTATTGCAGAGAAAGGAAGTGCTTTGGCCTTCATACAGGAACTAGAAATTGAAACTAAAACAGGTATGTTTTCTTCATGGTTCAATTCCGATAAGCGCAAATCAGAGAAAAAGGAAAAAATATTAAAGGTTTATCACTCTTATCCTTTTAAGTCTTTTGATCAGCTCAATGTGAAATCTTTTAGCTTCTCCCCAAATGGGAAGCGAATCGCATTTATCGAATCCGTCAAAGACAAAAATGATAAAACATCTGAAAGGTTGGTTGTGAAGAACACCAAGGATGGTGAAATTGTAAATACATTTTCTCTACTCCAAAAATACAAGCTCCCTACTTGGAGCTCCTCTTCTAATAAAATGGCTTTTTTCTTTGCAAGTGATACAAGTGAAAATAATTATCAGCTTACTGTTCATGATTTTGATATTAGCGCTTCTATATCTTTTGGTGACACACTCGACAATAAACTAGACAGGAGCTTGGTGCCTTCACAGTGGCGAGTCCCATATTTCTCTTCTGATGAGAATCGTTTGTTCTTTGGTGTTCATAAAAGGGCAGAAAAGGAGCTTGAAGATACTTTACTAGAAGATGAAAAATATCATTTGGATATATGGCATTATGAGGACCATGATATACAACCCAGACAAAAAAAGTCTCTTAAAAGAGACAAAAAAAAGAATGACTTATATGTATACAATTTTGATCAGGTCAAATTGCAAAAGCTCTCAAATGATACATTATCAGTGAGTCTTAGAGATGAATATGAACCCGCATATGCACTAGCCTACTCAAATGAATCATACGCCATTGAATCGCAATGGACCTATCCTTGGAAAAATGATTATTATCTTATCTCATTGGATAATGGCAAGCTCAGGAAAGTTAAAAGTGGGCTTAAATATCCTGGAAGCTTATCTTCCAAAGCTCAATTTTTTACCTATTTCGATGAAGAAGAAAAAGAGCATAAAATTATTGATCTTAAAAACAATATAGAAACATGCATAACATGCTCAATAGACAGTGTAATTTGGACCCGTGACATTAACGGGATGTCTTTTGAGGCCGGACCTCTTCGAACTGTAGGATTTACAAGAGACGACCATTATGTTTTTCAGTCTAAATGGGATGTTTGGTCTTACGATCCTTTAAATGACACATTGACCTGTATTACAGAAAGACAAGGTGAGCAAAGGAAAATTGAAATGTCAATCTATAAAAAAAACAGAGATAGTGTATACATTGACATTCCTACGAGCTATGTTTCTGGGTTCAATAAGGTAAACAAGTCCATGCATTTATTCAATTGGTTGAAGCATGAAGATCATTACGACTTAATTGAGAATTTACACTCATCTCATGAGCTAAATTCTCTTATTTGGTCTGGAAATGGAGAGAAAGCACTTCTGAGAAGATCATCGGTCAGCAGATATCCTGATATTGAAATAACTGACAAGGAATTTCAAAATAAGCAAGTCATTTCCAATGCAAACCCACAACAAGAAGATGTGTTTTGGCCGTCAGTGGAACTGGTGAATTGGTATAGCTATGATTCAATACTCCTTCAAGGCTTAGTTTATATACCTGAAGATTATGATACCTCTAAACAATATCCATTAATGATCTATTATTATGAATTGAATTCTGATAATTTGCATTATTATCGATCCCCAAAACCGTCGGCAAGTATCATAAATCCCATTGAATATGCTTCAAATGAATACTTGGTGTTTATCCCAGACATTAGATATGAAACTGGATATCCTGCAAGATCTGCATATAATTCCATCATGAGTGGTACAGATTTTATATTGAAAAATTATGCTGTTGATTCTTTACGAATGGGCCTACAGGGTCAAAGCTGGGGAGGATATCAAACCGCTCAGCTGATTACTATGACAAATAGATATGCTGCGGCTATGGCAGGTGCCCCTGTAAGTAATATGTTTTCTGCCTATGGAGGAATTCGATGGGGTTCAGGTCTCAATCGACAATTTCAGTATGAATCAACTCAAAGCAGAATAGGGAAGACCATCTGGGAAGCACCAGAGCTATATTATGAAAACTCCCCCATATTTCACTTACCGAATGTCAGTACTCCGCTTTTAATTATGCATAATGATAAGGATGGAGCAGTTCCTTGGTATCAAGGGATTGAATTGTACAGCGGAATGAGAAGACTTCAAAAGCCATGCTGGATGCTCGTTTATAATAATGATGACCACAACCTTAGAAAGCTTGCCAATAAATTTGATTTAAGCATTCGAATGAACCAATTTTTTGACCATTATCTAAAGGGTTCTCCTCAACCAGAATGGATGGAAAAAGGCATTCCTGCTCTCGAAAAAGGGGAGAACAACGGATATCAATTCAATGAAAAATAAGCTGTTCATTCTATCTTTTTCGATTGTACTCATCGGAATAGGCATCCTTAGTTTAATTCCTCCTAGTTCCGGAATTGAGCTTGGTGAACACGACAAATGGAATCACTTTATCGCTTATTTGGTGCTTTCGCTGAACTGGTGTCTCATCAAGAATAAACGAACTTTCTTCTTTTTAGGCCTTTTGCTTTGTGGCTGTTACGGTTTATCGCTAGAATACCTGCAAGGATTTGTACCCGGAAGGGTTCCTTCTTGGCTTGACGCTTTGGCCAATCTTGGAGGTGTTGTAACGGGGTTTGTATTATATGTTTTGATGAAACCTCAACGTTTTGGCTAAACTGCGTTTTAATGCAGTTTAGGTTTTGTTGTAGCCAGTTATCTATTCATCAGTTAGTAATTTGTCGATAGATTTTACAACTGAGTTATAAACGATATTTTGGGTAACATCTTTAGCAATGTTGTCATTTACAAAATCATACCAAGTCGAGTTTTTGAATTTTGATTCAGGCATGAAATTGTACATAAAATCTATAGTAGATTTAGATACATTTTTTTATTTCTGCTCATTCTAGAGACTATGGATTCGAGTATAAAACTTTTCTTTCTTTCTACTTAAATGTTACTTCATTCGTTTGAAATTCAGGGTGCTTTCATAGGGGATGTCAAATTCTGTTTGTATTAGAACTAGTACCTCTTCATTCAACTCCTTAATTATATATTTTGTGGGCCCCATGTCAAGTGTATCTTTTTTGATTTGGTATGCACCTTCAACTTTATATTCTTCTTCAAGACAATCATGAACTTCTGAGAATTTTGTTTTTGTAAAAATAAATATCCATTGATCACAAAAATTATTTTCTGAAATTATTCCATTTACGTTCACCTTTACTGATTCAAAATTCCAGGTGCCTAGAATTAATTCTTCTGGGCTTTTTGAGTGATTATCTATTTTTTTTTGAGCTTTATTTTCTGTTTCTGATAAATCACTATTTACAACTTTCGAAAATGAAACAATTAAGATAGACACACTGACGATTAGAAGAATTTTTAATATTTTTTTCATGAGTATTTTATTTAGGTTTAATTTTCTTTTGATGAATTAATTTTTCCATCTTTTTTCTCTCCATTCGTTTTGTTCATCTGAAGAAAGAAATGACCAAGCCACAATTCTGCTGGATTTATTTCCTGTCCCAAAAGGAATTGTTCTGAGCTGCTTAACCTTACTGCTTTTTAGAGATCTGTATATTCCTTTAAGATTGGATTGTTTTGACACCAATGTTGAAAACCAGAAACATCTTTTAGAGAAAATTTTACTTTCGTCCATTATGTTCTGAATAAATTGGTGTTCCCCGCCTTTACATATTAGTTCATTCCTGATTCCAGAAAAATTTAGTTTAGGTGTTTTTACTTTCTTACCCGAAAGGTTCTTTACTTTTCTTTGCGTTCCTTTTAGAGCATCTTCTATTGATGCATGAAAAGGGGGGTTACAGACAATCAAATCAATCTGATCTTCTTTCTCTATAATGCCCTTAAAAATGGCACTCGATTTTTTTTGCAATCGACATTCAATTTTATTCTTAAGTATTGGATTCTCTTTGATGATATTTTTTGCTGAAGCAATAGACTTGGGGTCAATATCAGACCCAATAAATTTCCAATTGTATTCTGTTACCCCAAGAATAGGGTAGATGCAGCTTGCTCCAAGTCCAATGTCAAGACAAGTAATGGCGTCACCAATTGGAATTTTGCAAAAATTGTTTTCACCCAATAAATCAGCCATGTGATGAATGTAATCGGCTCTTCCGGGAATTGGAGGGCATAAGTTTTCAGTTGGAAACTCCCAATACTTTATTCCATAATAATGATTTAATATTGCCTGATTCAAGCTTTTAACAGCGGAAGGGTTTGAGAAATCAACGGACTTTCCACCATATTTATTGGTAATGATATAATTTTTTAATTCAGGAATTGAATCCGTTAATGCAATAAAATTATATTTTCCTCTGTTTTTATTTCGAGGATGTAACATTGGTTTTTCTCGCTGATTTTTTCCTGAAGGCATTATCTAATATGATTTCTTAATGGGTGCTTAACTCTAATTTATTGAATAACGTTTAGTATATGGCAAGTAGGGCAGTAGAAAGCGATAAACTTTCAGATTTTAAAGTTTGGCTAAAGATAAAGCTTTATTTTTCTGCATTGGGATCTTCTTTATTCTCTTTTTTGAGGTGATAAATGACCTTCAGCTTTTCCTCCTCAGCTTTTTGACGCTCCTCTGCTTCTCTTACTTTTTGCCAATACATACCTTCAAGATCTGGTGGCTCAATGCCCAATTCTTTTTCTATTTCATAGACGTATTTTGGGCGTTGAGGTCCTTGTTTTCTATAAACTATTGCTAGAATCACACCCACAATCAAACCCATAAAATGTCCTTCCCAAGAAATACGAGGAGAAATAGGGAGGATACCCCAAATCATACTCCCATAAACAAAGGCAATAAACATAGATAAGGCTTGTAAAGGACGAAACTTTCTTAATGTACCAGAAGTAAATAGAAAAGCTACCAAGCTATAAATAACTCCACTCATGCCAATGTGATAAGCCCCTTTGTTTGCGGCAAAAAACCATACACCTACACCTGTAAAAATCCAGCTGAATATCAGAATCTTTAAAGCTATCTCCTTGTAGAAATAAAATAAAAATAGGGTCAGTAAAAAAATAGGGATTGAATTGTTGATGATGTGATTAAAGTTTTCTGTGGAATGAATCAATGGCATAAACAAAATACCCTGTAGCCCTTCAGTACTTTTAGGCAGAACTCCCAGCTTGTAAAATTGAAATAGAAATAATGAATCTGCCCAGTAAAAGATCCAAATAAAAACCAATATCAGCAAGGCCGGAAGAAGCGCATTTCCGAAGCTTTTATCAAATTGTTGGTTTTGGTTCATGGTGTTGTACTTGTCAATTAGTATGCCGTTGTAGAATTCATGACAGTTTGTCAATTTTAGTGCTACAATCATCTAATTTAGTGGGGATATTGTAATTTTGTATCACATGGAAATTAAAAATAAGATTAAGGACAGCGGTATTATCCAATTAGACTTGGCCGATTTTAAGCCAAAAATTGAGCTTGTTGGGATTGATTTGTCATCAAGACTTTACCAAGGATTTATTTTAAAGGAGAAAGATTTCCGTGATTGGTTAAAAGAACATGATTGGAAGCTATATGAAGAGAAAGCTGTTTTTATTTTTTGTTCAGTTGATGCCATCATTCCAACTTGGGCTTATATGCTTGTAATGTCAAAGCTTTTGCCTTTTAGTGAAGACGTCATAGTTGGGTCTCAAATTGATTTGGAAAAAAAGCTGATCCAACAAAATATGGCTTCTCTTGACTTGTCTTTGTTCAAGGAACAACGCGTTATTGTCAAAGGATGTTCTGATATTACTTCACCTGAATATGCCATGTCAGAATTGGTAGGAGTGCTTCAGCCTGTTGTGAAATCATTAATGTATGGAGAACCCTGTTCAACTGTACCTGTTTTCAAGAAGAAAAAGCCTTAAATTTGCACCATGGCAGGATCTACTATAGGAACCCTTTTTAAGCTTACAACTTTTGGTGAATCTCATGGTAAAGCCATGGGAGGAATTATAGAAGGTTTTCCAGCAGGTCTTATGATTGACCTGAAAGCAGTTCAGCGGGAGCTGAATAAAAGAAGACCCGGTCAAAGTGAAATGGTTTCATCTCGAAATGAAAAAGATCAGGTGGAGCTTCTCTCTGGTGTTTTTGAGGGAAAGTCAACAGGAACCCCAATTGGATTCACCATTCAAAATGAAGATCATAATTCAAAAGATTATTCTCATATAAAAGATACTTTTAGACCTTCTCATGCAGATTTCACTTACGAAAAGAAGTTTGGAATCAGGGATTACAGAGGAGGGGGAAGGTCGAGCGCAAGAGAAACAGTCTGCAGAGTAGTTGCAGGTGCACTGGCTAAACAGGCCTTGGTCACACTTGGAGTACGTTTTTCCACCTATGTACTCCAAATAGGATCGATTCGACTTGAAACGGAGACGTTTTTTGATTCCGAAGTCATTGAAAATTCATTGGTACGTTGTCCTGATATGCAGATTTCCAAAAATATGGAGGATGCTGTTTCTCAGGTTAAAGAAGAAGGAGATACTCTTGGTGGAATTGTGCAATGTATAGTGGAAAATGTATCTCCAGGATTGGGGGAGCCTGTTTTTGATAAGCTTCATGCAGCCCTCGGGAAAGCGATGCTTTCAATTAATGCGGTTAAAGGTTTTGAAATCGGTTCAGGATTTTCAGCCGTTTCTATGAAAGGAAGTGAGCACAATGACCTTTTTGATACACATGGCAAAACCAAAACCAATTATTCAGGAGGAATTCAGGGAGGAATCTCCAACGGGATGCCAATTGTTTTTCGTGTAGGGTTTAAACCTGTGGCAACACTCATGAAAGATCAAGAATCTATTGACAAAAATGGAAATAAGGTGAAGCTGGAAGGAAAAGGCAGGCATGATGCTTGTGTTGTTCCTCGTGCTGTTCCTATTGTCGAATCAATGGCAGCGATGACCATTCTAGATTATTATTTAAGAAATAAATCAGTTCATTTATAACATATACAATATGCTTCAAAGAATTCAAACTATATATTTTTCATTGATAATTATTTGCCTGGGAGTTTGCTGTACGGGCATGGAGTTTTTCAGATTTGTTAAAGGGGGTGAGTTTTATTCCTTTTCAGTATTTGGTATAGAAAAAGGAGTAGGAGGAGATATGTCTGTATATAAAAGTGTCCCTATTTATTTGACAATTATAGGATTGTGCTTATTTACATTTATGACCTTAATGAGCTATAAGAACATCAAAAGGCAGCTTAAATGGTCGAGGAGTTTGTTTTTCATCTATGTTTTAATGGTGATTTTATTTTTAATTTATTCAGCAGTAGGCAAAGGGATGTTTTTTGAAAATAATGGGACTCAGGAATTAGGCTTGGGTTATTTATTTTTCATCGCAGGACTACCATTTTCATTTCTTGCATTGATCGGTGTTAAAAAAGATAAAAACTTACTTGATTCTTTGAATCGATTAAGATAAAGACTCACATAATTCTGTATATTAGTCTTTTACTAAAAATCAAGCATTGAATAAAACTGTTTTAGAGGTTCAAAACCTATCAAAAAACTACAACAATATTAAGGCTGTTTCTGAACTGAGCATTCGTGTTCAAGAGCAAATGGTATACGGTATTCTTGGCCCGAACGGTAGTGGGAAGACTACAACACTCGGTATGCTTTTAGGTGTCATCAATTCAAATCAAGGGACTTATTCATGGTTTGAAAATGGAACGAAAGATGAGAACCGTAAGCGAATAGGCTCACTGCTTGAAACCCCCAATTTTTATCCGTACCTCTCAGCGAAGCAAAATCTTGAGATAACGGCGAAAATTAAAGGAATTGATGACGCTTCAGCAGAGATAGACAAGGTACTCAAGTTGGTTGATTTGTACGAACGAAGGAATTCAAAGTTCAAAACCTTTTCATTGGGAATGAAACAAAGATTGGCCATAGGTGGAGCCTTAATTGGTAGTCCAGAGGTTCTCGTATTGGATGAGCCTACCAATGGTCTAGATCCCCAAGGTATTGCTGAAATACGGGATTTAATTATTGAAATTGGAAGAAAGGGTAAAACCATTATTATTGCTTCTCATATACTGGACGAGATCGAAAAGGTATGTACGCATTGTGCGATTTTAAAAAATGGAAAATTGCTTCGTACTGGAACGATAAAAGAAATTATAGGTAATCAAGAGCACACCTTAATTCAAATAGGAGCAAAAGACACCAAAAAGATTGAGAAAATAATCCTTGAGGATTCAGAATTAAGTATTTATAAAAAGTCCGAAGAGAATAATTTACTGATTATCCGAGTTTCAAAAAGCACATCAGCAGATCAAATCAATCAGTATTTTTTCGATAAAGGAATTGTATTGAACGAACTTATTGTTTACAATGAATCACTTGAAAATCAATTTTTAGACATAATTAAAGAAGGATGACACGTTTACTTGCAATTGAATGGCTCAAATTAAAAAAGCTTAATACTCTTAAAGTAATATTAATTGTTTACGCCGTTATACTGCCCTTAATTTTTTACAGCTTGTCATTGACAGATGGGTATAATATGCTTTTTGATAAGCATATTTATCAATTTCCGGATGTATATCATTATGTTACGTATATATCAAGTTTTTTTAACTTGTTAATAGGTGTTATTATCGTAGTTTTTACTTGTAATGAAATTAAATACAAAACCCAGCGTCAAAACCTAATTGACGGCTTGAGTAAAAAAGACATTATTCTTTCCAAATTTTATGTGGTTGCGGTACTCTCTGTGGTCATTACTTTCTATACTTTTATCATTGCACTCGTTTTCGGGTTAGCCAATGGCTCAACAGACGTTTTTAATGGAATCAGGTATATTGGATATTATCAGATATCAACTTTTGGCTATTTCATTTTTGCCTTTTTCCTATCTAATCTTCTTAAAAATCCTGCATTATCTATCGTTTTCTACCTGCTTTCGACCTTCCTTGAAGGAATGACAGGGTTGTTTGCAAAAGAATATTCTCAGTTTTTTCCGCTAAGTACTTTATCCAATCTGATTCCAATACCCGTTCTTCCAGATGGTTTTGAATATGCAATGACTGAGGTGCAAACCGCTTCCTTGGGATTGTTTTATGCTTTGGTTTTTATGTATGTGTCTTACTATATTTTGAGTAAAAGAGATGTTTAATCTCTATGATAATTCGTCTGATACTAGTTTATAAGTTGGGTCCTCAAGTACATTTACACTAATGATTTTTTCCGCACCTTTAAGTAATCTGGTACAGTCCTTACTTAAGTGTTTTAGCTGTATTTGTTTCCCTGCCTTTTTATAACGTTCTGTTAATTTATTTAATGCCTCGATGGCAGACATATCAACTACCCGGCTTTCTGCAAAGTCTATGATAACTACATCAGGGTCATTTTTGACATCAAACTTTTCATTAAATACAGCAATTGAACCAAAGAATAAAGGTCCATATATTTCATAGTGCTTAGCACCATTTTCGTCTATGTGTTTCCGTGCTCGAATGCGTTTTGCATTATCCCAGGCAAATACCAAAGCGGCAATAATTACTCCGAGTAAAACGGCCAATGCTAGGTTGTGCAAAAATACAGTGATTAAGGTGACGGCTATCATCACAAAAACATCTGATTTAGGCATGCGGTTAAAAGTTCTAAAGCTAGCCCATTCAAACGTCCCAATGGATACCATAATCATTAATCCTGTTAAGGCAGCCATAGGCAGCTTTTCTATCAATCCAGAACCAAACATAATAAAAACAAGAAGCATTATCGCAGCAACAATTCCTGAAAGTCTCGCTCGTGCTCCTGATGAAATATTGATTAGACTTTGTCCAATCATGGCGCAGCCTCCCATTCCAGAAAGCAATCCTGATAAGATGTTTGCAGTTCCTTGAGCAACAGCTTCTTTATTTCCTCTTCCTCTCGTTTGGGTGATTTCATCAATGATATTCAGTGTTAGAAGACTTTCAATAAGACCAACTCCTGCAACTATAGAGGCATATGGGAAAATAAGCTTTAAAGTTTCCCAGTCCATTGGAATATTTGGAATATTTAATGGAGGAAAACCTCCCTCAATGGAGGCAATGTCTCCTACAGTTGTTGTGGGGATATCGAAAAAATAAACCAATCCAAAAACGGCTAATATTGCTGTTAATGCTGAAGGGACCATTTTGGTAAACTTTGGCAATAACCAAATAATGAGCATTGCTATAACAACAAGACCTAAAAATGAAAAAAGCTGTTGGCCCTGCATCCATGGAGCATTAGGGTCAGTTGAATCCGTTGTGAACTGACTGAGCTGAGAAGTAAATATAATAATGGCCAAGCCATTTACAAATCCAAATATTACAGGCTGAGGAACCAATCGCATTAATTTACCCAGCTTTAGAAACCCAGCAATGATTTGCAAAACCCCTGCGAGTATTACAGTAGCAAAGACATATTGGGTAATTTCATCAACTGTTATGGCTGGGTTGATCTGTTTTAGGCTCGTTACCAAACCAAAAAACACTACAGCAATAGCGCCTGTAGCTCCAGAAATCATACCTGGTCTGCCTCCAAAAATTGCGGTAACAATCCCCATAATGAAAGCGGCATATAACCCTGTTAGGGGAGATAGTCCGGCAATAAGGGCAAAAGCAACTGCCTCTGGCACAAGGGCCATTGCGACAGTGAGACCCGATAAAACTTCTGTTTTGTAATTTACTTTTTGTTTTAAGTCGAAAAGGTTGAAATACTTGTTCATCTATGCCTTGAAATTTAAAAAGGGGCAAAGATATCCTTTTAATTAAATGAAGCCGTATTATTTAGTCCAATCTTTAATATATGGCTTAATACTAGAGAAAGTATTATATGGATTCATTGATTGACTCGAATTCTGCATTGGCCTTGTCAATATCGTCTTGCAGTGGGTTGTCTTCTAAAATGACACCATTAGCTTCTGCAAATTTTTTCTGAGCTGCTGACATTTTATCAGTTAGAACCAGCTCTCCTTCTTCAATTGATTTTTGAATCCCTACCAATTCCATATACAAGCTGATCATGACATCATCATTATCCTGATTTTCTTCCATTTCTTTAGAGATTTGAAGCACTTTTGGATATTCATTTTGTGTCAATTCAAGGTAGTATGAAAATAAATCAAGCATCGTAGATTTTAATCCATAATCAGAATCATTTTTCAGTTTCATTCCTTCTAAAACCGTGATTTTATGCTCAATTAATTCCGCTAATGGCTCCAGTTGCTTTTCATCTTCAAGTTTTAACATTTCGCTTACAATTTCAGTCTGTATACCGACTATCGCTTGATTGTAATCTAAAGCATCAGTATAGACTCCATTTTCTTCCGCATCTCGACCTTTATCGATCAAGGAATTAATTTTTTCTCGTTTAGATTGATCATCTGAATCACCACATGAGGATAAATTTAACATCAAGGTGATTCCAAAAATGAGGGTTAAAAATTTCAAAAGATTTTTCATGAATTTAATTTAAGGTTTAATACTTATGGTATTTTTTTTCATAATTATTTACATATTATCTACAGCATCTTGAAGAGGGTTTTCTCTTAAATCAAATCCATATGCCTCTGAAAACGATTTCTGGGCTGCTTCAAAATTACTGTCTAAACGGCCTTCTATACTACTGACCTCTTTTTGGATTTCAACCATTTCTGAATAATATTTCATTGAGGATGCTTCAGTTTCTGCCTCCTCCATTTTATCCATGGCATCACACATATTTGGAATATAAATAATGGCTAAGTCATTGTAAAATTCAAATAGATCAATCAAAGCAGTCTTAATTCCATAATCATTTTTAGAAAGATTCATTTTGTTGATGGCATTTAAGTTGTTTTTCGCCACCTCAGATAAATTTGTCATTTGCTTTCGAACCTCATTTGTGCCATTTTCCCAACTCATTTCAACCATTATTTGGCCAATCTCAGTTTGAAGCCCGACCAATCCTTCAAAATATTCCGTGGGGTCGGAATAATTTCCATTCTTTTTTGCTTCTTCTGCTTTTTCAATTAACGCATCTACTTCTGCTTGTTTAGAATTTTGAGAAGATTCACCACATGAATAAGAGGTGAATAGAATAATAAATCCTATTAAAAACGAGAACTTTTTTATTTTTTTTATCATAATTATGTGTTTAAGGTTTGATACTTACGGTATTCTTTTCTTGTAACAATAGAGATACACTTTTTTCAAGTGTTTCGATTTTACTTTTGAGTCCCATAAGCTTTGAATCGTTGGCTTTTAACATCTTGTTTTCTGTTTCTAAGGATTGAATTCTTTTTAATAGCTCTTGGGTTGCAGAAACATTAAGCATCGAAATCGCTTCGTAGTCAACGGTTCTAAAGTCATCAACTTCGCGACCATAAACAAATACTTTACCTGATTCTTCTGTGTCAATTTGGAATCCACTTTCATCAGCATAAATAACCCTTGAAAGAACTTCTTTATTTTCAAAAATGAGCTTTACCATTTGTCCTTCCGATAAATCATTTTTGAGCTTAATATTACCGTTTATGCATTCTGCCAGCTGGTATATGTCAGGAATTGTATTGGTTGATTTTGAAACCGCATGAGGATAGATGCGCTCCACCTGCTGAGCTATCACTTTTTTGAAAGGTTTTTCTCCATGAGATTTGTCTATCATATGATAATCAGTGATTTCAATTTGGCTCAAAGTCTCAAGGTCTGTTTTTGAATTTGATACGCCATCAATGGACTTGATTCGGGCATCCGAAATGGCATTGAATTCGCCTGCGACAACCCTATGGGTAGCAAAGATACTTGTGTTCAAATTCGTTGCAGTACCAGTGCCTGTATTCGGTCCTGTTGCATAAAAAGTATAATTTCCAAAAGGATCAGGGTAATACCCGTTTACATGAAGCAGACCTTGAGAAGGGGTGTTTGTATTAATTCCCACTCTACCGTTTCGGACCACTAAATCTTGACCAGAAGTTGCATTTGATGGATCATTAGTGGTAATAAAAACCGCATCATATCCATTTAATCTAAGGCCATCGATAGTAGGTTCATACATCAAGAAATTATCACCATCAGTCGCATCTTTAACCTTATATTTAAAAGGAGAGTTTATTGCGATATCTCCACCAGAAACCTCAAGTTTTGCAGCAGGTGTACCTGTGCCGATTCCAATAGTGTTATTTTCGGCATCACTGTATAGTAAATTGACATCAGCGACCCCTTGAATTTGAAAATCGAAATCCTGTTGATCTACATTAAAAAGCGAAGGGCCATCTGTAATTAAGGCGTGCGATCCATTTTCAGCAATAGCTCTAACTCCTGCCCATCCAGGACTACTTCCGTCTATCTGACCAACCACTCCGAAACCACCAATAGCACTGGTATTGTGGCCATATATAGAGGTGCTTGAGAATCCAGTAATTTCAGAACGAATGCCGAGATTTTCAGCGTTAACATCTAGTTTGTAAATGGGGGCATCATTATTAATGCCTACATTATTTCCATCATTAAATATGTTGTTATTGTCAATGACCCATTCGGTTCCATCCCAAAACGTAGTATTGCCAATTTCAGTTCCATTAGGTATTAATCCATCAACTCCATCATTACCAGGGTCTCCTTGTTGACCTGCGTCGCCTTGATTCCCTTGGGGCCCTTGATCCCCCTGTACTCCTTGAGGTCCTTGAGGCGCATTTCCTGCTGTTTTAGCATATAGGGCATATGGCACGCTCATAAGCTGTTGCGTTCCCATGGTTTGATAATCTACTCCTCCATTTTCATCTGCCCCTATTTCAACGAAATATGGCCCAGTAGCCCAATCAATTGATGCAAAATCTCCACTCAAGGCATTTCCTTCGCCAATGACAAGATTTACTAGTCCAAAATTGTCGGTGTTTGAGGCGAATGTTTCCTCGTACATCACAGCACCATTAATAGAGGCTTGGTAAATCGTTATTTTCAGACCAACGGCATTGTTTTCTAGGGGATTTCCAGCATTATCTCTAATTACTGCTTGATAGTTGACTCCTTCAGGTGCTTGTCCAAAACAAGAGAATTGAACAATCAGAAAAGTTAAGGCAATTAAATTTTTCATTATAGAGTGATTTGATTAAATTCTAAATTGATGCATTGTCATTATATCAGGATGATAATATCCAATTAAAAGTACGGATATTTTATAAATTCAATTGAATTAAATGATGTCAGGTAAGATTATGATTTGAATTGAGCTTACTTTTTTTCCGTACTCGCTGTTGATTTTTCATTGATGAGCATTGATACGCTTTTCTTCAATATTTCAAGTTCAGATCTCAAATCAAGTATTTCTTTGCTCGATTCTATTAATTTGGCATTTTCCTCTTCTAAGGCTTTTATTCTTTTAAGAGATTCTTGTGTAGCAGATACATTTAGCATAGAAATAGCCTCGTAATCGATTGTTCTAAAGTCATCAACTTGTCTACCATAAACAAAAACTTCACCGTCTTCAAATTGGTCAACTCTAAAACCTTTGGCTGATGCCTCTGTTACGGTTGAAATGAGCTCACTTTGTTCAAAAATTAATTTTACTTTTTCACCCACTTTTAAGTTGGTGTTAAGATCAATAAACCCTCCTTTAGCCGTTGCCATTTTAAAAACATCTGGAATGACGTCTGTCGTTATAGAAACTGCATTTGGGAATACCTCTTCCACTTGTTGAGCAATTAATTTCTTGTAAATTTTTGTTCCTTTTCTCGGGTCTTTCATCTTGTAGTCAGTTACTTCGATGTTATTAATAATTTCAGCATCCGATTCAGAGTTCGATTGTCCAATGATATTTTTGATCCGCTCATCTGAAAAGGCATTAAATTCCGTAGCATGAATGCGATTTGTGGCATAAATACTAATGTCCACAACACCAGCTGCTGTACCAGGATTCCCTGACGAGTTATAAAATCCAAAAGCACCATTATCTCCATCATACCATCCGTTCACGTGAAGCAAGCCATTAGATGGTGTCGTTGTATTGATACCTACTCGTCCATTTCTTACTACCAAATCTTGCCCCGCAGTGGTGTTGCCTGGGTCATTGGTGGTAATAAATACAGCGTCATAGCCATTAAGTCTCAATCCATCTACTGTGGGCTCATACATAAGGAAGTTGTCGCCATCTGTTGCGTCTTTAACTTTGTATTTGTAAGGTGAGTTTATTGCAATGTCTCCGTCGGAAACTTCTAGTTTGGCTAAAGGCGAGTTTGTTCCTATTCCCACATTTCCT
>JBELDA010000036.1:0-26915 GCA_042094515.1 Crocinitomicaceae bacterium
TTATAGGTCTTCATATAAAGTGTGTCGTCTGTACACGACTGCCCAATAAACAGTATTAAAGCACTGATAAAAAAAATATTTTTCCAACCTGCACGCATTTATTTGCTTTTATTTGGTTTTTTGCCTTTATATTTTTTCTTCTTTTTCTTTTTCTTGAATTTGCTTTCAAATCTACTTACACTATCTTGTCCAACAACGTTTGAATAAGCTACTTCTACATCTTCTTTAATAATTTCTTTTTGAATCTCGTAATCAGCCAAGCTTGTAGGGGTTTGCCCTTTTCGATTCAGTTCAATAATTTCATTTACTCGATCTGGAGACATTGAATACAGCTCACTTTCTCCGGGATAAGAGTACCACATTGTTTTTTTAAAAACGTCTGTTTTTACATGAAATGCTATCCCTTTTTGTGTTTTTAATTTCACATCAGTTTTTGGGAATTCCTTAATTCCTTCTAGGTACATATCCAATTCATAATTCAGGCAGCATTTGAGTTTGCCACATTGTCCAGCGAGTTTTTGTGGGTTCAAGGACAATTGCTGATACCGAGCAGCTGAGGTTGAAACACTTCTGAAATCTGAGAGCCATGTAGAACAGCATAGTTCTCTACCGCACGAACCTATTCCTCCAAGTCTTGCTGATTCCTGTCTAGCACCTATTTGTTTCATTTCAATACGAATTCTGAATTCGCTGGCCATATCCTTGATCAGTTGACGAAAATCTACTCTTCCTTCAGCCGTATAATAAAATGTAGCTTTCGATAGATCTCCTTGATACTCCACATCCGATATTTTCATTTGTAAATTCAGATTTAAGGCAAGTGTTCGGGATTTATACATTAAGTCTTTTTCCTTATCTCTTGCTTTAATCCAAAGATCTACATCCTTTTGTGCAGCAAGTCGAATGATTTTTTTCGATTCTAAGGGCTTGAAATTTTTTCTTTTTTTTGCGACCTGAATTTTAGCCAGTTCTCCACATACAGAAACAACCCCTGTGTCATACCCTTTCAATGCGTCGACAACAACAACATCCCCAACCTGAAGTTGAGCATCTAATGTATTTCTATAAAAATCTTTTCTCGAGTTTTTAAATCTAACCTCTACTATGTTGTATGGCTTTTGTCCATGAGGCAATTCTATGTTGGCCAACCAATCATATACCTCAAGTTTGTTACAGCCACTTTTATTGCATGTCCCATTCATTCTACAGCCACCTGGCTTTCCATCTCCACTATTACAAGACTTACAACTCATGTTTTTTTTGTTTAAAATTAGGAATATTTAAGTAATTAAGCTTTATGAAGAAGCCTCATAGATTGAAAGCAAAGTAGAGTAAAAAGAATTCTTGGGTTGGCATTCCTCTCCAATTGGTAATAGGCATCGTCAATTGACTTCATGAATTCTCTAATATTCTTGCCATTAATGAATGGGGAAAATTTATTAAGAAAAGACAATTCAGAATCTGATACCTTTATCTGTTCAGTATTACCATAATTTTTGATAATACATTGACGAAGCATATGTGTGCAATACATTAAAAAGAATTTTTGTCTTTCTTTTCCGGTTTGAGCCATGTCCTCAGCCCAGTTCATCATCTCTAACACGTTTTTTTTGTAGCTAGACCTCATTAGGCCCATAAAATGCTTGCTTAAGGCAGCCTCATCTTCATCCAAACTGATCAGCTCATGAGCTTTGATTATATTTCCTTCAGAAAAGGAAGCAATTGATTCTGCTCCTTCTTGATTTAGGCCAAATTTATTTTTCAGATGATATTGCATGGCCTCATTATCTATTCTATTTATATGTACCAGCTGACAACGTGATTTTATAGTGTCAAGGAGGTGGTCGATATCCTGGCCGACCAATATCAATAGGGTCTTTTCAGGAGGTTCCTCTAAAATTTTAAGTATCTTATTAGAGCATTGAGCATTCATCTGATCGGCCATCCAAATTACCATAACCTTATGCCCTCCTTCATATGATTTCAGGCTTAGTTTTTTATGGATTTCATAGCTTTCGTCAACCGATATAATGGGGTTCCGCTCTTTCACATCTATATACTGGGTCCAAGAGAAAAGAGAAAAATAAGGGCTCTTTTTTATTTGTTCTCTCCAATTTACAAGAATAGGGTCGGAAGTTTTACTTATTTTTTGTACTGTTGGGAAGCTGAAATGCAAATCGGGATGCTGTAAATCATTTATTTTCAAACAAGAGGAGCAAATTCCACAGCTGTCGTTCTTTTTTTTGTCCAAACAAAGCACATATTGAGCATAAGCAATGCTTAAGCCCAAGGCTCCGTACCCTGCATCGCCAACAAATAATTGAGCGTGGCTAATTTTGTTTTTTTGCACACTATGGATTAGCCTTTCTTTAATATTTTGATGACCAATAACTTCTTCAAACAGCATGAATCAAATTTACTAATGTTTTCTAGTATTGAAATCAAAAAGAAGATTTAAATTAGCACAAAAAAAACCATGAAATCACTGTTTATCATTTCTTTCGCGTTCATTTGTTTTTCGTCTATGGCACAAAACATGAGAGTGCAGGAAAAGAATTTTAATTTTTCCGTTGCTTCGAACGTAAATTCTTTAGTAGTTGAAGTACCATATGCCAATAAAAATTTTGTGGAGGGTCGATTAAAAAAGCTGCTCAAAGGATGGGGAAAGCACAAAGAAAGTAAAGGAGAACATAGTGCTTTAATGGTTGAAATGAAGGATATGGGTAAGATGCCTTTTAATGTTTATGCTCAATTGACAGAAGGGAACAATGAAATCATAAGTGTTCATATTGGAGTAGATCTTGGGGGGGCTTATTTATCAAAACGAGAGCATCCGGAAAAATATAAAATTATTGAAGATGAGGTTACTGATTTCGCTTCAGATGTTGTAAAAGACTGGATCTCGGAAGAGCTTAAGAATGAAGAAAAAATACTCAGCCAATTGGAAAAAGATCAAAAAGATCTCGAAAAGAAAAAAGAACATTTAGAGAAAGAAATTGAAGATTTTAAAAAGAAAATTGCTCAGAATGAAAAGGAGATAAAGGAGAATATTGATTTTCAGGGGAAGAAAAAGGAGGCTATACAATTACAAGATAAGAAAGTTAAAAAGGTAGATCAAAAGCTAAAAGAATTGCATTAGTCTTTTCCAGAAATTAGCAATACGATTTCCCCTTTAGGTTTGGTTTCCTTAAAATATTCGATCAAGCTCGATAGACTTCCATGGTGGTAGGTCTCGTAAATTTTTGAAATTTCTCGAACAACACATGCTTTTCTGTCATTCTCAAAGATTTTTAGCATTTGGGTTAGAGTCTTTAATATTCGGTGAGGTGACTCATAATAAATAATGGTACAATCCATGTCCATTATGTTTTTTAAACGGGTTTCTCGTCCTTTTTTGTGAGGTAAAAACCCTTCGAAATGAAATCTCTCTGATGGAAATCCTGATGCAACCAATGCAGGGATAATCGCAGTTGGTCCTGGCAGACATTCAACTTCAATACCTTCTTTCATGCACGCTCTAATTAGTAAATATCCTGGATCTGAAATACCTGGAGTGCCAGCGTCAGATACCAAGCCTGTGAGCTCTTTCTCTTTAATTGAATCAATACATTTGTCTAAAACTCGGTGCTCATTATGGGCATGAAAAGCAATCACATGGTTTTGAATATCAAAATGGTTCAGAAGTTTTTTAGTGACACGAGTGTCTTCAGCATAAATCACCTGACATTCTTTTAGCATCCGTACGGCACGAAATGTAATATCCTCAAGATTTCCTATTGGCGTTGGTATAATTACAAGTTTCCCCATTGATATTTGTTTTTTTTATGAAAAAACATTCCTAACAACCTCATCTATTTTCGAACACTGAACAATTTCAATTCCATATTTTTTCGAATCAAACCCTTTGATGTTATTGGAAATAATGATTTTATTAAAGCCTAATTTTTCTACTTCAGTAATTCTTTGGTCTATCCTATTTACAGGTCTAACTTCTCCTGACAAACCAATCTCAGCAGAAAACGCGATCCCTTCAGGAATTGCAAGATTTGCATTGGAAGATAAAACTGCCATAGCCACTGCGAGGTCAATTCCAGGATCATCCACTTTTATTCCTCCAGCAATATTTAAAAACACATCTTTGGCACCAAGCTTAAAACCGCACCTCTTTTCCAAAACCGCTAAGAGCATGTTTAATCTTTTGGAATCAAAACCTGTAGATGACCTTTGTGGGGTTCCATAAACCGCCGTGCTTACAAGTGCCTGTATTTCAATTAAAAAAGGTCGCAGACCTTCGAGAGTTGCAGAAATCGATATTCCGCTCAATTCCTTGTCGTTATTCGTAACTAATATTTCTGAAGGGTTTTCTACAATACGCAATCCATTACTTTGCATTTCATAAATGCCGATTTCATTTGTTGAGCCAAAACGATTCTTGCTGGTTCGTAATAAACGATACATATGGTTCCGATCTCCTTCAAATTGCAATACGGCATCCACCATATGCTCTAAGACTTTTGGTCCAGCTATTGCACCATCTTTTGTAATATGTCCAATTAAAAAGATAGATATATTTTTTTCTTTGGCTAGTCTCAAAAGTTGACTGGTACATTCTCGAACTTGTGAAACACTGCCAGGTGCACTTTCTATGTGTCCTGTATGAAGTGTTTGAATTGAGTCAATTACAATGAGTTGAGGCTCTATAGAAGATGCATGATTAAGGATAGAATCAAGATTTGTTTCAGTTAGAATGAAACAGTTTTGATTGTCTATCCCGATTCTTTCCGCTCTCATTTTTATTTGTTGCTCACTTTCTTCACCAGAAACATATAGAACTTTGAGATTCTCTTTGACCGCGAGTTGAAGCATTAGTGTGGATTTTCCGATTCCCGGATCCCCTCCGATTAATATAAGCCCGCCCTGGACAACACCACCCCCTAATACACGATTAAATTCTGTGTCAGCTAGGCTGAATTTTGGATTTTCTTTTTGATGAATGTCTTCAAGAGATTTGGGTTTGGCATCAGTTGCTTTCCTTGAGAACGGTGTTGAACCATTTTTTTTAACCTTGATTTCTTCAATGAGCGTATTCCATGAATGGCAGCCAGGACATTTTCCTAGCCATTTTGGGGTTTCGTGCCCACAATTTTGACAAAAATAAGCTGATTTGGTTTTTGACATCTACGAATTTAACAAAAGGAATTAAAAGGCGTATGCAAACTTGAATCCCAAACCGAAATGAAGCTTGGTGTTTTTCACGGCTTCGTTGTATCCAAATTGGAAATCCTTGATGAGTGTTAGACCCACATTTGCAGACATGTCAAATAAAAAGTGCTCATCTAAATAAAGGTGATAACCTAATCCAATACGTGGGATGATTTTTCTTTCGTACTCATCAATAATTTGACTGCCTCCAGAGCTATTCAATTCTTGATAAACCTCTTTGTATCTGCGGTATTTTATTTCTCCTTTACAGTAGAGATAATCTGCTCTTTTAAAAGGATAGTACCTAGAAGAAATCAAAAAGCTTGGCCCAATTTTTACCTGACGTGTATTTCCGAAATTTGATTCTTGAACAAATTGACTTAAATAATTTTCTGTCACAAATCCAATTCCTCCCTCAACACCAAATTTTTCGTTAATTATGTATTCATATGACGGCATAATCTCACCTACAGCAATAGGAAACACATTTAGTTTCACGATATGCTTAGGTCCATTAGACGTTGTCTGTTGACTATGAATTTGCAGACAAAAAGCCATTACAAAAAGGGAAGGAATTACGATATTCCTCATACGTACTTCTTATTTTATTTAAAAATAAAGAGTTTTAATTTGATTTCACCCTTTATTGAGATAAATCTATCCACGTGAATCTCTTTATAAATACGAATCTATTTAGCCTAGATTGTCAATATCCATTTTAATAACAGTTCTTTTTCAGTATATTTGAGGGTATTCAATCCGCATGAAAAATCAAAATATTTTTAACTCATTACCGTCATCACCTACTGTTGACAAGGTTGGTGTAGAAGAGCGAGTATCGCGTTTTCAAAAAAGAAGTATTAAAACCAATTCCAAAATGGATGGACTGAAAATGGTTTTAAACATGATTGATTTAACCACGCTAGAAGGTAAAGATACACCTGGAAAAGTTCGGCAGATGTGTTATAAAGCCATTCATCTTCACGATAGCTTTCCTGGTTTGCCTACTGTTGCCGCGGTATGTGTATATCCTTCAATGGTTGGATTAGCTAAGTCCTTGGTTAAAAACTCACCGGTAAAAGTAGCATCAGTATCTACCGCTTTTCCATCCGGTCAGGCTCCGATAGATGTTAAAATTTCTGATACTAAATTTGCTGTTGACCAAGGTGCAGATGAAATTGACATGGTGATTTCAAGAGGCAAGTTTTTGGCAGGTGAATATGCTTTTGTGTTCGATGAAATAGCACAAATTAAGGAGGTATGTGGCAAGGCTAGGTTAAAGGTCATCCTTGAGACAGGAGAGCTAGCGACACTTGATAATGTAAGAAAAGCGAGTGATCTAGCTATATATGCTGGAGCTGACTTTATTAAAACCTCAACAGGAAAAATACAACCAGCAGCTACAATGCAGGTCACATATACTATGCTTATGGCGATAAGAGATTATTATGATGAAACTGGAGTTATGATTGGGATGAAACCAGCTGGTGGCATTTCAAATTCAAAGCTTGCGCTGCATAATCTTGTAATGGTTAAAGAAGTCTTAGGGGAAGAATGGCTCACCAATAAATGGTTCCGTTTTGGAGCAAGTAGCTTAGCTAACGATGTTCTTATGCAGATATTAAAAACAGATACCGGTAAGTACCAATCATCAGATTACTTTACAATTGATTAAAAATATGGCATCAAAAAACAAAAATTGGGAATATGCACCATCTCTTGAGAGTACAGAGCATATCATGCTTAAAAAGAGGTATGATTTATTTATTAATGGTAAATGGGTCAAAACAAAGTCTAATAAATATTTTAAAACGATCAACCCTAATGATGAGAAAGTAATTGCAGAAATTTCACATGCAAACCAAAAAGATGTTGACCGTGCTGTTGATGCTGCCCGAAAAGCATATACTAATGTGTGGTCTAAGATGCCTGCTCATGAAAGAGGTAAATACATATATAGAATAGCCAGGCTTATGCAGGAACATTCGAGAGAATTGGCTGTTATCGAATCATTAGACGCAGGTAAGCCAATAAGAGAAGCACGTGATATAGACATCCCATTGGCTTGCAATCACTTCTTTTATTATGCGGGATGGGCAGATAAGCTCGATTATGCCTTTCCAAACAGAAAAATTAGCCCACTTGGTGTTGCCGGTCAAATCATACCTTGGAATTTCCCAATTTTAATGGCTGCATGGAAGATTGCTCCTGCACTAGCTGCGGGTAATACGGTGGTTTTAAAACCAGCAGAGACGACTTCTTTAACAGCATTGAAGTTGGCCGAAATTATTGAGGAATCAGGACTTCCAGAAGGGGTGGTTAACATCATTACTGGTCATGGTGATACAGGAGCAGCCATTGTAAATCATCCTGATATCAATAAAATTGCATTTACTGGGTCGACAGGTGTAGGTAAAATTATTCAAAAGGCCATTTCAGGTACTGAAAAGAAGGCAACGTTGGAGCTTGGAGGAAAATCTGCAAATATCATTTTTGATGATGCTCCATTAGATCAAGCAGTAGAGGGCATCGTTAATGGAATATTTTTTAATCAAGGCCACGTCTGCTGTGCTGGGTCTAGATTATTTGTTCAAGAAGGAATAGCAGATAAAGTAATTCGTAAACTTAAGCATCGAATGAAATCATTAGTTGTGGGTAATCCTTTAGATAAAAATACTGATGTAGGTGCAATTAATTCAAAAGAGCAGCTTCAGATAATCAATAAATACATCAAGATAGGGAAGGACGAGGGAGCTGAAATTCATCAAAGTGCTTGTTCTTTACCAAAAAAAGGATTTTTCTGTCCACCAACAATATTTACTAATGTTGCTCAATCAAGTGTTATTGTTCAGGAAGAAATCTTTGGACCCGTGTTAACGATTCAAACTTTTAGAACTGTAGATGAGGTGATACAAAAAGCCAACAATACCCCTTATGGTTTGGCGGCAGGAGTCTGGACCGACAAAGGTTCGAGAATTTTTAATCTGACTACAAAGCTTAAGGCTGGTGTGGTTTGGGCAAATACATACAATAAATTTGATCCTGCTTCTCCCTTTGGAGGCTACAAAGAAAGTGGTTTTGGACGAGAGGGAGGAATGCACGGGTTATCGGCATATCTTAAATTAAGCTGAATATGAAAAGAGTTGAAGTTTTAAAAACATACAAAATATATTCTGGAGGTAAATTTCCAAGAACGGAATCGGGCAGGTATTACATGGCATTAGACAAGAATGGGACACCGGTAGCAAATATGTGCCGAGGGTCAAGGAAAGATGTGCGAAATGCTGTAGTTTCAGCTAGAAAAGCATTAGGAACATGGTCAGGGAAAACGGCATTTAACAGGAGTCAAGTCCTATACAGAATTGCAGAAGTTTTGGAAGGGAGAAAGTTACAATTTGTTGAAGAATTAATGTTACAAGGTGTTCAGAAAACAGCTGCTACAAAAGAAGTGGAAGCCTCCATTGATCGTATTGTTTATTATGCGGGCTGGTGTGATAAGTTTTGTCAAATAGGAAGCTCTGTAAACCCAGTGAGTTCCTCTCATTTTAATTTTTCTACCTATGAACCAGTTGGAGTTGTTGGTATTATAGCTCCACAGGATTCTTCATTGTTTGGTCTTGTTTCTATGCTATTGCCAGTAATTGCTGGAGGGAATAGCTGTGTCTTATTGGCCAATGAGAAAATGCCCCTGTGCTCTATCACTTTTTCAGAAGTCTTGAATGCTTCAGATGTGCCAGGGGGAGTAGTGAATATAATCACTGGTCATATTTCGGAGCTCGTTAAACCATTATCAACCCATATGGATGTTAATGCAATTGCGTTTTCAAATATACCAGAGCTTAAAAAAGAGATTGATTTGTATAGCGTGGATAATTTGAAGCGGGTCAGAGCATATAATGTTAGTTGGAAGGATAATGATGCCCAAGCGCTACATTATATTACTGATTTTCAAGAAGTCAAAACGACGTGGCACCCTATTGAGAATATTGGTGGTGCCTCAAGTACCTATTAAATAAATGGTGATTCCGATATCGGAATAAGCCATTTCGTTCTCATGTTTTTCAAGGTGTCAACATTTGGATTAAAAACATGTGAGTCTTTGTACATTTCAAGTTCGTGAAAAGAAATCATTGTTGGCTCTTCATCTTTAATGATGAGCATGTTTAACCTATTAAAGAAATCAATATCAAGTTGTTGGCCAATTGATTTAACAAATTTCACTGAGCTGTCTATAGAGCATCCTGAGATGGCTTCTGTTTGCTCATCGACTGCAAATACTAAGCATCTATTTAGTAATATTGTCCCGGCAGCACTTAGGCTTTTTTGATGGGCTTTCCAAGAGCTCACAAAGGAGTCTACTTCTTTAGATATTTCTCCTGACTCTAAAGGAGTAAAGACACGATTAGAAGTATATATCCAGACTCTAGAATGGTCGGGTAATTCTGGAAAAAGATCCTTATAATTCTGCTGCATTTGCAATTAATTCTGCTACATCCAAGACTTTTATGCTCTCTTCCTTCTCAAAGTTCTTGACGCCATCTGTCATCATCGTATTACAAAATGGACATCCAGTTGCAATAAATTGAGAGGCTGTTTCTATAGCATCTTCAGTTCTTTCTATGTTAATTTCTTTATTTCCTTTTTCTGCCTCTTTAAACATCTGGGCGCCTCCAGCACCACAGCAAAGACCTTTAGACTTACACCTTTTCATTTCTACGAGCTCTGCATCCAGTTTTTCAATTAGAGCTCTTGGAGCTTCATAAACATCATTGGCTCTTCCTAAATAACAAGGGTCATGAAAAGTGATTTTTTTTCCTTTATAAGTTCCATTATTTTGTAGGCTTAGCTTTCCTTGGTTAATTAGGTCTTGTATCAGCTGAGTATGATGAATAACTTCATAATTACCACCTAATTCAGGGTATTCATTTTTCAGTGTATTAAAACAATGAGGACAAGCTGTTACAATTTTTTTGACTTCATAACCATTGAGTACCTGAATATTCATCATGGCCTGCATCTGAAATGTAAATTCATTTCCTGCTCTTTTTGCGGGGTCGCCAGAGCAGCTTTCTTCCGTTCCCAATACCGCAAAAGAAACATTACAATGATTTAGAATTTTAACAAGCGCTTTTGTGATTTTTTTTGCTCTATCATCAAAGCTCCCTGAACACCCAACCCAAAATAAAATGTCGGGAGACTCTCCTTTAGCTAACATTTCCGCCATTGTTGGTACCTGCAAACTCATTTTTTATTTTTTAAATACTTGAATACTCGCGCTTGTTTCAACGAGGTTTGTAAATTTCCCTTCGTATCGTGTTGCACGAACAATGTGATTATCTATCCAGTGATAATTTCCACCTCTCGGTTTACCCATGAGTAAACCATGGTATTTAAAACCGTTACTTTTCAACCATTTTTCTGTAACTACTCTATGCGATTCAATTCTTGAGGTGAAAAAGGTAATGATATGACCTTCTTCATACCAGTGGTTTATCGTTTCTAGGGCATCATCAAATAAAGCTGCAGTTTCCATTCTTTCTGGTTCTTCATTTGGTATGTCGTCACATATTGTACCGTCAATATCAATTAAATAATTTTTAACCTCATCAGGTAAGACAGGCGAGATGTGTTGTCCGTCTTCTAGTTTATTAATTAATTTGATGTCATTTTCTTTATTCTTCATTCGCCCAATTTAGTCTATCATTTTGTGAAAATTGCCATGGTGCTCCATTGTTTTCAATATTTGTAAGCATTCCAGTTAACTCGTTTGGAACCTTTGATTCTTCCATAACAAGAAATCTTCTTAAATCAATAATTATTGATAGTGGATCAATATTAACTGGACATTCATCAACGCATGCATTACAAGAGGTACATGCCCATAATTCTTCTTGAGTAATGTAATCTCCAAGTAAAGATTTTCCGTCTTCAAAATCTTTCCCGTTTTTCCGTTTGCCTTCACCGTATTCAACTAGTCTATCTCTAGTATCCATCATAATCTTTCTTGGCGATAAGATTTTTCCTGTAAGGTTGGCTGGGCAAGATGATGTACATCTTCCACATTCGGTACAGGTGTATGCATCCATTAGATTTTTCCAGCTAAGGTCGTTTACATCTTTCGCACCAAATCTCGATGGGGGAGCAGCGTTGGGATCAACGGCATAAGGATCGGCAGTTGGGTCAAGCATTAACTTGACTTCTTTAGTAACACTTTCCATGTTTTCAAACTTACCCTTCTTTTCAAGGTTTGAATAGTACGTGTTTGGAAAAGCCAATAAAATGTGAAAATGCTTTGAGTAGGGTAGGTAATTCAGAAATCCGACAACCATGAGAAAATGACCCCACCAACCAATGCGTTCAAGGGTTAACAAAGATGAACTACTCATTGAATCAAAAAATAGAGGGCCTATTAATGAAGAGATTGTAAAACCGAAAGAACCTTGCATGTCTGAAGCATGCGAAACACCACGATTATATAAAACCTCGTCGGTTCCATTCATGGTGAAAATACAAGTCAGTAAAATAAGCTCAAATATCAAGATTAGATTTGCATCTTTTGTCGGCCAACCAATCATTTCTTTCATATTCAAGCGAGGTAGCTTTAACAGATTTCGTCTAGCCAGAAATATAATCGTTGCAATAAATGCAGCGACTGATAAAATTTCGATAAAGCTAATTGTGAACACATAAAAAGAACCTAATGATTCAGAAAAAACCCGGTGATTTCCACTAAGACCATCTGCAAATATTTCAATGAGTTCTATTTGAGTGATTACAAAAGCGACATAAAGGCATAAATGTAAAAATGCAGGTATGGGACGAGAAAACATTTTTTTCTGACCAAAAGCAACAAGAAGCATTGTTTTTAACCTTGCTCCCTTTTTGTCATTTCGTTTTAGGTCTCGTCCAAGCCTAATATTATAACGGATTTTCCATATGTTGTAGGAAAAAAAGCCCAAACCTCCAATGCTTATAATTGCAAATAAAATGAGTTGAATTGTCATTGAATTCCTAGTCTTGTATGGTGTCTAAAATCATTCTTAATTTTTTCTCTTCTCTCGGGCTTAAGGATGCACCTTTGGTTTTTGACCCCATTATCGAGAAGTGAATATACCTTTCTGGGTGTAGCTTTAAGTCTTCAACAAGATCTTGAAGCTTTTTGTTGCTTTCCACAAGTTCATTGTATAGCGCATCATCATGTAATAATTTAGTCATAGAGCCACTGCCATTTTGGAGCTCTTCGAGTATTGTATTTAATTTTTTTATTGTAGAATCAGCTTCTGTGATAACAGATTTAAAATCTGCAGAAACCAAATCATCAGTAATTTTCTTGGTGTTGCCTATTATTTCCGTAACCTGCTCATTGCTTTTCTTGAGGTTCGCGGTTATATTTTCAACATTTGACATGATGCGTGCAAATTGTATTTTCTCTTGAGCAACGAATTCTCCAATTTCTTCTGCTGCATCTCCAAGTTGATTAATCGTCTGCTTCACTCTACTGAAGCTTCCCTCGATTTCAGAAGTAGCTGTAGAGTCCCAAAAAGCAGATAAAGAATTGACCATATTATCAACAGAAATCATCATGCTTTGAAGTTTTTGTGCAATTGGATCAGCGTATTCTTTTACCTGGTAGGCAATGTCTTGACTTGATTTTATTCCTGGTATTTCAGAGCCGATTGGATAGATGTTTTTATTGTTAGGGTTTATTTTCAAGATTAAACCTTTTGAAAAGAAATCCGGTGAACCAATTTCCACTGTGCTTCCTCTTGCTATTTCAATGCTTTTATTTTGAACATTGAATGTGACTTTTACTCTTCTATTGGGTGCATTTTGAGGTAATATTTCAATATTGGTAACTTTTCCGACGATAACACCATTCAATGTGACATCAGAGGCGACCATAAGCTGATTTGTGTTTTCAAAGTAAGAATGATAGGTATCATCTCCACCAAAAAAACTCGAGCCCTTTAAAAAATTAATACCGAGTACCAACAAGGCTATCGCAACCACTGCAATTATGCCTGCTTTTATTTCTTTCTGAAATTTCAAATCTTATTTTTCTACTAATTTAATAGCTTTTTCAATACCAATTCGTTCTCCATCCAAGAAAGCTACAACAAATGCACCTTTAAAGCCAATTTCTCTCATTTTTACCTTATGTTTCTTTGCAGAATCTATATCATTTGAAAAATTACCTGCGCAATATTTAAAAAGTCCTCCTTGATAATATTTATAGATTTCTTTTTCATTTTTGAACCTGACTGAATTTGATGGAAGGTCTTTTGTTGAGCTGATAATTTGAACTCTAAAAATGAGCCCTTTGGTTTTCTTTATGTCATTTTCAACTTTTTGAGCAAAACTAGAATCATCTATTGGTTCGTTTTTTTCCTTAGAATCTTCAACTATTGTTTCTTTTATCTCTGAGATGTCTGCATCAGTTCCTTCAATTTTATTTTTGTATTTCACAAAAGCATCAAACATGGCTCGGGCCATTTTATTCTGACCAGGGTCCTTGCCAATAAAATTTTCCTCTTTGGAATTGGTTAAAAATCCGGTTTCAACAAGAACACTGGGCATTGTAGTTCTGTAAAGCACAACGAATCCTGCTTGTTTTACTCCCCGGTCATGCCTTCCAAGCTTTTTAAATTCTTTTTGAATATTTTGGGCAAATAAAATCGCATGATCTAAAAACACAGACAGTTGAAGTCGTTTTGCTATAATTGCATCAGCTGAGAGATTGAAGTTCTGGTATTGGGCACCTCCATCATTTTCTAATTTTATAATAGAATTTTCTCTTGACGCTACTTTCTGTTGCGCATCAGTTCTATGAAGGCCTAAAACATAGGTTTCGGTTCCATATGCTGCTGGAGACGCGGCATTTGCATGAATACATATAAATAGGTCGGCTTTTGCTTTATTTGCGATATTAGCTCGCTCTGCCAACTCTACAAAAACATCTTTATCCCTAGTATAGATAACCTTAATATTGGGATATTTATCTTTTATTAACTTACCTAATTTTAGAGCCATAGATAAACAGACATGCTTTTCTTTTGAGTATTTACCATGACATCCAGGGTCTTTACCACCATGCCCTGCATCAATCACAATGGTTTTAACTGAATTTTGACTAAATGAATAATTTGAGCTATTTGCAAAAACAAAAACAAGAACAATTAAAATACATGTTCTTACGTTTACACTATGCATGGTGAAAATTGGTAGTTTTGTCTTATCGTTTTGCATACAAACAAATTTAGTTCACTCCTATTGAGCAAACTTCATTCCATACTATATTTTATACCCTTTGTTTTGTTAATAATACAAAATCCGTTTACTGTTACCAGTCAAGTTGATACGCGGGACACCCTTTATGTTAATGATTCGGATTTTGATGATATTATTAATTATTCGGCTAGGGATTCAATATATACGGATGTTAAGAATAAATTGGTTTACCTGTATGGAGGTGCAGAGGTGAAAATGGGCGAGATCGTTTTAACAGCCGGTTTTATTCAAATAGACCTTAATAAAAATGAGTTAAACGCCAAGTATATGTTGGATTCCATTGGTAATCCTATTGAATATCCAGAGTTTAAGGATGGCCAGCAAGAAATGGTTTGTCAGGAAATGCGCTATAATATCAAAACAAAAAAAGGATTTATTAAGGAGCTCAATTTACAACAAGATGAATTTTATTTTCAAATGGAAACGGCTAAAAAGCATTCTAATGATGAAATTCATTTACTAAAAGGTAAGCTCACTACTTGTGATCAAAAAGAACCGCATTATCATTTTCAATTGTCTAAAGGAGTTATTGTTCCCGAAGAAAGAATTGCAACAGGTCCGATGAATTTATGGATTAATGGAATTCCGACACCTTTGGGCTTGCCCTTTGCTCTTATACCCAATCAAAAGGAACGAACACATGGTTTGTTGTTTCCTGAAATGGTGCCCATTTCAGCCTATGGTTTTGGATTTCAAAATCTTGGATATTATTTCCCAATTAATGAAAATCTGCAAACCTCAGTGTATGCCAACCTTTATAGTAGAGGGAGCTGGGGAATCAGAAATGATATGGATTATGCAAAAAGATATGCTTTTACAGGCAGGCTCTCATTGGGCTTTCAGCAGTTTCGAACCGGTTTTCCTGAAAACCAAAGTCAAAATAAGGCTACAATTATTTGGTCACATAGAAAAGCTCCAAAATCAAATCCAAGCTGGTCGTTTTCTTCAAATGTTAATTTCATTTCAGATAATCAATCCAAAAACAACCTTGATCCAATAAATCCAACGTATTTCAATAATTCTTTTAATTCAGATATTAATCTAAACAAAAGCTTTTCTGGTAAACCTATTAATATGGGTTTAAAGGTTTCTTTACGTCAAAATTCGTTATCCGAAAGCATTTCGCTGATCAGTCCTATTTTAACGGCAAATATGACTAGAGTTTTTCCGTTTAAAAAATTCATTAAAAGGTCGAATAATGAATTTAAGAAAATGATTGAGCGCATAGGGTTTTCATACAATTTTGATGGGCAAAACAGATCGAATTTTTCTGATTCATTGCTGAGTCAAGGTGATTTTTCAAGGATTTCCGACCAATTCATGTATGGGATGAAGCAGTCCATGACTGTTCAAACGACTGGAGGGTTATTTAAGAATATCATTAAAATTACTCCTAGTGTATTTTATGCGAGTAAGCTAAATTTTCAGGAAATAAGTAAGTCATACAACGCAATTGAAAACAATACTCAAATTGATACACTTAAAAAGACTTCCTTATCCCATGAATTTAATTTGAATATGAATGCGACCACAATGCTTTATACTTATTTTGATTTTATAGGTAAGAAAAAGGCTAAAATGAGGCATATTATGACCCCCTCAGTTGGGTATAGATATGTTCCAGAGCTTAATCCTTTAGTTTCTGTCAATGCGGGTGTTGATCAATCTGCAATCTCTTATTCTCCATTTGAAAGAAGCTTGTACAATGTTGCCAACACTTCTGAATCTTCATTCTTGACATTTGCAATCAACAATACATTGGAACTTAAGTTTAAATCAGATGAAGATACTGTAACCGGATTCAAAAAAGTAAGAATTTTGGATCAATTGTCAATAGTAGGAAATTATAATTTCAAAAAAGATTCAATGAAATTATCTAACATTAATTTAAATATGAGGGTAAGTCCAAAAGACTATTTAAATTTCGTTGCAACGGCATCTTTCAGCCCTTATGCTTGGGATAGCACTGGAAAATCCTTTGGTGAATATGCTCTGAATAATAATCAAAGCTTAGGCCGATTTTTAAATATAAATTTTTCGACTACACTATTATTGGCGCCTAAAAAATCGAGAGAGAAAATCAAAGAAGAGAAATCAAAAAGAAATGATGTGTGGAATGCGGATTTCAATTATTTTGCTCTACACCCAGAAGAAATCATCTTTTTCGATATTCCATGGAAAATGACCATGTCCCACATCTACACCTTGCAAGCCAATCAAAATGTTTCAGCTTTAAGTCCTGACCCTTTGATTTTTATTCAGTCCTTGAGCGTTAGAGGGGATGTGAGTTTTACGAAGCGTTGGAACTTATCTGGGAACATCAATTTTAACATTGAGGATAAAAGTATCACAAATGCGAATTTTACTCTAAATAGAAACATGCATTGCTGGGCGTTGTCATTTTATTGGACTCCTATAGGAGGGAACAAAAGTTTTTTATTGAGTATAAGGAATACTTCGTCTATATTTAGAGATGCTAAAATTGAGTTTAGGAAGCCACCTTCTTTTCTATAATCAAGCCAATCAATTGGTCCCTAAAAAACGAGAACAATTAGTTTTCGTACAATAATATTTTTGGACCGACTACCATACTAATACGACTAATCCTTCTTTCTGCACTATTTATCTTAATGTCTTTTTCATTTAGATTTGGAGGATATGCTTCACCACGTCCCTTGATGTCGATATCAATCATTATTTCATGACCAAAGTTATATTTATTGACCTGCTCAATAATCTCCTCTGCCACGGCTTCCGCACGGAGCTTTGATAGCTCAAGATTTTTTGCCTTTCTTTCATTCTCATTCCCATCTCCTTGAGCATCGGCATAACCATTTACCACAATCATTAGTCGATAAATCGAGTCTTTGAATATGTTAACATTATGGTTTTCTAGATATTCATTCCAGCTCGTCATATCAACCTTAATTGATTTAATCAATTTCGATATTTCTTTTTTCCCGTTGTTATTCAAATTCGAGCTTCCCACATTAAAGCTGATGTCTCCACCAATTTTTTTAACTTCTTTATTAGCTTCTATCATCTTGGTTAACGGCTCGATATAGTTTTGCATCAAATCATTAAGTTCTGCTGCGAGTGTTAGGGTTTTTTGATGACCGTTAAAGGAGTATGGTGATATTTCATTGAGCTCATTAATGATTTGTTGCGTTCGATCATAAATTTTCTGCAATGCAAGTTCGATTTCTCCAACTCTTTCTGACGTGTCTATTTTGTTCATCTCCACCTGCTCTGCTTCGAGAAGTCTTTTTGCTTGATCAGCTTTTTCTAATGCTGAAAAGTGTTCTTTTTCCCTTTCGGCTCTGTTTTTATTCAGATTATTTACCTCCTTATTCCCTTTCTCACCTTTGTAAGTTGTGGTTTCGAAGATTGGTTTTCTGAGCGTTTTTTTGGATGCGCAGCCCACGAATAATTGGCTCAAAAGAATACTTGTGACAATAAAAAGAGAAAGTCTCAACATACTTGTTTTTTTTCAAAAATAGTAATTGAAAATCAAAGTTTTCACATTTATAACAAATGTTATTAATAGTATAATGTGAATCAAACCCTGTTTGATATACTAGTTCTGATTTTCAGGTTTTTAAGTTTTATTTTTGATGGAGATTGAGGAGGTGTTTGCCATGGGAAAAGAGCTTGATAGAATAATCTGTTCTTTGTTCTTAGTTGAAAAATAATTCAAATAATGTGTCCCTAAAAAAATTGAATTTTGATAGTTTATTTGAATATCCGTACCGTCCTCAAATTCGTTTGTTCTGAATCTAATTTTCTTTTCTTGAAATTGTATTTGATTTACAATCCCAAAAAGTTTTGAATTTCCTAAATGACTTAAGTTGTAGTAAGCATTAAATGGTGTTTTTCTAGAGCTCAGCTTTCCATTGTTCAAAAAATAAATAAAATCTGATAATCCCAATACATCCTGACCATCATGTGACACAATGATGATCGTCATATTTTCTCTTTCCCTGAGTTTCAATATATGATCAAACAAATTGGCTCGAAGCTGTGCGTCTAAATTTGAAAAAGGCTCATCCAATAGAAGAATGCTTGGTTTTAGAGCTATTGCTCTTGCAATTGATAACCTTTGTTGTTCTCCACCCGAGGCTTCAATGGCTTTTATATCAGCAATATTTTCAAGCTTTAATAGCTTCATCAATTGCTTTAGTCTCTTGACTTTATCCCATTCTGGTAAGGAGATTAAGGCCTCTCTTATGTTTTCTTCAATGGTGTGATAAGGATCTAAATGATAGTCCTGGGAGACGATTTTAATTTGTTCATATCCAGGAACCAACAAATCTATTGGGTTGGTAAGCTTATCCCCATCTAAAAAAACCTCTCCTTCATTTGGTGTCAAATGACCTGCCAATACATTAAGTAAAGAAGATTTACCAGCGCCACTTTTCCCCACTAAACCCATAATTTGTCCTTTTTTGACTTTAAAGCTTATGTTTTTTAAAACAGGGGTGTTGTACGACAATGAAACATTTAGAACTTCGAGCATTTTATTATTCCTTGTTTTCATTTTCATCAATTGTGTTTTCTTGAAATGAAGTGGGGAGTAATTCCGGAAAAAGTTTCGAAATCATGGGAAGTAATAATGCACCTCCCGGAAGCATGAAAATAGCAAGAGAGGGCATTGTTTTTAGAATATCGTAAAATTGCTTTCGCATGATTTCTTTTTCTTCACTTGAGAGGTCTCTTACCGTTGATTTACTGACCAAGTCCATAAATTCTTTACTTTCCTTGAGCTCACTAAATATTTTTTCTTTATTCCGGCCTAAAATCCTCGACCATTTATTTTGAATGTTTTTATAGAATACAGAAAGTGTTTTATCTTGATTGATAATAGAAAGGTTGGATCTGTTTTTTAGAATAAAGGTCCTGCTGAATAAAGAAGATTCTTCGATTTCTGTAGTATTTAGATTTAGCTGCTTTCCTATATCTCTTAGCTTTCGATCCTCCTCTGGTTTTACTTGATGAGTTCCGTAATTCAAATAAACACATAGCTCAAAAATGAATTTTCGATGCAATAAGGTTGGAGGGTATTTAATTTCAATATTTTCCTCCGAGGTGTTTTTTATGTAGGATTCTAGTTGAATAATTCGATTATCATCCAGATTACTTGAGGTTAATAAATATAGAAGAAGCCTCATCTCTTTATCTTCAATTCGGCCGTCAATCTGTGCAGATTTTGTCATGTAAAAGATTACATTGAAGACAATGTTTTCATGCAATTCTTTTGGGTTAAAAGTATCTTCTTCTGCTACATAAATAGCATAGAGTAAAACATCAACAAATACAAAGCCATTAGAGCTTTGGTTTAGCCAATAGTTTCCATCACCAATTTTCGACTTTAATCGAATCCGTTCATTGATGACTTTTTCAATCTTACCTATTTTTTTTTGATCAAAACTTAAATCCCATAATCGAATTTTGTTTGCGTAATTTTCATAAAATGTTGAAAGTGAATCAATAAATGAATCATATGGGTCTTCTTTACTTGGATTATAATAATTAAAGGTGAAAAATAGATTTTCAAAAAGAAGAAGCTTTAGTTTTTCATCACTGGTTAGGTGTGATACATATTTTTCAGGGCAGTAAAGATTTGATACAGGGAATCCGTATAACAATCCGGTTTGATTAAAGATGTAGTGTAAGCAATCTTCTAAGCTGTGGGATTTAAATTTAAATCCGATAGTAAGTTCACCCTGCTGATGTAGATGAAAGAAAAATGGAATCCAGTTTTTGGAGCCAGGGGAAATTCTATTTTTATCTAATTGCATATCTAATTGCTAGGCCTCCTCCCCATGCAAATCTAACATTTGGTGTAAAGAAAATGAAAGGCCCCGTATCAAGTGAACAATTGATTGGAACGTCTTCAAAGGTATATTCTATTCCTAGAACGCCATTAATGCCAGTATGTAAAAACGCTCGATCTTCTAAATTATTTGTGTGCCCTATTAAAGCTCCTCCTCCATAGTACCATGAGAACCCACTTTCCAGAGCGCTATTAATTTCATAATTCAGCATTACAAATATACCCCGACCACCTTCATTTGTGAAACCGCCTAAACTTGCCTCAAGGGCCGTGTTTGTGCTGATAAAATGTTTGGCGTTTATTGTCCCATATCCAGGATATCCACCCTTAATGCCAATTGCAGTTGAGTAATTTTGTCCAAAAGACCAAATAGAAATGAATAGAATGAATATTGTTAAGATTAGCTTCATGTTTTTTTTAATTTCTTCAAATTTAGATTTTACCAGCAAGAGTGCATGCTTTTGTTTGGGTAAAAAATACACTTCCATCTGTTGAAAAAGCTTCAAATAACATAACGTAAACCCCAATACTTGCTTTAACCCCCTCATTTGTCGTTCCATCCCAGGTGAAAAATCCACTTGAGCCCATGAGTTCATTACTAAAAAGATTTTTGATAATCCTTCCTTTATCGTCATAGATAGAGACTTTTCCCAAAAGGCCTTCTTCATTCATTTCGTAGCTGACCTGTAGTACATCTTCAAAACCATCGCTATCGGGAGAAAACACATTATTTGTGAAGCTAAAGCTCCCATTATATACTGCGGGAATATATTGAGAGTTTATTCTTCCCGGTGTTCCAAATCCAATACTTTCTGCTGCAGAGTGCCAATTGAACGAATCATTTGATTCTCCATCAGGGTCTATGCGTTCTAATGATACTCCATCAGTGTCATCTAAAAGAGGGAAGTGCCAATCCGCATTGTATGAGACTTTGTCAATTAAATTTAATCCGTTCATTAAATAGATGGTACTTGAGTCATTAGAGTAGGTAGGTAGGTCACTGATTAAAAACTTTCCACTGATACTTGCTGGATAATTTTCTTTGATAAAACTCGAGTCTTCGCTCACTACCACAAAATCACCTGGGTAAAGTACATAGTGATTCCCAATGGCATCGAAGTTTGAAATAGTATCATCATCATAATTGGCAAATTGCCAATTTAATAAATCAATATATTTTTCAGAATTGTTGTAAAGCTCAACCCAATCTTTGCCATCATTGTATGGATTACTGACAAATTCATTAATTACAAGGTCTCCAATCATTCCAATTTCTGCCATCGCAAAAGTGGTAAACATCTCATTGGAATTTAGCCAACAGTCTTGAGCATTTTGAATGCTTAGTGAATATAAGGTTCCTGTTTCAATGTTTTCATTGAATTCAATAATCATGCTTTGAGTAGGAGAGTTTGCCACATAAATATTTTGAATGCTCAAACCGGGAGCTGTATAAATTGAGGCGTTAACAAGTGAAGAAGAATCCATTCCCTCACTGAAATAAACTTCTAAAAAGTTTGGTGGTAATGAGACTGTTTGAATGATAAAGGGTGCTATGTCATCTGGTGTGTTGTCATAAACCGAGTTTTCAAGTCCCGGAGTACCACCAATATTAGAAACAGATGCAATCCAATTACTGATGTCTGAACAGGGATCGTTTGGGTTAATGATTTCTAATGAATAACCACCTGATTTTTTGATATCATCCTTGTACCAATCATCAGTGTATGAAACCATGTCAATTTCTATACCATTTGCGTCCATCAGAACTACGTCGTCACCTGAATTATTCAAGCTTGGGAAACTTGTTACAGGTATTGTTGAAACTAAAAAAGAATCAACATTTGAAGTCGATGCTAATACAACATAGCTGTCGGGAAGCATCCATCCAGAACCAATGGTTCCGCTTGATGAAGCATCATTTAGTTTCCAATTACTTAGATCAAAAATTTTATTACTTCCGTTATAAATTTCTACATATTCAGCATCGGGAAGTCCAATGATTGGAGAAGGGTCCGCAAAAATTTCGGAAATAATAACATCTCCCGGCAAAGGTGTTTCGCCAATAAGAAATTCAAAGCTTAGTGATTGCGAATCCGAAAGATTACCTGAATTGTCTGCAATATTGTTTGAAGAGACGATGTATGCATTTCCATTTTGAAGGGGAGAAACCAATGATAGGTGCACCAAAGAAGGATTGCTAGGGTCCAGAACAGCTGCATTTATAACAAAAGAGGGCTGGATTTCATAATTAGAGGTGTTTTCAGCTGATGAATTTTGCAGCTCTTCATCAAAAAGTAAGTCAATAGATGTTGAATTAATTACAGATACTTCCTGCATCACAGGCGGTTCGGTGTCGACTATTTGATTACCGATATATATAGCATCATAGTAAAATTTAGTAGAATTACTTGAAGTGTAGGTGTCAACGAATCCAAAATGACTACCTATCAATGAACTCACATCAGTTGCGCTATTTTGAAAAGTATAGTTCTCTTGACCTGAGAAATCGGCATACATGGCCCATTCCCCAATATCGCTTCTGATTACTTTTATACTGACTTCAAAGCTTGAAGCGATTTGTCCATCGGACCCTGAGCACAGCAATGTTGATATACCTGCTTCAATTTTAAACAAACGTAAGGCATCAGTAGAGCCTGATTCGCCCAGCTGAATATAATAACCATTTTGAGTGCTGGTCAAGTCGGCATTATCAGAGGTGAGATAAATTCTACCATTATTTCCTGACGAAGGAGAAAAGCTTTGTTTTGTCCAAACACGCCATTCTTGATTATCTAGGGTGGTCAGATTATGCAGAATACTTAGATAGGAAGTTGAGGCGATGGTGTTGTTCAGCTGAACTTCTTGATTTGAATTGACTACGAAATCATCTACAGAGCCGTTCCAGCTTGGATTATTTAAAAAGTCATTATCAGAGAAATCGTCAGTCACTTGTGAAAACACAAATGAATGTATTAAAACAAAAAGGGTAAGTAATTTCGTGTGCATATATTGACCTAAACTCAAATATATTAATTTTACAATCATCTATTCTTGATTTAAAGGTATAATAATTAAATATTTATAAATGAAAGTTGCTGTAGTTGGTGCTACTGGTATGGTTGGTCAAATTATGTTAAGAGTTCTTGAAGAGGAAAGACTTCATATTTCGAAACTAATTCCTGTTGCTTCCCCAAAGTCAATTGGTGATAAAGTACAGTTTCAAGGCGAAGATTTAAGTATTGTTGGCATCGAAGAAGCTATGCTCGAACATCCAGATATTGCCATCTTTTCGGCCGGAGGAGCTGTGTCTATCGAATGGGCTACTAAATTTGCTTCTTGTGGAACAACGGTAATTGATAATTCTTCTGCATGGAGAATGGATTCTACTAAAAAATTAATAGTCCCAGAGATTAATGGGGCCTCATTGACGAAAGAGGATAAGATTATTCCAAATCCAAATTGCAGTACAATTCAATTGGTATTGGTTCTTAAACCATTGCATGATAAATATAAGATTCGTCGAGTTATTGTTTCCACTTATCAGTCCATTACAGGAACAGGAGTTAAAGCCGTAAAGCAAATGGAAAATGAACGAATCAATCGAAAAGGCGAGATGGCATATCCACATGAAATAGATAAAAACTGCATTCCTCAATGTGATGATTTTATGGATAATGGGTACACCAAAGAAGAAATGAAATTAACGAATGAGACCAAAAAAATATTGGATTCAGCTATTGATGTCTCAGCAACGGCAGTAAGAGTACCAGTTGTAGGGGGGCATTCGGAAGCAGTAAATATTGAATTTGAAACAGAATTTGAAATTGATGAGGTGAAAAAGCTCCTTTCAGAAATGCCAGGTATAACTCTTTTTGATAATCCCTTGAATAATGAATATCCTATGCCCATCACTGCTGAAGGTAAAAATGATGTATTCGTAGGGAGAATTCGTAGAGATGAATCTCAGGGAAAATCGTTAAACCTATGGATTGTAGCTGATAACTTAAGAAAAGGAGCCGCAACCAATGCAGTTCAGATCGCAGCTTATGTTTCTCAGTTGTAACGAAGTTAAATCTATAAAGTTGATGTTATTCTATTCTTTTATATTCCTCCATTAGAATTTCATATGCATCTTTTTTAACATACCGTGAACGCATCCAGGCATAGAAAATAATTAACCTTGGATCTCTAAATGTTTTTTCTTTATTCAGGTCTATTTTCTTTTCAAATTCTGACAACACTTTTTGATCTGCCTCGTACGGATTTTTAATGTAGGTCTTTACGGTGTCAATAAAATGCTTGACCATTCCATATTGCTCCGCTTCTAGCATGTCTTTGTGTTTGACTTCAATTCCACGCATGATCTTAAGACTATACTCTGTATTACCCAAAGAGGTTTGTACAATGGCTAAAATCATTTCTTTTCGAATCAACCATTCCCTTCCCATTTCTTTTTGATAGTACTTATCCGATTCAGACATAAAGTTTAGAATTTTGGTCGCTTTTGAGTAGTCTCCTACAATGATATAATATCCAGAAAGGTTAAGGGATAGGTTAAGATTTTCTTGGGTCGTGATTTTATTTATTTCGTTTGCTAGAAAAAGCTCCGTATCTTCAATGGCTTTTGCGATTTTGTAGTCAAATACGTTTATAAAGCTTGAAATTGCCATTCGCTTACCCATGAAGTTTAATCGAACCGTATCACTCTGTTTCATAAGGCTTTCTAATTTGTCTAAATGAAAAAGAGATTTTATAAAATTCCTGCTATTTAGGAAGGTGTATGACATGATGTATTCTATTTGCGCAAAGGTGTTGATGTCCATCATGTCGTCAAATGCTTCATTAGAAAAATCTTTATAATATTTTTGAACAACCTCTGCAAATACTTTGAATTTTCGATTAAGAATATATTCTGCCCTAATCATTTCGATCACTTTTAAGTGGATGGTTGGGTTGTTATATTCACTTTTGATGTTCTGATATTGCTTTAATGCATCCTGAATAATCTCTGTTGGGGACTCTACATTTCCGTCTGCGATTTTCTGTTTTAGATCATTTTTAATTTGAATAAAATAGAGCTGGAATTCATCAATTTTAGCTTGTTGATTTTGAAGCTTGATCATCTTTCTTTTTATATCGGGAAAAAGTTCTTGGTTGAAATAGGGGAGAATTGAAAGCTTGAGGCGTTGTATTTTTAAATTCAGATCAATGTTATTATACGCTTCGGCTTTTTTTTCTTCTTTTATGATTAATTCCCAGGCAACTTGATATTTTTTTCTTTCAATGAAATATAAAATCATCAGAATAATTCCTTCTCTTTTATTTTCTTTTCGTTCTGAAATAGATTTTTTTAAGATTAAAAAATTGGTAAGTTCTTTACTAAGCCTTTTTCTAATAGCGTGATAGTTTTGATTACCGGCATAGCTTTTTTTTAAGCGAGAAACACTATTGTAATCTTGGTATAAGTTTCGAAAAATCTCCAAATCTTTTCTGTTCGAACCAGGTCTTTTTCTGGTTAAAAATGATTCAAATTCTTTTTTATCAATTTCTGACAATGTCAGTGTTATTTCTTTAATGAGATCCATTTTTGTTTTTAAAAGTAAATTCTTTAGCGGATGGCTGATTCTAAAATTAAACAATTATTTAAATATCTTTTTAAATTTAATTAAAACACTTAAAATCAATAGTATAAGTTAATTTAATAGTTTCGTTAAAATCCTTTTTTATGTCATTTAGATAATAGAAAGAATGATTATATAGTTACTTTTACGGTGTATATGAAATTATTGATTGTTGTTTTGCTTTTTAGTTATTCGTGTTTGGCCCAAGAAAATCCTTGGAAATCAAACCAACAAAAGGAATCTTCATCGGAATCTTTAAGAGGTCAAAATCCATGGGGTTCAAATGCTGATAAAGAAGAGACGGTCAAAAGTACCTTAGTCAATCAGAAGTTTCCATATAGAAGTGATGCTTTTCGATATGGTTACAACAACCACATTTCTCCGCAAGGGGTTGTCGCACCTGCCATGGCAGTTGCCATTCCGGTTGTAGGACTTTTAAATTTACTTTTTGTCCCAATAATTACAGCCATTCCATTTGAGAATAAGGAAACTAAAATTTCTAATTCGTATCGCAAGGAAAAACCTGAGGCTTCAGACCGAGAAATATATAATGTAAAAAAAGGGGTTCGCGCAAAACGATGGCGGAATTCTGGAATCGGTACGGCAATAGGTGCTGCAGTTCAAGCGCTTGTCTTGTATATAATTATCGAAGGTTTTTAATAATTTAAACTAAATAAAATGAAAAAAACACTACTTATTTTAATTGCAATTGCTTTTGTAAATGGCATTAATGCCCAAGGCAATTCTTCTGTTGCAGTTGCAAACCCTAATGTTGAGGGCTTATATGCTACGCCTTCTATTTGTGCTAAAATTTTAAGATTAGAGCTGTCAAAGCTTAATAAGTATTCAGTTTATGATGCTTTTGATATGGAAGAGGTTTATGCCCAAGATTCGAGCTATCGTAATAAATGCCTGAGTAAATCCTGCCTTGTTGAATTTGGAAATAAATTAAAGGCTGACTACATGATTAC
>JBELDA010000037.1:0-25583 GCA_042094515.1 Crocinitomicaceae bacterium
TCTATCGTTGCATTTCCATCACAAATACAGCTTGCATTAGAAATATTTGAAGCCACTGTACTGAGAATGGTAAGTGGCTCGCAATTATGGTTAAATTGAGAGATGTAATCTTCGTTTAAAGAAGAATTTGAAAGCCCTGGTGTCTGATCATCTGCCCCACAAGAGGCTATGTCTCCAGCGCATCCTTGCGACCAATTGGTTTGAATACTCGGATCACCACCATTAAAAAAGAAAACATCATCGGTACCCGATCCTGGAAAGTATATAGTTGAATTTAAATTAACATCTCCATAACTTAATGAAAACACTTCACATCCAGCCAAATCAACAATTCGAACACAGTCTCCACCATTTCTCATTCCAATTCGAAACCAAACTCCTCCTGGATTCCATCCCGTAAGAGGGTAGTCGCAAGCAATTGCTCCAGGAGTACTTGTGTTATTATCAAATAAGGTTGTGTTTTCAATTGGGATTACTAGTCTGCAATTCCCATCTGTCATCGATATGTCGTCAGGAGGCAAGGCTGGGTTGGCATCTGTTCCATTATATATGGTAATCATAGTGCCAACAGGAATACATGACCAAAAAACATCATTAGAAAATCGATTGCATCCCCCAGCAACACCATTGCTTCCATGATATCCGTTATTATCATCTATAATCCACCCTCTAATGTCAACACATGGAATAGTTAGATTTACACAATCATAGGTTGCACCAGTATCAATTACAATAAATTCAATGTATTCTTTTGTGCCTGAAGGGCCGTTGGAAAACTCATTAATTGATAATGTTTGGGAATGAAATGAACCATACGAAAAAGCGAAATAAGAAATGACTAAGAAAAAATTCTTAATGAAACCTCGGAAAAATTGATCCACAGTAAATGAGTAAAATAGTTTGTAGTTGCAAAGCTACATAAACAAATATATTAATTGCAAATATAGAAGATGAATAACTTCATCATGTTATCAACATGTTAATAATTATTTATATTTTCGGCACTCATTTATGAAATACCTAACCCTTATATTTTCATTGCTTTTTGTTCAAATTAGCATTTGGAGTCAATTTAGACCTCAAAATGGAGTTGCCCCATCGAAAAGTGAAATCACAGCCATTACAAATGCCCACATATATGTTTCTTCAACGGAGGAATATAAAAAGGCTTCCATACTTATACAAGAGGGAAAAGTTTTAAAAATCGGTAAAAAAATCAAAATTCCGAAGGGGGCGCAGATTATAGATTTGAAGGGGCGTACAGTTTTACCTGCATTTATAGAATTGAATTCAAATATTGGTGCTTCTGTTGAGAAAAAAGAAAATAATCGAAGCTTTCGGCCTCAAGTAGAGTCGAATAAGAGTAATTCTTTCTTTTGGAATGAGGCTGTGCATCCTGAAGTTAATGCCAGTAAACTATATAAAAAAGAGGAAGGAAAAATAAAATCAATTAATGAGAAGGGTTACGGCTTTTTTCTATCTCATCAGAGTCAAGGAATTGTCAGGGGATCAGGTGTGCTTGTTTCGGCAGATGGTAACGATCTCTCAGCTGATATTTTATGTCCAAAGGCAGCATCCTTTTATTCCTTTAGCAAAGGTGATTCAAGACAATCTTACCCATCATCCCAAATGGGTTCCATTGCGTTATTGAGGCAATCTTTTTATGATTATAAATATTACACTGAAACAGAGGTAGATTTCACGGATTTATCTTTGGAGGCATGGAAAAGTCAAATGGATCTTCCAAAGTTTTTTCAAACCGCAGATAAGCTTGAAATTTTAAGAGCCAATAAAATAGCTGATGAATTTGAGACGAATTTTATCTATCTCGGATCTGGTAATGAATATGAAGCTGTACATTCTTTGAAGGAAATAAATCCAAAAATCGTAATTCCGATTAATTTCCCGGCGGCATATGATGTTAGTGACCCGTACATATCCCGATTAATACCACTAAGTCAGCTAAAACATTGGGAGCTAGCACCATCTAATTTTCGGATATTAAAATCAAACGATATTGATGTTGCGATTTCTTCAAAAGGTATTAAATCATCTGCGGATTTTTGGAAAAATATACATGAATTAATGGCTTCTGGAGTGGATAAACTAGCTGTTTTAAAAGCACTGACAGAAACACCTGCATCTTTCATAGGGCAGGAAGAAAACATAGGCACATTAGAAAAAAACAAAGTGGCTAGCTTTACTGTCTATAGTGTAGATCCCTTTAAAAATAAAAAAGCCCAAGCAAACGAAATTTGGTTAAAAGGAGAGAGAAAACACTTAAAAACATTTCAGAGTATTGAGGTCAATGGAAGCTATCATTTGAACAGAAGTAATTCTAGATTTGTACTTGAATTTTCTGGGCCGGGCCAAAGAAAACAGGTCAGTTTATTTGATCTGGATATAAATGGCAAAAAAATAGATTCTACCAAATCAAAAGTAGATTTTAACCTTGTAGGAAATGATGTCACTTTAATCTTGAAACGAGAAGATTCTATTGGGAAATTTGCAGAGGTGATGCACGGAAAAGTAACGCCGAATGGTGCAGTTATTGAAGGAGATATTGTTCTTAAAGATGGCACATGGGAGAAGTGGAGCGCAATAAGATTCTTAAAGCCTAATAGAGAAGCTAATGTGCTTGAAAATAAGTCGAACAATATTGGTAAATGTTGGTATCCGAACATGTCTTATGGATTAGATTCTTCTGCTAATGCAGAATCAATTCTTTTTAAGAATGCTACAGTTTGGACGAATGAAAATGAAGGAGTATTAAATGAAATAGATGTACTTGTAGAAAATGGAAAAATCTCTCAAATAGGAAAATCATTAAAGGCAAATGATCAAAATGTCAAAATTATTGATGCGAGCGGTATGCATTTGACTTCGGGTATAATTGATGAGCATTCGCATATTGCCATATCAAAAGGAGTAAATGAAAGTGGTCAAGCCATTTCTGCAGAGGTGAGTATTGCCGATGTTGTGAATTCTGAAGATGTAAACATTTACAGACAGTTAGCTGGGGGTGTAACTTGTTCTCAATTGCTTCATGGGTCTGCAAATCCAATTGGCGGCCAGTCTGCGATTGTCAAATTAAAATGGGGTGAATTTCCTGAAAACATGCTCATTCAAAATGCGCCAGGATTTATAAAATTTGCTCTTGGGGAAAATGTCAAGCAATCCAATTGGGGAAATTTTAATACCATTCGTTTTCCTCAAACTAGAATGGGTGTTGAGCAAGTTTTTTATGACGGCTTTCACAGAGCGAGGATATACAATCAGGAATGGGAAAATTATCTGAAAAAAAACAAGGGCAAATCAATCAGTGAACCAAGAGTCGATCTTGAATTAAAGACTTTGTCAGAAATACTGAAAAGTGAACGGTTTATCACATGTCATTCTTATGTGCAGTCTGAAATTAACATGCTTATGCATGTCGCAGATTCAATGGGTTTTCGAGTCAACACCTTTACACATATTTTAGAGGGGTATAAGCTTGCCGATAAAATGAGAGAACATGGAGTAGGGGGTTCAACTTTTTCCGATTGGTGGGCCTATAAATATGAGGTAAATGATGCAATTCCCTACAATGCGAGCTTAATGCATGATAATGGCGTTGTTGTAGCCATAAACTCTGATGATGCAGAGATGGGCAGACGCCTAAATCAAGAGGCTGCAAAGGGTGTGAAATATGGTGGAATGTCTCAAGAAGACGCATGGAAAATGGTCACATTGAATCCTGCAAAACTGTTGCATCTTGATGATAGAATGGGAAGTATTAAGGTTGGGAAAGATGCCGACTTAGTCCTTTGGACCGATAACCCATTAAGTATAATGGCTAAGGTTTCCAAAACAATAATCGACGGAACAATTTATTACGATTCAGACAGGAAAGTCGAGCTAGAGGAAAGAAATCGATTAGAAAGGGCAAGAATTTTGCAAAAAATGATTTTAGATAAGGAGGCAGGTAACCCAGTAAAATCATACCGGCATAAAAAAGAAAAATTCTATCACTGTGATTCTTATGGAGAGGAAGGTGAAACCAAAACGAATACCCACTAAACATGAAAATTTCGATAAGCATAGTTTTCTTGGTGTTAAGCGGAATTCTTTTTTCGCAAAAGACACTATTTCGAGGGGCGAGTTTACATATTGGAAATGGTGAATTTATTGAAAAGGGTTTACTTGGGATCGATGGAGATCGTATTATTCTAGTTAAGAAGGAATTAATAGCAAGTATTGATAATGAGATCTGGGATACGATAATTGAAGTCTCTGGTAGTCATATTTATCCTGCTTTTGTAAATACAAATAACACCTTAGGTTTAACGGAAATCGATGCTGTTCGGGCTACAAGAGATTTTGATGATGTTGGATCTTTTAATCCTCATGTAAGGAGCCAAGTTGCTTTTAATGCGGAATCAAAAGTTGGGCAAACAGTGCGTACCAATGGGGTGTTGATTACTCAGGCAACACCTCGAGGAGGTATTATCTCGGGAACATCCTCAATCATGAGTTTATTTGCTTGGAACTGGGAAGACGCAACAATATCATCAGAAGATGGTATTCATCTGAATTGGCCAAGCAGCACAGTAGGTGGAGGATGGTGGGCAGAGCCCAAGCCGAAATCTCGGAATAAACAATATGGGGATCAAAAAGATAAATTATGTCAATTTTTTGACTTAGCTAAGGCTTATGCTGGGGCAAAAAAACCAGAATTTGATCAAAGATTAGAGGCGATGAAAGGCTGTTTTAATGGAAGTAAACGTGTTTACATTCATGCCAATGAATTGCAACAGATTCATGATATTATAGACTTTGCCTCAGAAATGGAATTCCCATTCCCTGTATTGGTTGGGGGATATGATGCTCACTTAATTGGTCGTAAATTAAAGGATGCGGGTCTTCCTGTGATGCTTAAAAGAATGCATGGGTTGCCACAATTGGAAGGAGAAGCTACAGATCTTCCATACAGGTCTGCCACATTACTTAATGAACAAGGAATCCTTTTTTGTCTTCAAGGAGCGGGAGATATGGAAGCTATGAATGCTCGAAATTTACCCTTTATTGCGGGAACCGCAATGTCCTACGGGTTGACAGAGGAACAAGCCATTCAATCGATAACCTTAAATCCTTGTAAAATAATTGGAATTGATAAAGATTATGGGTCAATAGAAGAGGGTAAAAAAGCAGCCTTTTTCGTTTCAAAAGGGAATGCTCTTGACATGATGACAAATCAAGTAACTATGATCTATTTTGATGGGAAAAGTCAGTCGACAACCAATTTCCAGGAGGAGCTTTATCTGAAATACAAAACAAAATATTCTGAGAAATAAGCTGTCTAACCATGAATAGTTTGAGATCTGCCATATTGTTTCATTAATTCTGCCTCAAATTTCAAAAACTGTTCCCAGCGTTTATTCACGTTTATTTTCCCACCGTATTTCTTTGCGAAATTTAAGAACGTTACATAATGCCTGGCTTCACTTTCCATTAGCATTCTGTAAAAAGACCGTAAATCCTCATCTTTGAGCTCTTCAGAAAGAATCTTGAATCTTTCACAGCTTCGTGCTTCGATCATAGCAGCGAAAAGCATTTGGTTCACAAAATGACCTTCTCTCGAGCCGTCACTTTGATTCTTTTTGAGATAATTAGAAAGGTCTTTGACATATGGGTCTTTTCGCTCAAAACCTAGCTGAAACCCTCGCTCTTTGATTTTGTCATGAACCATCTTGAAATGCTCCATTTCTTCTTTGCAAATTTCAACCATAGATTCTACTAAATCCGGATATTGCGGATATTGAACAATGATTGAAATGGAGTTGCTTGCTGCTTTTTGTTCACAAAAGGCGTGGTCAATTAAAATTTCCTCCAAGTTTTTTTCAACTATATTTACCCATCTTGGGTCAGTTTCCATTTTAAGTCCTAGCATGATGTCTTTTTACAAAAATACGTGATAATTGATGAATTTAATAAAACTTCAAAAGAGATTATCAATTAATGACCTCGTTCTTTTTGTATATTTGAAATTCAATTAAAAAGATGACAAAAACTGCTCAAAAAAACAAAAACCATGATCTAGATCAGAACGATTTAAAGAAGGGTTTTGAATATATGTGCACAGCTAAAACCTTAGCCGAGAAATATGAGCAAAATAAAGAAGTAACGGCTAAATACGTCCATGCAACCTCAAGAGGACATGAGGCCATACAGATTGCTCTCGGTATGCAGCTTAAAGCATGTGATTGGGTTTCTCCTTACTATCGTGATGACTCCATTCTTCTTTCTATTGGAATGACGCCATATGAGCTAATGCTACAGGTCTTCGCAAAAAAAGATGATCCGTTTTCAGGAGGGAGAACTTATTATTCTCACCCCTCTTTGAACAGGGATGATATGCCTAAGATTATACACCAATCGTCAGCGACAGGAATGCAAGCTATTCCAACTACAGGGATTGCCATGGGAATACAGTATAGAGAATCTGAAGGTATTGAAATAGACAAAAAAGAAAAACCTTTAGTTGTATGTTCATTAGGTGATGCATCATGTACTGAAGGAGAAGTTTCTGAGGCTTTTCAGATGGCAGCATTGAAGCAATTTCCCATTGTTTTTTTAGTACAGGATAACGAATGGGATATATCAGCTAACGCCGAAGAGACTAGGGCTCAAGATATAAGTGAATACGCACAGGGCTTTAAAGGCATAGAGGTACGCACAATTGATGGTAGCGATTTTGAAGAGTCATACAAAACGATTCAGGAAGTTTTTAAACTTATTCGAAATGAACGGAGACCCTTTCTGATTCATGCGAAGGTCCCTTTGCTTGGACATCACACCTCTGGTGTTCGGATGGAATGGTACAGAGATGATCTAGACGAGGCAAAAAAGAAAGATCCTTACCCTAAAATGAAAGTTCTACTTGAATCTAATGGGGTTCCTGTTTCTGAAATAATAAATATTGAGTCGCGAATCAAATCTGAAATTGATGAACAATACAATCTTGCTGTTAACGCGGAGGACCCTTCCAATGAGAGCATTCAGGATTTCATTTTTGCACCTTCTTCTATAACCGAAGAAGCAGGAGAGCGAGCTCCAAAAGGGAAGAAAAAAACAGTAATGGTTGATTCTGCATTATTTGCCGTTAGAGAGATTATGCAAAAGCATCCAGAAGCATTGCTCTATGGTCAAGATGTCGGTGGTAGATTAGGTGGAGTATTTCGAGAAGCAGCGACCTTAGCTCAAACCTTTGGTGATAATCGCGTTTTTAATACACCTATTCAAGAAGCTTTTATTATTGGCTCCACTGTGGGTATGTCAGCAGTTGGGTTAAAACCAATTGTTGAAGTTCAATTTGCGGACTACATATGGCCAGGACTTAATCAATTATTTACGGAAGTATCTCGCTCTTATTACTTATCGAATGGAAAATGGCCTGTGAGCTGTGTGATTCGAGTGCCTATTGGTGCCTATGGTTCGGGAGGTCCATACCATTCTTCGAGTGTAGAATCTGTTTTGTGTAATATTCGGGGAATAAAATTAGTCTATCCTTCTAATGGCGCGGACCTTAAGGGTTTGATGAAGGCGGCATACTATGACCCCAATCCAGTAGTCATGTTAGAGCATAAGGGTTTGTATTGGTCCAAGATAAAAGGAACCGAAAAAGCGATGTCTGTCGAGCCAAGTGATGATTATGTTGTCCCTATTGGAAAAGCAAGAATTGTTGAAGAGTCTGATCCTCAATTTGTTGAAAGTGGTGAGAGTATTGGTATTATATCTTATGGTCGAGGTATATATTGGTCTCTAGAAGCGATGAAAGCTTATGATGGACAAATAGAATTACTTGATTTACGGAGCCTAAACCCACTTGATCATGAGGCTATGAATGAGCTATGTCAGAAGCATAGTCAAGTTATAATTGTAACTGAAGAATCAGTTGAATGTTCTTTTGCCTTAGGACTTGCAGGAAGGCTACAGCGAGATAATTTTAAATTTTTAGATGCGCCAATTCAAATTGTAGGTTCTGTGGATACACCCGCAATTCCTCTAAATTCTGAATTAGAGCTTGCGTTGCTTCCCAATGCGAACAAAATTGCAGAGGCTATAGAAAAAACACTTAAATTTTAATTCATGACTATAAAAGAGACTATTCAGGCTGTAGAGAAATTTCACAATGCTTTTGGAATTGAAAATAACTATAAACCTACTTCGACACTTTCTGATTCGGAATGTGATTTGCGACATAGGTTGATGTCAGAAGAAAATGAGGAATATCTTGAGGCTGCGAAAAATGGAGATCTTGTGGAAATTGCTGATGCGCTTGGTGACCAGCTGTATATTTTATGCGGAACAATTTTAAAGCATGGTCTTCAAGACAAAATAATAGATGTTTTCAAAGAAATTCAGCGTTCAAATATGAGTAAATTGGATAGTGATGGGAAACCCATATACCGAGAAGACGGAAAGGTGATGAAATCAGAGCTTTATTTTAAGCCGGATATTAAATCCATACTCGATGATTGAGTTATCCACGATTAACTCTTTATTTCTTTTAATCAATTATTCTTTTTTGAACCAAATCTGAAATAGCTTTGGAATATGGCAGATATATCATTCTATTTTAGCCCAATTAAGGATTTACAAGATGATTATGAGCAAGATCAAATAGGAGGATTTATTCAGGCCTATCATAATAGTTTCCCTGAAATTAAATCAGGATCGATTGCCATAATTTATGTTCCTGAAAACAGAGGTTCAAATTTGGAAGAAGCCGAAATTACTTCATCCAATTTCCGAAAGGCATTGTATCCATTGCACACAGGTAAAAATTGGAAAAAAGATTTTTATGACCTAGGAGATATAAAGCCTGGCAATGAACTTAAAGACACCTACTTCGCTCTATCTAAGGTGGCTTCAGAGCTCATAAAATCAAATATTCTGCCCATCATAATTGGAGGGTCACAGGATTTAGTAATGGGTGTCTATGATGCATATGCAAGCCTCGAACAACTGGTGAACATTTGTTCTATTGATTACAGTTTAGATTTAGGGGATGCTGAGAAAGAGGTAGATTCACAATCCTATCTAACTTCTTTGATGCTTAAGCGACCTTGTTATTTGTTTAATCATGCCAATATCGGGCTTCAAATACCCTATGCAAGATCTAAGGATTTAAAGCTTTTTGAAAAATTATATTTTGACATATGTAGATTGGGAGAATTTAATTCGGATTTCCGAAAAGCGGAACCTCATTTAAGAAATGCAGATATAATAAATATTGATTTCAAGTCTATTAAAGCTTCAGAGGTTTTTTCGCATAGCTCTAACCCAAATGGATTTTATGCCGAGCAAATATGTCAGATTGCGAGGTATGCGGGTATTTCAGATAAGGTGAGTTGTGCCGGAATATTCAATTATGTCGACGCGAATTTAATTTCAGATAAGTTATTGGCTGACATCATTTGGTATTTTTCTGATGGATTTTATTCAAGGTGGGGGGATTTCCCCATGGGGAGTAAGGCAAATTACAAACGGTTTACCGTCGTTCTAGAGGAAGGAAATTACACAATAGTGTTTTTTAAGAGTAACAAGTCAGAACGTTGGTGGATGGAGGTTCCTTATCCACCAAAAGAGGGTAAAAAATATGAAAGACACCACCTTGTACCTTGCAACAAAGAGGATTATGACAAAGCCATGAAGAATGAAATGCCTGACCTGTGGTGGAAAACCTATCAAAAACTATGTTGATACTGAGGTTAAGAAAATTTGAAAATAGTTTTCAAAATCAAGAAAATTAGTTATTTTAGCGTCTTAAATTCATGTCACAAGGTTTGTGATGTGTGTTGTTTGTGTTAAATAAACCTTATGCTAATTAGAAAATGTTGTCTTAGTTTATTGATAACTCTTTGCTCTCTGTACTCTTCAGCACAGCAGGATAAATTGATTACACATTTCATTTACGATAAAATGAGTATTAATCCTGGTAAAACAGGTATGGGAATGTCCAATAGTTTTTGTGCAACGACTATTTACAGAAACCAATGGGATAAAGTTAATGGCGCACCTAATTCTGCAGTTTTAAATATTGAGGCAGATCTAAGTCGATTTTTCCCAGGTGGTATTGGAATCGCAATTTATCATGATGCTATAGGTTTCGCAAGACAAAATAATTTGGCTTTAAATTATTCATATCCCTTAACGATTGGAAATGTGGGTACTTTAGGGTTAGGAATCGGAGTGGGAATTTTAAATTATGGAATGAATCCAGAGTGGATACCCCCAACATCAATTCCAGATAACAGCTTGCCTTCGGAATTTGCGGCTACAAATTTAGATGTGAATTTTGGAGCTTATTTCGATGCAGGTGATTGGTATGTTGGTCTTTCTTCAACTCACTTAACACAATCACTATTGAAACAACAAGACCAGGCTGGATTTGATCAGACATATCAAACCGCAAGACATTATTATTTAATGGGGGGTAAAAAGTTTGCTGATTTTTTCGGAGGAACTATTGACGCTCAAGTGCTAATGAGAACGGACTTAGTTAAGTTTTCAGCTGATATTAATGCCCGATACATTTATGACTTTGGTAATTCTAGGGTTGGTTATGGTGGCTTGACAGTTAGAACAACTGATGCCGTTGCATTCATGTTTGGGTACACCCCAATAGAAAATTTAACTGTAGGATATTCTTACGACTTGACGTTATTTAATAAATTATCCAATATATCAAGAGGGTCACATGAGATTCTAGTGAAGTATTGCTATAATATACCAGAACCACCAAAGGAAAGCTCTAGGCATCCTAGGTGGCTCTAAAATTTATTGTAACTATTTGAACAGTTCTTACGTTATAACCAAACTAAACCTGTAGCAAGTTGATTTGGACACGTTGAACTCAAAAAATATAAAATGAAAAAGTTATTTTGTTTGATTGCTTTACTTTCGCTCTTTTACTCATGTAATGAGGTAGAAGGAAATTTAGTTGGAGTAAAAGGAAGAGACGTATATTATCCTGATGTTTTAGGTCCGGGTAAACTGCCTATTGGAATGGCTTACATTCCTTCTGGGGCATATCAGTCTGGTGAAGATGATGAAGACATCATGGGACTTCACACTGCAAGAAAGAAAACAGTTTCTGTACAATCCTTTTATATGGATGCGACAGAGATATCCAATAATGAATATCGTCAGTTTGTTCACTGGGTTCGAGACAGTATAGCGAGAGAAAAGCTATATAGAAGAAGCTACGGAATAGATGCAGAGCAATGGGTTCGTGTTCCAGATGATTTTTGGATCAGAATGGGGCCTTATGGCGAGATTTACGATGCCGGTTCCGATGTTCAGGGGGGTAATACTCCTTTTGAACTCTTTATGGACTCAACAAATAATGCTGCAGTTGATCAATCTATGCTTGTTATCGGTACTCCATATATGAAAGGAGCTGAGGCAGCTGGACCAAATAAAAAGCTATTTGGAGGAAATGTCACCCTAATTAACGGATTAGAAGTTCGTCCAAAAGACCTTAAAGGTGTATTGGGTATTAAAAGTTGGGGTAACGAAGAGTCTTTTGTATTCGAAAATTACACAAGTAAAGGTAAAAGTGTCTTTAAGGGTGATAAAACTCAAAAGAAAGGATATACTACACAGCTAACCAAAAAAGCAAAGAAATATCAGATGGGTCGTTTAGAGGCTCGTAAATATTTAACATTAGATTGGGAAATGCCTTTGGATTACCAAGATCCGGAAACTAACTTCTTACTTTCTGACATGTTCTACAGCGAGCAAGAACGTTTTTACGGAAGGCGTGAAATTGATACTAGACTTTTGTACTTTGATTACTATTGGATCGATTACAAAGAGGCGGCAAGAAGAGGTAAGGTAATCACAAAGTCTGTTGATTCAAGAAGGACATTCTCGTACGATAGTTTGGGTAATGTGGATGAAGATTTATATAACAGAGCACGACGTGACCCTCTCTCTAAGGATTATAAAAGAGATGACCTTCACCGTTCTACGCTTTACACAATGGATGCAAATAACAACAAGGTTTGGGTCGACACTACGGTATATACAAATCAGGCCTTAGATGAGGATGGGCAACCAATAGAAGGGAAGCAAATCGCAAACCCTGATAACCTTTATGGAACGATATTAGAAAATCCAGGTCAAGATTTGGATATGGGATTCTCAAATAGTAAAGGTGGGCATAACGCCATTCGTGGACACACAGACCGTAGTAGATTTATTATTAAGGAGAGAATCAATGTGTATCCAGATACATTGTGTTGGGTGAGAGACTTTACATATGCATTTCATTCACCAATGACTAAAAATTATTTTTGGCATACGGCTTATGATAATTATCCAGTAGTTGGTGTTACTTGGACTCAGGCAAAAGCTTTCTCTGTTTGGAGAACCCAAATTTATCATAGCTGGTTGCAGTCCAATGGAGATTTATTCGTGAATGATTTTAGATTACCGCTAGAATCGGAATGGGAAAGAGCGGCAAGAGGAGATCTTGAGCAGTCTCAATTTCCTTGGGGTGGACCTTACATTAGAAATGCAAGTGGATGTTTCTTGGCAAACTTTAAGCCAATGAGAGGACGTTACTTTGAAGATGGTGGATTCCATACAGTAAAAGTATATTCTTATAATCCTAATGGATTTGGATTGTATTGTATGGCTGGAAATGTTGCGGAATGGTGTTCTACTGCCTTTGATGAGTCTCAGTATGAATTTGGTCATGATATGAACTCAGATTACGAATATGAAGCCAAAGATGGTGATCATCCTGTTAAGAAAAGAAAAGTTATTCGTGGAGGGTCATGGAAAGATATTGGATATTATTTGAATAATTCCACAAGAACATTTGAATATCAAGATTCTGCTAAGTCTTACATTGGATTTAGGAATGTAATGACGCACCTTGGAAGAGGCGGAAAGGATTTAGACCTTGAGAATGGAGAGGAAATTCAAAGTGATATTCAGCTCAAGTAATTAAAAAGTAAAATCAAAATAAGTTAAAATTTAAAATCAATACCAAATGAGTGGACACGGAACGAGCTTTTTTGAAAGCAAGACATGGAAAAATATTATGAAATACGTATACGGCCTTGGTGCAGCAGTCGTAATTATGGGAGCTTTATTTAAAATTATGCACTGGCCTGGAGCCTCATTAATGCTTATTGTAGGATTGAGTACGGAAGCGGTCATATTTATCATGTCTGTAATGGAACCTGTTCATTTGGATGCAGATTGGTCACGTGTTTTTCCAGAATTGGCAAATACGGAAGGTGAGGGCACAGAGGATATTGAAGGTGTAGGTCTGTATGATCTTATTAAAGCTGGAAGTGATGAGCCCGGAAGTCAAGCAGATAAACTAGCGGAAAAATTAACAGACGCAGGTATAGATAATGCGCTTATTGGAAGACTTAAAGATGGAATGTCAAATTTGGCAGAAAATGCATCTTCTTTAGGTTCCATGTCTTCAGCAACAGGTGCAACAGGAGAATATGTGAGTAGTTTGCAAAATGCTTCGGCAAAACTCAATGAGCTTTCTGATCAATATGCTGCTTCAGCGGAATCTATTGCGGCAATAGCAGGTGAAGGAAACAATTTTGGTCCGGAAATGGAAAAATTGAGCTCTAATATATCTGCACTAAATAATACATATGAACTTCAGCTAAAAAGTTCGAATGAATATTTGTCAAGTATGGCCAATATGCAAGAACTTCAGGAAAGTATTAAATCTGTAATGGGTGATTTAGCTGCATCTGCAGGAGATACCCAAGCGTATAGAGAAAACATGGCAACCTTATCTCAAAATCTATCAGATTTGAATAATGTTTATGGTAACATGTTGAAAGCAATGCGTTCTTAATTAATATATAATCAGAAAAAATAATTTAAGAAAGAACAGACATGGCAGGAGGTAAGGAAACACCAAGACAAAAGATGATCGGGATGATGTATTTGGTACTCACAGCATTACTTGCTTTGAATGTATCAAAATCTATCCTTGACGCCTTCGTGAATATTGAAGAAAATATTCAGGTGGGTAATATAACAGAACACCAACGAGGTAATGCCCAGCTCGCAGCTGTTGAAGAGAAATCAACGGAGAAGGATAGTACTGGTAAAATAGCAAGTCCGAGAGCAGGAGTGGTTTATAATTCAATGCTAGAGATTGATAAATTAACTGCTGAAAAAATTCAATTTATTGATAAAATAAAATTAATGGTTTTTCAGGCTATTGCAGAAGATTTAGACCCGAAGGCGGAAGAGCCAATATGTATTTTGGAAAAAGGTCAAGTTCTGAATTTTAGCGATACTAAGAATCCAAGACTTACGAAGTCAAACGACTTTGTAAAGCCGATTCGGATGAATCTTCATAATGTCCAGAAAAAAGATGCGTATGATGAGCAAATGTTACTGATGGGTATCAATGAATCTATTGAAGCTCCGAATAAATCTGCTGAAGGTTTTAAGGTTTGGGATCAAATGCTTGATTATCGTGCAAAATTGCCTGCTTTAATGGTTAAAGCCGTAAATGAAATTTCGAAATTGGATGATACAACGGGTAAGGGTAAACAATTTGTATTTAAAGATCCAAAAATCTTAGCTTTTAAGGACATCAATGATCTAGGAAATAAAATTGAAGGTGCATTAAAAGGAATTAAGGATCCAAGTTTGGTCTATGAAATAAAGAAAATTTATCAAGGTTTATCTAAAAATGAAAAAATACCAGATCCGAACGGAGAAACCGGTCCATTGCATTGGATTGGAATGACCTTTGATCATGCACCTGCGGTGGCGGCTATTGCTGCTCTTTCGGGACTACAAAGTGAGGTGTTAACTGCGCGAGCGGATGCGCTTTCCTACTTAGCTGGTCTTGTAGGTGGTGGTTCATATTCTTTTAATGCTGTGGAAGGTAGGGCATTTGCTCCCCCATCAGCAGAAGGATCATCAAAAATAAGAATGGATGTAATGATGGTGGCTTATGATACGGAGAAACTACCAATTGTGAATCCTGACCAAGGTAAAGTTGTTGAAACAAAAGATGGTAAGGCAATTGTGGAGTTCACAGTACCTTCAAGTGGAGAAATGAAGCTTACAGGTACCGTGGGTATTAAAGATAAAAATGGTTCTGTGAAATATGCTAATTACGAAACTAAAGTAGCTGTTGTTTCAAAAGGAGCTTCAGTTTCTCTCCCAGAAATGAATGTATTGTATACAGACTGGGATAATAAAGTAATAGTTCAAACTTCTGCTGTAACATCTGATATGTCAGTTAGTGGTACTGGAGTTACTAAAAGAGCCGCAACGGTAAATGGGGGTAAAGGATTCATACTAAGGGCAACAAGACCTGGAGTTAATGTAACTATTAGACCAACAGGTAAAGATGCCGAAGGCAATTCAGTTACTGGATTTGGTGAATTTAAATATAAGGTAAAACCATTTCCTCAACCAAGGCTAACAATTGAACAAATTTCTAGAAGTTCAAATACAAGATTAAGAGTAGGATTGGGTCAAGATAGCCCATTGGGTAATGTAGAATTCGATGTTCTTTCAGGAGAAGTTACAATTGGTGCTGACGTTATGAAGTTTAATGGGAATGTAATGCAATCGTCTTTGCTTCGTAAAGCAAAGCCTGGACGAGATGTTGCTATATTCTTACGTTGTAAAAGGAGAGGAAGTTCAAAGGTGGTAAAAATTAAAGGTTCAATTACTGTAACACAATAGTAAAAAGACCGTATATAAAAATAAAAGTCATGAAAATTCCATATTTAGTTGTTTTATCAGTACTTGTAAGTATATCACAGTCATTTTCGCAAAATGTTCCGCCACGTGGTCCTTACAATACATTAGATGGAGGAATAATTGATGGGGTGGTCATTAAAGATGAGGTTCCTATTCGTAGCGCTGTGCCTTACGAACATGTAAGACTTGCGGATTATGTTTGGTCCAAGCGCGTTTTTTCAAGAATTGATGCTCGAGAAAAATTAAATCATGAGATATTTTTTCCTTTTGATGATTTTTATTGGGATTATAAGGCACCTAAAACACCAGAAGATGTGGATAATCCATTATGGAACAAGCATCAGGAACGCTGGTCGCTTTGGACTGTGATTTTGAGACATATCATGTTGGGAGATTTGACTATCTATGAAATCAGTGATCCTGACTTTATTCTTAGAGAAGATGGATACCAATTTAAATATCCCATCCAAAAAAACTCGGCTGACGACTATTTTATAAATGATGAATACCGGTTAAAGCTACACAAGCAAATATCGTGTTTAGGTGCACCTGAAAAATATGTTTTTAAGGATTTATATAGTCAAGATCAAATTTTAACAAAAACAAATAGTGATTTTAATTTTTGGTTTGATTCTCTTGTAAACGTTCCGGGGATGGAAGATTTAAGTGTAAATGAAAGTGTCGTTAGGACTTATTGGAATGAGGTTGGCCCAGGAGAAGAATTAACTCTGCCTAGACCCCAAGTTTTTCAATCGTCTAGGGGTATTACAGCATATAATATTAAGGAAGACTGGTTTTTTGATAAAGAAAGATCTATGCTAGATAAGCGAATTATTGCCATAGCACCAGTTGCTAAATTCGTTTATGAAGAACCAGATACTCCAGAGGATTATGAGAGAGGAATAATGATTGTTTCAAGAAACGGGGTAGATGGGATTGCTGTCGCAGGTGCTGGATTCCAGCCATTTACAGGACTTACTGAGGAAAAAGAAATGTTTTGGCTTTATTTTCCCGAATTGAGAAACGTAATCGTTAATTACTATACTTACAATGACAAGTCTGATGCTCAGTGGATGACTTTTGATGATTTATTTTGGAAACGAAAATTTAATGCTCAAATTTATAGAACATCTGATAAGTTTGACAGAGATATAGAGGATTATCGCTTTGGTGTGGACGCACTTCGAGAGGCAGAAAAAATCAAAGGTGAAATACGGAAGTGGGAACACGATGTGTGGAACTATTAAAAGAAAATATATTATAATTAAACCCCTAAGATTTCTTAGGGGTTTTTTATTTTTGTTTTATGAAATGGATTGGTAATCGAATCAGTTTTGAAGATTCTCCAAAAAGTACAACAGTTGTTATTATTCCAGAAAACAATGTTCTCATTAATGTATTGATGGGAGCGTGGCTAGGAATGTGGTACTGTATTGGTTTTGTGGTGATTTGGTCTTTGTTTAATTTACAGCTGACTGAGCAGGAATCAATCATTCTTTATGTGTTCTTGGTATTTTGGTTGTATTACGCCTTTCGTATCTCTAAATCGTATTTGTGGCGATTATTTGGAAAAGAATTAATTAAAATAAATGATGAAGCATTTCATGTCAAAAAGTCATTTTTAAAATATGGGAAATCTGTTCCCTATTATTTTGGTAACATTAAGGATTTTCGATTTGAAATGCCAGAGGTCCGGTCCATACAGTCAGCTTGGGAGGCTTCGCCATGGATTAGTGGGGGAGAACGCTTTAGCTTTGAATATTTTGGAAAAATGAAAAGATTTGGAAGGAAGCTAAATGATAAAGATTCACAGCTTCTTTTTAACCTGCTGACTAGTAAGATTAAGAAATTTAGAAAAAAATAGAAATATGTACGGAAAATTGAAAAATCATCTGGAGAAGGAACTTACTCAAATAGAGAAAAACGGCTTATTAAAAAGAGAAAGAATTATCACATCTCCTCAAGGGGCTCAAGTTTCTGTGGGTGCAGGTGAGAACGTTGTTATTATGTGTGCCAATAATTATTTGGGTCTTTCTTCTCATCCAGAAGTGATACAAGCTTCTAAAAACGCATTAGACTCTCATGGGTATGGAATGTCATCAGTTCGCTTTATTTGTGGAACACAAGACATCCATAAAGATTTAGAGAATAAGATTGCAGAATTTTATGGAACAGAGGACACGATTTTATATGCAGCGGCATTTGACGCTAATGGAGGATTGTTCGAGCCTTTGTTTACAGCAGAAGACGCGATAATTTCAGATGAGTTGAATCATGCCTCAATCATTGATGGTGTGAGGTTGTGTAAAGCCCAAAGATATCGATACAAGCACTCTAACATGGTTGATCTCGAGCAACAGCTTATAAAATCACAAGATCAACGTTTCAGAATTATTGTTACTGATGGTGTGTTTTCAATGGATGGTGATATTGCCAAAATGGATGAAATATGTGATTTAGCAGATAAATATGATGCTTTGGTTATGACAGATGAATGTCATTCTGCTGGGTTCATAGGTAAAACCGGACGTGGAGTTCCAGAATATTGTGGTGTGCTGGATCGTGTTGATATTATTACTGGCACATTAGGTAAAGCGTTGGGTGGAGCAATGGGTGGATACACAACGGGAAAAAAGGAGATTATTGAAATGCTAAGGCAGAAATCTCGACCATATTTATTTTCAAATTCTCTCGCACCCTCTATTGTTGGTGCTTCACTGAAAGTGTTTGACCTATTGAGCTCTTCAACGGTTTTAAGAGATAAGCTAGAGGAAAACACAAGCTATTTTAAAGAAAAAATTATAGCAGCGGGATTTGATATAAAGAAGGGAGATTCTCCTATTGTCCCTATAATGCTCTACGATGCAGCTCTTTCACAAGAATTTGCAGATCGACTGCTAAAGGAGGGTGTTTATGCTATTGGATTTTTCTATCCTGTTGTTGCAAAAGGGGCCGCTCGTATACGAACCCAAATCTCTGCAGCACATTCAAAAGGCGAACTTGATAAGGCGATAGAGGCTTTCATCAAAATAGGGAAAGAGCTTGACGTGATTTCTTAAAATTACTATCTTTGGATTGACTAATTATAATTGTGAGATTTTCTCTTCTAAAATATCTATCGGTTTTTTACCTTATACTGTTTGTATTTCAAATAGCGATTTTCCATTCTTCTACGATTAAAAATTTTTCACTTCAATCTATATATGCATTTAGCGATGAACCCATTGATTTCCAAACTTCTTCTGAGGGTGAAGATTTGATTGATTATGAAAATGATGATGAAAATGAGGACAATCAAGAAAACGAGGAGGAGCAGGAGGTAGATGGTGAGAGTGATTTTGTAAAAGACATTGGGGCTCTCGTTGTCGATGAAGATTCAGATCAAGAATATTATACCTATTATTTGTGTTATACGAATTCAAATGTCAAAGAACATTTTGCCCCTCCAGAATGTATAGTTTAAAAAAATAACAATTCTTTTTTAAACTTTTTAAACTTTAACATGAAATCAAATTTTTTTAAGAACTGGCAGTCTGATCTTCCCGCAGGACTAGTTGTATTTTTAGTTGCTTTGCCCCTTTGTTTAGGAATAGGCTTGGCTTCAACGAGCGTTGAAGGCATTGAAGGCCTTCCAAATATTTTTTCGGGAATAATATCGGGAATAATAGGTGGTCTTATTGTGGGGGCTCTTAGTGGATCCAGACTCGGAGTGTCTGGTCCGGCAGCGGGATTAATAACCATTATTCTTGCGGCATTTGTAACGTTAGGAAGCTATCAAGCATTTTTAGTTGCTGTTGTAATTTCTGGTGTTTTACAGATTATTGCTGGATATGCCAAAGCGGGGATTGCAGCTAATTATGTCCCAACGGCGGTCATACGCGGTATGCTTGCTGCAATTGGTATTACATTAATACTCAAACAGCTTCCTCATCTCGTAGCTTACGATGCCGATTTTTTCGGAGACGATGCTTTTTTACAAAGTGATGGTCACAATACCTTTACGGAAATTTTTTACTCTATCCGGGCTTTTCAGCCAGGAGCCGTGATTATTGGAGCCGCATCACTATTCATTCTTATTGCTTATGAAAGATTCAAGCTGAATAGTACGAAATTATTCAAATTTGTACCTGGAGCTTTATTGGTGGTATTATTTGGCTCATTAATTAATGTTGTTTTTCAACACTATTTTCCAAACCTTTTCTTAAACGAAGAACATATGGTTAATTTACCAGTGGCCAATTCGTTTAATGAATTCACCTCTTTTTTTACTCTTCCTGACTTCAGCTATTTGTCAAATCCAAATGTATATATCATTGGCTTTACAATTGCATTGGTTGGAAGCTTGGAGACGATGTTGTCTGTAGAGGCAACAGACAAGCTAGATCCAAAGAAAAAAAGAACACCGACTAATAGAGAGCTCAAAGCTCAAGGAGTCGGAAATATTTTGAGTGGAATGATAGGGGGGTTGCCAATTACTCAAGTAATCGTAAGAAGTTCAGCAAATATTTCTTCAAAGGCTGAGTCAAAATTGTCTGCGATTTTTCATGGTTTATTATTGTTTTTATCCGTTGTTTTCATTCCAGGAATTTTAAATTATATTCCCCTGGCAGCTTTAGCAGCCATATTATTGTCTATAGGATATAAATTAGCAAGAATTGAGCTTTTTAAAACAATGTATACACAAGGGTATGACCAGTTCATTCCTTTTTTGACAACAATTTTAGGCGTCTTGTTTACAGATTTATTGAGAGGGATTTTAATAGGCCTTTTTGTAGCGATTCTATTTTTACTAAAAAAATATCTTAAGATTCATTTTAGTATGGAGCAAAAACAAGGGGTTACTAAACTAACTTTAAGTGAAAACGTATCTTTTTTAAATAAAGCAGGAATGCTGGAAACACTCAGAGACTTGCCTAACAATAGCAAGCTGATTATTGATGGGTCTTCTAACAAATATATCGACCAAGATGTCAAAGAGGTCATTCAAGAATTCAAAAATTTTAGGGCACCAGATCGAAATATTGAAGTTGAATTAATCAATCTAAATATTTCTTAAAATGAGGTGTGATAATTAAGTCATTAATGAAATAATAAAATTATGTCAACAATAACAAAAGAAATTCAGGATAGCATTTCTCCTGAAAGAGCAATTGAAATGCTAAAAGAAGGAAACCAAAGGTTCCTTGAAAATAAAGAAATACAACGAGACCTTCACACCCAGGTTAAAGAAACAAGTGGTGGACAGCATCCATATGCGGTAGTATTAAGCTGTATTGATTCCCGAGTGCCTGTAGAATTGGCATTTGATCAAGGTATAGGTGATATTTTTAGTGCAAGAGTCGCGGGAAATATTATAAACGAAGATGTCTTGGGTTCGATTGAGTACGCTTGTGGAGTGGCGGGTTCAAAGGCGATTCTTGTATTGGGTCATACCAAATGTGGTGCGGTAACAGCAGCCTGTAAAGGGGTTGAGCTTGGAAACATCACTGCTTTGTTGAGTAAAGTGAAACCAGCGATAAAAGAGGTTCAAGATCGCACTGGTGGTATAGAGGTAGAGGAAGTTACTAAATCCAATGTGAATCAATCAATTAAGGAAATTTCAGAAAAGAGTTCCTTATTGGCTGACCTTGTAAATGAGGGAAAAGTCAAGATTGTAGGTGCAGTTTATCATGTAGAAGACGGAACAGTCACTTTTTTATAGCATATATTATTTAAATTGATTTAAAAGGAGCTTTAATTATTGGGCTCCTTTTTTTTTGTTTCATTATTCTTTTTTCGGCCTTTAAATTGAGTAAGTATTCAATTCAGCAAAACTGAGTCAATATTTCTTATATTTATCAAGTCGATATAGAACAAATAAATATGATCACCCCTCTTAAGCGAATACTTTGTCTGTCTGTCTTTCTATTTGCCATGCATCTAAATGCACAGGTCACCATTTCTGGAAAGCTCATTGATGATTATACAGGAGTGCCCATGGATGGTGCAAAAATCAAGGTCAAAGGTTTGAATGCAGGGGCATTTACTGATGAGAATGGTTCTTTTTCTATTGCTCTTCAAGGGGAATTACCTGTGATCTTGATTAGCTCATATTTGGGATATAGTGATATCGAGACAGAGGTAACTTCTGTTATGGAACCAATTGTTATTCGAATCAAGACGGATAAGACTTTAAACCTTGAGGAGGTAAATGTAAGAAGCTTTGCTAGTGACAAGGAAAAAGAATCTGCTCTATCTATCGAAACCATGTCTTTAAGTGATATTCAACAAACACCATCAACTGATTTTTACGAAGGATTAAGCCATATGAAAGGTGTTGATTTGACTTCTGCCAGCCTTGGATTTAAGGTAGTAAACACAAGAGGGTTTAATAGTACTTCTCCAGTAAGAACGTTGCAAATTATTGATGGGGTTGATAATGCCTCACCAGGACTGAATTTTGCATTGGGGAATTTTTTAGGAGCCTCCGAACTTGATTTGGTGAAAGTGGAGGTGATTTCAGGAGCTAGCTCTGCATTTTATGGCCCGAATGCCTTTAATGGTGTAATCAGTATGCACACCAAGAGTCCTTTTAAGTTTCAAGGTTTTAGTGCTAGTGTTAAAGGAGGGGAACGAATGCTTAATGAATATTCTGTTAGATATGCAAAGGCCTTTCAGAATAAAGCAGGTGAAGATAAATTCGCTTTCAAGCTCAACTTTTCATATTTATCTGCTAATGATTGGGAAGCAGATAATTCAAATTCAGTTGAAGGATTGGATACGGATGTTGGCAATCCAGGTGGATACGATGCGGTAAATAGATATGGAGATGAAAACTTATCACCTAATATTAATAACGCTCTGGATATTCAAGCCAGATGGATGACTCCAGGTTTAGGAAGATGGCACAGGACAGGTTATTGGGAGAAAGATATTGTTGATTACGATACAAAAAATTTAAAAGCATCCGCGGCTTTTCATTACCTGTTCAAACCCGATGTAGAGCTTATAATAGCTTCAAACTTTGGTACAGGAACAACAGTATATCAAGGAGATAATAGGTTCAGCCTTAAGGATATTCTTTTCTTTCAAAACCGCATAGAGCTCAAAAAGGAAAATGATTTTTTCGTTCGAGCCTATGCAACAAATGAGGACGCAGGAAATTCCTATGATGCTGTTTTGACTGCTTTTCTTTTACAAGATGCTGCAGGTGAAGATTGGGATTGGAGCGAACGTTATCGTCAATACTGGTCGGCAAATGTGGTGGATCGTGTGAGGGCATTGGATGAAGATATAGTATGGGAGCCTCAAATTGGTGTTCCATTTGATATTGATGCTATAGATGCCGTAGTTTACGCTAATCCTGATTCAATGTATGCTTGGCATCAAGAAGCGGCAAATTATGCAAATAGTGAATATGAGAACTGGGAAATGTCAGATTATTACGAACCTGGAACACAAAGATTTGATTCGCTTTTAAATGACATTACGAGTAAAACGTCCTTTTTAGAAGGAGGCTCGAGGATTCAAGATCAGTCGGCTTTATATCATTTACATGGAGAAAAGATTTTCAAAACAGATATTGCCAAATTTACAATTGGAGCGAATGGGAGAATTTACAATCCACGTTCTCAAGGATCTTTATTTAGCGATACAAATGGTGTGTCTATTCTCAATAAGGAATTTGGTGTTTATGGTGGATTTGAGAAAAAGTTTGATGATGAAAAATGGATACTTAAAGGAACCTTTCGTGTAGATAAGAATCAAAATTTCAAGTTTCTTCCGTCGCCAGCCTTGTCTTTAATTTGGCAACCAAATAAAAAACATACCCTACGTGGAACCTTTACTGCGGCAATTAGAAACCCAACCCTATTGAATCAATACATGTATTACAATGTGGGAAGGGCAAAGCTTGTTGGGAATATAAGCGGATATGATTCCTTAGTGACTGTCGAATCGTTAAGAAACTTCTTCTACTCAGAAAATGCAGACACGCTTGAATACTTTAGCTTAAATCCTATTGAACCTGAAAAAGTGAAGTGTGTGGAATTTGGATATAGAGGTATTCTATTCGAAAAGATGTACATAGATATGAATTACTATTTCAACTTCTACACCAATTTTATAGGTTTTATTAATGGAGCAGATATTTTTGTTCAGCCTTTAGGAGGAGCCTATATAAAGGACGTTTACAGGATTGCCACAAACTCAAAAGAAACCATTACTACACAAGGATTATCTGTTGGATTAAATTATTATGTTGGTGATCATTATTCGATTAATGGAAATTACTCGTGGAATGTATTGAACAAACAATCAGATGATCCAATCATTCCATCTTTTAATACTCCTGCAAACAAATTTAATATCGGATTTAAAGGAAGAGACGTTGGGATAAAAAGACTTACTGGACTTGGATTTAACATCAACTATAAGTGGATTCAAGGTTTCATATACGAGGGTTCGCCTCAGTTTACAGGAAGTATTCCAACATATGGGTTACTTGATGCTCAAGTCAATAAGCTATTTGAGAAATTGAATCTTACCGTTAAAATCGGTGCATCAAATTTACTTAATAATGAGGTCTTACAGGTTTACGGTGGACCTTATGTGGGCAGAATGCTATACTTGTCCCTTTCTTATGATTGGAAAGATAAGTAGTCAAAATTGTTTTCTTAGCGTTTTAATTTTTATCTTAGGGCAACTAAAAAAATATCTATGAAAAAAATACTTCTACCTTTTGTTTGTTCGTTTATTTTATTTGGAGCTTCATTTGCTCAAGTAAGATATGTCGACGAAGTTTTTACTGATTTCACAGTAGACAGTTCAAATGTTTATTCTGAAAACCTAACGGTTATTGCTGCAAATGCAACTCCGCCACAACCTTATCTTCCCACTGGGCAATTTGGAATCCCTGCTTTGGAGGTAGATGTTTATGAGCCAGTTGGAGATACGGAGACTGAACGACCCCTTGTCATAGTGCTTCATACAGGTACTTTTGCTCCCATTATTTATAACGGAAATCCTACAGGTCTGAGAGATGATTATGCTACTGCGGCGATGTGCCAAAGCTATGCTAAAAGAGGTTATGTTGCTGCGAATGTTGAATACCGATTGGGTTGGAATCCAGCGGCACAGACGCAATCAGAACGTGCTGCAAGTTTGATGAAAGCGGTTTATCGTGCAATTCAAGATACAAAATCTGCTGTTCGATTCTTTAGAAGAGATTACGAAAACGGGAATACATGGGGTATTGATACTTCTCGAATTATATTATCTGGTCAAGGTTCAGGTGGTTGGGTAGCTTTGGGTTACGCAACTGTAGATAAATTGGCAGAGATACAATTGTCTAAATTTTTAGATCTAACAGATCCAGCGAATCCAGTTGCACTTATTGACACTGCTGAAATTGGTGATTGGGACGGATATGGAGGACTATATAATGTGGAAAGCAATATTGGTTTCTCAAATGATATCCATATGGTATGTAGTATGGGAGGTGGAATAGGAGACCTTAGCTGGCTTGAGGCTGGTGATGTACCAATGTGTGCCGTTCATTGTCCTACAGACCCTGTTGCGATTTACACAACAGGAGATGTTGCTGTCGCTGCTGCCGGTGTAATAACAACTGATATTAGTGGAAGCTACGATGTTATGACTAAAGCCAATACATTGGGGAATAATGATGTTCTCGCTCCTGTGAATGCCGGTGGTGATACATACACCTTGGCTGCGCAAGCCGCATCAGCAAACGCTCAGGGAATGGCTGACTTTGGAGGGACTGTTGTCGGTGCTCCTGTTGATAATGTATTTCCATACATTACTCAAAATCCTTTTGAGGC
>JBELDA010000038.1:0-338 GCA_042094515.1 Crocinitomicaceae bacterium
AATCTAATAATGACTTTTTAGTTATTTATCAAACCATTCAAGACAATTATGCAAACCTTCTAAATAAATTTGAAAATCAATACAAAGCATTTTATGTAATAAACGAATCGAGTAAAGATGGTTTTAGATGGATTATGCAAGAGAGTATTTACCCTGACGGATTTACAGAGATTCAAGATGAGTTATCTTCTGACAAGTACAAGCAAATCCAAAATGATTTTGGGGTTCATTAAAAGCAAAAAGCCCAGTAGTTTATCAATACGGGGCTTTCTTGTTTTTATCAGCGGAGAATGAGGGATTGTCAAACCGTTTCACTTTGTAAAAGTTTGACGAACTCC
>JBELDA010000038.1:438-25102 GCA_042094515.1 Crocinitomicaceae bacterium
CAAAAAAAGGCCTCATAACTGAGACCTTTAATTTTTTGGCGGAGAATGAGGGATTGTCAAACCGTTTCACTTTGTAAAAGTTTGACGAACTCCACTGCACTTCGGTTCGAACACTGGCTCTCATCCCTAATCACAAAAAAAGGCCTCATAACTGAGACCTTTAATTTTTTGGCGGAGAATGAGGGATTCGAACCCCCGGTACCTCTCGGTACAATAGTTTTCAAGACTACCGCAATCGACCACTCTGCCAATTCTCCGAGGCAAAAGTAGTAATACTTTCAATATTGACAAAGCTTTTTTTTGGGATAGATTTAAAATATTTCAAGAATGATTCAGAAAACAATAATATCCCACCTACCAAAACATCTAAAGAATTATATTTGTTATTCGGATATGAGAAAATTAAATCAGGTTCCTATAGACCTTATCAATTCAATGAATAAAAATACCTTAATGGAAAAATTAGGGATTGAGTGTATTGAGTTGGGTGAGGATTATGTTGTTTCAAAAATGCCCGTTGACAGCAGAACACATCAGCCAATGGGTTTACTTCATGGTGGTGCCAGCGCAGCATTAATAGAAAGTATTGGTTCAATGGGCTCCACTCTGCTTCTTGATATTACTAAGCAGCACCCTGTTGGTATTGAAATAAACGCAAATCATGTGGGAGGAATAAGAGAGGGAAACGTCATTGCAACAGGTAAAATTATTCATGCCGGAAAGCGCACCCATTTGTGGCAAGTTGACATCAAAGAAGAAGGTACAGAAAAGCTTATTTGCACCGGCCGATTGACCGTAATGATTGTAGACATTCAATAATCAAATGTCAGATTTTTTAGCATATCGAATTCCCAATCAGCAAGCTGAAAGAATAGCAGGGTCCTTTGAACTTATTGGAAAAGATGATGTCCCGACCAATCACTTCGTATTGTCTAACTTCAATCAAAACAAGCAATATATATTTGTTCCCAATGATTTAGATTTTGAAGAGACATTTCAAGCACATTTTTCCGCAGAAGAACCAAAAGTAATTTCCAAAGAAAAATATCTCGTCTATGGAAATCGGATCATAGAATTCTTAAGGAATCAATCCATGAACAAATTTGTTTTTTCAAGAATAAAAAAAACAGGGTTTGATTCCTCTAATTGTGTCAAGTTATTTGAAAAATTATGTGATACCTATACCAATGCTTTCGTTTATCTGATTTCTTCTGAATCAGAAGGGACATGGATTGGTGCGACACCTGAAACCCTTATACAAACGGTTAATGAATCTGGTTTTACCATGTCCCTTGCAGGAACGAAAGAAGTAAGCACGCAGGAATGGAGTCCGAAAGAGTATATAGAACAAGAATGGGTAAGCACTTATATATTAGAAACACTCAAACTGTATGGAATAAAAAATATAGAGGACCATGGCCCCTATGATTCTGAAGCGGGTAATCTCATACATCTAAGAACTGATTTTTCATTTGACCTAGATTCCAATGATACGCTGTCAATCGCACGAAAGCTACACCCCACTCCTGCAGTTTCAGGCCTACCTAAATCTGAATCGATTGCATTAATCAATCAAATCGAAAACCATGAATTAAACTACTCTAGAGCACTATACTCCGGATTCTTAGGTTTAATCGGAAATAAGGCAAGTCAGCTTTATGTAAATCTGAGGTGTTGCCAAATTTTCCAAGATACTGCCTACTTATATGTTGGAGGGGGATATACTGAAGATTCTTCCGCCATAAGTGAATGGGATGAAACAGAGTCAAAAAGTAGGACCCTTATTAGCGTTATAGAAAAACTTTAGCTTTGTACTAAATGAAGACAAGTGATAAATCTATAGTTCGACTCATCGTAAATGAATGCAAAAGCTATGGCATACAGCATATCGTATTTTCACCTGGCTCGAGAAATGCTCCTTTTGCCATAACTTTTGATAATGATCCTTTTTTTCAAACTCATGTTATTCATGATGAAAGAGTTGCTGGATTTTTTGCTTTAGGTATTGCTCAGATCTTGAATAAACCTGTTGCACTCTGTTGTACCTCCGGTTCTGCAGTAGTTAATTATTTCCCTGCTATATCAGAGGCTTTTTATAGAAAACTACCATTATTGGTTTTATCTGCAGATCGACCAAAAAATCTTGTGAATAAAGGTCATGGACAAACGATAATGCAAGATGATATATTTGGAAAGCATGTATTAAAATCCCATTCATTCGAAGATAAAACCCTTGAAAACACAAATGACTTAGAAGTTTGTCAAACTATTTTAAACGCTTTATTTAATGCTCCCAAAGGCCCCGTACATTTTAACGTTCATCTCAATGAACCTTTGTATAGTATAATTGAAACAGATCAAAAACACATAAAATCACAATCAATAAAATCTACAGTTGATTCGAGTGTCAGTAATGCTATTTTAAAAACATTGAATGGTAAGAAAATATTGGTTCTTTGTGGTCAAAATTCTGGAACCAAAGATTTAAATCGAGCACTTGTTAAATTCAATCAAAACACCAATGTTGTCGTTCTCAATGAAAATACATCAGGATTAAATGATTCTTCTTTTATCAATTGTATTGATCGAACACTAAACTCTATTGACTCAAATAATTCAGGTGAATTTATTCCTGAGATTCTTATTACCATTGGTGATGCTGTGGTTTCGAAAAGAATCAAAACATTCTTCATGCAAAATGCCCCTGAAACTCATATAGCCATTAATCATTCAAATGTGGGGATTGATTTATTTCTGCGCTTGGACATACATCTTAAAATGGAGGCTACTCATTTTTTCAATGAAGTTAATGCGTCCAACACACTCATCAATACTACAAATTTTGAAGCCAAATGGAGAGCCATTGACCTGTTTGCAAAAGACCTATTAGAGGGATTTTTTAACACAGAAAAATCCAATACAGATATTCAGGTGTTTCATCTACTCAATCAATACATTCAGAACGATTCAATTATACACATGGCAAACAGCTCTGTTGTGCGATACATGCAACTTTTTGACCCCATTAAAACCATTCAATATTTTGCAAATAGAGGTACAAGTGGTATAGATGGGTCAATGAGCACAGCAGTTGGTTCTGCCATAGCCCTACCTAATCAAAACCACTTATTTATTACTGGAGATATTTCTTTTATCTATGACAGCAATTCTATGTGGATTAAACCTTTTCCAAGTAATCTAAAAGTCATCGTCATCAATAATACTGGGGGTGGCATTTTTCGAATCATTGAAGGTCCAAGTAATTCTGAACAACTGGAAAACTATTTTGAAGCACACCACAAAAGCGATCTCTCAAAAATCGCACAGGGATTTGGCTTGTCAGCTAAGGAAATTATAGCATATGAATCTTATGAAAAGGAACTTAAAGATTTCATTCAAAATGACAGTACTCAATTGTTAATCTTTAAAACGGATAGAAAAGAAAATCCTTTAGCTTTGAACAGACTGTTTAAATTTCTAAAAAATGATTGAGTTTTTGGATGTATTTACCTTGTGGGAAGGATGGTTTTACCTATTAATTCTATCTATTCTTGAAATTGTCTTAGGGATAGATAATATCATATTTATAAGTATCATTACTGATAAACTTGAAGGCAAACAAAAAACTTACGCCAGAAATATCGGATTGTCGATTGCGTTAATATTAAGACTATTGCTGCTCTCTATAATTTCGTTAATAATGACCCTGACTGAGCCATTGTTTACAATCTTTGATAGTCAAATAAGTGGTCAAAGTATTATACTAATTGCTGGTGGACTATTTTTGATTTATAAAAGTGTTGCTGAAATGCATAAAAGTATAAATCACAACACAGAAGACCACGCTAAAAATAAAAGTACACTTGTACAGATCATCTCTCAAATTGCTCTAATTGATCTCATTTTTAGCTTTGATTCAATTATCTCTGCAGTTGGAATGACCAATGGAATACATAGTCAAACCGGAAAAAACCCGGTGGCAATTATTGTTGTAGCGATTATTATTTCTATGTTCGTCATGATGCTTTTTGCAAAGCAAATCAGCGAATTTATTTCTAATCACCCTACAATTAAAATGATAGCGCTAAGCTTTCTAGTTGCGGTAGGAATCCTTTTACTGGCAGAAGGATTTGGACAAGAATTCCCAAAAGGTTACATCTATTTTGCTTTTGCATATGCCCTAGTGGTCGAAATTCTCAATATTAGAATGAGACGGAACAATAAACAGAATGGATAAAAAAACAGCCGAAATCATATTAGATCTAAATCAATTTGAATCACCACTTGAGGCCTATGAAAACCAACTTTTTAAATTGCGCAATTATGTTTTTCTAAATCCAGTTATACCAAAGGTATTATATGCTAAGCTCAAAAAGAATGAGCAATTGAAAGAGGCCATTCTGCATTTCTTAACCCCAGACAATCGATTTTCTAGCTTTACATTAAATCCTCTACAAGGTGATCACTTATTTGACAAATACATTATTTATGAAGAAAATAAAAGTCTTATAAAAAGAAACCTTTCAGTATTTCTTTCTGCAAAGAACATTGATTTTGGAATTCATCAGCTTATTCTAAATTTATTGATGTGGATTCAAGAAATAAAAAATATTGATACACGCAACGCGACCGTTGTTTCTGTAACAAAAGAGCTTGACGTCCTCAAGATGTATCAAATGCTTAAAGAAATAAAAGAAAACACCAGTGCCGTAATGAACTCAGAGCTCCTTTCAGAATTTAAAAGAGCCCAAACCTTGAGTGAAACCATTAGGTCTTAATCCGCACCACCTGATCCAGATGAGCCTTGAGCGTTACTATTTTTAACCTCTACCTTTCCAAATTTATATCGAGCTGTCACAAAAACCCTTCGGGACATCCATTTGTAATAGGCTTGTTGATTTATATTTTCACGGGTAAGATCCATATAAAATGCTTGCTGATTAAGTAAGTCTGACACTCGAAATCCTAATGATAAGTCTCCATCCAACAACTTTTTTTCGAAAGCCATATCCAAGGTTCCTATTCTCTGAACAACACCTTGAACGGTGATTCGTGGTCCATTATACGCATAGCTGACCTGCAGGCTACCGGTCTTCTTCCAAAACTCAAAAGTTGTATTGATCTTGGCCTTCAAGTAAAAGCCGTTTGTATTAGACAAGCCTTGAATATCCGTAAAATATTCAACCATGTTTCCATTAAAGCTTGCCGTTGTTCTCCAAAAGCTATAAGGTTTAAACATAAAAACCCATTCAGTTCCAAGGGCATTGGTATTATTTAAGTTTTGATAAGTAACCGCACTCGTATTGTTATCATAAAATTCTTTTATTCTGCTAATTACCCCTTTACTTCTTCGATAATAGATGCTAGTTGACATCGAAAACTTTTTACTCTCATATAAATATGCCAGATCAAATGAGTGTATGTATTCTGGTTGGAGATATGGATTCCCTCGTCTTAAATTAAATGGATCAGCATAATTTGTAAAAGGATTTAGCTGTCCTGCCCTAGCCCTTGAGATTCTTCGGCTATAGCTTAATCCGAATTCGTTTTTATCATCAACTGCATATTTAAGATGTGCTGATGGAAAAAAGTTGAAATAATTATTTTCAATCCTAAGACTATCAGAAACCAAGTCAGGGATTTGATAAGCTTTTTCGACTCTCAATCCTGCCTGATATTTAAATTTACCTAATTGCTGCCCAAAGATACCATACAGGCTAAAAATACGTTCGTCGTATCTATAATCAAAGTTGGCGATAGTGTCTTCCAAATAGCTATTTGCTGAGCTTTCAAATGATTCTGAAAAGGTATTTACAGACTGAGATCGTATAATACTCTTTGCCCCAGTTTCTATCCGCGCATTTATAGAAGGGAAAACGTATTCAATATCTAGCTGAGCCGAATTAATGTCATTGGATTCAACATTGTGAAGTCTTTGAGACAATGAATCCATACCACTATTAAGCGAATCAGGAGTATAATAATACTCAGCATAATAACCATATATGTCTTCGTCACCAAAGGATTGATTCAAATTAAACTGTAGCTTACCTCGGTCTTTGGCAAATAGCCACTCATAATTTAGACCAAAATCCATATTCGTTCTCGTTTTCGGATCATAGCTTGTTCGATTCCAAAGTGCTGTTCGTTCTTTATTCTGATTGTACAGAGAATTCCATAGATCCCCTGTCCTTTCGCGGCGTCCAAGACTCACATTTGAATAGATTCCTAATTTGTGGAACTGTGCCAAATTTAAATCCAATCCAGCTCTAACAGACTGAGAAATATTCAAATCAGTTCCTATGCGATTTTGATCAAGATGCTGCAAGGAGTCACCCGGTAAAAATTCATAAATATCAGAAAATTTATTTCGGTAACCTCGATAGCTTCTACCGTTATAGCTTGCAAAAACATTCAGCTTGTCATTTCTATAATTCAGTGATATGTTCCCTTCATATATATTTCCATTTTGAATATCTCCGGTACCTAAGTTTGATGATAATGAGCCATTAAACCCTTTGAGCTTGTTCTTTTTAAGAACAATATTAATTATTCCCGAAGTTCCGTCTGGATCATAACGTGCAGATGGATTGGTAACTATTTCCACCCTTTCGATTGAACCAGCTGGCAATGCATCAAGAAGCGTCTTGCCGTTTCCTCCACTCAATGAGCTAGGTCTACCATTAATTAATATAATTACGGAACCATCACCACGAAGGGTAACACCACCATCCTCATCAACCTCGACAGAAGGTAATCTATTGAGTACATCATTTGCGGTTCCTCCTTTCACTGAAATATCTTCACCAACATTATAAACTTTTTTGTCTATACCTGCTTTGAGTACATCTATTTGAGCTTGCACCTTAACTTCGTCAAGATTCAAGGTGGCATCTAGCCTTAGCTTTAATAATCCAAAATCTTTATTGGAACATTCTTTTGAAACATATACGGGAAGATAGACCGATTCATAACCAATATGCGCAATTTTAAGAATAAAAGACTGTTCACATTCCACCTCTTTAAAAGAAAATTTACCCTCTGAATCAGCATACATAGCCCTAAACAATGAGGAGTCTGAAGGCTTTAAAAGCTTTACTGTCGCAAACTCGATTTGCAAACCGTCATCTTTTGAAACTATTTGACCCGAAACCTCATAATTCTGGGAAAATGAACTAAAACTTATACAAACAACAAATGCAAGATTGAGTAAATAAAAAAGAGAATAAGTATTGAGTCCTTTTTGGAAATACATTTCTAGCCTTCTATCTTTTTAATAATTATGGAAGCAATGTGGCCACCGAAGCCAAAGGTGTTACTCATGGCATAATTAATAGGCTTACTACGTCCTTGATTCAATGGAAAATCAAACATGTTTTCGAATTCAGGTTCAATATTTTTCGTATTAATTGTTGGTGGTACAAAATCATTCTCTACTGCTTTTACACAAGCTATCGCTTCTACAGCACCTGCGGCACCAAGTAGGTGACCTGTCATTGACTTTGTCGCCGAAATAGAAACATTTGATTCCTTACCAAAAACCCGCTGAGCTGCAATTAATTCAGATTTGTCACCCAAAGGTGTTGAGGTGGCATGCATATTTATGTAATCAATGTCACTCGATTTTATGCCCGCTTCTCTCATGGCTTCTTCCATTCCAAGAACTGCTCCATCACCTTCCGGATGTGTACCGGTAAGATGGTATGCATCTGCTGCCATACCTCCCCCTACGATTTCAGCATAAATTTTTGCGCCTCGACGTTTGGCATGCTCATATTCCTCAATGATAAGAGCTCCAGCCCCTTCACCCATAACAAAACCATCCCTATCAACATCAAATGGCTTTGATGCAGTGGCGGGCTCATCATTCTTAGTTGATAAAGCTCTCGCTGATGAAAATCCTCCTATAGCAGATTGATTAATTGCTGCTTCTGAACCACCACTAATGATAAGGTCTGCTTTATCCCATTTGATATAATTAAAGGCCTCTATTAATGCTGTATTCGAAGTTGCACATGCCGAAACAGGACAAAAATTAACACCTTGCAAACCATATTTAATTGAAATAATCCCAGAAGCTATGTCTACCAAAATCCTTGGAATAAAAAATGGTGTAAATCGAGGAGTTCCATCCCCTGAACAGAATTCCATCATCTGATCTTGAAAAGTCTGAATACCTCCATTACCTGAACCCCATATGACTCCTGCTCGAGTTTTATCAATATGATCGAAATCAATCAAGGCATCTTTAACAGCTTGCTCAACAGAAACCAGCGCATACTGACTAAATAAATCATATTTTCTGACCTCCTTTCTGTCAAAAAATTCCGATGGATCATATGATTTCAACTCACAAGCAAATTTGGCTTTAAATTTCTCCGTATCAAACTTCGTAATTGGAGCGGCTCCACTTACACCACCCATTAAATTATTCCAAAATGAGTCTACATCTTCACCGATTGGAGTTAAAGCTCCTAAACCAGTAATTACAACGCGTCTTTCCATTAGTTATCTAGATCAATTTTATCATATTCATCATTTTGCAATATGTCTATAGCCCTAAGTAAAATTTCGTTAGAAGAATTATAAACCTGATAAAATTCATTTGTATCCCATAAGTTTCGAGCCAAAAAGGACTTTAACCGTAGCTTTACAAAAACCTCACTTAATTCATATTCCTCCTCATTCTTTTTGAGTGTGGAATCTTCTTTTGCTACATAATTAAAAAACAAATCCATGAAAGGTTCATCACAATTAAAGTTTTTATTGAAATCTGAAAAGGATGGATAGCTTTTCAGTAATTCCTTTCTTTTATTATTGGTGTATTCATAAGAAAAGCTATTCAATAAACCACCTCTAATGAGCTCTGAGAAATAATCTGATGCCCCTGCTGTATCAAGTGGCACAAAAAAATCAGGCATAATACCACCTCCACCAAAAACCGTTCTGTTTTTGATTAAGGTTTTAAACTTCAATGAATCCGGCATTTTTATGGAGTCTGAATTCACAAATTCACCATTTAAATACCGTTCAGAAATATCTTTTCTGTAGGATTCAACATCGTCATATGGTTTTTGAATAAAACGTCCTGTAGGTGTATAATATCGAGCTATAGTCAATCTGATTTCAGAGCCATCACTGAGACCCATTGGACGCTGAACCAGACCCTTCCCAAAAGTCCTCCTTCCTACAACTAATCCTCTATCCCAATCTTGAACGGCACCAGAAAGAATTTCACTCGCACTTGCTGAATACTCATCTGTAAGAATAATGAGCTTTCCCTTTTCAAAATTACCTTTAATTCCTGCTCTGAGGTTATTTCGTGGTTGCGCTTTACCTGCCGAATAAACAATCAACTTTTCATTTGATAGAAATTCATCAGCAAGTTTATGAGCTGCATCGAGGAGCCCTCCTCCATTTCCTTGCAGGTCAAAGATCAGGTTCTCCATACCTTGATTTTTAAGCTCTCGAATAGCTGACCGAACCTCATATACAGTAGTTCTAGAAAAACTATTTAATTTTATATATCCTATTTTATCATCAATCATGTAACGAGAATCAACAGAATATACGGGAATTTTATCCCTGGTAATATTGAAAATCAAATTCTTTTTAGCTCGCTTCCTTTCTACTTCTACCTTTACCTTTGAACCTAGCTCTCCCATAAGCTTTTCTCTCACATCACTATTTTTCAGACCTATACCAGCGATACTTTCTCCATCGACGCCAACGATTTTATCACCAGGTAAAATACCCAATTTCTCTGCAGGCCCACCAGAAATAGTAGCCACTACATTTAAAGTGTCTTTCATTATTTGAAAACGAATCCCTACACCTACAAAGCTTCCATTAATGGTTGTTTGAGCTGCCTGAAGCTCATCAGCCGGGATATATGTCGAATGAGGGTCTAACTCCTCTAATAAAGCTACAATTGCCGTTTCTGTTAGGGCCTCTGGATCTGTTTCGTCAACATAATAACGAGAAACTTTATCAATTACCTCTTTGAATTTTAAAGAAGTACCTACATCATTTGGATGAAATTGAGCAGTTGCTATCGAAGTAAATAAAATAGTTAGAGTTAAAAGGGATAATAAACGTGTCATATAATTTTTTATAAGAAAAACGATTCCTACAAAAATAGTAACACTTGTGAGGTACAATAGTTTTTTTTAAGTTTTTAACAAGGATTAAGTGATAAATTAAGGTCTACATGTTAGTATGTTTTTTTACTTCTTTGAAATCTTTTAAAGATTGAACTTATTTTTGGAATATGGTAGACCAAAACGTCTCTTTAAAACATATGAATACATTTGGCATTGATGTTACTGCCAAGCTATTTACAGTTATTCGTAATCAAAAAGATTTAGAGAAGACATTAGAGCAGGAAACGGAAGAGCCTATTTTCATATTAGGTGGGGGAAGCAATATTTTATTTACTGAAAATTACAAAGGATTAATTCTAAAAAATGAAATTAAGGGCTTTGAGGTCATAGAAGAGACTGATGATTTTGCCATAGTTGAATCCGGAGCTGGTGAGAATTGGCATCAATTTGTATTAAAATGTATTGACAATAATTTAGGTGGAATTGAAAATCTAAGCCTTATTCCTGGCAATGTTGGCGCAAGTCCTATGCAAAACATTGGCGCTTATGGAGTTGAAATCAAGGATGTGTTTGAATATCTAGATGCATATCACTTAAAGAAGAAGGAGATGCACCGTTTCTATGCAGCTGATTGTAGATTTGGTTATCGAGAAAGTATTTTTAAAAATTTACTTAAAGGGCAATATGTGATTTGCAAGGTAGCTTTTCGCCTCACTAAAAAGCACAAAATTAATACAAGCTATGGAGCTATTGAAAAGGAACTTGAAACAATGCAGATAACTGTTCCTACAATAAAGGATGTAAGCAATGCTGTGATCAAAATACGACAATCCAAGCTACCCGATCCCAACGAAATAGGCAATGCAGGTAGCTTCTTCAAAAACCCAATAGTCTCATTGAGCCTGCTTGCTGAAATTCAAAATAAATATGCGGACATTCCAAATTACCCTGCACCTAATAACAAGGTAAAGCTTGCCGCAGGGTGGCTTATTGAAAAAGCAGGCTGGAAAGGACGTACCTTTGAGAATAGGTATGGCGTGCACAAACTTCAAGCTCTAGTGCTCGTTAATTATAAGGACTCACGTGGCGAAGAAATATTAAAGCTATCCGCTGAAATCATTGATGATGTGAAACAAAAATTCAATGTTTCTTTGGAACGAGAGGTAAATATTCTATAACCATAAGGCATTACATTGCTTCATTATTAATAAATTCGCAATGAAATTAAATTTGAATGAAGATATCTTACAACTGGCTTAAAAACTATTTAGATTTTGACTTATCTGTAAATGAGCTTGCGGAAATTTTAACCGATACCGGATTAGAGGTTGAAGGTATCAAAAGAATTGATCAGGTTCAAGGTGGTTTAGAAGGTTTAATTATAGGAAAGGTAACAGAATGTGTAAAACATGAAGATGCGGACAGACTAAAGGTTACCAAGGTAGATATTGGAACCGAAACCCTACAAATTGTTTGTGGTGCTGAAAATATACTTCTAGATCAAAAAGTTGTTGTAGCCACTGTTGGAAGCACTCTTTATCCAAAACCTGACGAACCGTTTAAAATTAAGAAAGCAAAGATTAGAGGAATAGCTTCATTTGGAATGATCTGTGCTGAAGACGAAATTGGTATGGGTGCCTCACATGACGGGATTATGGTGTTGAATGAGGATGCCATCGTTGGAGAAAAAGCTTCAAGCTATTTCAATTTATCTTGTGATCATCAGCTGGAAATAGGTCTTACGCCAAATCGCTGTGATGCCATGGGACATATTGGTGTAGCGAGAGATTTAAAAGCCTATCTCAATTTCCATCTGAAAGAAAATAAAAAGATTAAGCTTCCTGAAATAAGCATCCCCAGCGTGAAAAACAGTTTGGCTGATTTTTCTATAGAAGTTTCGGATGCCGAATTGTGTCCAACTTATATGGGAGCAATTATAGAAAATATTAAAATTAAAGCTTCACCTGAATGGCTTCAAAAATCACTTTTAGCAATTGATATTGAGCCCATAAATAATATTGTAGACATTACAAATTTTGTAATGTTTGAATACGGCACTCCCCTGCATGCCTTTGATTACAAAAAAATTGGAAACAAAATCGTTGTAAAGAATGGATCTAAGAATGATTTATTTACTACACTCGACGGCACAGAGCGAAAGCTGAATGGAGACGAGCTCATGATTACCAATGGAAAAGAAAACCTTTGCATTGCAGGTGTATACGGCGGTCTATCATCAGGAATATCAAATGAAACCAAGTCTGTGTTTTTAGAATCAGCTATTTTTGATTCTACTTCGGTAAGAAAAACATCAAAATCACATGGCTTACAGACCGATGCGAGCTTTAGGTTTGAAAGAGGTGTAGATCCCACATTTACAGAAGCAGCAATAAACAGGGCTATATCATTAATAATTGAGCTCTCTGGCGGTCAGCTTAAGCTTAAACCCATCATTGTAGGCACCTCAAATACTGAAGAAGTAAAAATTGAATTGAGCACCAAATTATTAAACAAAAGATTAGGAATCAATATAGATGAAGCAGAGATAATACTTATTTTGGAAAATTTAGACTTTACCTGTCAAAAAAGGGGTTCAGACACAATAATGGTAACTGTCCCTTCCTATCGGAGAGATGTATACAGGAGTGAAGACATTATGGAAGAGGTACTTCGGATTTATGGCTTTAATCAGGTACCGATACCGAAAAAATGGCATATTTCATTTCAAAATAAGGAATTTGACAATTCAAATGAAATCCAAAGAACATTATCAAACTGGTTTGTTGCCCAAGGATTTAATGAGGTTATAAATAATTCATTAAGTAAAGAAATTTTTGAGGAGAAACTCAACAAAAGCTCAGAACGCACAAAAGTGTCTATCCTTAATCCATTGAGCTCTGAGCTCGCTTCTATGCGTCGCTCTCTTCTCACAGGCTTACTTGAGAATATAAAATACAATCAAAACCGTCAACAAAGCAACCTGAAATTGTTTGAATTCGGTAAAATATATGAAGCATCGGAAGAAGGGTTTCATGAGACACGTCAGCTGGCCTTTGTCATTACTGGCAACCTAAAAAATGATTCATGGAGAAATGAAGGAAAGGCTGTTGATTTTTTTGAACTCAAATCCATTTGTAAAACCTTAGGTGATAAGCTCGGTTTAAAATTAAAAGAAAATACCGGTGATTCATCTTTATTTTTCGATACCGTTCAGCACTTAACTTCTAGAAAAGATTTGCTATTTGAATATGGAGAAATCTCCAATGAACTAAAGAATAAAGTTGGATTCAAAGGACGTGTTTTTGCGGGTATATTGAATATTGACCTAGCCTTAAGCAAAAGCCAAAAAAGTACTACTTCCTTTAAAGAGCTTCCTAAAACCTTCTTTGTAAAACGCGACTTCTCTTTAATTCTTGACAAAACCATCAGCTACTCGTCTATTCAAAAAATTGCTAGGGACTCGGAAAGAAAGCTATTAAAAGACATCAATTTGTTTGATGTATACGAAGGGGAAAATCTACCTCAAGGTAAAAAGTCTTACGCTGTATCATTCGTTTTTCAGGATGCTAAAGAAACTCTTCAAGATGCACAGATTGACGGTATTATGGAGAAAATAAGAGTAAAATTGAAAGAAGAGCTGGGCGCAGAGCTTAGAGCTTAACCACGGTTAGCTTATCAAGAAAACGATCTAAATTTTTATTTTTCACGATTTCATCTTTTCCTACAATAAGTAGATTCTTTGATTTGTTAGACTCAAGCCAAAGCTCAAGGTTTGCTATCGCTACATTAAGTGTTCCATTTATGTCTATGCGATAACACGGCTTTTGATTTTTATCAAAAAGTGATTTCAGGTTCCAATTTTCTTTAGAAATGGACTGATTTTCACTAACAATCAAAAGACTGTCAAAAAGCTCAATGTGTATGTCATAGCGCTCTTTCACCTCATTTACCTTATTCGCATTCTCTTCAGACCAACTATTAATTGATTTGGAGAATGGAGTCCCAGCCTTAAGATATATATTGTCTAACTTCATAAGAGGTATAATCAAAGATAATTTAAATAATGAGTGAAAGGTTAAAAAAAAAACAATTGGCTCATTTTTTTAATAACAATAGACCCATTTTATATTAAAATCATAATTTCAAGTCTTTAGGAACCGATAAAATCGTTAACCAATTCCGGAGGCCTGGCCACTATAGCTTTTTCCTTGTGAATCACAATTGGCCTTTCAATGAGTTTGGGATACTTAAGCATCAAATCAATAATTTGATTATCACTTAAATCCTTCCCTTTGATATGGATTTTATAATCAGTTTCTCCTTTGCGGAGCAATTCTTTTGCAGATATTCCAAGATAGGAAAGAACCTTAATAAGGTCATTTTTTCCTACTGGGTTATTCATATAATCAACGATCTCCACATCGTCGACCAAGTCATGAACTAATGCAAGTGCCTGCCTACTTTTTGAGCACCGATTATTGTGAAATACTTTTATTTTTTTCATTGACACAAAAGTAATGGTTCTGATTCATTTGAGTTCATTATAATTGTTTAAAAATTCTTTTAATTACCATATTTTCAGCTTTTAATTCATTTAACGAATGACTAGTTTTGTTTAATGCATTTTTTGGATGAATTAAATGATAGTCAAAGGAAAGCTGCCGAACATTTATACGGGGCGACAATGGTTATTGCGGGTGCTGGATCTGGAAAAACCAGAGTCCTTACCTTTCGCATAGCTCATATGATTGAGAAAGAAATTGATCCTTTCAATATTTTGGCACTGACATTCACGAACAAAGCAGCCAGAGAAATGACCGAACGAATTGGGTCGATTGTAGGAGCTCATGAAGCTAAAAACATCACAATGGGAACCTTTCACTCCGTTTTCTCGAAGATTCTCAGATTCAATGCGGACAGAATAGGGTTTCCAAACAATTTCACGATCTACGACACTCAAGATTCAAAAAGCGTCATAAAAGACATCATAAAGGGTTTTAAGCTCGACGATAAAGCCTACAAGCCAAGTCATGTATTTGGTAGAATATCTACTGCAAAAAACAATCTTATTTCACCTGAGGCTTATTGTCAAAACGAGGAGATAAAGCTTGAAGACAAACAGGCACGGCGTCCTGAAATGGGGAGAATTTACACCAGCTACATGAATAGATGTCAAAAATCTGGCGCAATGGATTTTGATGATTTGCTGTACTATACAAATGTATTATTGCGAGACTTTCCGGAGGTGCTTCATTACTATCAGCACAAATTCAAATACATTCTAGTTGATGAGTATCAAGATACGAATTATGCTCAATACTTAATTATCAAAAAATTGGCTGCAGCATATGAAAACATTTGTGTTGTTGGGGATGATGCCCAAAGTATTTATTCATTTCGAGGTGCGAATATCGAAAACATATTAAACTTTCGAAAAGATTACCCTGACTTCACTTTATACAAGCTTGAACAAAATTATCGCAGTACTAAAACCATTGTTGAGGCAGCGAATAGCATTATAAAAAATAATAAAGACCAAATTCACAAAAGTGTTTGGACAGACAATCAAAACGGAAATAAAATTAAGGTGATTCGAACACCGACGGATAATGAAGAAGGCAGGTCTATTTCTTCCCTCATTCAAGAAACTCAAAGTAAACACAATTCTTCGTACAATGATTTTGCCGTATTGTACCGTACAAATCGACAATCAAGGTCTTTTGAAGAAGCATTAAGAAAGCTGAATATCCCATACAAGGTATATGGAGGACTTTCATTTTACCAAAGGAAAGAGATTAAAGATTTACTAGCCTATTTCCGACTTTCTGCCAATCCAAATGATGAAGAAGCACTTAAGCGAGTCATTAATTACCCTAAAAGAGCCATAGGAAAAACGAGTATTGAAAAGCTAATTGTCGCTGCAAATAATTACTCCACGAGTATGTGGGAGATTATTTGTGATTTTCACAAATATCCCGTTGATATTAATAATGGTACTAAATCTCGAATTTCAGATTTCGCAACTATGATCAAAAGCTTTCAATCTGAAATTAATAGCAAGGACGCATTTTCTTTAGCAGAACGCATTGCCAGATCTTCGGGAATAATGAAAGAGCTGATAGACGCAAAAGATAAGGGTCCTGAAGAGGTGGAACGATTTCAAAATGTGGAAGAGCTGCTTTCTGGAATTCAAGAGTTTTCAAATTCCGGAGATGATGAAAACCCTCATACTTTAGCTGACTTCATGCTTGAGGTTGCCCTACTTACTGATGCAGACCAAGATAAATCAGAAGAAAAGAACCATGTCTCCTTAATGACCATTCATTCAAGTAAAGGTCTTGAATTTCCAAATGTTTATTTGGTTGGAATGGAGGAAAACCTATTCCCTTCACAAATGTCCCTGCACTCGAGGTCAGATCTTGAAGAAGAAAGACGATTATTTTATGTGGCCGTAACTAGGGCTATGGATTCCTGTACATTATCATATGCCGTATCTAGGTTTTTATGGGGTCAATCGATTAGTTGTGAACCAAGTAGATTCATAGACGAAATTGATTCGAATTACATTGAGTTTTCTTCAAAATCTAAATCATTGAATCGAGGTCTTTCTATGAAAGGTTTTGAAGGCGCTCGAACAGGAGGTCTCAATAAAATGAGCAATCCCAATTTACGTTCACTCAAAGAGGTTTCTCGAAAAAAAAGCACGAACACCAATGACAAAAACATAAAGGTTGGTTACAACGTAGAGCATCAAACCTTTGGTAAAGGGAAAGTTACGCACATGGAGGGATCAGGAGCAGATCAAAAAGCTACTATTTTCTTTCCACATCATGGAAGCAAAACAATCCTTTTAAGATTTGCCAACCTTGATGTTCTCGACGAAGAATAGCTATGAATTAAATTTAGATTCATCTAAAATATTTACGAAATGAAAGCCTTTTATCTCGAAGCCTTCCTTGAAGAAAAATTTATGAGACTGGTGATTAAAAGTGAATGAATCTAATCCCAATGACGCACAATTTTCCTCCAAAGCCAATTGCTTTAAAAAATCAACTAAAAGCCTCCCCACCCCTTCAGATCGGGCACCAGAGCGAACAACAATGTGGTCAATTTCAAGATATTTTCCACACCATAGCTTATTCCCTATCCACACCCCACTGATTCCAATACATTCGTCTCCTTTAAATGCACCAACCTGAAAATAATTATGCGGAAGCATTTCATCTAACTGTCTCATGTATTCCTCTTCATTTAATGAGGGGTATAATTCTCTAATCACCTCAATACAAGACAGCATTTCTATTTTATCAATTAGTTTTCGAACAACTATTCCCATAACTATTTTAAATGCTTTTCAAAAAGTTCTAAAATTCTTCTGTATTCATCAGTCCATGAGCTAGCTTCTTTAAAGCCATGAGCTTCAACAGGAAAAACAGCCAGCTCCCAATCCTTTTTTCCCAGCTCAATAAATCGTTGGCTTAATCTTACAACATCCTGAAACTGGACATTGTTGTCTTCCATCCCATGTAGCATGAGTAATGGCCTTTTCAAATTTTCGGCAAAATATATAGGAGAGCTTCTTCTATATGCCAAAGAATCTGTTTCTGGATAATTCAAAATATTACTGGTGTACTCGTGATTGTAATGTGCCCAATCCGTTACTGACCTTAGTGCTGCGCCACAAGTGAATTCTTCAGGAGTCGTAAGTAAAGCCATAAGTGTAATAAAGCCACCATAAGAGCCACCATAAATTCCAATTCGATTTGAATCTATATTGTAGTTTTCAACCATAAAATCCTTCGCATCAATGTAATCCATAAGGTCTCTCCCCCCCATATAACGGTAGATCGCCGTTCGACAATCTCTTCCATAACCATCACTGGCTCGATAGTCAAGATCAAGTACTGTATACCCCTTTTCAACAAGAAGATTGTGAAACATGTACTCACGAAAGTATCCACTCCAGAAATGATGTGCATTTTGAAGATATCCTGCACCATGAACAAAAAAGACTGCAGCCCCATTCTTTTGATCTGCGGCAGGTTCATAAACCCTTGCATGTACAGAAACGCCATCATTGGCTTTAAACGTAATGAATTCAGGCTTTAACCAATTATAGCTTTCAAACTCTTTTGTGGTTGACTTTGTAACCCTTAAAGGAGTCGCTCCTGGCTTATTCTTATTTAAATACAATTCCCAAGGTTGATTACTCGATGAATAACGATATGCCAAATAGGACTCATCAGGTGAAACTGAAACTTCAAATGCACCCTCGCTATCTAAAACAGCTTCAAATGATTTGTTTTCCAAATTCAGTAGATACAAATTTCGATCTCCTGGATGGGTTTTGTTGCAGGTTACATACAAGACATTCTTCTTATTCGAATGGGTAAGTGACCTAATCTCGAAATCTCCAGTTGTGAGGGGTTCTGTTTTGTTTGAAGCTAGGTCATAAGCATAGAGGTGTGAATACCCTGTTCGTTCAGATTGAAATAAAAAAGATTGATCTTCTTTCCTCCATGAAAAATAGCCTGAAACCATATTCCAAGATGAAATTCCAGGGCCACCAATCCATGCCTCATCATGCTCATGTATGAGCTCAGTTACTTTGGAGCTTTTTAGCTCTAACAATACAATCCACCTGTCCTTATTGTCAGCTGACCTCACATCCAAAATGGCAGCATCTCTATTCTTAAAGAATAAGGTGTTATTCATAAATAAATTCCGATCTTCAGAAATCTCAATGGAATCAGAATCTCCAGTAAAAGGAGCTACCTTTTGAATATCTGAAAGCGCAGAAAAATCGACCCATATTAATGTGTCTTTAGACCTTGAGAACACGCCTAAAGATTGATTAGGCTCATCTTTTGAAACCTTCGGTCTCGCCATTCTAGAAACAGTGTAACCATCTACATTTACATAAGACATGAAATTGGTCTCTTTTTGATTTGCACTTTGATGTTTCTTTATAAGTACATATTCTCCTTTAGGATGAATATTTAATGAAACAACATTACCTATTCCTGTATAAATTCTTTTCAGTTGTTTATTCGCCTTTTTTATTGGCTGGATATCCTTGGCCTCAGAAAAATAATTAAACAGTTCTATTTGCTGCTGATGAAGAAAACCCTCCTCTTCTTTGTCTTTTTCCACGGGCTTGTCAACGAAATTAGTGATTTGTTTAAGCTGGGTTGTTTCGCCAATACACCATTCAAATAAATCAGCACCCATTTGAAAATAGACATGATTTTCATTATTGACTCTTTGCAAATTTCCAAAACGTTTTTCCGAAGAAAAAAGCAAGCCTCTCATCTTCTTGTTTTTGTCCCAAAAGCTGAGTTCATTATCTTTAATTTGATATTGACGCTCATACGGTGCCTGGTCTCTATCATAAAATATAACATCAGCAGAAGCTGTATCCAATACTCGTTTTTTGTAATCATAACATAACGTATTGATCTCATCACCGCTCCTTAAGTCATAACAAATTTTTTCACCAGAAACCTCCCAACGAATATTTTGAGGAAGATGACCAATAAATTCATTTCCTTTCATGATTTCCGACAGCTCAATTTGAGCGAAAAATGAGCAAGGAATAAAATAGAATAAAGCAAGATATTTTTTCATTCGTTAAAAATAGCAAATTGAACACAAGAAAGAAAAAAGTAGATTTAGGGATTCTACATATTACTTAAAGTCAAAAATTTAATACTTTCGTAAGCCATGAAGTTTATTAAGAAAATTTTATTTAAAGTGTTGCCAGAAAACACTTACCTAAAACTTCTTCATCGTTCTTTCTACATACTATATGATTTAAGTTTTTTAAAGAACAATAAAAGCTTCAAATACCATTATATGGTTAAGAATCTCATTAATGATGATGATGTCATTATTGACATTGGAGCTAATTTGGGGTATTTCAGCAAAACCTTTTCACGTCTTAGTCCTAATGGAAAAGTAATCTGTGTTGAGCCCTTACCGCAATATTACTCTATCCTGTCCTACTTTTTGAAAAATCGAAAAAATGTTGAAATACATAATGTAGCTCTCGGTAAGGAGTCCGGAGAGGTGAAAATGATTCTTCCAAAATCTAATGGAATGATTCGAACTGGTCTACCTTATATTTCAAAAGAAAATGAAAAAACGGAGCATCCTACTCAGCAGGTCAACATTATTAATCCAAATTCCTTGCTTCAGGGAATTAACAAAATTGACTATATTAAATGTGATGTTGAAGGCTTTGAATGGACAATATTTCAGGAATTAAAAGAGCTTATAACAAAATATCAACCCATTATTCAAATAGAAATTTCTATTGAAAACAGGTCAAATATGTTGCCATTTTTCACTGAACTAAATTATGTACAGTATGGGATTCACAATTTTCAAATTGTAAAAGAAGTAGGCGAGCAAAAAGAAGCTGGAGACTATTTATTTGTCCCAAAAAGCAAAGAGAATTTATTTTTAGACAAAAAATGAAATATTTATTTTTATTAATCGCCATTTCTTTTGCTATACTGTCCTGTAAAAAAGGGCCTGGAAATTTCACATTGAAAGGGCAAGTTGATGACCTTACCTTTGATTCTCCTTTATCGGATATTTGGATTAAGCTGTATAAGGTTCCCGTGGGTACTACAACCCTTATTATTCAAGACTCTGTATTAATAACAGAAGATGGTCAATATCAATTTTCATTTCCCAGAGAGCAAATGGAAAAATATATAATTAAGGTCAATAAACCTGGATATTTTGAAATCAATGAGGAAATCTATTTTTCAACATTAACATTAGAAAGCGATAATATTAGAAATCTTGAAACCAAAGCAAAAGCCTGGGTGGGTATTAATTTATTTAATGAAAACCCGGAAGCCACTGATAAATTTTCCTATATCAAACAAGACGGACTACAAGGCTGTCCAACTTGCTGCCCAATTGAAGAACAAGTGTTTTATGGGGAATTAGACACAACCATATACTGTATTAATAATGGGAATGAAACCTATTCAGTTTTATATAATACATTTGACTCATCCAATATCGATATCATTTCACAAACAACTCCTCCTTTCGACACCGCTTACATTAATATCACATACTGATACTTATTACTTCATTATAAATATTAGCAAAAAAAAGACTACTTTTGCAATCAAATTTTAACTCATGACAGAAAACTTTTCTTTCGACGATATTAAGGAGAGATATAAAAACAGTAAAGTTTTTAAAATCATCTCCATTTCTGTATCTGTTCTTCTTATAGCAGTACTCGTATTTCTAGGATACAGACAATTTATGTGGAAGCCTGATAATGAAAAATCAAAAGAAGCTTATGTACCTGCTTTAAATGTAATTGTGCAGGAGCAAAACAAAAATCCAAATGACACGAAAGAACCGTCAATAGATCCTATCAAAAAGCTTCAAGGAGCCGTTAAAAAATATGATGGTAAAATAGGTGGTGAGATCAGTAAATATTTACTTGCCACTCAGTACATGAGAAATGGAAAATACAAGCAAGCATTAGTTTTATTAGAAGATATTTCTGTCGAAGATACCTATGTCAGCGCCATGGTAATAGGGCTTCAAGGTGACTGTAAGTCAGAATTAAAAAAATATGCCGAAGCTGTCGAGCTATACGAAGAAGCATCAGAGATAAATGAAAACAACGTTACAAGCCCTATGTATTTGTTCAAAGCTGGACTCAATTCAGAAAAATTGAACAAAAATGCAGAAGCTAATGCGTATTATGAAGAAATAGCATTTCATTATCCAAATTCTTTTGTAGCAAAACAGAAGAATATGGAAAAATATTTAGCGAGAAGCGCGAACAAAAAAGTTAATTAATGGCAACATCCATTAAAAATCTGTCGGATTACGACAAAAAGAATATCTCTAATGGTGCCGATTATAAAATCGGCATTGTTGTTTCTGAATGGAACGAAGCCATAACGAGCAAGCTGATGGAGGGTGCTATAAACACCTTTAAAGAAAATGGTGTTACAGATCAAAACTTACTCATTAAGTCCGTACCAGGTGCTTTTGAGCTCCCTTTAGGCGCCCAATCACTTCTCGAATTTAACAAGCTTGACGGTGTAATTACTATCGGTACAGTTATTCAGGGTGAAACCAAACATTTTGACTATGTATGTAGCGGGGCTTCACAAGGTATTATGACCGTTATGCTAAATTACAATACCCCTATTTCTTTTTGTGTTCTTACGGACAATACCATGCAACAGTCAATAGACCGTTCTGGAGGAAAACATGGAAATAAAGGTATAGAATGTGCTGTTAGCTTACTCAAGATGATTGAACTTCAAAAATCTTTAAAATGACACTCATAAAATCCATTTCAGGAATAAGGGGAACGATTGGCGGCAAGATTAACGAAGGCCTCACTCCTATTGATACGGTTAAATTTGCTTCAGCTTACGGTACATGGCTTAAATCACAGAACCCAGGAAAAAGACTTAAGGTGGTGATTGGACGCGATGCAAGGCCTTCTGGTCAAATGGTATCTGATTTGGTATGCTCAACATTAATTGGTCTTGGTATTGACATTATTAATCTAAATCTTTCTACAACACCTACAGTTGAGGTTGCAGTACCTCTTGAAGAGGCTCATGGAGGAATCATACTTACAGCGAGCCACAATCCAAAGCAATGGAACGCACTGAAGTTGCTCAATGAAAAAGGAGAATTCATTTCCGCTCAAGAAGGAGCTGATTTATTGGAAATGGCAGAAAGTGGAAATTTTGAATTTGCTGAGGTTGATGCGCTTGGAAGCATTTCAGATGATGATAGCTATTTAAAAAAACACATTGAAGCCGTTTTGAATCTTCCGCTTGTGGATACTCAAGCAATTGCCAATGCAAATTTTCATGTTGTAGTGGACGCTGTAAATTCTACAGGAGGAATTTTTGTTCCTGCCTTACTTGAGGCTCTTGGAGTTCAAAACATTACAAAGCTTTATTGCGAACCTACAGGTCAATTCCCGCATAATCCTGAACCCTTACCAGAACATCTGATAGACCTATCTAACAAAATTAAAGAGGTGAAAGCTGATATAGGCTTTACAGTTGATCCAGATGTGGATCGCTTGGCAATGGTTTGTGAAGATGGCTCCATGTTTGGTGAAGAATATACACTTGTAGCGGTTTCAGATTACGTACTTAAACATACCCCTGGAGCAACAGTTTCAAACTTATCCTCTACGCGAGCATTAAGAGATGTAACTGAAGCAAAGGGACAGGTTTATTCTGCCTCTGCAGTAGGAGAAGTGAATGTAGTAAACCTAATGAAAAAAACCAATGCAGTTATAGGCGGAGAAGGAAATGGCGGTGTTATTTATCCTGAGTTGCACTATGGTAGAGATGCTCTAGTAGGCATTGCTTTATTCTTAAGTCATATGGCGCATCAAAAAATGAGTGCATCTTCATTAAGAGATTCTTATCCAACCTATCGCATTTCAAAAAACAAAATTCAGCTTACACCAGATATTAATGTTGACCAGCTCTTGGATAAAGTAGCCGATAAATACAAAAATGAAGAGATAGATACCACTGATGGCGTAAAAATATACATTGGAAAAGAATGGGTTCATATGCGAAAAAGCAATACAGAACCGATCATACGAATATACTCAGAAAGCAAATCCATGGAATCTGCTAATGCACTTTCAGAACGTATTAAAGAGGACATTAAAGCCTTTATTTAAACTACTACTTTAAGTAGGTTATCAACATTTTTCTTTTTATAACTCAATAAACGACTTGTTTATTATAGCACTCCCGACTGTACATTAGACAGAATTCTAAATTTATATTTTATGAAAAAGTTAGCTATTTTATTAGGAGCTGTAGTAATGTCTGGTACATTATTGGCTCAAAAACCTTCAAGTGATGATTCAAACTACTCATTAGAAGGAATGATTAATTATGATAACACCAACGGATTTAGCTGGAATGCTCCGAATCTTAGAATGCGTTACTTTGTAAACGACAATATCGCTGCTCGAGTAACAATCGGCTTAGGTATGGACAATACATCTGGAAATTATTATGAAGGTGATCCTGGTACAGGTGTTGGAACTATTGATGAGAGCTCTACTACTTGGTCAATAGGTCTTGGTGGTGAATATCACTTATCAGGAACTGACAAGCTTTCTCCATATTTTTCTGCAGGAGTTATGTTTGGAGGAATGTCGAACTCTATCGTTGGAACAGATGTAGATGAAATTTTCGATCCTCTTGATGATGCTCTATATGTATCTGGTTCATCACACGAATCTAGTGCGAGCGCATCAATGTTTGGACTTGGATTAGGTGCAGGAATGGATTATTATGTTTTTGATAATGTCTATTTAGGAGTTGAACTTGGCTTCAGCTGGATGAGCATGACTGACAAAGGAGGATCAAGTTCTTCAACCGTAGGAGGAACAACAACTGAGACAACTGTAGATTCTTCCGGTTCCATGAGTGACGTTTCGCTTGGAGGTGGAAATATGGGCTTCAGAATTGGTTGGAGATTCTAAAAACACTTTGAGTTAAAGTAGTTTTAAGAGG
>JBELDA010000039.1:0-24416 GCA_042094515.1 Crocinitomicaceae bacterium
AGATACGTAATCATATCCGTAACATTAAGTGCTTATACGTAGATTGGGTTTATTTCTTTTTACGCTTTCTATTAACGTCAAGGTCATTAACCAAAAGAAATTTTACCGAAAGAAAAAGGTAGTTTAGGTCAAATGCATCACTTCTTCTATTGGGTAAAAGAAATTGATAGCCAGTCGTTACATGAAGCTGTAGGACCTTATATCCAATAGTAGGGGCAAAACCATATTTAAAAGAGGAAAAGTCTGATTTTAAAACGCCTTTAACACCATATGAAAACCCGAGGTTACTGGTTTTAAACCAATAACCAATATCAGAACCGATAACGGCATTGTCAAGGTCATAATTTAATGCAAAAAACAAAGCCTGAGTATTTGGCTTTTTTATTTTAAGCTGCTTGCTTTGTCGCTCCACCCCTATTTCTCCAACCCAGTAACGACCAGTTTGTACTCCAAAAAAAGTACCTGACCGGACGATATGGCTTTTCTTCTTTCTATTAAATTCAAAGGGGCTCTTTTGTGCGAGAGTCGAGTACGCCGAAAATAAACAGAAAAATAAAATGAATTTTTTCATAAAGAACGAATTAGTCAACAATGGAATCATACCCAAGAACCAGCGTGTTCTTAACGCCAGGCATAATTGTTTCTGTAAAACCAACGGTTCCATTATAAAAAAAAGAGTCTGCTTTGGTTTCATTTGAAATTAATTTATTTGAAGGGTCTAAAGGGCCGATCAATAAAAACAAGGAGCCAGCTAAAAAACCCCACTTCAATGCTCCAACAATAGCCCCAAATAAATTATTTAACATTGAGGGCCAAGCAAACTTTGTAGACCTCTCAAAAAGCCTTCCCGACATCTTAACCAAAAAGTATACACCTATAAGAACTAATACAAAAGAGATTAAAGGAACAGCAACACCATCGTTAGAAGAAACAAAAAGTAAAGCTATTTGATTTGAAAAATGAAAAGCCACATACAAACCTAAAACAACAGCGACAAGCTGGAAGATAGACATTATCAAACCTTGCCTCCAACCATAATATGCGCCTATACCAAAGAAAACCCCAATAAATAAATCTAACATATTCATAAAACGAAAATAATAAGATATCATACATAGAAATAAAGGATAATAAGAAAGTTCTCCATAAATCAATGTGGTTAATTATAAATTAATTATCCTTGTAAAAATGATAGACCCATACAACGACGAGTATTTTATGCAGCAGGCTCTCATAGAGGCTAAAAAGGCATATGAAAACAATGAAGTGCCCGTAGGGGCTGTCATTGTTAGTAATAAACAGGTAATTGCTCGCGCTCACAACTTGACAGAGCAGCTAACAGACGTGACGGCTCATGCTGAAATACAGGCTATAACGGCTGCCGCACAATTTTTGGGAGCAAAGTATTTAAAGGGCTGCACAATGTTTGTCACACTTGAGCCATGCAAAATGTGTGCAGGAGCCCTGTATTGGTCACAAATAGATAAAATAGTTTTTGGAGCTCGAGATAAAAAAAGAGGAGCGGGACTATTTTCACCATCCCTTTACCACCCCTCAACTCTTGTCGTCAACGGAATAAAAAACGAAGAGTGTCAAAAAATCTTGAAACAATTTTTTCAACAGAAAAGAAAATCAACCATATAATACATCTCGTATAACTTCAATTGATTTGTTTAGATTATACCCTGGAATGTGCTGGTTGGCATAATTTACTAGTACGTCAAATGTTTCTTTTGGGTACAACAGCTCTCCAGCCTTGTTGTTAAAGACAAAATGAATTTCTTTTACAACCTCAGGCGCCTTAATGGTTTTTAAGGAAGGAGCCTCTGGATTAAAAGCGCCATTAATAGGATCAAAGCTAAGGGCAAGATGGGTGGGGTTTAACGGACGATAACCTAAAAATTCAATTAGCCGTGCCAAATAAAATACAGGAACAGAGCCCGGTTTTTCAATTGAATTTAGCTTGGTAATTTGATTTTTTACTAATTCGTAGAAAGAGGTGTCCACACCACAATTAACCAAAATAGACTTATAGCTGTCAGCCATAAAAAAAGCAATAAGAACCTTTTGAGGAGAAAGGTAGGTTTGACCTAAAGGAAGCCCTCTTTCAAGGTTAATAATCGATTGCAAACCTTCAGAGGTAGGTTTGTATAATGTGAAATAAAATATGCCTAAAATAGAAGCCTTGGTTCGTTTCTTTTTCCCTCCTTTAATGATGCCATTTTGAAGTCCTTTTTCTTTAGAAAAAAAGCACACCCAAACACTACTTTCAGAGTAGCTTTTAAGATCTAAAACAATTACCTCTACAACCTTTTTCAATATTTATTCATCATTTTTACGCTTAGGGCGAAAATCAATTTTATAATAAAAGATAGGAAGAAACCCTAGTTGTTTTTTCTCTGTGGTGGGTTGATAACCTGGGCTGTTAAACACACTAGGGTCAAGGCTTGGCGCATAGGCAAGGCTTAAAATATTATTAGTGTTCAATATATTTACAAGGTCTAACCCTATTTCATGTGATGATTTTTTAGCATTCATTCGCCAGCTTATCTTTAGGTCGATCCTAAAATAGTCATCGAATGAGTAATCATTAAAGCCCTCATCTTGAAAAATAATTTCTTTAAATTCTTCCGTTTGCGCAACGTCCACAAGTCCATACCTTTTCCCCCCAGCCCTTGTAAGCTTTAGACCTATTCCAACAGTGTTTTTTGTCCCCAGCTTAAACTCTTTTCCAGCAAGAAGGTTAAAAACATAGCTCCCATTGTATGATGTGCTGCGAAGAACATTGTCACTGCCTCGATATTTAGAATCATATAAGGTCCCTGAAAAAAGAAAGAAAAAGCTCTTATTGAAGTATTTTTGAATAGTAAGTTCGACACCGTAATTATATCCCGTTCCTGTATTTTCTAGAGAATCGGGAAAGATACGGGCAAAACCACTTCCCATATTTATCATTGAAAACGATGAAGGCTGAATGGTAATAGGTACTTGATACAGGTATTGATAATAGGCTTCTGCTTTTACGCTAAAACCTTGCCCGAAAAACTTTTCATATCCGAGGCCAGAATGAACACTTCTCATAAAGCCCATGTCTCTATTGTGATAAACCTTTTCACCATTATTATCGGTTAAATGATAAGAATATGTATAAAGAGGCTGAGCCTGGCTATGCATTCCTGCTCCAGCAAAGATCGCTTGGTTCTTTTTTAAGCGGTATTTAATCCCAGCTCTTGGCTCAGCTAAGCTAAAACTGTTTCCGTAAGAAAAATATTGACTATGAAGCCCTAGAGTCATATCTAGATTGTCTGTAGCGCGATATTTCCACTGAACAAAGGGTTGAATCATGGCGGCGTTACTATTGTTGTCCCAACGGTTAATAAATTCATCAGGCATGTCTAAATCTGACAATACAGAATCGAGCTGGTGAAAAAGGAAGAAATCTGCATTTAAACCAAACTTTATCAAGTGCTTTTTATTCACTTTGTGATTCAGAGCGAAATACCCTGAAGTTTTAATTGTTTCAAACTCATAACCCATCATAGGGTAAATGTCGTCAACACGAATAGATGTATCAGTACCATTTACCTCAAGGGATCGTTGAAGATAATTATGTCTGGAATGTTGCTCGTCTAGAGAAACTGCAAGAGTGGCAGAAATAAAAGTCTTTTCATTGACGGGCTTTTTAAAATTTAATCCACTGACAAACATGGAGGTTCCAAAATATTGATCACGATCTCCTTCACCATAAAATTCTGAGGAATAACCTGTTTGCTCGGATATTTTAATGTCAATATTACTTTTTCCCCCAATCCCAAACCAGCAAAGCTGTCCACCCTTTTTTAAGGGAAAATTAAATTTAAAAGAAGCATCTCCATATTGAGGGACAGCATCAGTACCAATCTTAATACCTACTTTTTGAAAAATGGATAAGGTCGAATACCTCCCCATGACGAGGTAGCTAGACTTTCCCTTTTTAGACAAAGGGCCCTCCGCAACAAACTCGGTTCCTAAAAACCCAAACTGACCTGTAAACTCATGTCTATTGTTGTTTCCATTACGCAGCTTTAAGTCAAAAACACCAGAGGTGCTATTTCCATATTCTGCAGGGAAAGCGCTCATAAAAAAGTCTGAATTTGACAAAAGTTTATTGTTTAATATTGAAACGGGGCCACCGGAGCTGCCTGAAATAGCAAAATGTGAAGGATTCGGAATGTCCACTCCTTCAACACGCCAAACAACTCCCAAGGGGCTGTTTCCACGGATAACAATATCATTTCTTGAATCATCGGACCCTTGAACTCCAGCAAAATTTGAAGCCATTCTAGCGGGATCCATTCTTGACCCGGGGTATCTATTCGTTTCTTCAACACTAAATTGCTGAGCTGAAATTAGGGCGAGCTCATTAATAACCATACCCTGCTTTCTAGCATGTACAACCACCTCTTCCTGCTCTGTAACAAGTTCAATTAAGGGGATATTTAAAACAAGTTCTTTACCCGAAGAAACTTCAATCGTTTTATTGTTATTCACGTACATAGCGTATGACGCGATTAGATTATGCTTGCCAACGGGCACTTTTTCAAAAACAAACTCACCATTAAAGTCTGTTGCCGCTCTAAAAGTGGACAAATCTTCATTTTCAAGAATAATTTCGACCTTAACCCCAGTAAGAGGGAATTGAGATTCATTATCAAAAACATTACCTCTAACCGTTTGAGTAGGAGATTGACAAAGACCTGTAAGAGAGTAAAATAGAACAGTAAGGAACAAAGAGACTTTCATTGGTTTTTATTTGTAACGAAAGTACAATGTTTTTTTAATAAGAAACAACGCAAATTTCTCACAAAAAGGATATTTATTTAAACTTGAACAGTTTTGCACGATGTTTGATTAGAACTATAAAAATGATTAATTTCGAAAAAAAACATAAAATGAAAAATTTAACTCTAAGCCTTTTATTTATCTCATTTATAAGCCTTTCTTATTCACAACAAAAACTAGTTTGGCATGAAGACCTTAAGGAGGCGGTTGCTGTTTCTCAAAAAGAAAAAAAACCGATAATGCTTTTCTTTACAGGAAGTGATTGGTGTGGGTGGTGTATCCGCTTACAAAGAGAAGTTTTCTTTAAGCCTGAGTTCATAAAGTGGGCTTCTGAAAACGTGGTTCTTGTAGAGCTAGATTATCCTAGGAAAAAAGCGCAATCAAAAGAGCTTAAGGCACAAAACTCTCAGCTTCAGCAGCAGTTTCAGGTGAGAGGATATCCTACTATTTGGTTTGTGAAAGCAGAAAAAAACTCTTCAGGACAAGTTAATCTAAGTCAGCTCGGAAAAACGGGCTATGTGAAAGGAGGACCCGCTGCTTGGATTGCGTCAGCAAATCAGCAATTAGGAGGTAAGTAAGGCGCTAAAGTCTAAATTTTCCCAATCACTTGATTGGTATCCTTTTGAATATAGAAATCGCATAATCTTTGCTTTTTTTTCAAACGTATTCGTTTCTTTGTTCAATGAATCTGATTTCTTTCGTGCTAAAATGAGCAGGTTTTGTTGGTACTTCTCTTTATCTATGTTTTTTAGGGCAGCATCAATAAGTCCATTAGGGATCCTGTGTTGAATCAATCCTGATCTAATTTTTTCTTTACCCCAGCGCTTTTGATTTACTTTTCCCATAACGAAAGATTCAATAAACCGGGATTGGCTTAAGAAACCATCTTTAATCAATGAAGCAATTATGCGTTCTGTCTCCTCTTTTGTGTTTGTGAACGTGCTGATTTTCTTTTCAACATCAAACAACGAACGGTCTTGATAGGCACAATAGCTTTCAAGCTTGGATTTTATTTCTTGAAAACCCAAAAGGCCCATGTAACTATACTTTGATTTTTTTATTCTTTTGGTTTTTAAAAGAATATTCCAAAAGCTTATAAGAGGAAAGCCCCCTAACAGGAACCCATTTCTTATATTTAAAAAACCAACGTATTTGTTTTGAAAGAAGCCCCTTGGTAAAGTATGCTTCAAGGTATGGATGTACGGACAGACTTATTTGTCCAGGTTTGTTTTTAGACATCAAATATTCCAAGTTGGATTCTATTTCTTCTGCAAACAAGATACTGGCTTGTATCTCTCCAGACCCTTTACATGTCGGACAAGACTCTCCTGTTTTAATATCTGTTTCGGGACGAACACGTTGACGTGTTATTTCAACAACGCCAAATCTAGAAGGAGGTGCAATATTATGCTTGGCACGATCCGGTTTCATGTATTCTTTAAGCTTTTCAAGAAGAACCTTATTGTTCTTTTTGTCGTGCATATCAATAAAGTCTACACAAATAATCCCACCCATATCTCTTAACTGAAGGACCCTGGCAATTTCTTCTGCAGCCTCAATATTTGTTGCTAAAGCATTAGACTCCTGACCATCTGCTCCTTTACGGTTTCCACTATTCACATCAATAACATGCATAGCTTCAGTGTGCTCGATAATTAAATAACCACCACTGTTTAACGGTACTTTTTTACCGAATAAGGTTTTGATTTGTTTGCTAATACCAAAACGCTCAAAAACATCAAGTTTTCCACTGTAATGTTTGACGATTTTTTCTTTCCCTGGAGCAATCGCCGAAACGTATTCTTTAATTTCATCGTACATCACATCGTTGTTTACATGAATGTGTGCAAAATCACCGTTCAATAAATCCCTTAACATAGAAGAGGTCCTATTGATTTCTCCGAGTAATTTTTTTGGTCCACGTGAACCTTTTATGTTTCCGTACATCTCCCTCCACTTTTCAAGAAGTTGGTTGATGTCATTTTCAAGGTCTTCAGAAGATTTGTTTTCTGCAACAGTACGAATGATTACACCAAAATTCTTAGGAGCAATCTTCTGCATTATGTTTTTTAGACGGGTTCGCTCTTCTTTTTCTTTTATTTTTTGAGAGATTGATACTTTCTCAGAAAAAGGAACCAAGACCAAATACCTTCCCGCGATGGTAACTTCAGAGCACAACCTGGGGCCTTTGGCTGAAATCGGTTCTTTTGCTACCTGAACAAGAATGGATTGAGAAGACGAAAGTACCTCCGCGATCTTCCCCTCCTTCTCTATATCTTTTTCAAGTTTGAAGTAGCGTAAATCAGGCACGTTCTGTTTCCCCCTTAAGGTGTTCTTACAAAAACGAGCGAATGAATTGTACTGTGGACCAAGGTCTAAATAATGCAAAAAAGCATCTTTTTCATAGCCCACATCAACGAAAGCGGCGTTCAGACTCGGAACAACACGCCTTACTTTTCCTAAATAAATATCCCCGACCGAAAAATCTGTCCCGCCTTTATCTTCGTGAAGCTCTATAAGCTTACCGTCTTTTAATAAGGCAATCCAGTTATCATTTGATCGTGAATCAACAACGATTTCTAATTTCACAAAAAAATGAGTTTAAATTATACAAAAAATGACCAGCTTTAATTATTTACCGGCCTCTATTTCAGAGCATTAAACTACTTTTTCTTTTTATGACGATTTTTTCTTAGACGCTTCTTTCTTTTGTGAGTCGCCATTTTATGTCTTTTTCTTTTTTTACCGCTTGGCATAATATATATTTTAATGTTTTTATTTTTTTTTCAAAAAAAATGCACCCCGAAAGGAGTGCAAAGCTATGAAATATATTTTAATATTCCTTTTTAGTCAGCGGCTACATTGTTTTTAACCTCTTCTACAAAAACTTTTGCTGGTTTAAAAGAAGGAATGTTGTGTGCCGGAATAATTACGGTTGTCTTTTTCGAAATATTTCGACCTGTTTTTTGAGCACGTCTTTTCACAACGAAGCTACCAAAGCCTCTCAGGTATACATTTTGCCCCTCAGATAATGATCGTTTAATAGAAAGCATAAATGCCTCAACTGCTCTAAGGGCTTCAGATCGCTCTAACCCTGTTTCTTCAGAAATGCCTGCAACTATTTCTGCTTTTGTCATAATTCTTTTGTTTTATGTTACTATTATTAAGGCTACAAAAATATACTTTACATTTATTAAATTCACCTGTTCTTAAAAAAAAACAAATTTAATTATAAATGGTTCATTTCCAAGAATCTCTAATAACATGGTATTTAAAAAATAAAAGAGACCTTCCATGGAGGCATACTAAAGACCCCTATCGAATATGGTTAAGTGAGGTTATTCTTCAGCAAACCAGAGTCAACCAGGGAACAAAATATTATTTAAAGTTTATCGAAGCCTTTCCTACAGTTGAAGACCTTTCAAAAGCCTCTGAAAAAAAAGTGTTGGCTCTGTGGCAAGGCCTTGGATACTATTCACGGGCAAGAAACCTTCATGCAGCAGCCAAAGACATTGTCCAGAACAAAAACAATGTGTTTCCTTCGAATTATGCGTCTTTGATACGCTTAAAGGGAGTAGGTCCATACACAGCAGCTGCAATAGCGTCTTTTTCTTTTAATGAAGCTAAAGCAGTTCTAGATGGAAATGTTTTTAGGGTTTTGAGCCGAATATATGACATCCCCACGCCTATTAACACCCCAAAAGGTTTAAAAGAGTTTGAGGAGGCCTCAACAGCCCTTTTAAACTTATCAGATCCGGCAACCCACAATCAGGCTATCATGGAGTTTGGAGCATTGGTTTGCACACCGAAGGCTCCAAAATGTCACAACTGTCCCTTTACCTTAGAGTGCAATTCCTACAAGAATGAAACAGTTCTTCAGCGTCCTGTTAAAATCAGGAAAACAAAAGTTCGTTCAAGGTACTTCCTTTATACAGTCTTTTTTAACAAATCAAAAAAGATCGTTTTTTTAAAGAAAAGAACATCTAAAGACATATGGCAAAACTTATATGATTTTGATTTAGAGGAATTCTCAGATCGCGCTTTGTTTTTGGAAAAAGTTAATTTGTTCAGTGAAACCAATAGCATCGTTAATCTTCAACATAAGCTAAGCCATCAAATTATTGATGCGGCATTTGTTGTTGAAAAAACAACCAAAAGCGAAAACTTCAAAGGGCTAGAAGCTGTTCCTTTTGATCAGATTAAATTATTTCCAATACCCACGCTAATTAAAAATTATTTAGAGAAAGAAACTTATTTAAACAATTCCGTTTTAAACCTCTAATTTTACAAAAGATTAAAATACGTATTTGATTAATTGTTAATCAATATATTCGGCAACATTAAATAGAGAACAGGTCATGACAGATTTAAATAATTTAAAAGTGGGCATCACTATTGGAGACATTAATGGTATTGGTCCTGAAATTATATTAAAGTCATTAAACGACAGAAGGATTTTAACGACAATCACTCCCGTAATATATGGTTCTGATTCTGCCCTGAGTCATTATAAAACAAAGATGGGGATGACAGAGCTAGACATATCCACAGTAAAAGAGGCGGGGAAAGCGAGAAAAAACAAAATCAATGTGATTAATATAAGCTCTGATGATATTAAAATAGAAGAGGGTAAAGAATCTGTTAGTTCGGGAAAAATTGCAGTGTTAGCCCTTGAAAAGGCAGCACAAGATATTTCAACAGGAGCTATAGATGTAATTGTTACTGCGCCAATTTCAAAGAGCGTTTGTCAAAAAGCAGGTTTTGATTTTCCGGGACATACGGAGTATTTTTCTTCGCTCTCTAATGGTGCAGAAGCACTTATGTTATTGAGCTCTTCGATTATGAAAATTGCATTGGTAACGACTCACGTTGCTTTAAAAGATGTTTCGGAGAGAATTAGCACTGAAAACATTATACTTAAAACCAAAATTTTTGAGCAGAGCTTAAAAAAGGATTTTGGAATTAGAAAACCTAAAATAGCAGTTCTTTCTCTAAACCCACACTCTGGCGAAGATGGAAAAATGGGGAATGAAGAAAAAGAGGTTATAATTCCGGCCATTAATAAATTAAAAGAAGAAGGAATAATGGCTTTTGGCCCATTTCCTTCAGATGGATTTTTTGGATCTGAAGCGAAAAACAGCTTTGATGGAATACTATCAATGTATCACGATCAAGGGCTGACGGTGTTTAAAGCCCTTTCGTTCGATGAGGGGGTTAATTACACTTCTGGGCTTCCAATTGTTAGAACATCTCCTGATCATGGCACAGCATACGATATCGCAGGAAAAGGTGTGGCATCAGAAAACTCTATGCGTAGTGCTATTTATTTAGCTATAGACGTTTTTAAATCAAGAGCTTTATATAAAGAAACGATGAGGAACCCATTAGATGTAAAACCCCCCCCTAAAAAGCAGAAATAGTAGGGAAAAACTAAGGGTTTGAAAAAAAATTAATAACTTTGCCCACCCTTTTTAAAAATAGGTGATGATTAAAAGCTTTGACATACCTTTTGCTGGTTTAAAACAAGGCTCGCATCATTTTAGTTTTGAAGTGGGTAAAACGTTCTTTGATTACTTTCCTTATTCTTTGATAGAAGAGGGAAGCTTAAAAGCTGAGGTAACTTTAGAAAAAAAAGAAACCATTATGATATCGAACTTTATTGTAAATGGCCACGTACAGGTTGTTTGTTCGAGGTGTAATGAACTAGCAAACGTGAAGTTGAAAGGTGAAATGACAAATTATTACAAGTTTGGAACAGAGAGTGAAGAAGATGAAAACTTATTTGTTTTATCTCCTGACGAATATAAAATAAATGTTGCTCAGCAAATTTATGAGCTAATTAGTGTTGAATTACCAACGAGCCCTAAACATTATGATGGGGACTGTAACGAGCAAATGGTAAAGCTTATAAGTAAATATCAATCAAGGGATAATAGAAGTGAAGATATTGACCCCAGATGGGAAAAATTAAATAAACTGAATTAATAATAAATAATTATGGCACATCCTAAAAGAAAAATCTCAAAAACGAGACGAGACAAAAGAAGGACACATGTAAAAGCGACAGCTAGTAATGTTGCCACCTGTCCAACAACGGGACAACCACACCTTTTTCATCATGCACATTGGCACGAAGGAAAGCTTTATTACAAAGGCAAGGTCATTGCTGAAAAGGAAATAGAAGCTTAAGATTTTTTCTCTAATGAGAATCGGTCTTGACGTTTCTGGAGGTGATTTTGCGCCAAAAGTAAACCTTGATGGTTTAAAATTGGCAATGGATGAGTTACCCTCTTGTATCTTTTATTTATTTGGGGACAGCGAAGAGGTAAAATCCCACCCATCTTATATTGGTATAGATGAAAACCGAGTTAAGTTGGTTCATGCGCCAGAGCAAATAACCTTTAAAGACAACCCAACTCGCGCAATTTTTAGAAAGCCAAAAAGTTCTATTTCCATAGGCCTTCATTATCTAGCTACAAGAAAAATAGATGTTTTTTCAGGAACAGGAAACACCGGGGCAATGCTGGTTGGATCGATATATAAATCCACAACTATACCCGGGGTTATTCGACCATGTATTACATCTACTTTACCTACAATTACAGGAGACAAAACGGTTCTTTTAGATGTAGGGTCAAATGCCGATTGCAAAGCGGACGTTCTTTCTCAATTTGCGATTTTAGGGTCTATTTATGCACAGCATGTATACGGAAAAAAGAAACCTAAGGTGGCCCTTTTAAATATAGGTGAAGAGGAGTCAAAGGGAAACCTGCTAACCATTGCTGCACATGAATTATTAAAAAACTCAGACGAGATTAATTTTATCGGTAATGTTGAAGGGCGTGATATTTTTACGGGGGTTGCTGATGTGATTGTATGTGATGGATATACAGGGAACGTAGTGTTAAAGCAGGCGGAAGGAATATACTCTTTAATTAAAAAAAGAGGAATAAGTGATGAATACTTTGATCGGTTTAATTATGAAAACTATGGTGGAACGCCTATTTTAGGTATTCGCGGAAATGTAATTATTGGTCATGGCATATCAAATGACATTGCAATTAAAAATATGTTATTACATTCGTATGAAGTTGCCTCTTCAGGGTTGGCAAAGAAGATAAAAAAAGCATTTAAGTAAAATGAATATTACAGCGGCAATAACTGCAGTACACGGCTCTGTTCCAGAGAAGATTTTAAGTAATTCCGATTTAGAAAAAATGGTCGATACCAACGATGAATGGATTGTTACAAGAACAGGAATTAAAGAAAGAAGGATTGTAAGTGAAGGAGAGACCTTATCTGATTTGGGTGCAGATGTTGTAAAAGGAATCTGTGATAAAAGAGGGATTTCCCCTCTTGAGATTGATATGATTATTGTTGGAACAGTAACAAGCGATCACCGGTTCCCAAGTGCGTCAAATTTAATTTGTCACAAAAGTGGAGCTACAAACGCATGGGGGTTTGATGTTAGCGCTGCTTGTTCTGGTTTTCTGTATACTCTGGTTACTGGACAGCAATTTATTTCTTCAGGGCAATGTAAGAAAGTCATTGTTATTGGGGGAGACATCATGTCATCTATTGTTAGCTATGAAGACAGAAACACGTGTGTGATTTTTGGAGATGGAGCAGGAGGAGTGTTATTAGAACCTAATAACGAAGGGAACGGAATTGTTGATTCAATTCTTAAAGCAGATGGCTCTGGAAAAGATTATCTAATTCAAAAAGCTGGTGGTTCAGCCTTTCCTGTAACAAAGGAAAATGTTGGCACTCCAGAAACCTTTGTATATCAGGAAGGAAGGTCCGTTTTTAAATTTGCAGTAACAAACATGGCAGACGTTGCAGCGGAAATCATGGAAAAAAACAATTTAACTGGAGAGGATGTTGATTGGTTGGTTCCACATCAGGCTAATCTGAGAATTATTGATGCTACTGCAAACAGAATGGGCTTAACAAAAGACAAGGTAATGATTAATATTTCCAAATATGGAAATACAACCTCAGGAACGATTCCTCTTTGTTTATGGGAATGGGAAAACCAACTTAAAAAAGGAGACAATGTTGTTTTGGCTGCGTTTGGAGGCGGTTTCACTTGGGGTAGTGTATATTTAAAATGGGCATATAATTCGTAAAAAATAGAAATAAAAACAATCAGATATGAATTTTGAAGAAATTAAAGAGTTAATAAAATTAGTATCCAAAACGGGAGTTGGAAAAGTTCAAGTAGAAAAAGAGGACTGTAAAGTTGTTATTTCGGGCAGCAAGCCGACCTCTGAACAACCAATCATAGTTCAGTCTGCTCAGCCCGCAGCTCCGGCCGCAGCGCCAATTGCTGCAGCTGCAGCCGCACCAGCTGAAGCGCCACAATCTGGATCGAATAAGGCTGCTCCAAAAGAAGATGATAACCTTATTACAATAAAGTCCCCAATGATTGGAACGTTTTACCGTTCTGCTGGTCCAGATAAGGACCCCTTCATGAATGTAGGAAGTACTTTTACTGTAGGAGATAAGCTATGTATTATTGAGGCAATGAAGACTTTTAATGAAATTGAAGCAGAGGTCTCAGGAAAGATCGTCAAAGTCCTTGTAGATGATGCGAGTCCAGTAGATTATGAGCAACCATTGTTTTTGGTAGAGCCAGCATAAAAAATCAAAACGCACATTTATGTTTAAGAAAATATTAATTGCCAACCGAGGGGAAATAGCCCTTAGAGTAATCAGAACGTGTAAAGAAATGGGCATCCAAACGGTTGCTGTTTATTCAACGGTTGATAAAGATTCTCTTCCTGTAAGGTTTGCAGACGAGGCGGTTTGCATAGGGCCACCTGTGAGTGCTAAATCTTATTTATCAATCCCAAGTATTATTGCGGCTGCGGAAATAACAAATGCAGATGCGATACATCCGGGTTATGGGTTTTTATCTGAAAACGAAAAATTCTCAAAGGTTTGTGAAGAGCACAACATCAAGTTTATTGGAGCTCTTCCTGAACAAATATCTGGTATGGGAGATAAAGCCACTGCTAAAGCTACAATGATCAAGGCAGGCGTTCCGTGTATCCCTGGATCTAAAGGTCTTCTGAAAGACACAAAAGAGGCGAAGGTAAAGGCAAAAGATATAAAGTATCCAGTAATCTTAAAAGCTACAGCTGGTGGAGGCGGAAAGGGAATGCGAATTGTTTGGAAAGAAGAGGACCTTGAAGAAGCATGGGATTCTGCTAAACAAGAATCTGCTGCTGCTTTTGGAAATGATGGAATATACATGGAGAAGTTCATTGAAGAGCCTCGACATATTGAAATTCAAATTGCAGGAGATCAGCACGGAAACGTATGTCACCTTTCAGAAAGAGACTGCTCCATTCAAAGAAGACATCAAAAATTAGTTGAAGAAACACCTTCTCCTTTTATGACACCTGTGTTGCGAGAGAAAATGGGAGAGGCAGCCATAAAGGCAGCTAAAGCGGTTAGATACGAGGGAGTTGGAACAGTTGAATTTCTTGTAGATAAGAACAAGGATTTTTATTTTATGGAAATGAATACCAGAATACAGGTAGAACATACGATCACTGAAGAGGTTATTAACCACGATTTAATAAAAGAGCAAATTAAAATTGCCGCTGGAGAAAAAATATCCGGAAAAAATTATTTACCCATAATGCACGCTATACAGTGCAGAATAAACGCCGAAGACCCTAAGCATGATTTTAGGCCTTGCCCAGGAACCATTACCGATTATCATTGCCCCGGAGGACACGGTGTTCGAATAGATGCTCATGTTTATTCAGGGTACACGATACCCCCAAATTATGACTCGATGATTTCAAAACTAATAGTTGTAGCCCGTACAAGGGATGAAGCTATTTTGAAAATGAAAAGAGCTCTTGGAGAGTATATTATTGAAGGAGTAAAGACGACAATACCATTTCATCAAAAACTTATGGAAGACGAAAATTTTGTAAAAGGAAACTTTACTACAAAATTTATGGATTCTTTTGAGTATTGATTATCTTGTGTGATTAAGCAACCGGAACACTCGTTCCTCGTCTTAAAATTAAGTTAGAACCTAATTCGTCGTTAATATGAAGAAAAAATACACCCTATTTTTTGTGTTTCTTTTGTTTTTTATGTGTGAACTAAGTGCGCAGAATTCGAAGTCTGTAAAAAGCATTGAACCCATAAATACCAATACAGCACCAAAACCTTCTGTCAACGAACAAGAGGTTTTAAAACAAATTTCTCAAATAGACTCACACCTTTCAGCTATAGAAACGAAAAGAAACTATGTTCTTTCGGACCCCGTTGAAAAAGCTTTAGCTACAGAACAAGGGTGGTTTGAAGAAATGGAAAAAATCGAAAAATCTCTCCTAAAGAAAAAAGATGAATTGAACGCGCTTATTAATAATTAGTTTAGGAGATGAAGCAAAAAATAGTAGTTTTAATAGTAGTTTTATTTCAGTCCCTTTTGGCTCATTCTCAAGCAGGAGGAGCGGATTGTTCTAGTTTACAACCGATATGTACTGATGTTGGTATTTCTTTTACTGCATCGAGTGGTGTTCCAGACGCATCGACAACAAGCCCTGGAAATAATTATGATTGTTTGCTTTCTGAACCCAACCCCACATGGTATTACTTAGAAATTTCTAATTCTGGAGACATTCAGATGGAGCTAAATGCAGCATCGGATATAGACTTCATTATATGGGGGCCTTTTAACTCTTTAGCTGATGCTGAGGCCAATTGTGGCTCGTATAATAATGTAGTAGATTGCAGTTTCTCATTTACAAATAATGAAACTCCTCAAATTATTGGAGCGGTGGCAGGTCAAGTTTATGTCATGTTGGTGACAAATTATGCTAATGTTGTTCAAAACATAACTTTGACTCAATCTGGGGGTGGAGGGAATACAGATTGTACTATCGTCAATCCGCCAACGGCCAATTGTCCGGAATATGCGACTCAAGCAAGTTCCTCAACGGAAACATGTGGTAACCAGCTTTACTATTTGGAAGTATTAAATACAGCTTGTGATGGTTTTGTAACTTTTAATATTGTCGGTAATTACGGTTCTTCATTTGGAAGCGAAATTACCTGGGAGGTGGTATCCAATACCTCAGGTAATGTAGTTGCTTCAGGAGGGCCAGGAACGGATGGCGGCTCAATTAACGTTGTAGTTGGTCCTTTAGACCCATCTATTGAGGGAACGATTTTTAACCTACTTGTTTACGATTCTTGGGGAGATGGTTTTAATGGTTCAGGAGGAATTATACAAGCAACAAGCTCTTCAGGGACTGTATTAGCAGATATAAGTGGAAATTTTGGAGCGCAATCCAATCAGTACTTTACATCTAGTGTGGAAATTTCTTCTGCAACGATTGATATAACAACACCATCTGGAGTTGTTTCTATGACAATGGGAAACTGTCAAGACTTTAATGTTGAGCTTACTTTGGTAAACAATAATTTTTGTACTCCGATTTCTGTAGATCTTCCTTGGGAAATAACATGTGATGCTACGGGCACTATTATATCTAGTGGAACACATACAATTATGGTTTATCCGCAGGTTCCAACTCAGGGCTCGGATGTGGTTTCAATTGCTTGGAATGCCGGTTCGTGTTCTTGGGATATTTCCCCTAATAATGACTGTGACTTATTAGATTTAGGAACATTGTTTTCTATTTCGCCCGACCCCACCTCTATGACTCCATACTGTTCAAATGGCACAGAAAACTTTACAATTGACTATTTAGGATTTGCGGCAGGACCAAACTGCTGCCAAACAGCGGGCCCATTAACCCCAATAACGTATAATTCAAACTTGAACACTTCTGCATTTGTGGCAAGTAATGCTTATGCTGGAACAAATAACTCAGCCTATGCGGTTGTGGCTGCAAACGGAATCGGAGGAAATGCTCAGTCGATTGTTGTGAATATAAGTGGGAACGGATATTGTTGTCCAAACTGCTCAGCTTCTCCAGAGCCTTATTATGTTGATGTATATATTGATGGTGTTCAAGTTCTTTTTGAGGGGCCATTAACAAATACTAGTTTTTCGTATTCATTTAACGAGGCAGACCTTGGGGGGTATGGAGTAACTTATAATCAAAATAGCGTCATAGAGGTATATGTTTTACCCAATAATTTTTGGTACGGAACACCACCTACTTATACTACATTTGTTCCTGGAGCTTCATGCGGAACATTAGGTGCAGGACAGTGGACAATTGGAACTCTTTCAACGAGTGTCACCGCTATTTTTGAACAACAAATAGCCACTCCTGTATCGTGCTCCTACTCGGTGAATGAAAACTACACTTGTTGTTCATCAGTATTGACGGTGCCTCCAAACGAGAGCTCATTAATTAGTTGTCCGTCGGACATAACTATTCCAACACCTCCTTCAATGGTGGATAATTGCGGCTCGGCAATTACACCGAGTATGAGTGAGAATGCAACTCCAATTTGTTCAGGTGATAAAGTTTATACTTTCACATATACTGATTGTACAGGAGCATCTGTAGACTGGACATATACATTTCATATTAATGATAATATTCCCCCAACAGTTCCAAGTCTTGCTAATATAAGCGTCGCTTTTGCACCAGCACCAGCACCAGACATTAGTTTGGTTGTGGGAGAAGCTGATAATTGTACAACCATTCCTACAGTTGCATTTGTTTCTGATGTTTCTGATGGAAATGCCTGTCCAGAAACAATTACACGAACTTATAGTGTAACGGATGACTGCGGAAATGAAACCTTGCTTACACAGCTTATTATTATTGGCGGAGCGCCTGTTCCCGACCCTTTGGTTACTGCAAATGGCCCAATCTGTGAGGGGAATGACGCTGTTTTTACAATTACAGGGCTTGTAGATGCGGTTGTAACATATGACACAGGTTCGGGACCGAACACAGTTATATTAACGGGTGGAATGGCCACAATTACGGTTTCTGCAGTGACTACAAGTACCACAATTACCTTGACTGAGATTTCTGACGGACCCTGTTCATCTGCAATAAACATTATGGCAATCACGACAGTAAATGCCCTTTTAATTCCAACTTTTGATGCCTTAGGTCCGTATTGCCAAACCGGGTCAGTTGATGTATTATTAACAAGTTCTCTCGAGGGGTATACAGGTAGCTGGTCGCCATCAGTTATTGACAATTCTTTATCAGGAACAGGGACATATACATTTACTCCCGATCCTGGTCAATGTGTTGCGAACACAACTATGGATGTAATTATAACTGATGCTCCATTTGTTTTAGCCGCCGCATTAGACTCTACACTTTGTGAGGGAGATTCTACAGTGCTTTTTATTGATACGTTATCGGGAGGCCTATTGGTTGAGCAGTTTACTATGACTTTTGGTTCCGCATTTTCTTATACAACCTCAAATACGAATTTACCTGGAAACTATTATATCGTTGTGAATGGCACCTACACCGGGAATGGTCCATGTGAAAATAGAGACGGTGCTTTTTGGTTTTATCAAGGGTGTAATAACATAACCCCTATTGAAGCCTACCCTTGGCAATGGAATGGTCAAAACCCAACAACACAATCTACAACGCCTTATGTTTATAACCCCAATCATGAATATTATTTTTTCTTTGATGGAGGATCTGGTCAAACATTTTCATTTACTGAAAACAATCCGAACTGGTATTCCGATAATTCAGGAAGCCTGTCCTTTGATGTCTACTATTTAGGTAATATTTCCTGGTCAACGGGCTCCACGGAACCCTCGGATACCATTTTCCCTCCAGTAGGTACGAATACATATACTGTTACTCTTGATTATGGAAACGGATGTGTAGCAACAGATGATGTAACCATTGAAGTTACGCCTGAAGTTACACCCTTGTTTACACAAATTGATGCAATTTGTGTTGATGATGTAGCACCCTTCCTCCCTTCAGCCTCCAATAATGGTGTGACAGGAACATGGAGCCCATCATTAATTAACACTTCTGTTGCTGGAATAAGTACATATACATTTACTCCAGATCCATCTCAATGCGCCTTGATTACCACAATGGATATAGAGATTCAGGACCTGCCAGCAATAACAATAACAAACAATACAGGGAGTACAGAGCTTACATGTACCCTAATAGATATAAGTTTAACCGCTTCAGGAGGAGATAGTTATAGCTGGGATGGTGGCTTAGGAAATTCAAGTAATGCAAATATAAGCTCGCCGGGCACTTATACCGTAACAGGATACAGTGTAATAGGTTGTGAATCCTCAGCTCAAATTATTATTACAGAAGACAATACTGTGGATGTTATAGTGAATTTAGCTGAGAATGAGATTTGTAGTGGGGAAGATGCTATGATTAGTGTTTCAAGTACCAATGCAACAAGTTTTGACTGGACTATAATAGAGAATGGTGCGTCAGGAGCGACGGCCGGATCAGGAGTTAATGCTCCGGGATTGGATATCATACAAACATTAACAGCAACAGGAAGTAATTCGGGTACTGTTGAATATACCATAACCCCTTTGCTTGGTACTTGTTCAGGCACTCCACAAACAGTTATTGTTAATGTAAACCCACCATCCATTGCTGTTTTCGCTGGACTAGGGCCATATTGCTTAGATGAAATAATTGCCGACAACTTGAATTCCACATCTGATAATAACGTGTCGGGGGCCTGGAGTCCAGCTACAATAAACACATCAACCATAGGGACAACGACCTATTTTTTTACCGCAGATCCAGGAGAGTGTGCGACAGGGACAACAATGGACATAGTAGTGAACGAATTGCCTACGGCTTCTTTTTCAGCTGATATGGTTGAGGGCTGTGCTCCTTTGAGCGTTAACCTGGTCAGTAGTAACACTGTAGGAGATAATATATGGACCATCCAAAATGGCGACATACTTAACGGAACAAATGTAAATACCACTTTTGCATCTTCAGGCTGTTATGATGTCACCTTGCTTGTTCAAGAAAATGGTTGTTCAAGTACGATAACTATAAGTGATTACATCTGTGTTCAAAACAATCCAACAGCAGAATTTACCTTTAATCCACAAACCTTTACCGATGTTAATCAGCAGGTGACTTTTAATAACAATAGTCAGGGAGCGGTAGATTATGTTTGGAATTTTGGGGATGGATCTAGCAGTGAAATCATAAATCCATCGCACATTTATGAGGAAACAGAAGAAGGAGTAATAATTACACTTACAGCAATTAGTGAATATGGCTGTATGCATTCGGTGGAACATTTTATACCATATGATGAACAAGAAATTTATTATGTTCCTAATACGTTTACACCTGACGGGGACAACTTTAATCAGGTTTTTGCGCCCGTGTTTTATTCTGGATTTGACCCTTATAATTTTTCGATGTTAATTTTTAACAGATGGGGAGAGATTATATTTGAAACACACAATGCAGAAATAGGATGGGATGGTAGCTTTGGCCCGCATGTGGGAGTTGTTGAAGATGGAATGTACACCTGGAAAATCACTTACAAAAACCCTCAAACGGACGAAAGAAAAATCCTTATTGGACATGTTTTATTGTTGAGATAAGTACGGAATGATTTGAAATTTTGTAAAGTTTAGAATTAGGAGTATTTTCGCGATAACTTTTATCATTAAATAAACTATTCATTTGAAGCAACCCTCTTTTTGATAAACGCGTCTTAACGGTGCGCTAAATAAACTAAAATCATAGTAAGTGAAACATAAACTCTACATCATTTTGCTACTTTCAATTTCTCCTTACACATGTAGCACGGCTCAAGCCCAAAAAAAAACAAACATTATTCAAAAAACACCAGTTGAACAACCGTCAAGAAAACTTTCTTCTGTAGATTCAATTCGGATGACTAAATACGCTCGAGCAACTTCTTCAGGTCAAAATGTAATAGATACAAAGCCTCCCCAGAAGGAATTAATCAAGTTAAAAACGGTTGCGAATCAACAAAGTAGCCAATATCAAGAATCCGCTGTTTTAAAAGAACTTTCTAATTCATACTGGAGAACGCAATCAGAAATTAAAGAAGCCAAGTCTCAACACAATTTTCCTCTTTTAGAGGAGCTGGAATTAAACTCCCTAACTCACAGGTTAAATTATATTGCTGAATTCGAGAGTATTGACAATTCAATAGTTAGTCAAGAACAGGTTAAGTTATATCATTCATTTAAGAAAGATTTTAGCAATGAATAGTTTGTTTAGCCCTTCTAACATTAGCAAAACAAACATAAGTTTGATTTTTGCATTAATATTCTTGTCCTTTCATTCAGGTTATAGTCAGGGGGATATTTGTACCTCCGCTACGGCCCTAACGCCAGGAACGACTTGTACATATATTTCTGGAGATGTATTTGGAAATACAGTACAGGACCTGAACAATGGAACATGTACAGGAAACCTTAACGATGATGTTTACTTCCAATTTACGGCTACAGAGTCTACAATGACAGTAAATGTTGATGGCTCTGGATCTTTTGATGCAGTTTTAGGTGTTTTTGGTGGAACTTGCGCTGCTCTTGTACAAGAGGGCCCCTGTATTGACAATACGGGTAATGGTGGAGTTGAGACACAGACTTTTTATGGACTGACCGTTGGTCAAACCTACTACATTCTAGTTTATGATTGGGATTCGGATATTCCGGCCACTACAACTTTTGATATTTGTGTTTATGAAACTTGTCCAGGAGGCGTTCCTAATGATTTGTGTGCCAATGCAACTGGACTATCATTAGGAGTCGTTGAAAGCACCGATAACATTTGTGCCTCACCAAATACTGATGATCCTGTTGCTGCAGATATATGTGCAACAACTATTGAAAATACAGTTTGGTATGAATTCACACCTGTAGATACAGACCAATATACAGCGACTATTTCAAATTTCAGCTGTTTGTATAGCATAGGCCTTCAAATGGCTGTCATTACAGGGCCGTGTGGTGGACCATATACTCCTGTGGATTGTGATGCAGGAATTACTGACGCTCAATTTGTGTTTACTGGAACAGCTGGTACAACATATTATATAGTTATTGACGGTATTGATGGAGACCAATGTGATTTTGATATATTAATTGAGGATGCGTGTGCTGCTGATGCAGGAACGAACACCTCTGCCGCTTCCATTATTTCATGTTTTAATGAAGACGTTAATGTTTCTACTGTTGGATCGGTGAACACCAGCCTAGGTGCAGATCCGTGCATTGGATGGGGTTTTTGGGTTGCTTCAGACCCATTAGGTTTATTTACTGGTTTAACGGATATAGGCACTCCCCCTTCGGGAGGAATGCCTACTGATGACAACAACTATGTGGGTGCTTATCCTTCGGGAACATTCCCTAATGCAAATGGCCCTAATGCAACGCTTCCAGCAGAAAATAATGGTGTAACTTATTTCATAGCACCAATAACGATGAGTGATTGCTCAACAGCTGAAATTAATGCTGGTTGTTTTGACGTGGGTGATTATACTGAGGTTTATTTCAACCCTGAAATATCATATAGTAGTGTTGTTGAATGCGATGATCCAGGAGCACCGTCAACCCAAATTACATTTACATTTAGCGGCGGAAATGCACTAGTAGACGGAACAAACTTTACCATTTCTAATAATGGCGATGGCACTCCAGACATCACTTCTGTGGGTAATGGAGGACAAGTTATTTTATCAAACATACCCGATGGAGGAAGCGTTGATATTACGGTAACTGACGCTGTTGGTTGTAGTATAGAAATATTATTAGGTCCAATAGACGCTGCAGCATATTGTCCATTATGCGGAGCGGATGCCGGAACAGTTCTAGTAACTCAAACTGGATCGGGAGTAACTACGGTAAATAATGGCGTAGATGCGAGCCCGTTTATATTATGTTTTAATGATCAAATCGCTCTAGATACACAGCTTGATTACACTTTACCTCCTCCTGGAGGGCCGCCTTGGACCACTCCTGGCCTGATCTATATTATTTATACATGTCCACCAAGTTCTCCAGACCCTAATACTGACCCTTGCTATACAGGTGTAGCGTGGACGGGTGAAAACCTTCTTGAAACAAATGATGGATCTCTTCTGAGTATTTTAGAAACTAGTTTCGGAGTGATTAGTACTGATAACGAATTGTGGTTTGTACCGACGGTTATAGATGATGTTAATGGATGGGACCTTGATAATAATGGTGATGGTTGTTTTGATCAGGGCTTTCCAATTCAGGTGACCTTTTTGGAAGAAATTACAGCTAATGCAATTGTTGGTTGTGGAGGAACGGTACAAATGACAGTCTTTGGTGGCTCTCCAGACTTTTACCCGGACTCTTATACTATAATTAACAATGGATCAGGAACTCTTGTAGATCACATTGGTCTTGCTTCTGGCGGAGGGTTTTCAATTACTGGCCTTTCTTTTGGAGATATATACGATATAACAATTAGCGACCCGAACGGTTGTTCTGTAAATTATTCAGGAACTTATGATTATGTTGTTCCTGTTCCAACATTAGAAAGTTTACAGACAGACTTTTGTTTAAATGACCCCGTAGATAACTTTGAGGTTTTTATTGACGGGTCGCCTGCGCTTTCTGGTTTAGGTGGAAGTTCTTGTACGACTCCTACAGTAACTGCAACAGGTGACGATTATTTAAATGTTACTGCTAATATAGATTTATCCTGCGCGGCAGGATATCCTTTGGTATCTGCTACTTTAGACTTTACAACAATCGCTACTTGTACCGGTTGGTCATATTTCGAGATTGTTGTAAATGGAGTTACAGTTGCGACTAACTTATGTGATGCTGCAGGTTTTGATTTAACTCCTTTTTTCCCATTGAATTCAGTTCAGGTTGTTTCTCAAGATAATGATGGCTGGATTGACCCGGTAACAATAACAGCCTTTGTTCAATTGCAATACACAAATACTAATTCTGTTTCTGTATCAGGTACGGGAGTTACGGACAATGGAGACGGTACGGGAATCTTTACACCTAATATTATAGGAACGCATACAATCACAGGTACGATTATTATTGCCGGATGTACATATGATGTTACTCAAGATGTAACCGTTCATCCTTATCCAGTTTTGGCTCCTTTATCTACAGTTAGTGTTTGTGATGGAGCTAGCCTTGACCTTGACGCTAACCTGCCTACAGAAACATCCGGAGTAGCGGGAACAGGACAATGGTATACAGGTACAGACAATACAGGAACGCCGGTAAGTGGAACAGTAACTGTTAATAATGGAGACCAATTTTATTTTGAGTATACCTCAACATTAGGAGGGTGTATTGACGGAACAGTTTTAGATGTGATTGTGGACGTGGCCCCTGTTGTTTCAGGTTCTTTACTGAACATATCTATAGAAGGTTGTGATATAACTGATGCTCCTGCTGCAGCTACAACAATTGCAGAATTAGAGGCCCTTGGAGACCCAAGTGATCCACTAATAGTAAATGATGATGTGACAATTGATGCTGACTTGATAGTAACATTTTCTGATCTAGTAAGTGGAACATGTCCAATTACAATCACTCGAACATATACTATAACTGACGAATGTAGCAATAGCGTTGATGTAATTTATACAATTACAGTGGATGATGTTAC
>JBELDA010000040.1:0-23555 GCA_042094515.1 Crocinitomicaceae bacterium
TCCATCATCATACATTATAAAGGGAACAAATTTCGAGTTATGTGGGCTTGTAGTGACCATAAGCTCAACTTCATTAGTGTTTCCCGCAATCACTGTTACAATTCCATTGTTTAGATCTACATTGGAAAGAGAAGGGGGAGTGCTCGTTATCGCAGGAAGACTCATGAGGTAATTGTTCCTTTCAGCGATTGTCGACATAATGCCCGCAAAACCCCAACCAGACCAGAAAGGTTCTTCTACATTACTATAAAAATAGGTCATAGGGAAAGCCTTGTTGAAGTCCTGATTCGCAGGAAGAAGTGCCTGTTCATGGAGGTCAGAAATTTCATTTCTAATGCTTGAGGTGTCTAGCATTGTCTCAGAAAAAATCGTGCGTAGGTGGGCGTCAAACTGTTTCTTTCTTAATGGGTCTGACATAAGCTTTTGAAATAGAGGCCTTGAGCTTGGGTCATATTGACTCCCGTATGAGTCATAATTGTAAACATCCTCAGGAGACCAATAGTCAAATCCCAAAATTGCACCAACAAAGGCATTATCAAAATCCCAAGGAATCATTTGAAATAAACCATCTTCAGATTTGTACAGATAGTAGTTGTGCACATAATAACCATTATAGGTATCAAGGTTTAGTATGGCAGTGTTCACGGCAAAATTCCATAATACTCTATCAATATTTAGTATGTTTCCTAGATTTTCAAAATCATAATTCAAGGTATAAATCAAATCCATCAGCTCTCCCCATCCTGATTCTGATTTAAGGTCATAGCTCGTGTAATAGTTTGTGCTGTCTGGCCCTAACCATTTTAAATCTGGATTTCCTCCAGGGTTTGTATTTCCACAGAACACCTGCGCTGGATCGCACTTGAATAGTACACCATCCTTTTCTCCAAAATGCTTCTCCATGAATTGCTTGTTGATAGACTCTGTGTTTACATACAAGCCCAGGTAATTTCCTTGAACCTTTACTTTGAGTAGGTTCACTTCTGGAGAGGGCATATATTTTTGATAAATATTGGTTGCGGCAATTTCTTTGGCAAAAGTGGGGTCCATCCACGCATTGGCGAATTTCAGCTTTTTGTAATCGGCAATTTTTTGACCTGAAATCCAGTAATTGGCATCGAGATTAATAGGAACCTTTGGATTCCCTTCATCATTCGGCAGGCAAAAAGTAGAATTCCCCTTGTACCTCACCCCAACACTATCGTATGAAACTCCATTAAGGCTGATTACTGCTGGAATACGATATGCAGGATAATTAAAAAATGAATTGACAAGTGTGTTGTGATAATTAGCATCATAGAATTGAATATTCATTTCACTGATAGACCCTTGGTCATAAAGTCCTCCAGGACTATCATATAGCGTTTGTGGGTTATATAGGACGGCTTGAGTTTTAGCTGTTAATGGAATTATGGCGATAAAAACTATTGTTTTTAGCAAATTGAGATTGAATAATTTTTGCATAGGATGGTAAAGTTATATATAAACATAGGATATAAATAATCGAGAGATTGCTTTTGTTTTATATTTTTGATTCAAATTTTTAGAAAAATGATCAAGTACAACCCTAAAATCTGGTTTAAACATCTTATTGCTTTTAATCACAGCGACACCATAAGCAAGCTATGGAAAGAGCTTATTGCCTTGGGGCTTTTTGCAACTGGTATTGCCTATATTGAAATCAATTATATTGGAAATGTAGAGGCTCTGGACCACCTATTTAAAGTGTATTCTCTAATTGGGTTTGTATTGTCTTTACTGCTTATTTTTAGAACAAATACGGCTTATGACCGGTGGTGGGAAGGAAGAAAAAAATGGGGGGAGCTGGTAAATAATTCTCGGAATTTAGCCATTAAAATTTCTGCGCTAACAGATGATGTTCAAACCAAACAATATTTCAGTCGAATGATTGCTAATTACGCCATTTCGATGAAGGAGCACTTGCGAGAAGGAGTGAAGATTGACGAATTGGATTTAACTCTGGAAGAAACAAAGGAAATAGAAAGCTATGAGCACAAGCCCAATTACATTATTACAATGCTTTACAAAAAATTAGACGAGCTAAAAAAGAGCGGACAGCTCAGCGATGAAAACTATATTGTTATTGACGTCAATTTAAAATCATTTTCAGATATTATTGGAGCATGTGAACGCATTAAGAACACGCCGATACCCTATTCTTATAGTATGTTTTTTAAGAAGTTTATATTCATTTATGTAACGACTCTACCGTTAGCATTTGTGAATTCTTTTGGGTACTATTCATCTTTGGTTTCCATTTTTCTTTTTTACATTTTGGTGAGTATGGAAATTTTAGCCGAGGAAATTGAAGACCCTTTTGGAACGGACGACAACGACCTGCCTACAGACTCATTAAGTGAAAAGATTAAATCAAACGTTAAAGAAATTTTGCGTTAAAATCCCGTTGATCTATAATTTGATATTACTGAATTTGGGATACTTGACGAGGTAATTAAATTTCAGATCCTTTTTTTCGTTGGCGTTGAGCTCGATTTCCCAAAGCAGCTTACCGGTTTTATCGTTAAGTTTGGCTCCTGAATAGTCCAAGCGATCCACCTCAATTGATTTTCGTTCTGAAATTGGGAACTGGTCTTCAATGACAATATTGATTTTCGCATCCTTATTGTTTCGGACCGTGATGTTCCACCCAACCGTTTCCTTAATGTAATTGCCTACCACTCTTTTGTCAAAAAGCTCTTTATTGCCCTCTCTTTTCACCACAATATTGCGGTCGCGACCTAAAGAGATGCTCAGGGTGTCTGAGGCCTTTTCAGTTTCAATTTTGGACTCGCCAATATAGGTTCCCTGATAATAAATATTGGATTTTCCGGGCAATAGATTAAGTGCAGCCCAGCCGGTCAGCTCTGCAGTCAGAAATGCGTCTTCATCAAGTTTTGGTACTGCGTGATAAACGTATTTTGCTGGAACACTAACATCTTTCATCTTGATGCTATAGTCTTCGCCGTCAGATGGAATTGTATATGGAATTTCTATGGTATATTCCAGATTGGTAATACTTGTCTTCAAGGAATTTGAAATGTAATTCGTAGCCTCGACGGGATTGCCCCTGACCTTGATGCCGTCGATAGCATAATATTTCGACTCACTTCGCGAACCCCTTACAGATATCCCATTTGTATTCCTTTGAGGCATTCGACTGATGTCCTGCCTCGTAACTGTTCCTCCTGAAGCTGCTCCGTCTTTATCAATAAGGGGCACTTTATACATTACGACAGCTACTTCTTCAAGCATTTCAACAGCGGAATTCAATTCAAAATCAAGAATGGTGATTTTGGAATCATTTATCTTGACACCAGTAATACGATTACTTTTATATCCTATGTTTTCAACCTCCACGACATAAGACCCAGTTGTAATGGGTTTGATCTGGTATTTTCCATCAAAATCTGACGAAGCTCCTCCAATGATTTGATTATTCTGCTTAAGAATAATTTTTGCAAATGGTATAGGCTCGTTGTTTTCTTCATCTAAAACTCTTCCTTTTAACGCCCCCGCTCCTTTTTGTACGATCTCTTTTTTGTATGGGTTAGGTCTTCCGAGTATCCAGGTAACCAGTTCCGGTTGTTCGCCACTAAGCGAGGGGTTATTGGTGCTTAATTTCAAATTTACCTTATCCCAGCTTTCACCAGAAGATTGATAAACCTCAGCATTGTAAACAATGTTTAGAGGCTCAGTGATTTCGTCTACTCTAAAGTCGTAATTCGGAGTCCAACCTGCAGAAGATACATAGTAGCTAATATTCATGTCATCATTTATTGCCGTCAAACAGTCAATTGTAATGATGACCTTGCTGTAGGTGTTTCTCTTTTTTACAGTAAGAGTGTTCAATTCGGCATACAGCTCTTGAATCGCTTCTTTTTTCTTATCTATTTCAACAGAAAGGTTTAATTTTCCCTGTTGTATTTCATTGAGTCTTTCACGATAAAAATCTGCCGCTTTTTTGATATCCTCAATAGCAGACCCTTCTTTGTTTTTATTCAATTTCCTATTATCCGAAAGAAGCTGTTGTTCAAGCGTAAATACATTGAATTGGTTCGAAATACTTTTCATTTCCAGCTCAAGTGATTCTATTTTGTTTTCTAGGACCTTTTCTGCCGAACTCTTTTTTGTACTTGGATATACCAGCTCGTGCTTTACCGAAAGAATTTTACAGTTTTCCGTGCTTTTTACCTGAATACTCTGGTCATAGATGGTATTAGGCAGCTCGTTAAGGACAAGTCGATGCTTCCCTTTTGGAGCTTTAATTTTAGCTGTTCGAGTGATTTGAGCACCGCTAAAAAAGACCGTTACATCTTTAATTTTAGAAGAAACCTCTAGAGTGTCGATTACACAAAAAGCAGTGCTTGAAATGACAAGTGAAATGAATAATGTAAGCGTTTTCATGTATAAAAGATTTTAAGACTTTATAAAGATACAATAAGAAAGATAAAGGGGTGATTTGCGAACAATTATTAAATACAGAGTTGTTTATAATAAAGTTAGGCAATGAAAAATTAAACTAACCTTTTGCCTATTGTTTAATAAATGTTGTGCTTTTTGACCAATCTTGAATTGTAACCACAGCACGATACATTCCTTGATTTAATCCTGAAATATCAATAGAAGATGTTTGAGAAGTCAAAACCAATCTACCCTGCTGGTCATAAACTGCAAATTCAGAGACAGCTTCGTTATTTTCGAAGTCAAAATTAATGAATTCATTCGCTGGGTTTGGAAAAATGGCCAACGGCTCATCTCCCCAAATTAAATCCAAACCTACAGTTCCCGAAGATGCGCCTGCTTTGCATAATGAGTCCTGTTGAAATGTGTTCAAAGCGACATCATACAAGTGAACATCATCAATATTTCCAAAATGTTGAAGACCGTTTCTTGTCGCAATGGATCCGGTATTCCCATAATCTACAAGACCTGAACCAGATCCGCTATACGTTCCCTCCTGAGACCTACAGTCAATGAATAGTTCAATATCATTTTCTCCATGGAAAATAGCCACGATATTATGCCACCCATAATCTGTTATAGCTTCAACAGAATGCCTTGACACTCTATTTTCAGGAGCAGGGGCTCCTCCATCACCGTAGCTTGCAGAAATACGCCCATCAGTTAGGAAAGAAACCCAAAACCCCGAATATTTTCCTGTTGTTTGATCACTGGCATACAACATAGAAGATTGTGTAGCAGTTAAATCAGCTTTCATCCATAAAGAAATGGAAAAAGGGAAGTCTGGCTTAATGATTGGTGAGTTTGGAATTTCAATATAATTCCCTGAATTGAAATAATACGCAGCATTTGGATTTCCTCCCCGGTCTACCGATGGAAGGGCTCCAATTACTACACCATTTAGGTTGTTTCCGCTGATATCCAACGCGTTATTGTCAAACGTATAATGCAGCTGTAAACCCTGAGAGAATAGAGAAGAGCTTAATATGACAAAAAAAGAAACATTTAATATTCGCAAATTCATAACCTAATAATTTAGAAATAAGCTCAACACGAGCAATAAGTAAACTAAGTAATAATACACTGAATAAGTGTAAAAGGATTATTTAACGGTCAAAAGGATTATTTAACGGTCACAAAATCTATTTAATCTCTTTGTTTAGAAGAGTTTGTGTAGGGAAGGCAAAGTCAAGTCCTGCGGCATTAAACCTTTTTAACACCTCTTTGCTAATGGTGTTTTGGGAATCTAGCCAATGCGCTTCAGGTTTGATATAATAAAGGAATAAAATACCTAGTGAAAAATCACCAAAATCTTTAAAACCAACAGCACAATCTTCTTCTAAGATATCAGAATTATCGGCAACAATTTCTCTTAAGATGTCTACACCCTTTTGCATTTCCTCTTCAGAAGTATCATAAGTAAGTCCCAGGTTTAAAGTGATTTTCAATGCAGGCTGAGAAGTAACATTGACCACACTATTGTCTGTAAAGGTGCTGTTTGGTATGGTTACAATTCTACCGTCTAGTGTTCTTACACGAGTACTTCTCAAGCCAACTTCCTCAACAACTCCATCAAAACCTTCGATTTGAATTCGGTCTTTTATTTTAAATGGTTTATCTAAAAAAATCATTATTCCCGCAAAAATATTTTTTACTGAGTCCTGAGCAGCAAGAGCTAAAGCTAAACCACCAATACCCAGTCCTGCAATCATTGCTGTGATATCGAAGCCAATGTTATCGAGTCCGATGATGACTCCAAAGACCCATATGATTGATTTGGTTACTTTTCGTATAATGGGCAGCATATAATTGTCCGCGCCACCATCTGTCTTTTCCACATAAGGCTGAACCACCTCTGTAACGAGCGCATCAAAGACGCGAGAAACAATAGAGGTAAGGGTAAGAATAATAGAAATGTTTGCAATTCCTTGTAGAAAAGCTAATATTCCTGGATTACCTGATAAATCCAAATAGTGAATAGCGATCCAGTATCCTCCAATTAGAATAGAATAAATAATGGGCTTTTCTAACGTCTCAATAAGTACATCATCGAGATTGGTTTTGGTTTTTTGGGTGAGCTTCTTTACAATATTAGCGATTACCCAATAAGCAATTTTCGTGGCGATAAAAGAACCAATAACGATTCCAATTGCAATCCCCCAATCCTCGACACTATTCCCTAAAAATTTTTCATCTAAAAATGACATAATCAATTGTTTAATGTTTGCACAATACGCGCAAAGATAATTAGGATTATCTAATTATGGTTTATACATTTTATAAAACCTGCTTAATGATTGGATTTGTTAACAAGATTAAAATTTTGGCCTTTTCCGGTAAATAAATTGACGATGCCGATACGCCAAGCCGATTTGAATTTTCCAATAGGCACCAAAAGGAAAGGTTTTTTCAATTCCAGGGGCAACTTCGCCAGACAATACATTGGCCCAGTCCGATTTGTTTACTCCAATTATTACACCCGTTTGGCCCCCCATTAAAAAAAATAGATTTTTCTCTCGGTCTTCTCTATCTTGTCTCTTTGTAATTCGGAGACCTGCATCTCTATGAACACAGATATCTAAAAAGTAATTATCGGCAAAAAACTCTTCTTTTGTGTCGGGAGATATGCTTATTTCTCCAAAGCTGTCTTCTAAGTTTGCATATCTCAAAATACTATGTGATTTTCCAAAGCTTAAGGTCATGATAATACTTGCTCCAAGATTATTATTAGAAGCAAGAGGGGTTTTTGAAGGTTCAATTTCTCCCTTAGTAACATTTTTGCCGATACCGATACCAATACTGTATCCGCTCATAAAGGCGTCTGGATAATCGCTGTGTATATATCCAGACCTGAATACGTTTCCTTTAAATGCCAATTTTGTTCTATGCACGTAATAAACTTCTAGTCCAATAATGGCATTCATGGGGTTTTCCCAATGTTGAAATTCGTATGAATTTTCTACTTCACGAGTGTGAAATTGAGACATAAGTCCGTAACCGACATTTCCATTTACCATTATAATAGATTGCTGCTTCACTTGTGCAAAAGTGTATTGTAAGGAGGAGATAAAAATTAATAATAGAGAGAAGAATAATTTAAGTAGAGGTGTTTTCATGTTTTACTAAAGACCAATTAATGTGCCAATATTCTATCTTTTAAACGTATTTCCAATTTATTAAAATGTAAAATTGTATATTTAGATAGCTATTAACTTAACCATCTACTAGAACTAATCCCATCTTTTGGCCTTTTTTACGATTTAAATCATTTCATAAACTGTTGCCTTGTCTAGTAAAATAATTATGTAAGGAATTATGTATAGAAAATTACTTTCGTCTATTTTATTTGTGCTTTCAACAACTTTATTTGCTCATGGTCAAAGCTTTACCGTTACCACTCAAAATGACACTCCAGATGTGAATGTTGCTGATGGAGTTTGTGCTGATGCATTAGGGAATTGTTCATTAAGGGCTGCTGTAATGGAATCGAATGGGCTAGGAGGAGCTCATGAAATCTCTCTTCCTGACGGACAATATATACTTACAATTGCAGGGCAAGGGGAAGATCAATCGGCTACTGGAGATATTGATATCAATGCTGACATTACGATTTCAGGTACATCTGCTTTTGGCACAGTAATAAACGCAGATAGTCTCGATAGAGTATTTCATATTTTGCCGGGGAATTCTGTAGTTATGTCATTAATTGCAATTGAAGAGGGGTATGCATTTCCTGGAAATGGTGGCGGCATTTTAAATGAAGGCACATTGGCTTTGAACCAATTGCATATTTCAAACAACACAAGTGAATTGAATCAAGGTGGAAATACGATCGGTGGTTTTGGAGGAGGAATATCCAACGAAGGAGTATTGAACGCGTCTAGAGTAACGATTTTTGAAAACGAAGCAAAAGGAGGGATTGGCACAAATGGCTCTAATGGAGGCGGAGGCGGAGGAAGTACCCCAGGATTTGGTGGAGGTATATATAATAGTGGAACTGGTGATATTATTCTTGAAAATTGCACCATATCATCAAATTTGGCTGTCGGAGGAAAGTATTCAAATGGATCTACAAATGGAGGAAATTTCACAATGTCAGGAAATCCTGGTGCAGGTCCCAATGGCGGGACAGCAGGAGCGGGCGGAGGAGGAGCTGGAGGAGATGCAACAGGTGATTATTCCGGAGGGGGTGGTGGTGGAAGTTCAGGTGGATTTGGAGGCACAGGAGGTCTCGGAGGCTATGGCGGTGGCGGTGGCGGAAGAGGCGCAAAATCTGGAGGAGGATCTTCTGGAGCTGGTGGATTAGGAGGCTTTGGTGGAGGTCAAGGTTCTGGCCCTTGTTGTTCTTCTGGCGGGGGCGGGGGAGCTGGTGCAGGACTGGGTGGAGGAATCTTCAATAATGGTGGAAATATTAATAGTACCAATGTAACGATTGCCTACAATAAAGCCCAAGGAGGACAAGGACGTTTTTTAAATGCGACAAGTGGATATGCGGCAGGAGGAACAGATGGAGAAGGATTTGGTGGAGGCATATTTAATCGAAATGGAACGATAGATTTAAACAATTCACTAATTGCCTACAATAGAAATGTTAACGACGTAGAAAATGCGAATCTTTCGGGAATTGTCACTGACGAGGATTTGTATGGGGGCTTTACTTCAACTAGTGGAAGCAATTTAGTCTTCAACATAGGGACAGGAACATTAGGAGGAAACACGTCTGGAAATGTTATTTCTTCGGACCCTGGACTAATGCCTTTAGCTGATAACGGTGGCACAACCTATACGCATGCACTTTTACCATGTCCTCCCGGTCCTGCAGTGGATGCCGGGAATGATGTGGCAGCCCCTGCGCTTGATCAGCGAGAATTTCCACGAAATGGAATTTCGGATATTGGTTCTTTTGAATCAGATCTTGCAGAAATAGAGCTATCATTTATAATTATTGAGCCTTGTGAAAACGCATCCAATGGGAGTATAACAGTCACTCCACAGAGCGCGCCAGAGTATTCTTTCCAATGGGATGCTGCTGCAGGAAATCAAGTTGATTCTATTGCCATTGATTTATCTGAGGGATTTTATTCGGTGATCATTTCTGACGGTAATGGATGTGTGAAAGACACGACTTTTGAATTAATTTCTGCAACCACCCCTGATTTAGACGAGTTTACCAATCAAGAAGAATGTGATTCTTATATTTTAGGTGAAATAACAGGAACAAATTTGTCGGGAACTGAGTCTTATTACACAGAGAGTGGAGGATTAGGAACACCAAGTCTAGAAGGGGATGTGTTGAGCTCTTCTCAAACCATATATATTTATGACATTGTTGGAAATTGCTCTGATGAGGTATCATTTGACCTTATCATACATAATCTACCGGAAGTGATAAGCTTTACAGGAGGAGGAATTTATTGTGAAGGAGAAATTCCTCAACATTTATTTGCTGAAGCTAACGGCATTTTAGATTTCACAATAGCATATACTATAGATGGTGTGCCGATGAGTGTCACTTCTTCAAATCAAAATATTGATTTAGGGAACTCGCCTGGAGACTATTTAATTACGACAATTCAGGATATGTTTTGTACAAATTCGGTAGACCTTTCGCAGTCAATTGTCGTCAATCCGTTACCTCTTTCACCTGAAACGTCAGGCGACCAATCTTTTTGTACGAATGAAAGCATTTATCCAATTGAAGCCCTGGGTGCACCAGGAAGCTTTACTTGGTATGCCGACGAAGGCTTGACTCAAGTGATCGGCGCGGAGGATCAATATCTACCTGAAAACAATGAAGGGATGACGAGCTATTATGTAACAAGCACAGAGAATAATTGCGAGGGGCCAGCTCAACAGGTTGTCATTGAGATTAAAATTTGTGATGTTGTTATTCCAACTGCTTTTACTCCTAATAAAGATGATGTAAATGACATTTGGAACATTGTCAATATTGATTTGGTTTATCCCAACAATGTCGTTAGTGTTTATAATAGGCTTGGAAATAAAGTATACGAATCTCAAAAAGGCAAGTACCAAGAAATGCCTTGGGATGGTTTTTATAATTTTGAAGCTTTACCTGTGGCCTCCTATTATTACATTATTGAATATAATGATGACAACAATAAAAGGGATACTGGTCACGTAAGCATCATTAAATAATCAATTCTTTGTGTTCTCAATAAGAGCTTCAGCAATACTTTCTGAGATACTTAGATCTAAATTTTCTTCTAACCACAACCATTGCCCAGCAGGATTTACCTCTAAAAAGTAATATGCTCCCTGAGGATCTACAATAAAATCGTAGGCACCAAAAAAGATTTCGAATTTTTGATGCAGATTTAATAGTTTTTGTTCAATTGATTTAGGCAATTCAAAGATTTCATAATCTATATTGATTTGATCTTTTCTCCAGTCAAATTTGGTGACATTATTCTGTTGCGATTGTATTTTTATAGGGAACACTTTTCCTCCGACAATAGTGATTCGAAGTTCAAAATCTTTATCAATATATTCTTGAAAAATACATGGAGCCTGCTCTATATTATTTGATTTTTGGCTTACCTCCTCTTTAGTCATAATTGATGAATATAAAATTCGATCTGGAGGAACGATATAATAGCTTAGGGGCTTATATACGACTTGTTTAAACGCTCTGATTTTTTTTTGGACCTCATTCACATCATTACTAATAACTCCATTAGGAATTTTGAAACCTTCAAGGTTTGCTAGATTCAGCTGGAAAGGTTTATTTCGACAAAGGGCATCTGCCTCTCTTCGATTAATCCAAAAACAATCGTTGAGAAAATATTTTAATGGCTCTAAAGTCAGCTGCCATTCACGGTGAATAAATTTCGACCTTTCAAATTCTTCTTTCGTTTCGGGCATTGAAGTCAGATTGGGTTTAAGTCTCCACCATACAGATTTAATTTTTTTTATTTCAACAGAATTGCCCTGTGCTTTTATCTGAACACTTAATGGATTATAGGTATAGCTGATCGAATTTTCATGTCCTTTAAAAGGATTTAGAACAATGGGATTCTCTCCTTTTTTTTTGAGAAGAGAGCATACTTTTGCAACGTGGGGATCATCGATATCCCCAATAATTAAGATCCAAAACATGAGAAAAATATTAAGGCCTCATAAAGAGGCCTTGGCATTACATATCTGTATCAGCATCTGCTCCCGCATCTGCTCCTCGAGGACCGTTTGTTATTGTGGTTGTACTGGTTCCGCCATCGGGATTGTTGGCAGCAGCCTTACTTGTCATTGTTTCGCCTAAAGGTTTAATTGTTGTTTCTTGTCCTTCTTCTACCTCAAGCGTGATTTTGTACTTTTTGCTCATCTTATTGATTGTTTGATAAATTGCCTACTCTATTCAGTTTTGGGCACCCCTGTTTATAAGTTTTAGTCAGAAATAATTAATATTTCGGCTCAAATATACATCTTTATTTTTATCAAAAGAAAGGCTTTCTTCTTGGTAATCAGATTATTGATTCCCCATTCAGATCAGTCGTTAAAACTTCTCCCATATAATTTAAGAAAGGCCTAATTGCATCTAGTTGTTCTGAAATCCAAGAATCAAAACTGGAGTCTAAAAGGAGTTGGTCATCTATGTTTTTAATAAACACAAATTGTTTGTGTCTCAGGTATTCAATGCCAGGATGGTCTTTTTCGAACCCTTTTGGCGCTGTTTTGAGCTGCTCGCCTTGTATCTTTCCCCATTTTTCCAGTACATTTTTATTCGTTACTACCTTTTCAAAGTATTCGTGATCCATTTCAATTTCTTTTCTTATCCGAAATAGATCTTCTTTGTTTGGTCCCCAAAACCCGACACCTAAAAATGAAGCGCCCGGCTCTATATGAAGATAATATCCTCCACGATAAACTGGCTTTTCTCGACGAAAGGAAAGACCGAAGTGTGTTTTGTAAGGAGTTTTGTTTTTGGAGAAACGCACATCGCGATATATTCGAAATACTTTTTGTTGATCAAGCTGATTGTTTGTTTTTAACAAATCAAATAATTCTATAGAGAATTCCTGAACATATTTTTTGGAGGCATCATGAAGGGGCTTATTTTCTTTAAACCAATCTCGGTTGTTGTTGCTTTTAAGTGATTTTAGGAAAGGGAAAACGCAGGGATTCAACATCATTTTATGTATTAAAAAAGCCTTAAATTAATCAATTCATTAGGAATCTATTTCTTTGTGAGAAGTAACAATTCCCTTAATTAGTGCTGAGCTGAATCCATTGTGCTCCATCTCATTAAGGCCCGCTATAGTGCATCCTTTTGGTGTTGTAACTTTATCTATTTCAAATTCAGGATGATTGCCCTCTTTAATGAGCATCGCTGCTGCGCCTTTTACCGTTTGATTGGCAATTTTACTGGCCGTTTTTGAATCAAAACCAATCTGAATACCTCCTTGAACCATGCTTCTTATGAAACGCAATGCATATGCAATTCCACAAGCACCAAGAACTGTTGCCGCATCCATTAAGTCTTCTTCAATAAGAATAGTGGACCCAATGGATTGAAAACAATCCTCTATTTGGGGGTTAATCGTTTTTGTGTTTGTTGCGATGCAAGTCATGGACTCACCAACATTAGATGCCGTATTGGGCATGGCGCGATAAACGGGAACTTTGTTTTGAATGGCTTCGTTTAATTGTTCGAGGGAAACACCAGAAGCAAGAGAAACGAGTTCGTGTTTGTTTGGATCCAATTGTGGAAAAATCTCATCTAAAACCGATAAAACGGTATATGGTTTTAATGCTAAAATTATTACATCTGAATGGGCTACCGCTAGGGCATTGTCTGTAGTTACATTCACCCCTGACTTTTCAAAAACTGAAAGTTCATCAATATTACGCTTTGTAATAGTGATGTTTTTAGGTAAGTATTTCTCTTTAGATAAGAGACCTTTAAGAATGGATTGACCCAAATTCCCCCCTCCAATAATGGCAATTTTTGTGTGCTTCATGCGGTAAAATTTTCCGCAAAGTTAGCCGTTTATTTTGTTGAAGTATAGTAAAAACTTATTTAAGAATTTTCAATATTACGGCATATTCTCCAATCCTACTCTGAGCCTCATAATTTTCATCGCAAATATCCCATTCACCATTCCTAAATTCTACTTCTAATTGAAGCGCCTTGATATCTCCATCAATGCTTTCTAGTTTCTCATTAAGCTCTTTGATTGAGACATTACTTTCACAGAATTTGATATAATAATCTTGAATAGAACGCTGAATATAGTATTCAACATGATCAGTCGTTCTTCCCGCTTTGTTTACAAAGTTCTTTTTTACAATTGGAGCTGTAATAATAGTATAGGCAACAGGGTTTGGGGTATCATAAACACTTCGTTCTTTTTCCTTCCTTATAGAACAAGACAAGGACATACCTGCTATTAAGAGTAGTATGAAATTTAATGCGGGGTAGTGATATAATGTCATTTTTTTCATTTAAACGCATACCCAATATACGATTATCTTATTTAGGCCGGTCAACATCCTCTTCGATGGCAATTTTTCCCACTACGGGGATTTCGTTAAACTGCTCATCAACCTCGCCTAATTCGTGAACAATATCCCCCATCAGAGGCTCGGGTCTAGCAATATTTCCCACTGTATGTAATTCATCTATTCGTTGAGTACTATCATTTGTAATCGAATCAGGCGCTGTTGTAGGAGGATTGTCTTTTGTACCGTTTTTATTTTCTACGACATTTTGATTACAACCAAAAAGAACCATAAGTACACTAAGCAGTGAAAGCAGCGAGACTCGAATTGGTATAAAACCAATCCTTTTATTAATTTTTAGCTGTAAGCTATTGAACCATTGTTCTTTTTTTGAGGGGGCTCTTTTAATCGGCTCTTTAATGATGCGTCCGCAAATTCTTTCATTTCCCCTTTTTAAGAGATACTCTTTAATTTCTTCTGAAGACATTTTGGTAAAATCCACAACTGTTTTGTCGCAGAGCTGACAATGTCTTCCCTGATTATTTTTGGACATCTTGTCCCAGTTTTCATTACAGGGTTTTTCAATTTTTAGTTTATGATTTTTCATACACTTTTTTAGAAGTGTACAACCTTCTTTCTTATCAGTTCATTATGGAGTCAAAATAGTATACTCAACAATCTCTTCCTCCGTCATGTAATGAATGTCATCGGGAGAGGCAGCATTAATGATAAAGTAATATAATGCTTCGGCATCTTCTTGAGAATACCCTACACTCATGTAATAGTCAATATAGATTTGGTGCTCCTCATGACCCACTGGAAATTCTGTGGCGGAAGTAGACCCATCGCTCCAAGCATGAACTCCTATTTTCGCACCTTCTTCCATGGTACGGTTTGTTCCTGCCAAGAATAGATCTACAGCTCCAGATTCGATAACTGCATGTGGTGGCAGATGTGTATTAATTAAATTTTCTTTGACCATAGCGGCCGCCTTAAATAATTCCTCATCATTCCTGGAACCAGGGCACTCTTCCATGATTAGCAGTTTGATGTTTGGATATTTATTGATAAGCTTTTCGAATTGATTGTCAACCCTACTCCCCATATCACCATTAACAATTACAGTGGTGTCATTTTGCACATAGAAAGGCCCAAATCGATCCATGTACCCTTTCTTACAAGAGTTAAGCTGCATCGCAAAACACAATAAGAGTAATCCAATGCTAATTTGTTTAATCATAGGTGTTCTTTCACTTTCTAAAATTGAACGGTCCAAGACGTTAATGTGCCACCAGCAAATATCCCCATTCCGTTATTTACATTTGAGTATACCTGAACCGGGGTGGCAAAGGGGTTGTTAATCGTTCGCTGATACATATTGAATGACTTTAGGTAATTGAAATACTCCTCACTGGTGTTGACCAATCTTATCTCACCAAAAAGATCCATTTCCTTCAGCTCGGCGTAATTAATTACACTAAATGTTAGGGAGTAGTTTTCCCCATCAAAGTTTTGATCCTTAAGCATGAGGTATAAATAAGTATTTTCAAAACCTCCGAAATTGAAACGATTCACCGTTTCTACATTAATGTCGTCACAGGAAATTTGTAAAGGCTCTCTGATTTCTATACTGTCCTGTTCCCATTCATCATAATACATTCCGGTCACAAATACCTCCAACATGTAGTAATTCGAAACATTAGGAGGGTCCTGAAAAGTAATGGTAGCTTCTAGAATGGTTTCACCATCGCTATTGGTACTTGTAACTGTATCGAGTTGATATATAGGTACTGCTGATGGAATTGAATTTGAGGCATTGACACTTTCATATCCACTAGCACTGGCCTCTATAGTGTAGCTCTGATTTGCTTGAGGGGTAACCCCTGTTGGGGAAGTATACAAGCCATTTCCTTGATGTGTTAGAGTGGTAACTAGATTGGCATTATCATCAAAAATATTGACAGAGGCATTGTCTATTGTTGTATAAGAAGTTGTTTCTAAGACGCCGACACTACGGCTGATATGTGCAGCCCAAATTGAATCATTGGTAAACAAACTGTTTACCACAATTCTTGGAGCAATATCTTGTGCATCGAATTCAATTTCTTTGGTACAATTGCTCAAGGTAAGAGCGCTGAGTATTAAAAATAGGGGAAGTAAATTTTTCATAATTTAAAATTTAAAGCTATATGAAACACTTGGAAGAATCGGAAATAGGCTGAGCTGATTTAGTGTACGGGTACCATTATCACCTTCTTCAAAAAAGAGGTAAAATGCGTTTTGACGAGAATAAGCATTGTACAAACCAAAGCTCCAAGTGCTTTCATATTTTTCTTTTTTCTTGTGAAGGTTAACCCCAATATCGAGCCTGTGATAGGCAGGCATACGATAGTCGTTTCGTTCTTCAATGTGTTCAATCGGCTCATAAGGGGTGTTAGGGCCAATACTCAAACTGTTCACCCCAAGATAAGTTTGTTGTGCCAAAGTTGTCGCATATCCTGATCCAAATACCCAAACGATACCAATATCAACTTTTTCATTGAATTTATGCGTAATGGCCAATCCGATATCATGTCTTCGATCATAAATATAGGGGTATGGATTTCCAAAATTAAGAGAATCAAATTGACGATTGGACCAGCTCAAAGTATAGCCTATCCATCCCGAAGTTTTACCCATTTTTTTCTCAACTAACAGCTCTAAACCATAGCTATTTCCATTCCCAACGGTTATTTTATTCTGCCAGTCCTCATCGGATCCAAAAAAGCTAACCCCTTCTTTGTAGGCAATAAGGTTTTGCATGTCTTTGTAATAGGCTTCAACCGAAAATTGAATTCCTTTTTCAAGGGTTTGAGCATATCCAAGTGCAAATTGATTGGAGTATTCAGGCGCAACACGATCTGTTACGGGTACCCACAAATCCGTAGGCAATCCTATTGTGGGATTTGTCAACAAGTGAAGAAACTGAGTCATACTTGAATAGGAAGCCTTGATTGATGAATTCTCTGTAAGCATATATCTCGCTGAAAACCGAGGCTGAATGCTTGGGTACCATTCTTGGCTGGCTTTAAAACCAGAGAAATGAATTCCTAAATTAAATTTGAGTCTATTTGAAACTTCCCAATCATCTTCAAAATATACCCAATGTTCATGGCCATATTGTTGCACCGATCCAAATGTGGTATCGATTCCGGAAGAAATGGAGTTAGATAACTGAATTTGATTTACACCAGGAGTGAAAGTATGATAAGTATCCCCGAGGCCAAATTTAATGGTGTGATTTGGGTTAGGTCTGTAATCAAAGTCAATTTTCCCTCCCCAATCTTGAATTCCTGAATCGTAATTAAATATTAAGCTTTGACTTGTACTTGGTGTGCTAGGGTATGTCGTAGTAGATTCGTTTTCACCCCCTACACGAAATTGATACTGACTATATGTTCCTGTCACATTCATGAACAATTTAGGGGTAATGATTTTGTTCCATCGAATTGCGGCAATTGCATTTCCCCAGCGAAGTCCGTTACTTGAATTTTCAACGGTAGTCGAAGTATCGACATCGGTGGTATATTCATTCGTACCATCATTATAAAATCGATCTCTTCCAAAGTAACCACTTAAATAAAGCCGGCTTGTTTCTGAAAACTTATGGTTGATTTTAGCATTGAGATCCCAAAAATAATAACCGCCAGATTGTGTACTAGATGAGCCAGGCTCTTCGCCTTTCCCCCCACCTTGATTTCTGTTTCTCATATTTATAAAAGGTCGAGCAAGCAGGTCCACATAAGTGCGTCGTCCCGAAACAATAAAAGAGGTTTTGTCTTTTATAATGGGTCCCTCTAAAGAGAGCTTTGAGGATATTATACCAATACTTCCTTCACCTTGGAACTTTTTCATATTCCCTTCTTTCATTCGAATGTCTAATACGGAAGATAATCTTCCACCATAACGGGCAGGAAAACCACCCTTAATCATGGTTACTTTATTAATTGCATCCGCATTAAAAATGGAGAAAAAGCCAAATAGGTGAGTTGCATTATAAATGGGAACTCCATCTAATAGCATGAGGTTTTGGTCTTGTCCACCACCACGTACATAGATGCCACTAGACCCTTCACTGCCCGATTGCACTCCCGGGAAAAGCTGTATCGTTTTGATAATGTCTTTTTCACCTAAAAAAACTGGAAGAGCTTTTATTTTCTCTATAGAGACGTCAAATGAACTCATTTGAGTTTGCTCTTCAATGTTCTTTTGAGCGCTAACCGTGACCTCATCAAGTTCCTGTATAGTGTTTAAATCAACTTGTACTGCTATGTTTTTAGACCCGTCCATTTGATATTCCATAGCTGTATAGCCCATATATGACACCCTTAAATAGACACTGTCTTTTGGCAGGGTTATGCTAAAAAAACCATAGTCATTTGACAGTGTTCCTTTTTTAGATTTTGTATCAAAAATCTTTGCACCGATTATTGGCTCACCAGATTCAGATTCTTTAACAGTTCCGCTTATAGTAAAGGTTTGAGAAAACAAAACCTGAGTAAAGGCCAAAAAGAAGAAGATCAATAATATGTTTTTCATAAAAAAAATTGTTTTGTAAAGTTAACGATGAAAATGACTCTTTCGTATATTGATTTGACAATCTATGTATTAAGCATAAAATCAGCTCTAATAGGAATTGATTATTGATTAAAAATAGTCTAAAAACTTCAGTGTATAGAACTTTGTTATTTCTTAATTGTTTGAAATGGAAAATTTAGACGTTATGTATTTTGCTAAAAAAGATATAGATGCCATGAATCGGGTTCAAAGATTGAATCTAATTAACTCTATAACTGGAATCAAGCCAGCAAACCTTGTGGGAACCAAATCAAAAAAAGGAGTGAGTAACTTGGCCATTATAAGTTCTATAGTGCATTTGTCTAGTAACCCTCCCTTAATTGGTTTTATAATGCGCCCCAGTGGAGAGTTTCGCCGGGACACGTTTAATAATATTATGGAAACGGGATACTTTACTGTAAACCATATAAAATCAGAGATTGTAAAGAGGGCCCATTATACCTCCGCTAAATTTGACAAAGATATTTCAGAATTCGAAGCCTGTGGTTTAACAGAACATTACAGAGATGATTTTTTTGCTCCTTTTGTAAAAGAGTGTAGTATTAAAATAGGATTGAAGCTTCAGGAATATGTACCCATTTCTAGCTCAAAAACCACATTAATCGTGGGAGAGCTCCAACAGGTTCTTCTTCCTGATGAAATTATTGATGAAAAAGGGTATCTGAATTTGGAAGATGGAAAATCAATGGGTATTTCAGGGTTAAATTCATATTATGAATTGATTTATAAAGAATCTTTTCCTTATGCGAGGGTCAATGAGCTCCCAAAAGATTGGGCTGAACAATAGCTGTTTTCCATAAGTCTATAATTTATTGAATTTGCAATGCTTAACTTAGTGGTGTTGTAAAAAAGAAATGACTAAAAAAAACGAAAGGAATAGAATTAAAGACCTGGGAATTGTAAAAAAGATCAGAGAAATTTTCAAAGGGATAAAAATCCCAGGATACCGTGACTTGAGTTTGTATACTCTTTTTAAGATTTACACATCTGGTTTGGTTAAAGGAGCATTAAAGTCCAGAGCTGGAAGCGTGGCTTTTAGTTTTTTTATGGCCTTTTTCCCCTTTTTGTTGTTCATGTTGAATTTAATCCCATTTATACCAATAGATAATTTAAACGAAACATTTTCTCTTTTTATGGAATCATTAATGCCAGATTCTTCTAAAGGATTTTTTATGTCGATATATCAGGATATACAGGAGAACCAACGTGGAGGGTTATTATCAACAAGCTTCTTTATGTCAATATTATTTATGGGAAACGGTATAAACTCACTGTTTAGTGCTTTCCAAGGATCACATCACGTGACTGTATCAAGGCCTTTCATTCGAAAATATTTTTACTCTATTTTTATTGGACTTTTAATTTCAATATTACTGATGTCAGCTGTCATCATTTATGTGTTATTTGAGATTAATATTTTAGATAATTTAACGCACCAAGGCATTATTAAAAATGAATTTGGCTGGTTAAAAATAGGAGAATATATTTTATTGATATTGATGACCATACTCATGCCGGCAATCCTTTATTTCTTTGGTACTCCAGGAGGACGAAAGGAGAGGTTCTTTTCTACAGGCGTATTTATCACCGCAGGAATGTTCATCTTGAGTACGCTATTGTTTGGGGTGTATGTAAATACTTTTTCTAGCTATAATGAGTTGTATGGATCTATCGGTGCGTTGCTGATCTTAATGCTTTATATATGGGTGAATTCTGTTATACTTCTTCTTGGATTTGAGCTGAATATGATTCTAAACGGTCTCAAAAAAGAAGTGGAATAAATATACCTTTAACAATTATTACATAGAGCAAGACAATTTAACTCCTAACTTTATGGCCTCATTAAAATCAAAAACAAATGAAAATATATAACTATTTACTATTCATTTTTTCAGTTTTGCCATTGTTGGCGACTGCTCAAAAAACTAAAGAGATTAAAAAAACAGTAGAAGTGGAAATAGTCAAAGAAAACAATGACACCAAAACAATCATTAGAACGAATGAGAATGGCAAAGTCAAAGAAGAGATTTTTAAAGGGAAAGAGTCTGATGTTAAGCTAAAAGAAGTACGAAAGGAATATAACGCCGGTCAAAATAATGATCATTCATTACAGGTTGAGGTAAATGAAGTAAATGGTAAAAAAACAGTTAAAGTCACAGAGACCATCGACGGGAAGGTTACAGTTACTGAATATGAAGGCAAAGAAGCTGATAAAAAGCTTAAGGAGTTACAGGTTCCGATGCCTCCTAAGCCCAAGAAAAAATCTAAGAGGCTTAAAACTTTATAATCAAGAGTTATTTATTTCTCTTGAAGCGTTGCGTTTTCATATCCTATTAGGGCAAAAACGGAAAATGACGAAAGCCAGTGGTCTATATCATAATTCCCTTTTCCAATGCTATCTTGGGCATAGTCCCACATGGCATTCATATGTTTTGCCCATTTCTTTTTTAGAGCGGGGCTCATCTTGTCATTTCCGAATGTAGCCCACAAACCGTTTAAACACCAGATTCGATTTAAATGATAACCATCCCAATGTGATTCATATTCATCATGTTTATTGGTTTTTTTTATTTGCATTACATTTTCAACCCTTTTTTCATCAAGTAATTCTGGGGCGAATTTTTTAAGCCATTTTTTAAACTTTTTAGGGCTAAGTACTTTTCTCATGATGTCTGTAACGAGCAGACCTCCGGACATGAAATCATAACCAATAGGCTCCGCTGCTAAGTCCTTATAACCTGACTTTAAATAATATTCTAATGCAGTACTGTCTACTATTTTTTTCAGCTCTACATCATTAAAAGTCGTGGCATAATCATGAGCGAAAGCAAGTCCCATAGATGGGCTGTCATGACTACCACTAATAATTTTTTTGGGTTTTAAGTTTCTCCAAAACCACTTGTGAACCGCAACAATATAGTTGGTTAATGGGGAAAGGTTATCAAGCCATACTTGTGCGTCAGGGTCATCCCATCCTGCTAGTTCGTCTGCTACTTTAAGCAACCATGATTGGCCATAGGGGAATTCAAACAAACCATATTCGTTATTTCCTAAAAATTCTAATTCCCTTTTGATGTTTTCTTTTTTAAAGCTCTGGTTGAGCTTTTCTCTAATTTGTTCCGCTTCAGGAAGGTTAGGGTAGGTTTTTAAAAGTTTTACAAGGCACCAATGATTGTGTACACTACTATGCCAATCAAAACAACCATAAAATGATGGCCACAAGTCATCTGAAGAAGGCTCCCTTTCAAATTCACGAAGAGAGGGCCAGTAATCATCACCTGAAAGGGTGTCGACATATCGTGAGACATATCGATTTTTATATACTCTTTGAACATAGTGAGGATCAATTTTCCCTGTGCATTCTAAAGATAGATTGGCAAAATATGATGCCCCTTCCATCGAAAGGGTGTAGCGTCCGTCTTCGCGTGATTCAACAAGTGAGGATTCTTGAGAACACAACACTGTGCTTACCAACATGATGATAAAAATGAGTAAGGATTTCATATTAATTATAGTTTAATTAGGAATCTTTTTTAGCGAAGCCACTTTTAATAATGGATCGTGTTTCCTTTCCTATTCCAATTATGGATGTAACGTTCAAAGGGAATTCTAGTAACACATGGGTGAAGCTTAAAAAGAATAAAAAGCTCAAGCCAATAGCATAGTCATAAGCATAAAGCCCGCATGAAATGAGCCATAAAGCGATGACTCCAATAAAACGAACCTTTGGAACTTTGTGCCAGCGAATGACCTCAGTCTTACTGAACCAATTGAGGTAATGGTAGAGATATGCAAAAGCAATAAACCTCATGAGCATGATGCCCACCTCAGAAAAGAAAACCAATGACCACCAATTGTCTTTTTGGCTTCCTGTTTTGGCATCAGCTAAAGCAATAGATTTCATGTAAAGAGGGTGCTCTTTATTTGGAATGATAAAGTCTTGGTTTAGTGAATCTTTCCACATTGAAGACAGGTTTTGTTTTTCAACTGAATCAGCTACAAAATTGTCTATGTAATCCTTATGGGTCATATTAGGAGTAAGCTCGAATTGCCTTAAAATACTCACGTTCGTATTAAAAAATCCTGTCCCCTCTGCGTAATAAGCTTCAGTTCCATATGATGAGAGGTAATTTCCATCTTTTTTTACAGGCAATGAAAAAACAAGAATCAGAGGTACTGCTATGAAAAAGACTATAGAGAGAAGGCCCGTTTTACTTCTCGATTTCAAGGCTCCAAAAAGCATGAATAAGCCGGTGAATACATAAACATGAATTAAGGTTGGAACTAGGGATGTTAATGCGAAAATGACTGAGCTATTTTTAAATTGGTTTTTATCTGATTTTGCATCAAGTATTTCGTCTTGGCTCAAGAACTCTGTATCCAAGCCAAACCAATCCGGGCTATAATTATAATAGATGCCTATATAAAGTAATGCAATACAAGCGATTTTGATATAAAGGTTTTTCACAAAGACAAAGAGCGCTACACTAAAGAGACCAATGAGAATAAATATCCCTAATAAGTCCAAGTCAAGATTGAAAGAAAAATAAACAATGACATACATGATCAAAATAGATGCAATTTTAATTTTTAGGTCTTTAAACAACACAAATAAAACGGCACTAAACAATGCGAGCATAATGAAAATATCTCCGAAACTCATGCTGTAATACCATTGTACAAAGTCAATTTTTGCATCGACTAATGGAGGATATAGTTCAAAGTTCAAAAACTCAAAATCATTTGCAAATGCAGCAATGGATAGAGCGACTCCGATGAAAAGTAAAAAGGTGAAGTCATATTTTCCTTTTGCAAAATACTGTCTGTCATGTAACCAGCTGATTTCAGTCAAATAATGCAAGGGACCTAAAAACGCATATGCAAAAAGGAAGGTTTCAAAAGGCATGAAAAATGCAAGAGCCGCACTTACGAACATTAAACCGATGTTCAGGTAGTTGATTTGAGCGTCTCGAGTTTTTAGCATTGATTCAAATTTA
>JBELDA010000041.1:0-20571 GCA_042094515.1 Crocinitomicaceae bacterium
GTCGCTGGTAAGCCTGCTGGTAAACTTACTGTTGGTACAGTACAAACATCTTCATCAACCGTAATATTTTGAACACTCGTACAACTATTCGCATCAGTTGTTGTAACTATATAAGAACCAGAGGCTAAAGATGTAATATCATAAGTTCCACCTGAGGTAGCAATTTCGTCACCAGCTGGATCTCCTGAGGCTACTCCTGTCCAACTAACGTTATATGGAGGAGTACCATTAGTTGCCGTAATTTCAATTGAACCAGTTAAAGGATTTACACAAGTAGCATTAACAACTACATTTGACGATGCTAAAACAGAAGGCTCTCCAACAACAACGTCAACCGAGTTCGTACAACCATCAGAAGTTGTAATATTTAAGGTGTATGTATCAGCAGAAAGACCTGTGAATGTATTTAAATTTAATGAGGTGCCATTTAAAACATCAACCTGAGCACCAGAACTGTTAAGTACCTCAATAGTGTATGTTGCAGTACCAGTCCAAGTTGCGTCTATCGAACCATCTGTACCACCTGAGCAACTTACATCATTAGATGTACCCGCAATAGAGCAAGGCAGTATTATAGAACAATCTGTTGTTCCGGCTCCTCCAGTTTGACTGAATTCAATATATCCTGGATTGTTAGAATAATTTGTAATTAATAACATGTAAACCTCACCAGGAGCTCCTCCAGTGAAATTTGCAGTTTCAACTGCTGCTGCTGAATAGGAACAGTCAACTGTTGGAGATCCAGGGGTAATATTATTACAAGCATCTGCAACACTAACATAAGGTCCATACATTGCAAAATCAACATCCAGTGTTCCTCCAAAATTATCAAATTGAGAAATTTGAATATCAATTTGTCCTGGCGTATCTATCTGCAAATACATCCACATTGGGTTAGGCGTTGAGCCAAGACAGCTGTACACTCCAGCCGAAGGAACACCCGTCGTATTGCAATAGGAATAAGCCGTACCCGTACAAAAAGGCTCGGCGGTTACACATGAATTATTTGAACCACCTTGACAAGGAGACTCAATAACAGATATGCAAAATTCAGAATAACCATTGTTGCCACAGGGACCTCCGGGAGGATAAGAAACTTGAACAAAATATGTATCACCAATTGTTAAACCTGACAAAACATGCGCATCGTTTAAAGGTGCACCTGATTCACAACTTAATTCGGTAAGTGAACCACAAGAGCCAGAAAAAACAGACGATGCATAATAACACCCTGTATTGCTCACATGATTTATATATACACTCATCTCAGGGTCAGTAGCAACAAACGTAAACCAAGTACCTTCAGTCATAGCTGCATTACAACTAGTCAATGTTGGAGGGTCGCCATTACAAGTTGATCCTTGAATACAAGGGTCATCGACTACTATTGGTGTAGCCAAGGCACAAGACAAGTTAGTAACAGTACAGCCAGCTGGGGGAGTTCCTATAGATGCACAAATCTCAAAATCTCCATTATTGTCATTTCCAAATTCCCATACTCGAATCCAAATAGTAGAACCTGGTGTTAATCCAAAAAGACTAAATCCAGGCATAAATATTGGACCATCATCATCATCACATTCTAACAAAGTTAAATTACTACAATCAGGACCGGTATATACTGCAGCACCCCCATCTACCAAAACTCCATTCAAAAAACCTATGTCAATTGCACCATTTGCAGGAACTACAGCAGAAAACCAAACATCCGAGCCTTGATAGTTTGCACAACCAGGAGCAGTTACTCCTGGTGTATCAGTAGCACCGTCATTGGTCGATGTTTGGAACACACAATTCGTATTTACAGGAAGAACCGTCGCTGTACAAGGCTCATCATTTGGAACCCCACCTGTTGTTACATCTACTCCTATACAAAATTCAGCTGAACCATTCGGGCCACCGCATCCACCACCAGCATTGTAACTGACCTCTATAGAATAAGAATTACCTATAATTAATCCGGTCAAAACATGGTCGTCATCAGATGGCGCTCCCGAAAGACAACTTATTTCAATCATTCCTCCCGTACATACTCCTGAATAAACAGTTGAACTAAAATCACAACCACCACTTGTTACCAAATCAATATCTACAGTCATACTCGGATCAGTAGCGATAAAAGTATACCAAGCTGATTGATTGTCACCAACATTACAAGATGAAGGTATAAAACCAAAACCTTGGCAGGTAGAACCACTAACACAAGGAGAACCGACAGCTATGGCCTCAGGAAAAACACAAATACCATTAGAAATTGGTGTACAAGGCTGAGCTATTGCCTTTACAGAAAAAAGAAAAATAATGGAAAATGTCGATAAAACCTTTAACCACATATACCTCATTTGTTAGATTTATATGGATAAATAATTACTTCATGAATTTCATCTAATGAGATTACGACTTCATCTTTAATATCTCTATTCGATTGGATAAGACAATATTCGCTTTCTTTTAGGTCGCGAGGAACGATATGTCTTACATCAATTCCATCTAAAGAAATGGTAGGTTTTAAACGAACTTTATATGATTTGTGAGAAATGTCACATATGTCATCTTGACCCATTTGAGAAAAAGCCGAAAAAAAGGAAAAAAATAAAATACTCGTTAAACAGAGCAGTTTTTTCATCATTAAATAGTTTTAGCGCGACAAATATATGACATAAAATCAAAAAAAAAGAATCAAATGTCATAACAATTAAAAAAGTAATTAACATAGATTTGAGAGAATGAAAACTACTTTATTCAATACACCAAAGACGTATCTGAAATGAATATAGTTGCCTTGGTTATTAACTTATTTTTGTGTTTGCACCAACATAATATTTTTTATATCCAGAGCATTCATTAATCAGATTCATTTTTTCGTAAACTTCAAGTTTATTTCATAAAAACATTACAGAATTCAAAAAAATATATATTTGTCAACGACAATGCATAAATTTGATGATATTTGCACCTATTACTGAAGAGAATAAATTATGAGAATTTTAATTACTGGAGGGGCAGGTTTTATAGGAAGTAATCTTTCGAGAAGCCTAGTCAATAAAGGACATGACGTAGTTGTTTTAGATTCGCTTTTGCGCGGGAATAAACTTGATAAGGAAACGTTTTCAAAAATCAAGTTCTTTAAAGGAGACGTTAGAAGTAGACAATTGGTTTTGGAGGCTTCTAAAGGATGTGATGTGATTTTTCATTTTGCAGCTGTTTTAGGAGTAGACATTGTTGCTGACAATCCTGTTGAAACGATGGATGTAGAAGTTGTTGGAACGAGAAATGTTGTTGAAGCTTCAGAGACTAATAATGTAAAATATATCTTGTATGCATCCACAAGTGGAATTTACAGCCATTCCGCAATTGTAAAAAACGCATTAACAGAGGAAGTAATGGTCGATCCAAGAACCTCCTATGCTATGGCAAAAAGATACAATGAAATTTACTTGGCTTCACACCATGAAGAGAGGGGGATTAATGTAATATCGATTCGGTTTTTTAATGTTTATGGTTGGAATCAAGATAACCGAATGGTCGTGCCTCGATTTTTCGAACAATGCAAAACCGGTGAAGACATTACTGTATTTGGAAGTGGAGATCAAACGAGAGATTTCACCTACATCGAGGATACAATAAATGCCTGTTGTAAACTAATCGGTATAAAAGGTTCTCATATAGTTAATATCGCAAATGAGTGCGAATGGACGATTTCTGAGCTTGCTTCGGAAATAAAAAATATTACCAATTCTGACTCAAAACTAACCTACCTAGACGCACCCAAAAAACGTTACGACTATGAAGTTGAAAGACGAGTTGGTAGCTCTAAAAAACTTTCGAAATTAACAGGCTACAAGCCAGACACATCGTTAAAAGAAGGATTACAAAAGATCTACGATATTAATTACCCTAAAACCAATTAAATTGAGAGATAAGGAGTTATTTGCCCTGATTGATAAAGAAAAACAAAGGCAAACTACAGGAATTGAGCTTATTGCTTCAGAAAACTATGCAAGTCAAGAAGTAATTTCAGCAATGGGGAGCATATTAACAAACAAATACGCAGAAGGTCTACCTGGAAAAAGATATTATGGCGGCTGTGAAATTGTTGACAAAATTGAACAATTAGCAATAGACCGACTTTGCCAGCTTTTCAAGGCTACTTGGGCTAATGTACAGCCCCATTCAGGAGCTCAAGCGAATTCGGCTGTGTTTTTAGCATGCTTAAATCCAGGTGATAAGATTCTGGGATTTGATCTATCACATGGAGGTCATCTAACACATGGTTCACCTGTAAATTTTTCAGGAAAATTATATGAAGCTCACTTCTATGGGGTAAATAAAGAAACTGGACGAATAGATTATGACCACCTGGAGAAAGTAGCAAAAAAAGAACGCCCTAAAATGATTATCTGTGGTGCCTCAGCATATTCAAGAGATTGGGACTACCAAAGAATCAGGAAAGTAGCCGATGAAATTGGAGCACTTGTATTAGCAGACATCTCTCACCCTGCAGGACTAATCGCTACAAACCTACTTAACGACCCTTTAGAGCATTGCCACATTGCCACCTCCACAACTCACAAGACCCTCAGGGGGCCTCGAGGCGGTGTGATTATGATGAGAGATAATATTAAGAATCCATTTGGAATAAAATGGAAAAATGGAAATTTGAAGTCAATGGGAGCCCTACTTGACGCAGCCGTTTTTCCAGGTATTCAAGGTGGCCCACTGGAACACGTCATTGGAGCAAAGGCCGTTGCATTCGGTGAGGCCATGTCAACAAACTACTCTAATTACATGAAACAAGTGAAGACGAATGCCAAGTTAATGTCGGAGCTTTTAATTGAAAGAGGTTATGATCTTATATCAGGAGGAACAGACAATCATTGCATGTTGATTGACTTGAGGTCAAAAAATATGAACGGTAGAGATGCAGAAGATATCCTTGGAAATGTTGAAATAACTGTGAACAAGAATATGGTACCATTTGACACTGAATCTCCATTTGTCACTTCTGGAATAAGAATCGGTACCGCAGCTATTACATCTAGAGGCATTGATCACGATTCAATACCTCAAATAGTATCACTGATTGACCGTGCCTTAATGAATCCTAACAATAAAAATATCATAAAGGATATTCGATCGGAAATCCACGAAACAATGGCATTTCGACCTTTATTTAAGTGGTAAATTTCAGAATTGAATGCATTGCATTATTTTTGACACTTAACCGCTATTAACAATCTTGTTTTTAAAACTTTCATTTTTAGCCTTTTAGTTTATTCTATTCTTTTTTAATTTAGAAAACATAACTAGATTATGGATTTCGGATAACTATTTTAAATGCTAAAAAAAACTCAAAACTCATAGAATCAATCATTACAATTTCCTGATTAGCATTTAGTAAACTTCCGCATTTATGATTATTTAGAAATCTTCTAAAAGAAGAATTGAATGATTAAAGAAATAACCCTTCAAGGAGAAATTGATAAGTTAAATGCTGAGCATTTAATACTATGCAAAAACAATCCTAAAGATGGGTTTTATAAATCAAATCAAATATTAAAAAAGGCAGAATCATTTAAATATTCAAAAGGAATTGGTGAGTCATTAAGGAATTTAGCTTTTTCAAGTCAGCTACTCGGACTTATACCTGAAGGATATGAATATGCGAATAGAGCCGTGAAAATATTTGAAGAAATCGGTGACAAAAAGAATCTAGCCCATGTTTACCATACACTTGGTTTTATTTTAGATTACCTGGACAACCAAGCAAAGAGGTTAGAAATAAACATCAAGTGCTTAGAATTAAGCCGGGAGCTAAAAGAAGAGGATTGGATTATTCGGACACTCAATAATACAGGGGATTGCCACACCAAGCTCAAATCATACAAAGAGGCCATAAAGTGTTTTACAGAATGCCTCGAACTATTGAATAGAGAAGATACATTTATGTATTCTGTAGTAACCTGTAATTTAGGTGAGGTATACTTCTGCAACGAACAAATAAAAGAGGCAGCTTCTCATTTTGAATTGAGTAAGAACAATGCTATACTGAACAATTCAAAAGGCATTGAGATAACCAATATTTTATTTCTTTCTAAATGCTTATTTAAACAAGGAGAAGATGATGAGGCTCTTAAGCTTCTGAAAGAGGCCATTTCCCAAATTGAAGAGATCCATATTAAATCGAAGGATATTGATTTTACAGAAAATAGCACATTAAGCTCCCCTGCCCTTTTGCAGGTATCCATGGATATTGAAGCCGAGGTTTATAAATTCTATGGAGAGCTATGTGAGAAAAAAGGAGAGCTCGAAAATGCCCTGAAAGCTTTTAAAACCAATAAAGAAATTGAGGAAAAACTCAATAAGCAAAAATACACAAAGGAATATCAAAGCATTGAATTGAGAATGGAAATTTCGCATTTGGAAAGCTTGGTGGATGAGCGCACTGGCGAGCTTGAGAAAACACTTTCAGACCTTCAGGTAAAAGAACAAAACAATAGACTCGTCATTGAAAATGCTGTTGATTCTATTTTATTTTTTAACTGGGATGGAGAAATCATTGATTACAATAGAAAATCACTCAATTTCTTTGAGTTAGAAAGTACTCAAAAGGACAAAAATATTTCAGATCTCTTGGTTTTTTTAATTGAAAAAGATTTAAATGTTTTTGTTAAAAGCCTCTATTCTGATGAAAAGAACAATTACAACACTCAACGGCACAAAATGAAAGCTGCTCACTCAGATTTATTTTTTGAAGTGGCCTTTACAAAAATCAATACGAATGGAAACAGTCAAGGTGTTGCATTTATTAGCGATATTACGGATAAAATTAAGGCTGAGGAGCGAAAGAATTTCGATTTACAAACTCAAATAACAATTAATAAAATCACTCAATTTCTTCATGAAGAGAATGACTATTTTCATATCATAAATAATGTTGCTAAAATTATTGTTGAGGAGTTAAAATTCGATAAGTGCTCAATAAACGTTCAAGATGAAACGGGCAGCCTTATACAAATTGCAAATATTCAGAATAATGATTATTTAAATAATTTGATGGATAAAATTGGGAATTCTAATTTTATCATTGACCATAAAATTTCAGCAGAAGCAAATAAGAAAGAGCTCGTAATTCCTTTAAAAATAGGAGAAAAAGCAATTGGTATCATTTCCGTTGAGAAAAAAAATCAGATTGACTTTAGTGAATTACAGACTAAAGTACTTACCACTACTTCTACCCTTCTAGCCAATCGTTTAGATAAAATACAAGAACAAAAACAAAAAGAGCTATTACAACAACAGTTGTACGAGATGAACCAAAAACTTGAAGATGAAGTTCACAATAAGACCAAACAATTGAATGAACTCACTCATAAATTTCATGAACACGAAAAAGAATCATTACTTGCCGATCTAGCAGGTTCTATTTCCCATGAGTTGAATACACCTTTTGGAATCATCAATTCTGGCGCAAATGCACTAAAAGATATTGTTTTTGAAATCATCAATTTAAAATTTTCAGATCAGCTGACTGATACTGATATTAAATTTGCCATAGATTTCGCTAGAAACAATAAAATTGAAAAAATAGTAAGCGGAAGAAAACGAAGAAAAAATATTCTTGAATTCTCAATGTTTCTTGAATCGAAATTTGTAAACAAAGACAATATTTCAAATCTTGCAAATAAGTTTGTAAGTGCAAATTTTCCTTTATACAAAACAAGAGAAATAGATTTCATTCTTAGCCATTCTAATTCGACTGAACTACTCGATTTAATTACTAAAATTCAACAATCCATGAGTTTTTCAGAAACCATATCCACTACCAGCTCAAGAGCTGCAGATGTGGTTAAAGAACTGACAAAAGTCGCTCGTAAAACTTTCGATACTGATGAGACAAAAATCAACCTAAAAAGCAATATTGATTCAGTTCTATCTGTTTATAAATATCAATTTGATGACATTGAAATTTCAATTGAAGTAAAGGATGATTTGGAAATAATGGGGTCTGAAATAACCTTGTTTCAACTTTGGAAAAATCTTGTTCTTTTCTCTAGCAAAAACTTTATTAGCGAACAAAGTGATAAATTCTTAAAGATCACAAGTCTTGAGCAAAACAATGCTATTGAAATACAATTTCAGCATAATGGAAAATCAATTGAACGTGAGGTTATTAATGAAATTGACAGAATACAATCGATTGAAGACAAAGTCAACCCAAATATCAACGTAAAGCTCGGAATAATTAAGAAAATTGTTACCGACCACAAGGGTCTTCTAAACATCGAATCTACCGAAGGAATTACGGTATTTAGCATTGTACTTCCTTCAAAAAAATAGACAAAAAAAAAGCCCATCAGGGCTTTTTATTCGTTAAAATGAGATTCCTAATATTATTCCTCTACTACCTTAAAGCTAATCGTCTGAGTTATTCCTCGGAATAAATTAACTTCAGCTTCATACGATCCTAACTCTTTAATAGGCTCATCTTTAATTTTTAAGGATTTACGATCAACTTCAAATCCTTCTTTCTTTAATGCTTCAGAGAGTTGAATCGTATTGATAGATCCAAAAATCTTACCATTATCACCAGCTTTTGTCTGAATTAACAACTCAAGATTTGCAATTTTATCAGCAATCTCCTGTGCCTCAGATTGTAATTTGGCTTCCTTATGAGATTTTTGTTTTAAAATTTCTTCGTGTGCCTTTTTTGCACTCGCAGTAGCTAAAACAGCATATCCTTGTGGGATCAAAAAGTTTCTACCGTAACCAGGCTTAACCTTTACGATTTCATTGGCATATCCCAATTTATTTACATTCTTTTTTAGTATGACTTCCATAACTTAAAATTTATTGAGATTTATTTCAACATATCGCCAACATATGGCAATATGGCAAGGTGTCTAGCACGTTTCACGGCTTTATTCACTCTTGATTGATATTTCGCAGAGGTACCAGTTATTCTTCTAGGTAATAACTTTCCTTGTTCGTTTAATAATTTTAGGAGGAAATTGGGATCCTTGTAATCCACAAATTTAATTCCACTTTTCTTGAACCGACAATATTTCTCTTTTTTAATATCAATATTAATCGGAGTTAGATATCTAATATCGCTTGACATAATTTATTTTTTTAGTGATTTTAAGCTTCAGTTGTTTCAGCCTTTTTTGATTTTTTTCTTCTACTTTCCGCATAAGCTAAATGATCCGCATCCATTTTTACTGTTAAAAAGCGTAAGACTCTTTCGTCTCTCTTCATAATCAGTTCCATGTCAGCGACAACATTATTCTTTTCAGCCTCGAATTCGAAAAGAAAATAAAAACCAGTTGACTTTTTTTGAATTGGGTATGCTAATTTCTTTAGCCCCCAGCTCTCTGAATGCTTCATTTTAGCACCAAAAGACTTGATTTCACTTTCGAACTTCTTGACTGCTTCCTTCGCCTGATCTTCAGACAAAACGGGAGTTAAAATGAAAACAGTTTCATAAGATTTCATAAATGTGTATTTTAATTTTACAATTGGGGTGCAAAGATACTTTTTTTTTGTAGAAAGAACAAGATTAATTCATCCCATTTTTAAAGTGTACTTTTCATACACACATTTATTCCTATTTTTGACTGCACGTTATCAGGATGTATAAAGGTATATCTTAAAATTTAAAGGGTACTTAAACCCTCCAATTAAACAGCATAATATGAAATGTTTTAAACTTACAATTTTCACCTTAAGTATAATACTTTTAGGTCTATCAGCGTTTTCTCAAAAAGATTTGAACCTGGACGATGCGGTGATGAATCAATATCGAAAATACGCACCGGACCGAATAGCTAATTTTAAATGGATTCCAAATAGTAATGATTATTCATATCTAGATGAAGGAAGAACAAAACTTGTTCGATCTAATCCTTCAACAGAAAAAGTAACAACCCTTATCGATATTTCTGAGGTCAATGAAATGATGAATACGTCATACGATATTTTCTACTCGGTGAGTTGGCTCAATAAAAATGAAATACTTCTAGAAGACGGATTTTCATTTATCAAAATCAATTTAGAAACAAAAAAAGGGGAAGGGTATTGGACTGATGCTGGAGAACATAGTTTTTCTTTTGAACCCAATAGTGGGAAACTTGCTTTTTGCGTTAATAACAACGTATGGATACGTGGAAATGAGAATGACGGGCCCGTTACCAATAATTCCGATCCTAATATCGTAGCAGGCCAAGCTATCGCAAGGAGCGAATTTGGTATTACAAACGGTTTATTTTGGTCAAAAAATGGGAAGTATTTGGCTTTTTATCAAAAAGATGAATCAAATGTACATGATTACCCATTGTTAAATAACGAGGACACTCCAGGATCTTTAATTCAAGTAAAATACCCTATGGCCGGTCAGCTCTCTGAAAACCCTCAAATAGGGATTTTTAATACCAAAACGAATCATACTGTTTTCATTAAACCTAAAGGAAACGAAGATGATTACCTTACAAATTTATCCTTCACACCAGATGAAAAACATGTCGTCATTGCAGAGGTGAATAGAGAACAAAACCACATGTGGCTTAATGTATACAGCACAGAAGATGGCAGTTTTGTTAAAACACTTCTAGAGGAAACAAATGAAAGGTGGGTTGAACCAGAAACTCCGGCTTATTTTCCTTGTGAAAATGAAAACTCATTTGTTTGGATGTCTGAAAAGGATGGTTTTATGAATTTATACTACTATGATTTTGAAGGAAATCTCAAATATCAAGCTACCGATCACCAATTTGTGGTCAAAGAAATCCTAGGTATGAGTGATGATAAGAAACATTTATACTATTCGGCTACAGGAGAAAACCCAATGAATACGATGGTATATGATTTTAATGTTAAAAAGAAAAAGTCAATACTTCTAACCACAATTGAAGGAACACATGAGGTAAGTGTATCTGATGACGGAAAATATTATCTTGACTCCTACAGCAACGGCACAACACCAAATAAATCCATTATATACAATTCAAAAAGAAGTCCCGTCAAAACGATAAATAATTCTATTGACAAATTAAAGGACTATAAAATCGGGATCACAGAAATTGGAACATTGCAAGCATCAGACAATAGCGACTTGTATTACAGAATAATAAAACCTTATGATTTTGATAGCACCAAACAATATCCAGTAATGATATATGTATATGGAGGGCCACATGCACAATTGGTAACCAATTCATGGATGTACGGTGCGAGCCTCTGGATGCATTGGATGGCGAATCAGGGATATATTGTATTTACATTGGATAATCGCGGGTCAGCAAATAGAGGTTTTGCTTTTGAATCACAAATTCATCGCAAGCTCGGTACACTAGAAATTGAAGATCAAATGAAAGGTGTAGAATACCTCAAAAATCTCAGTTATGTGGATCAAAATAGATTTGCAGTTCATGGATGGTCATACGGTGGATTCATGACTACTTCTCTTATGTTAAAAAAACCAGAGGTTTTCAATGTTGGCGTCGCTGGAGGCCCAGTTACGGACTGGAAATATTACGAAATCATGTACGGAGAAAGATACATGGACCGTCCAGAAGAAAACCCTAGAGGTTATAAACAGTCATCAGTATTTACCCATGCTGAAAACCTTAAAGGAGACCTGCTCCTAATTCATGGAACGGTAGATGATGTGGTTGTAATGCAGCATAATCTTTCTTTAGTTCAAAAATTTATTGAGCTAGGTATTCAAATGGATTTCTTTCCTTACCCAATGCATAAGCATAATGTATACGGAAAAGACCGCGTACATCTCATGACAAAAGTGCTACAATACGTCATTGACAATAATAAATAATAGAAGCATTAACTGTGGATATCAATTTCAAAAACGAAGATGGTTATTTAAAAATTGAGTATATCATTGGATTGTTCTTTTTGCTTCGCTTAATTGGAATTACAAATGCACCTCTCGAAATTGCCCACAATTGGCGTCAGGTAACAGGTCTAATGGTCGCTAGAAATTTTTTAGAAGTAGATCCTACTTTTTGGTTCCCTCGTGTTGATGAAACGAATGGTCTTACCGGGATTATCGGCATGGAGTTTCCACTACTGAATTACTTACATTACCTCATTTCATTGGCTTTTGATTATCAGCATTGGTATGGAAGGCTCATAAATCTTTTGGTTTCAAGTATCGGAATGTACTTTTTTTACAAGTTAATTAAGGACAAGCTTAATCATAAAACGGCTTATTTTTCGACTATATTTCTATTGGGATCTATTTGGTTCATCTATTCAAGAAAAATGATGCCAGATACCTTTAGTATGTCGCTGGGATTCATTGGGCTTTACTATTCCAGGAAATATTTGAAGAATTCCATAGCCAAAAACTATGCTTTGTTCTTCTCTTTTATTTTACTCGCTTTTTTGAGTAAAATATCAGCAGTAATGTGTATCGTTGGCATTCCTTTCTTAATGAATGATACTGAATCAAAAAAATCGCAGATCCTTGTTATTTCAGGAACTGGTGTAGCTTTATTTATTTGCTACCTATGGTATTTTTCATGGAATCCACAGCTTGCAGAAGTTTATGGTAGCTGGTACAATTCTGGAACAACCATCCCCTCAGGAATTTCAGCGCTCTTAGATAACGTCCCGGAAACGTTAAAACGATTTTACTTTAGTAGCTTTCAAAGCTATATTGCTTTCGTTTTACTCGTTATATCAATCATTTTAATTGGCATCAGAAAACAATATCAGATGTTATTGTTTATTATAAGCTCCCTATTTCTTTTCGGCTTTTACATGGCTAAATCAGGCTCCATATTTTATATTCACAGTTATTATATCATTCCTATTGTCCCCGTATTTTCAATAGCAATTGGCCATTTTATGTCAAGTATAAAAAACAGATATATCGCTTTTTCAATTGTATCTCTTTTTCTTATTGAATCCGTAGCAAATCAGCAGCATGATTTATTTACGAAAGAATCTGAACAATATAAGCTTACACTAGAAAAAATTACAACTGATCACATCGACAAAAATGACCTTATTGCCATAAATGGCAATGGCAATCCTCAAGAATTGTATTTAAGCCATAGAAAGGGATTTGTACTTAATAACGAAGACCTTACGAATAAGTCAAGGATGAAATCCATAAAAGAAAAGGGCTGTAAATATTTAATTATAAATACACACACCTACAATCAAAAATTGAACTATAGAGAAATATATAAAAACAAAGATTATCTTATCTATGAATTGGAAGACTGAAGTTCTCTCCAACCCCCTCCATTAGAACATTTTACTCCTTGCTCCTTAAAATACTGCGCTGCCATACCGCTGCGCTGACCTGAGGCACAACAGAATATGATTGGCATTTGTATTGCTTTAATTTCTTCGACATGCTCTAAAATCTCCTGAATTGGAATATTTCTTGATCCATCAATATGCCCTGAGGCAAACTCCTCTCTTGTTCTAACGTCAATAATCATTTTCATAGTTGACAAAAATATCAACAAAATACAAATAGTAAAAGCTTAAACTCAAATCTTGATTACTTTTGCATTATGAAACACATCTCACAAGAATCCATTGATAAAGCTATTGGTGTAATAGATAACCTTGACGATACCCAATTAGAAAAGGTATTTGAAAAATATGCGTTAGCTCAACAAACACTCCTAGCCTATTTGATGTCAGCCCCTACTGAATACGAAAACGACAAGCTTGAAGGGCTACTCGTTTACTATTTCTGCTTAATTAATGAATGCTTTCATCAGCAGGACCTCAAAACCAATGAAATATCTGAAGAGCATATTGAATCGCATCAGGAACCCTATTTTGAGATGCTCGATTCTTATTTCGAAAATGAAGATGAAGAGATTATAGATTCCTTTGTGGATCAACCTAATTTATCAAAGTTTCTAGCGATTGAAGTCTCTACAGAGGATGATGACGGAAGCAGTCTTGATGACGAAACTGCCTCCCAGCTCTTTATTGTAACGTTGTCCATGGTAGTGTTGTTAAATAATGCTATTTCCTAAAGCCAAAAAGTATACTTTATCGAAAGTTCTTAATATATTTGCGCGGGGTAAGTCTTCTACGACCAGCTCCCTCTGAATCCTCCAGGACGGGAACGTAGCAAAGGTATGAGGTTGTAGCGGTGCGATAGAAGTAGCTTACCCTTTTTTTTTGAAGTAAGGTATGACATTACAATAGAATGAAAACCACATTGTTTTTCTTTTTTATGCTGACCTTTTTGACTTTACCCTCATGTTTAAATGATGGGAAATTGGCTGTCGAAAAAAACAATACCGTAATATACTATGATGTCAAAGAGGATGAGGTCTACGCTAATAAGGTCCTTAACTTTTGGATTAAGCATAAATACGATGGTCGAAGACCACAAAATCTAAAGATTTCCCGAAACAAAGACAATAAATCCTATATTTTAAAAGTTATCGTTAGAGAGGACTTCAAATCACAACAAATGCCTTTTGAAGATATTAAACTGTTTTATGAAATTCAATCACAGCTTAATAAAGAAGTATTTATTGAAACACCTTGCCAAATTGCTGTGTGTGATAAGTATTTTAATATACTTACTATTCCAAATAAAATCAATCCTTGATTATGAAAATTTCTGCCTCTATATATAGCGATAAGAAAAGACCACTTAGAAAAGTTATTGATGATCTAGTTGGACATCAAATTGAGGTATTACATGTTGACTGCAATGACGATTTGGATGTATTTAATGATATTAAACAAATAAGAACTTGGTGTAGCACACCTATAGATCTTCATATTATTACCGAATATCCTGAAAAATATTTTGATTTATTGATTGAAAATCCTGTTGAATATATCACCTTTCAATATGAGAACTTAAAAGCTCCGCTAAATCTTCCAAAAGAAATTACAGGTAAAAAAGGATTGGCAATCACTACTCCAACAGATGTTCACGTTTTTAGAGAATTTGAATACATGGATTTTATTTTAATTATGGCGACAATACCCGGTCAAAGCGGTGGTTCGTTTGATCAATATAACTTCTCAAAAATCAGAAAATTTAGGTCAAAACATCCAAGAAAATCAATTCATGTTGATGGTGGTGTGAATGCCGAAGTTTCTTTCATATTGCGAAATATGGGCGTCAGCCTTTCTGTATCAGGATCCTATTTATTTAGTGGTGCGAGCATTGGCAATTCATTAATGAATCTAACGCAAAGAGAAATTGAATCTGCTTATTGTGTTGGAGATTTCATGACTCCTCTTGAAGAAGCTCCTCATGCCTTTATTGAAAATGCAACTACTAAATCAATATTGGAATGTGTAGAAAACGGCAAAATGGGATTTGCATTAATCTGTGGGAAAAATAAAGAGCTTGTAGGCCTCGTTTCAAGTGCTGATATTCGGAAAGCACTACTCAAGAAAATTAACAGCTCATCGCAAATTAATCCTGAGGACTTAATCAATAAAAATCCGATTCACATATCTGAAAATGCTACAGTCATAGAGCTACTTCAGCAAATAAAATCATGTACGTTTCCCATTATGTATTTACCTGTAATTGATGATTCAATGAATGCGGTAGGAATTGTTAATTTTGTACACCTCATTAAAGGCGAAATATGATTATTAAGCTCAAAAAAAATACAGAACCAGATATTCTTGACAAAATGACAAAGCAGCTCAATGCTTTTCAAATCAAGCAGGAAGATTTTGACTTGTTAATTACCAGCTCTGGATTAAAAGAAGTTCCTGCCTCTTTCGAAAAAAACATTGAGGAGCAATGGGTTTTCGAATCAGACATGCAATTGTCATCTCAATCATTCAACAGCAACAAAACAGAAATTGATCTTGGAACTGTGAAAATTGGTGGAAATACCAACAATACGGTATTAATTGGTGGGCCCTGTTCTGTTGAATCAGAAGAGCAAATTAGATCATCTTCGGAGCTTTTAAAAGAGCTTAACCTGTCAATACTTAGGGGTGGCTGTTATAAGCCTAGAACAAGCCCTTATTCATTTCAAGGATTAGGCAAGGAAGGTCTTATGCTATTATCTAAAATGAGAGATGAATACGGATTGAAAATCATATCTGAAGTCCGAGATGCAACTCAGATTCAAGATGTAATTGAGCATACAGACATTATTCAAATTGGAGCTAAAGCCATGTATGACCAAGGCATATTAAGGGCCTGTGCAAAAACTCGTAAACCGGTAATGATCAAAAGGGGTTTTGGAACAAGTCTCCAAGAATTTACACAAGCTGCAGAATTCGTATTGTCAGGTGGTAATCCAAATGTAATTCTGTGTGAAAGAGGTATAAGAACATTTGAAACTAAGACAAGGTTTACCCTAGACCTATGTGGAGTAGCATGGCTTCAAGAATACTCAAATCTTCCTATCATTTTGGATCCATCACATGCCATGGGATACGCATACGGGGTGCCATCATTAACAAAAGCGTGTTTAGCCATGGGAGTTGATGGATTGATAATAGAGGCTCACCCCAATCCAAAAGTGGCTAAATCTGATGCTTCTCAGCAATTAAATCACAGTGAATTTAAAAAATTACATCAAGAGCTTCAGCCCTTGGCAAAAAGCCTAGGAATCAATATTTTGTAGAATGAATTTAGAACAAAACATAAGGGGACTCTGCTCAAAAAACGGCATTAACTTTCAGGATTTTTTGAGTGATTTTGATATTGACTCGGTTCAGGAATTAAGCATTTTTGATTTGGAAGCCATTTGTGATGAATATGAAGTCCCTCTCGAATCATTATTGTTTAAATCGATTATAATTGAAAGTGATTTAAGAAAAAAACTGAATAAAATAAAGCTATTGATTCTAGATGTGGATGGTGTTATGACGGACGGAGGAATGTTATTTACAGCCAAGGGGGATGAACAAAAGAAATTCAACACAAAGGATGGAATGGGAATAATGAAAGCCATGAAAGATGGATTGCAGATTGGAATCATTTCTTCAGGTTTTTCAGATCAAATTGTAAAGAAAAGAGCTGATATGCTTGGTATTCAAAAGTGCTATGTCGGTCGTGAAGCTAAAATGGATATTCTTGGACAATGGATGAAAGAGGATGGCATCTCGTTTGAAGAGATTGCTATGATTGGTGATGATATAAATGACTTAGAAGTAATGAAAAACGCAGGTGTTTCTGCATGCCCTTCAGATGCTGTAATTGAAATCAAGTCTATATGTAACATTATTCTTCAGAAAAAAGGAGGGCATGGCTGTGTCCGAGAATTTTTAGATCTATATACAGGAGAAAAAGACAATTAATAAGAAACTATGAAGATTGGAATTATAAGAGAAGGGAAAGTACCTCCTGATTTCAGAGTGGCCTTAACACCAAAACAGTGCAAACAAATTCAAGAAAAATTTAATGGTGTTCAAGTAAGTGTTCAAAAAAGTTCAATCAGAACTTATAAAGATGAAGAGTATACAAATGAAGGTATAGAACTGGTTGATTCACTTGAGCATTGCGATCTCATTATTGGGGTCAAAGAAGTAAACCTAGAAGACCTGATTCCAAACAAATCTTACATGTTCTTCTCTCATACATTTAAGAAACAATCATATAATCGGATTTTACTTCAAGAAGTATTAAATAAGAAAATTCGACTGATTGATTATGAGGTCATAAAAGACAAAAGAAATATTCGGTTAATCGGGTTTGGCCGTTATGCTGGAATCGTAGGATGCTACAATGGGTTTAGAACCTTTGGATTGAAACATAATTTATATAAACTCAAGCCTGCAAATCAATGTGCAGATAGAAAAGAGGTTGAGCAAGAATTAAAAAATGTATCTCTACCCTCTGATTTCAGACTTGTACTCACAGGTTTTGGTCGAGTTGGTCATGGAGCTAGAGAAATCATGAAGCTTTTGCCCATTAGAGAGGTGAAACCCAATGAGTACATTAGCTCGTCCTATGAAGAACCCGTATTCACACAGTTGGAAGTAGAGCATTATTTCGATAAAGCTGACGGAGGAGAATTCAACAGAAAAGAGTTTTATACACAACCTGAACTTTTCAATCAGGGATTTCAGAAATATGTCCCCATAACGGATATGTATATTCCTTGTCATTATTGGAACAGTAATTCTCCTAAAATTTTAAAACAAGAAGATTTAGCTTCGAAAGAAAATAGAATATCTGTAGTTGCGGACATCTCTTGTGATATTGCCGATCCCATTGCCTCTACCCTACGTCCTTCAAAAATTTCAAATCCCATATATGGATACAACCCGGAAAATGGTGAAGAAGAAAAAGATTTCATGAAAAAAGGAATCATTGCTGTTATGGCCGTAGATAACCTTCCTTGCGAATTACCTAAAGACGCATCAGAGGATTTTGGAAATGAATTGATTAAGCATGTTATTCCTGCTTTGATTGGAGATGATCCAGATCGAATTATCGAAAGAGCCAGTCAAACCAATCTAAAAGGAAGTCTCATGCCCGATTTCGATTATCTCAGAGATTATGTGGCAGGAAAAGAATAAATGAATTCAATCATTATATTTTTTACTTTTAGCAAGTGATAAAAAAAGGCGACAAAAAGATTATCAAAGGTTGGGTCATGTACGATTGGGCTAACTCCGTATATAGCTTAGTCATATCGACAGCCATATTTCCTCTATTTTACGATTATCAGGCCAAATCTGTTTACGCAGAACAAATTGGAAAATCAATAAAGTCCATTGATCCAAATGATGTTACTGTTTCATTTTTTGGATACAATGTTTCACCAAGTGTGATCTATTCAATGGTGCTTTCAATATCATTTTTGATTGTCAGCCTGCTTTCACCCATACTTTCTGGAATTGCTGACTATACTGGAAATAAAAAAAGATTTCTTCAATTTTTCTGCTACTTAGGAGCCCTTTCCTGTATGAGCTTGTTTTTCTTTGATGCCCATTACATGGAAGTCAGTATGATTCCATTTTTAATGGCCTCTATTGGATTTTGGTGCAGCTTGGTATTTTATAATGCCTTTTTGCCTGAAATAGCATCTACAAAGAATCAAGATGATATTTCTGCCCGCGGTTTTATTATGGGATACATTGGAAGTGTAATTTTACTCCTAATCTGTTTGATTTTAACTCAAGGTGAAGAGTTACTCGGTATTAAAAACCTAAACAATAGTCTTACCAAATACTGTTTTATTTTAGTTGGTGTTTGGTGGATTGGTTTTGCTCAAGTGACCTATCGTGTTTTGCCCAACAATCCTTTTAAGAAAAAACCGGAGGCGGACTACATCTGGAAGGGGTATAGAGAATTGAAAATAGTCTACAAAGAATTTATGCAGACAACAAGGTTAAAGAAATACCTATACGCATTTTTCTTTTTTAATTCTGGGGTTCAAACGGTAATGCTTTTGGCTACCATATTTGCAAGTAAAGCCATAGAATGGCCAAAAGGTGGTGAGACCAGTGGTTTAATCATCGCCATTCTTTTGATTCAAATTCTCGCCGCAATTGGAGCAAAGCTCATGTCAAATGTTTCTATCAAAATTGGTAATATATCTACTTTAAAAATATCCGTTGTGGTTTGGATTATTCTATGCGCAGTTGCCTATGTCATTACCACACCTGCACAATTCTATATCATGGCTTCAGGAGTTGGATTAGTAATGGGAGGGATTCAAAGTATTGCCCGTTCGACCTATTCCAAATACCTACCTGAAACCACAGATCATGCGAGCTACTTTTCTTTTTATGATGTTTCTGAAAAAGTAGGTATTGTCTTGGGAACCGCATTTTTTGCCTTAACGGAATACTACTTTGATGATATTAGATATTCAGTTATATCCATTGCAGTGTTTTTTGTAATTGGACTTTTCTATTTGTTTAAGGTACCAAAAGAAGAAAAAATAATTGCCCATTAATTGTCAATAGAATGAAAGAAATTATTGAAAAAGCCTGGTTGAATCGTGAACTTTTAAAGGAACCATCTACCGTAAAAGTTATCGAAGAAGTAATTGAAGGAATCGATAAGGGAAGTATACGTGTTGCTGAACCAAACGGAGAGGAATGGATTGTAAATGAATGGGTCAAAAAAGCAGTGGTCATGTATTTCCCCATTCGCCAAATGGAAACCATAGAGGTAGGCCCTTTTGAGTTTCACGATAAAATGGCACTCAAAACAAATTATAAAGAACTTGGGGTTCGTGTCGTGCCACATGCCATAGCAAGGTATGGCGCTTATGTAGCCTCTGGAGTCATTATGATGCCATCGTATATAAATATTGGCGCATATGTAGATTCTGGAACCATGGTAGATACGTGGGCAACCGTTGGAAGCTGTGCACAAATTGGAAAAAATGTTCATTTGAGTGGTGGAGTTGGAATTGGAGGTGTACTTGAGCCATTACAGGCTGCTCCTGTAATCATTGAAGATGGAGCATTTATTGGTTCTCGATGTATTGTTGTCGAAGGAGTCAGAGTTGGAAAAGAAGCTGTATTAGGTGCCAATGTAGTTTTAACTAAATCGACAAAAATCATTGACGTAACAGAAGACGAACCCAAAGAGATTAGAGGCTATGTTCCTGAGCGAAGTGT
>JBELDA010000041.1:20671-22992 GCA_042094515.1 Crocinitomicaceae bacterium
ACATAGCATGCAACTGTGGAATAAGTTAAATAAGGAGGAATTGGAGCTTCAGCTCCGAGATATTGGTCATGAATATGTGACTATTTCCTTCTATCAATACGCCAAAATAGCGAATCCCCATTTATTCAGGGACCATCTTTTTGTAATGTGGTCAGCATTAGAAGTCGTCGGAAGAACATATATAGCCCACGAGGGTATTAATTCTCAAATCGCTGTTCCAACAAAAGTATTGAGTGAGTTTAGAGAAAAGCTTTATTCAATAGATTTCTTAAATGGAATAAGACTTAACTATGCAGTTGACGATGCGGAGGCAGAATTTGCATTTTTAAAGCTTAAAATAAAAGTGAGAAATAAAATTCTCGCCGATGGCTTAAATGATGAAACTTTTGATGTTACCAACAAGGGCATTCATCTAAATGCTGAAGAATTTAATAAATTAACGGATGATCCAGAAACACTACTCATCGATTTTAGAAACCACTATGAATCGGAGGTTGGACATTTTAAAGGAGCTATTCTTCCCGACGTAGATACATTTCGAGATTCACTACCTCATATCGAAAATACAATACTCAAAGGAAATGAGGACAAGAATATTGTAATGTACTGTACAGGCGGAATTCGTTGTGAAAAAGCTTCGGCTTATTTTAAGCACAAGGGGTTTAAAAATGTGCATCAGCTTGAAGGAGGAATTATCAAATATGCCAATGATTCTAAACAGGATGGACTCGAAAACAAATTCATTGGAAAAAACTTTGTTTTTGATGAAAGGCGTGGAGAACGAATATCCGATGACATCATTTCGGTTTGTCATCAGTGTGGAGAACCTGCTGACACCCACACCAATTGTTTAAACAATGCTTGCCATCTTCTATTTATTCAATGTGAATCATGTAAAGAATCATTTGAGAATTGCTGTTCAAACGAATGCCAAAATGTATTTAATTTACCCGAAGATAAACAGCGTGAGCTAAGGAAAGGACTAGACAACAGCAATCAAATTTTTAAAAAAGGACGTTCCAAGCATTTAAAGTATAAATCCAACAAAGAAAAACACATATCTTTGGTGTCAATTAAAAACAACAAATAGGTGATTTTAGCAATTGACTGGACTGTAACTCCTGAACTTATTGATGGATGGAGAACCCCAAACTGGTATGGATTATTATTCGTGACGGGTCTAATCATTGGATATTTCGTAGTAAAACGAATGTTCAAAAAAGAGGGGATTGGCGAAGAGGTACTTGACAAACTAGTTATGTATATGATTGTCGGTACTATTGTCGGTGCAAGACTCGGTCACGTATTATTTTATGGACCCTATTTTGATGAAGTCATCGATGGACGTCTCGTTGAAGGATATTTTTCTCATCCTATTAATATTTTAAAAGTTTGGGAAGGAGGTTTAGCAAGTCACGGCGCGGCCATAATGATTTTGATAGGTCTTTACCTCTTTTCAAAGAAAACTGTTCACAAACCTTTTCTTTGGATTCTAGATCGCATTTCTGCTCCTATTGCTATTGGTGCTACGTTTATTCGCTTGGGCAATCTTGTGAATCATGAAATCGTTGGACACCCTACTGAATTACCATGGGCTTTTAAATTTCATAACTACTGGAATTCGACGACAAAAATGTACGATGCTACACCCAGACATCCTGCACAGCTTTATGAAGCCATTTGTTATTTCATTGCTTTTGGAATCTTGATGTTCCTTTTTTGGAAAAAAGATGCATGGAAAAAACCAGGCATTATGTTTGGAAGCTTTTTAATTCTCATATTTGGTGCAAGATTTATTGTAGAATTTTTTAAGGTTGGACAAACCGCAAGAGATGAAATTTTATTTATTAATACAGGGCAAATGCTGAGCATTCCTTTTGTATTATTTGGGATCTATTTAATTTATTCTGCAATTCGAAAAAATAATTCGAAAAACATAATTAAAAACGAACCCTTAGTGTAAATTAGACGTTAAGTTAAAAATTAGAAATTCATTTCTATATTTGTTAAGTAAAAATTGATTCAGATGGCCATTAAAACAAAACAAAAAAAGTCCTCTTCAACACAAAAGAATGCCAAAAACAAGTTTTCAAAGGAAACCTATGTCAAATGGTATAAGGATATGCTATTGATAAGAAAGTTTGAAGAAAAAACGGGACAGCTCTACATTCAACAAAAATTTGGAGGGTTTTGTCATTTATATATTGGCCAAGAAGCTATTGTTGCAGGTACTGCTAGTGGTTGTGAGCCCGGAGATAAGCATATGACTGCTTATCGTGATCATGGACATCCAATCGCATTAGGAACAGACCCTAGAGTAC
>JBELDA010000042.1:0-22393 GCA_042094515.1 Crocinitomicaceae bacterium
AATTAATTATGTGCGGAATTGTAGGGTATGTTGATTTTAAAAATAAAACTTCCTTAAAGGAGCTAGAGGAAATGACTCAGACCCTTACACATAGGGGCCCTGATGCGTTTAGTTTTGAGCAAATCAATTCAGCCAATTGCCAATTAGGTTTAGGACATAGAAGGCTTTCAATTATAGATTTAAGTGAAGGGGGGAAACAACCGATGTCATTTAATGAGTATTGGATTTGTTTTAATGGGGAGGTCTATAATTATAATGAAATCAAAAGAGAACTAATCGTTTTAGGACATACCTTTGATAGCACTTCTGACACAGAAGTAGTTTTACATGCTTTTATTCAATGGGGGAGTTCCTGTTTAGAAAAGCTAATCGGTATGTTTGCTTTTGTGGTCAAGGATACAGCTAATAACAAGCTGTTTTGTGCAAGAGACCGGGCTGGAGTTAAACCATTCTTTTATTATTATAAAGAAGGTTTGTTTTTATTTTCTTCTGAATTAAAGGCCTTCCATGAGCATCCTCGTTTTGAAAAAAAACTGGATAAAAATGCTGTGGCAGCATTTATGCAATATGGTAATGTCCCTACACCTCATTGCATATTTGAATCTTGCTTTAAGCTTAAGCCAGGTCACTATATGGAGGTTTCACTAGATTCAGAAACTGACGTATATGTTTCACCAAAAAATCAGGTGCAATATTGGAATGTTTACGATGCCTACAATAAACCCAAAATTGATCTCTCTTTTGATGAGGCAAAAAAGCGAACGGAGGGAGTCTTGACGGATGCTTGTAATTATCGAATGGTATCAGATGTCCCGGTAGGTGTATTTTTGAGTGGTGGCTATGATAGTGCTTCAGTAACAGCTTTATTACAAAAAGAGCGTACTGAAAAGTTAAAAACGTTTACCATATCTGTTCCTGATATTGGTCTTGATGAAGCTCCATACGCAAAAGAAATCGCAGCGTATTTAGGAACCAATCACACAGAAATTCAATGCACACATAAAGAAGCGATTGAATTAATTGGGAATCTTCCTTATTATTATGACGAGCCATTTGCAGATAGTAGTGCTATTCCAACCACATTGGTTAGTCTTGCAGCTAGAAAACATGTGACCGTCGCACTAAGTGCTGATGCTGGAGATGAGGTTTTTGCTGGTTATAATCGATATGATTATATACAACGGTATGGGCAAAAAATAAATAAGATTCCCTCATTTATGAGGAAAATGATGGCTTATGGGATGGAGAAAATCCCTTCTAATTACATTCCTATTCTCAGAAACAAATACAATTTCCATAATAGGTACGAGAAAGTTAAAGGAGTGCTAAAAAATCCATCTGAAGAACAAATAATGTTAAGCCTTAGTCAACAATTTACAGACCAGCAAATAGAATATCTTTTAAAAGATAAGGTCAATATTTTTGATACGGCTTACTCCTCTAATGAATTAGATAAAGAACATTTCTCCTCATTGTCTTATATGATGGCTATTGATTATCAAACCTATTTGATAGATGATATTATGCAAAAAGTTGATCGTGCGACTATGACCGCTAGTTTGGAAGGACGTGAGCCATATCTGGACCACAGGCTTATTGAATGGGCCGCAAGGCTTCCAGACGATTATAAATATCACAATGGAGAAAAGAAATATATTCTAAAAGAAATTCTACATCAATATATACCAAAAGAAATGATGGATAGACCTAAAATGGGTTTTGCGATTCCAATTGCAAATTGGCTTCAAAATGATTTGCGTGAGTTAGTTGAGGAATATATTAATTTGAATACAATCGAAAAACAAGGTGTCTTTAATGTAGAATACGTCGAAGATATTAAGAGAAAGTTTTATTCGGGAAAGAAAGAATATGATGTCAAAATGTGGTATCTACTAATGTTTCAGATGTGGTATGAAAAGTGGATGGAATAAATGAAACTAAAATTTTTTAAAGAGTCATTACAATTTAAAAATCCTGCAGGAACAAGTAGGGGTGTCCTTACTGAAAAATCGTCTTGGATTTTTTATTTAGAGGAACACCCCAATATTAGAGGAGAGTGCAGTATCATACCAGGCCTTTCATTGGATTACAAAAGTGACGAGCAATATGAAAGTAAGATTAAATGGGTTTGTCAGACCTTCAATTCAATTATAGAGAAGCAAGATCAGGTCGTGCTACTGTCTTATTTTAGTAATGAGCTAAGTATTTTTCCATCTATATTATTTGGCATCGAAACCTTAATTTACAATTTAAACCTTGAGAGAGGTGTAGATTCTTTTGAGAGCGAATTTTCGAATAATAAGAAAGGAATACCAATCAATGGATTGATTTGGATGGGCAGCTCTGATGAAATGATATCAAGACTTGGGCAAAAAGTAAATGAAGGTTATAAAATATTAAAGCTGAAAATTGGAGCCATTGAGTTTTCAAAAGAATTGAATATTCTTCAATTAATACGTGAATGTTACGGTGAAAAATTAGAGATAAGAGTCGATGCAAATGGTGCTTTTGGCGAGACAAATATTAGGGAAGTTCTGTTGAAACTAAACGAACTCGGAGTACATTCAATTGAGCAACCGATTCAAAAAGGAAATTGGAAGCTGATGGGTAGTTTGTGTCGGGAAAGAATTATTCCTATTGCTTTAGATGAAGAATTAATTGGTGTTACCGTTTTAGAGGAGAAAAAAGAACTTTTGCAGAAAATAAATCCTCAATTCATTATCCTTAAACCAAGTTTACACGGAGGTATTAAGGGGTGTAGTGAATGGATACACCTTGCAGAATCTATGAAGGTTGGATGGTGGCTGACCTCAGCTCTTGAATCAAATATTGGATTGGAAATGATTGCTCGTTTTGCTGCATCCTTTAAGCCTAATGTCGCCCAGGGATTAGGAACGGGAGGACTTTTTGTAAACAATTTTCCATCAAGACTTTTTATTAAGAAAGGATATTTATTTTTAGGAGATGAAGAAAAATAAAAAAGATTGGAATAACTTGAGCAAACAGGAAGCTCATATAATCCTGAATAAAGGAACGGAAATGGCTTTCTCGGGAGAATATAACAGCTTTAAAGGTCAGGGTTTTTTTGTATGCAGGCAGTGTGAACAATCATTGTATGAGACCAGTGATAAGTTTGATTCAGGGTGCGGTTGGCCAAGTTTTGATGATGAGATTCAGGGTGCGATAAAAAGGATACCTGATCCAGATGGAAGAAGAACCGAGATTGTCTGCTCGAATTGCGAGGGCCATTTGGGACATGTTTTTAAGGGTGAACGATTCACTTCTAAAAATACAAGACACTGCGTAAACTCTTTATCTTTAAGGTTTGTCTCTAACGAGAATTTGGACCTATAATTTCTGAACAGTTTTCATACACAAGTTCATGTAAAATTAAATGGGCTGCTAATGCAATTTGACTATAGTTTTGTGAACAGTTTCCAAATCCTGCCGCCTTGTTTTGCCACAAATTTTTGATTAATTCTTGAGTCCCTTCTTTAGGTTTTATTTTGTCAACTACAGCACCTACATTATAGGCTCCTGCATGATATACGTGAAGAACCAATAAGCGAAACCAGATGTCATTTTCATCATATTCGATTTGATGCCTATTTAAAATATTTTTAGCCTCTGGAATGCATATGTTTTTAATTAAACTTGCTGCACCAAAAGCAGAACGGTTAAAATCTTTTCTTTCGTCTATTGTTTTATTTACAATTAGACCTTGGGCTCGGGCTACCCGAGGCATGAGCTGAAATGGACCATAAGCTCCAGATACTGATTTCTTTAACTGTCCGGGGCTTTCAATCAGCAGAATGGATTGCGCATACCAAGGATCGACACAAAGGCTATCAAAAACCTCTATTCCTTTTGATATTGATGGGTAAACTGCGTCAAATTTGTAAAAATGGTTTTTACCTGTAGTAACATATACCAGCTCATCTTCTTTAAGGCTATACCTTTTACGTATGCTGTCTCTGAATTTCTTTTTATTTTCTTTACTTAAATAAATCCATCTATCAGAGGATATTTTTTCCAATACATGTCTGTTTTTTGCAATATTTACAATACATGTGTCTGGGGTGAGACACATTATTTTTTTCCAAAATTGCGGTTGGGGTAAAACATCCCAGCGTTTCTCGAAAATTTGATTCGCAGAAATAATTTGGTTTACTTCATTGTGGTTGTAAACAAATATTTTTTCGTTCTCCCAGCTTTTATCTTGAGTGAATGCGGAATTAAAGTAAAATAGTGCAATAAGTAAAAGGTAAGTGTTGGTCATATCCTAAATCTATGTTTTAAACGAATAGATCTATACGGGTTACATTAAGATTTAGCAACATCCAATTGTGAAAAGAACTAACTTTGTATATGCGGATATTGTTTTCAGTACTTTCATTTCCTCTTATTTTTATGGTGAAAATTTATCAGCTAATTCTTTCTCCGCTTTTACCACGATCCTGTCGTTATGAACCTACATGTTCATCCTACATGATTGAAGCATTAAAAATATGGGGGCCGTTTAAGGGTTTGTTTTATGGAATCAAGAGAATAATATCTTGTAGGCCAGGGGGCGGCTGCGGGCACGACCCTGTTCCAAAAAGAGACTAGTGTTGAATGTTGTACCCTCGCTTAGAATAGACATGTAAATACGATATTAGGTCATTGAAGCCATTGCAATCCAACAGAATATCACTCAAGAGTATGTTTTGCTCAACTTTTCGTAAGGGCTTTTGATTTTCAAGTAATTCAAACCATTTTTTCACATGAAGTACACCAAGATTCTCTGTCTTGGGAAAATCAATGTGTTTAACTGATGAAAAGAAATCAATACTTCTTTTTGCACGAGAAAACAATACGTTTAATCGCTTATGCCCTTGATCAAAATTAACTGGCCCAAAACGCATTTCAAATTTATTTTCGATATTAAAGCCATATCCGAAGCTTATAATAAGGCGATCGCATTCATCACCTTGAACTTTTTCTAATGACTGAAAAAATAAGGAGTCTTTTTCGATTCTTCGTTCTAAAATTTGCCTTACTTCGTTGCTTAAATTTTCATAGATACATTCAAGTTGGGTCTCAGAGAAGGCTACGACACCTAATTTTTCATTATTTCTGATTTGCTTTGAGATAAATTCAGCTATCTTTTTTGCTTCTGCTTCATTTTTTCTTTCAATAAACCTACCGGATTCCACATAATGATGTTGGATAGGTGGGTCAATTGCGTTTACATCTTGAAAAGCTTTTAATCTCTTATTGTAAAAGTAATTATTGGAGAATGCAATTAATTGGGGATGAACACTCCTGTAATGGTTTGAAAGAAATACACTCTTTAAATAATAATTCGCATGATGAAGTAAATCTATTTCCAAACGCTGTTTTTTCTTAAAGAAGCTACTAGGTGACATCTGTTGAGGGTCACCACAAATTATGGTTTTCTTTCCTCTCTGAAGTGCTCCTACTGAATGACTCAGTAGCAGCTGGCTGGCTTCATCAGCGATTACAAAATCAAAGAGCTCTTTTTTTAGAGGTATACTTTCAGCTAGGACATTAGGATTTGACATCCAAATAGGTTTTAACACCTTAATCCAATGAATAGCCTCCGAATTAAATAAATTTCTAATCGACTGATGAGCTCTTTTTTTTCCAAATTCTTTGACAAGCAATGATTTGCCCTTTTTCAGCTTCATTCTCAATGATTTTTCCTCTACACTTAATTTTCTTGGAGTCGATTTTGTGAGCTCTTCATACTTATTGAATAGCTCAAATTGTTTCATGACAAGCTCCTCGGCGAAGTATTCTGATTCTTCATCAAAATGGTCATTAATGTTGTTGCATTCCGCAAGAAAACTCGTAATGGAAAATCTTGTTAACTCAGGATATTGTATTTTAATTTGATTGGAAATAGTATATTCAATAGATGCTTGGGTCTCCTTTATATCTTCTTTAAGAAAAGGAAATATTTCAATAGGAAGCTTTTTTAATTTGGGCCAAGCTTCTAAAAATTCTTTTTTTAAGGAGGATAAATTATTTAAAATCTCTAGAGGCTTGTCATCAGTTTGAAATTCAAATGAGTGTTTTAAAAAATCAATTGTTCTGTACAAGCGTTTATGGCTTATATGTTTTTGATTTCCTTGTTCTTCTCTAAGGAAAAGATTCCAATGATTGAGATCTGTATTTTGAATGAGATTTTTTATCAGAGGGAGCTCTGAATCTGGATCTTGAATCTCAAGATCAAATAATTTCTTCATGATGATATCATGACGTTTCTTCTTTTTATTGTATTTAATTCTATTTTTTATCTGAGTTTCAGGACTTGCTTCAGGAGTTCTAGACCACTTCTTCCAGGTGAAATACCATTTAAATTTATATTTAAAAAGGTGCTTTTTTTGACATAAGTCATTCAGAAATTCCAGCTCTTCATTAGAGGGCTCTAATAGCCAGTTTTTATGATCCTGCTTCAAGGATTCTAATGTCCGCTTAATGTCGTAATACTCGCGTTCAATGCGTTTTAATTCAGTGTTTTCTACATTAATGAAATGACCGAATTTTTTGTAAGAGCTTTGCTTGAAGGAGTGGAATTGTAAAAGCTGATAAAGGGTTTGCTGAAGCTCTTCCCAAGCTTCTACCTTTCTAATCGATTTGAGTTCATTAAGCACATTAATTACAGGATCTAGTTCATTTGAAAATCTCAAAAATTCATTTTCTAAAATAAACGGTTTAAAGGTTCTTGCAATGGAGCGCAATTTCTCTGGAACCTGTTCTAATATTTCATTCGAAGCCTCGAAAACGGATAGCGTAATATTACTTTCTTTATTTAGTACTAGACCTGAGCCCTTATGCTTCTCTATAAGTTGAAAAAGATCATGAGAACTACAGCCTTGGCGATTGGCTTCTTGAACAAGTTGCTCAAAGATTTTCTTTTGCTCCTTGAAATTCTTAAAAGATTCCTTTAATGGCTTCTTTTTTAACTGATTGAAATAATCCCAACCCTTTTTTAATTCTTGAATAAAGGCTCTGTTTGGATGTCTGGAAGGAATTTGAAAGGTTAAAACATCTATTTTTCTTGTATTTAATTTACTTTGAATAACGTCAAGTGCAACTTTTTTTTCAGATGTAAGAAGGGCCGTTTGACCAGATTCTAAAATATTACCAATGACATTGCCAATAACTTGCGACTTACCTGTGCCTGGAGGGCCTTGGACTACAATTGAATCATCGGAAAGTTGCTCATATACACGCAATTGATCTTCATCATTTCTGTAGAGCGGGGTAGTGGATTTCAGCGTTAAGTTAGCATTCGTTTCGGTCCCAAAAACAGCTTTAAGGGCATCAGAAAAGTCACCTTGCTCATCAATTAACTCTTCAATTTCCCTTAAAAAGGAAAACCTTTTAGGGTGAAAATTTCCAATAAAAGAAATATCTTTTTCGCAATTTTCTGGATTGACATCTAAAACTCGGAAAAATGATTCAAAATCGTTTATCAGACCTTCCGTTTCCATAGAAATATCGAATAAGCTAATTAGGTATGGATTTAGTATCTTTTCATCATCCATTTTTACCAATTTTGACGTATTGGTTATTTTATTTTTATGTATTTCTACTGGAGTAAGAAATACAGGAGTAGGAGTTGTTTTTGAATTTGACTCAATACGAATTATACCCTCTGAAACACATGTAGGGTTAATCCCTGTTTTTTTTTCAATAATCCGAGCTTCTCGAATAATTTTAATTAAAGTACTATCGTCTTGAACATCCCGATCGACATATTCAAACGTTTTTTTTGAATTGATCTGAACCAACAAATCATTATTGGGAAATATTAGGACTTCATCCCTTAAATCTTTTAAAAATGTAACTATTTCTTTCAAATGATATACCTGTCTTCAAAATTAGCAATTCAAACCAATGAATCACATAAAGCAACTTTTATTGAAAGATCTCGTTAAATTATTGCATCTAAAACATACAGAATAGTTAATTTAGTTAATTACAAAAGCGTCTTCTTGACGATTTTGTTCAAAGTTGATTGTGATGTGTGAAAAAAAAATTAAAATGGGTCAGATGGCTTTATTTAATAAGTTTATGAGGAAAATTTCAATTTTGTTTGTGTTCTGTGTTATTGGAGGTTTTCAATTGTTGGCGCAGAATTCCAATTTTTCAACTTCAAATGCAAGCCAGTGTCCCGGAAATTTATTTACACTGAGCGCAGACGATAATTCCCTGCTTACTTACAGTTGGACAATTACTGAACAGGGTGGTAGTTCTTCCAACTACAGTGTTAATCCGATTGCATTCGTTTTGACTAATCCAGGGATTTATGATGTGTCGCTTACTGTTTCTGATGGTACATCATCTAGTACTACTACCGAAGTAGCTTATTTAGAGGTGTACGATATTCCTAATATTGATTATACCGTAAGTACTGGTCCTTATTGTGAACCTTCCACTGTTGATTTTACTAGTAATTCTACTCCTGGTTCAGGTTCTATTGTAAGCTATCAACTATTTACAGACGGTTCTGCATATAATACTGCAAATTCTCAGCATACTTATGCTACTGCAGGCACATATGCGGTTAATGTAGCTATAGAGAATTCAAATGGATGCTCAAATTCAGAAGATTTAGCAGACATTGTAGTATCAGTTAATCCTGCTCTAACCAGCCCATTAAATCCAAATACAATTTGTAGTGGTAGTGTATTTAATTATACACCTACAAGCTCTATTGCTGGAAGTACATTTTCATGGATAAGATTGGCTAATCCAGATATTTCTGAGGCACCCACAAATGGTAATGGCAACATATCAGAAACTTTGACAAACACGTCCATTGCGAATGTATCCGTGACCTATGAGGTTACGACTACTTCCCCTAGTGGTTGTGAAGTGACGGAGAATGTAATTGTAACGGTTCAAGCATTACCAACCGTTACAATCAATAATTTAAATATTTGCATCGGTTCAACTGGAGTACTTACAGCAACCCCGTCTGTTGGTGGCGGTAATTATTCTTGGTCAACATTGGAGACGACTCAAAGTATAACAGTTTCTACAGCTGGCAATTATAGTGTTACTTATTCAGTAGGTTCTTGTGCAGGCTCGCCTGCCAGTGTTATTGTTACCGAAACAGCGCCACCTATTTTAACAGGTATAACTATTTCCGAGACTTCTGGTCTATTAAATGATGACGGTACAATATGTAAATTAGATGACGTTACACTTACAGCTGAACCTTCAGGACTTCCTGGTACATACAGTTGGTCTAATGGGGGAAACTCTAGCTCAATTACCGTATCTCCTGGATCTACTACAACATACACGGTAACATATGAAGAAGGAGGGTGTACTAGTGCTGCATTAAGTCAAACTATAATTGTTAGTAATTTACCTGCTACTAATTATGACGCTACTGTAACTAACGGTTGTATTTTTCCGCCATTTTCTCCAGATATTACTACAGATTATACTTCTACTGCTGTGGGAACTATTTCTTGGCAATTTCCAGGTGGTAGCCCGAATATTGGTAGTGGAAATGGACCAGTTACTGTTACTTATTCTGCTGAAGGAATATACGATGCTACAATTACTGTTGTTTCTGCCCAAGGCTGTGAAAGAACAACTACATACACGAATACCATTGCTGTGGTAAATGGTCTGACACCGACCTCGAGTTTCGCTATGACAAATGTTACACCTCAATGCCTGGAGGGAAATAGTTTTTGTTTTGAATTCACAGGAATAAATGCGGACACCATTGAATGGGATTTCGGGGATGGATCTCCTACCATTTTTAGTGATGAGGACAGTGTAGTATGTCATACGTTTGGTTCAATCGATACTTTTACGGTAAGTATGATTCCATACACAACTATTGGAACAGTGCCTGGTTGTTCGGGTTCTGGAACGGATATGGAAGTGATAACTCTTGGTCCACAAGCTGCATTTAATGTTAGTCCTCTTGATTGTGAAGACCAGCTTAATAGAACATTTACAAGTACGTCAATTGGTACTACAGCAACAACACAATATACATGGGATCTTGGAGACCCTCCGTCTCCTCCAGTTACAGGAGTTACGTCTACTGCTCATACTTTTAGTGCTTATTCTCCATCTAATAGTGCTCCGTATGTGGTTACTCTAACTGTTGAAGACCCTTCAACGGGTTGTCCTCCAAGCTCCGCAACTCAAGATGTTTATGCATTTCCAAACGATCAGGCAGAATTTGGAATTTATCTTACTTCAAATTTTCTTACACCGTCCAATGAGGTGTGTCTAAATGAAGTTTTATGGTTTTTAAATGAAACTCCTCTACCTCAAAATACAAGTCCATCCTTGAATTCAATTCAAACGCAGTGGGATTGGGATGTAAGTAACGGTTATCAATGGCAAAGTGGTTCTGAATTCCGGGGTTCACAAGAGGACCTTGATTTTAATGAGGTTTCATCTGTAACCTCTGGAAATATCAGTTGGGTTCCGGGTGTGTATGACATTGCTATGCGTAATACCGCAAACAACGATGGAACATTATGTTACGATACAGTTGTTCATTCTGTCACTGTTCATGGAATTATTGGAGACTTAACTTCAGTAGATACAGTTTGTATTGATGAACTTTTTGTGATTACAGATAACTCATCTGCCCCTCTTTCATCCATTGTTCAAAGAGATTGGGATTGGGAAAATGATGGGATTATTGACTTGACAGGAAATGATCCAAATCCAAGTCATAGTTTTTCTACACCTGGTGTATATGTGATTTCTTTGACATGTACTGATGCATTTGGTTGTACAACTGAAATTACGAAAACAGTTGTAGTCAGGGAAGTTACAGCGGCATTTAGCGTTAATCGAACGTTTATTTGTGATGATGAAGGGGTTTTGGTCACGGCTAATAACTCTTCTAGTTTTGGCCCCTTAACATACGACTGGTCTGCGGTTACGAATGTAACTCCAAGTGCATCTGTAGATGAACTACCGGGAACATTTATATTCAATGACGAGGGCAATCACAGTATAACTTTAACGATCACTGACAATCTTGGATGTACGGATAATACAACCGTTGATATAGATGTTTTTGATGTTTTTGCAGATGGTTCTGGAAATCCGAATATTGCAACATGTTTTAATCCTCCTACTGTAGTTACTTTCACAAACTCTTCTGCCAATAATGTCGATCCGAATTCTATTTTTTGGGATTTTGGAAATGGGGAAACTTCCACAGAAGCGTCGCCAACTACTATATATACCACAGCAGGTTCATTTGATGTTACTTTAACGGTTGCTTCTTTAACTGGTGGATGTACAAGTACGGCCGTTGTTGAAACGATTGAAGTTGCAGGTCCCTTTGGGTCAATTGCCGTCACCAGCCCTGTTCTTGATGATTGTTCATGTTTGGATGTTGATATAGAGGTAACGACGAGTGATGTTGCAGAAGCCACATTGCTTTTTGGTGATGGATCTTTTCAGAATGTTGCTCTTAATGCCACCGAAATTGTAACTCATCAGTATTGTAATACGGGCACAACTGCACAAACACTAACACCAATTTTGTATATTGCAAGTGGAACTTGTAATGGAAATATTACAGCAAATGAATCAGTAACGATTCAGCCGCTGCCAACTGTTGATAATCCCGGAGATTTTGAATATTGTGAAGGAGAAAATGCCGCAGCCATTAACTTCACAGGTAATATTGGTACAACAATCTATAATTGGACAAATACAAATGCGAACACTGGTCTAGTTGCCACGGGTATAGGAAATATATCTTCTTTTTTAACTCTTAACTCGCAAGCTACTGGTGCTGAAATATCTAATATTACAGTTACACCCATAATTGATGCGACTGGTTGCTCAGGAACTCCAGAATCTTTTACGATTACAGTGAATAAGGCGCCTACTGTAAATGCAGGAATAGATGATGAGATTTGTGAAATTGATGATTTTACTTTGAATGGTTCGTTTGGTGGAGGTGCTTCATCAGCACAATGGTCCGGAGGAGCTGGGACTTACAATCCAGATAATCAAAATATGTCAGCAGTATATACGCCTACAGCAGCTGAAATTGCAGCGGGATTGGTTGTCTTTACATTGACAACGGATGATCCTGCTGGTGTTTGTGCGGCGAGCTCTGATGATATGGAATTAACCATTAATGCTGGAGTCATTGTTAATGCTGGTGTTGATGCAGAAATATGTTCGAACTCTACATTTACTACAAATGGGGTAATTGGGGGGTCTGCAACAAGTGCTCTATGGTCAACTTCAGGAGATGGTGCTTTTGATAATAATGCCAATTTAAATGCCATTTATACTCCAGGACTGAATGATTTGATTTCTGGATCAGTTATCCTGACATTAGCTACAGATGATCCTACAGGACCATGCTTCTTAAGTACTGATGATATGGTTCTTAGTTTTAGTAATGCAGCCACGGTTTCTGCTTCTGCTCCTGCTGAAATATGCGTTGGTGAAACAATTCCACTAAATGCGGTAATGGGAGGGTCAGGTACTACTGCTACTTGGTCTAATGGTACCGGAGTATTCTCTCCAAATGTCAATGATTTAAATCCTATTTATACACCTACAAATGCCGAAAATATTGCTGGAGCAGTTTCATTAATCATAACTGTAGATGACCCAGATGGGGCAGGTCCTTGTCTCGATGTTTCAGATCAAGTAGATGTTTCGTTAAACGATACGGTACAGGTGGATGCTGGAGTAGATCAAATAATTTGCTCTAATGATGTGTTAAATTTAAATGGAACGATTGGAGGATCAGCAAGTACGGTTATTTGGTCCAGCGATGGTTCTGGTTCCTTTGATGATTTCAATTTACTCAATGCCACATATACTCCAAGTGCGGCAGATATTGCAATAGGAACAGTAATTCTCACTATTACAACTGATGATCCCGTAGGACCATGTAGCTCTTCTTTCGATCAAATGGAGTTGACTTTTAGCCTCGCAGCTACTGTTGATATTACATTAAACTCAACAGGGACATGTAACGCAGCGACTGTAAGCATAAGTTCTTCAATTGGTGGGACAGCTTCCTCAATTACATGGTCCGGTGGTAATGGGGTTTATTTTCCAAATATCAATACAGAAAATATAGATTATACGCCTACAGTTGCTGAAATTGGAGCCGGTGGATTGACACTTAATGCAACTACAGATGACCCTGATGGAGCAGGGCCTTGTTTGGCCGGAACGGATGATATTGTTATCGTAATTGATACTGACGTATTGGTTGATGCAGGGCCTAATGGGCCAGTCTGTTCAAATTTAGATATTCAGTTGTCTGGTTCAATTGGAGGTGCGGCAACATCAGCTCAATGGACGGGCGGTAATGGTACTTATTCACCGATTGATACAGATTTAAATGCCTTGTACACACCAACCTCGGCGGAAATAGCTAGTGGAACGATTACATTGACATTAACTACAGACGATCCCGCTGGTTCATGTAATGCCGAATCGGATATTGTAACGTTCACTTTTGAATCTCCTGCAATTGCAGATGCAAATTCAGATGCTACTGTATGTTCAGATGCTTCGATAGCTTTAAATGGATCGTTTTCAGGAACAGCCAGCTCGGCTAGTTGGTCTTCTGATGGTACTGGTGTTTTTAATGATGCGAATTTATTGAATGCAACATATACACCGAGCGCTGCCGATTTGGCGGCAGGTTTTGTTACACTTACTTTGACCACAGATGATCCTGTTGGAATATGTACTCCTGAAAGTGATGATATGATTTTAACTATTAATGAGGCTGCTACTTTAGCTGTTACATCTCCTATGGTTGAATGTATTGGGGATGCTTTTAGTTTAGATGCTACAATAGGAGGGTCTGCAACAACTGTGACTTGGTCAAATGGTGGAGGATTGTTTACTCCTGATGTGAATACCGTGAGTCCAGACTATATTCCCTCGGTAGTTGAAAATACGGCGGGTTCGGCATCACTAATTATTGTTGTAGATGATCCCGATGGTGCAGGTCCTTGTACCTCATTATCTGACCAGATAGATATTACTTTAAACGATACGGTTCAAGTTTCAGCGGGTATTGATGCCTCTATTTGCTCCAATGATGATATTACACTTAATGGTTCTATAGGAGGTTCGGCTACTTCAGCAACTTGGACTTCAAGCGGTACGGGCTCATTTGATGATGCAAATTTATTAAACGCCACATACACGCCGAGTGCTGCCGATTTGGTTTCTGTAAATGTTACTTTGACTTTAACTACCGATGATCCATTAGGGCCATGTATTCCATCATCTGATGAAATGGTATTGACTATTAGTGAGGCTGCAACGCTAGTTGTCTCTGCAACTGTAGATGAATGTATTGGTCAAACGATATCACTTAATGCGGCGATTGGTGGTTCAGGAACTACTGTGGCTTGGACGAATGGTGGTGGATTATTTACCCCAAATGTAAACTCTTTGACACCTGACTACCTGCCTTCAAATGCAGAAAACACAGCTGGTTCGGCATTGTTGACCATTACCGTAGATGATCCAGATGGAGCTGGCCCTTGTTCTGCCGTTAGTGATCAAGTTACCATAACATTATACGATACAGTTCAAGTTTCGGCGGGTGTTGATGAAATTATTTGTTCTGATGAAGATATATCATTAAATGGTTCAATTGGAGGGTCTGCTTCAACAGCGATATGGTCTTCAAGCGGTTCAGGTACGTTTGATAATTCTTCTTCTTTAAATGCAATATATACACCAAGTGCGGCTGATTTAATTGCGGGGAGTGTTGATTTATTACTTACTACGGATGATCCCTTAGGACCATGTATTGAGAGTTTTGATATTGTTACTTACACCTTTGTAGAAGTACCAACTGCAGATGCAGGATTTGATCAAGATATTTGTGCAGGTGAGCTTGCTAACATTATAGCGACTATTGGAGGGACAGCAACATCATTATCATGGTCAACCTCAGGAACGGGTACTTTTGATAATGTATCAGCGGCAATCGCTGAATATACGCCAAGTGTTACTGATATTAATAATGGTTCTGTAACAATTACATTGACTACGGATGACCCTTCAGGAGTTTGTGGAAACACTACAGATGATCTGATCATAAATATATTTTCATTGGCAATTGTCAATGCTGGAAGTAATCAAACCATATGCTCTAACGATGTTGCGGTATTAAGTGGCACCATTGGAGGATCAACCGCTAGTGTAACTTGGTCAACCTCTGGAACAGGAAGTTTTGTTCCTGATGCAACTGCTCTAAATCCGACTTATATTCCGAGTGCTGCAGATCAATCTGCAGGATTCATTACGTTTACTCTGACATCTGATGATCCTGTTGGCCCATGCGACGCGGTAACTGATCAAATGGAATTGTCAATAAATCCAGAAGCGTTAGTGGATGCAGGACCTGCGACAGAAGTATGGTGTGCAGGCCTGGATGTTCAGCTTAATGGTTCGATCACGGGAGGAATTATTACCGGTACATGGTCTGGTGGTGCGGGTACATTTAGCCCTAATGCGAATGATTTAAACGCACTATACACGCCGACTGCTGCAGAGCTCAGCGCGGGAAGTGTAGTACTTACATTAACTTCTGATGACCCTGTAGGCACATGTGATCCTGTATCAGATGATATTGAAATTTCATTTTCCACTTCAGCTATAGTTTCTGCAGGAGTAGATGAGGTTATATGTGAAGGGGATGATATTATTCTTAATGGGTCCGTTGGTGGCTCTGCTGTTAGTGGGACATGGTCAGGTAGTGCAGGAGTGTTTTTACCCGGAAACGCCGCATTGAATCCAACATTTACGCCTTCGTTAACTGATATTGCGAATGGTTCTGTTACTTTAACCTTAACATCTAATGATCCTGCAGGTCCATGTATTGCAGCGAGTGATGAGATGGAAATCATTATAAATCCTTCACCTTATTTGTCATCTGCATCTATTTTCGATGCTTGTTCTGGTATTGCAATTAATTATCCTATTTCGAGTGCAGTAGCTTCAACCTATACTTGGCAGGCAGAGAGTGATCAGCCAAATCTTAGTGGTGAATCGTTGGTGGCACAAAATTCTTCTACTATAGATGATGTTTTAATTAATAATTCAGGAGTATCACAATCCATAAATTACCTTGTTACTTCAACGGCTACTGGAACTGGGTGTGTAAATGCTGATCAAATTGTTGCGATTAATGTTGATTTAATTTCTACAATGGATTTACCAGCAGACCAAAGCATTTGTATGGGAGACAATACTATTGATGTTGTTTTTACAGGAGCTGACCCGAGTTTAACTTATGAATGGACAAATGACAATCCTTCAATTGGTTTACTTGGTAGTGGATCCGGAGACATCATCTCCTTTGTAGGTGTCAATAATACGGCTATCACCCAAGTTGCTAACATTACAGTAACACCATTATTAAATGGGTGTCCTGGTACCCCTCAAACCTTTATAATTGAAGTTTATCCAAATTCAACCGTTGATGATCCCGTAGATCAAATTGCGTGTGATGGGGTTTTAACAACTGATGTTATATTTACAGGTTCAGACCCAGCAATTAATTATACTTGGACAAATGACAATTCAACTATTGGTTTAGCTGCAAATGGCGCAGGAAACATACTAGCTTTTACAGCTCAAAACACTTCAAACAATCAAATTTTTGCTACTGTAACTGTAACTCCAAATTTAAATTCATGTCCTGGGGACCCTCAATCATTTGACATCACTGTTAATCCATCTCCTGAAATGAATGTACCGGTTGATCAAACAATTTGTGTTACAAATAACACTGCAGATATTCTATTTGCTTCCAATGTAGTTGGTGCGACATATTCATGGGTAAATGATAATTCTAGCATTGGACTAGGAGCTTCTGGGACAGGGGATATCCCATCGTTTCCTACTCAAAATACTACAGGCTTGATGGATACAGCTAACATCACGGTTACACCTAGCTATAATGGATGTGATGGACCTAGTGTAAGTTTCCAAATTATTATCACTCCTATACTCGAGGTTGATCCCATAGCATCTGATGATTTTTGTGCAGGAGATGATTTTGCAGGAGTTATATTCACTGGAAATGTGTTGACCACTGTTTATGATTGGACAAATGACAATACATCTATTGGGTTGCCACCAAGTGGCACGGGAAACATAGCCGGTTTCACTCTTGAGAATACCGGAACAGTAGATCAAATAGCAACCATAACAGTCAATCCAGTTTTACCGGGTTGTACGGGTATTTCAGAAGTGTTTACAATAACAGTTAAACCAGTTCCTACTGTTGCCGTGGTTCCTTTATCTCAAGATTTGTGTCACGATGAGCCCACCTTACCTGTTGATTTCTCCGGAAATATTATAAATGCAAATTATGATTGGACCAATGACAATGTGTCTATTGGTATTGGAAGTCCTGGATTTGATGATATTCCTTCATTTATAGCTACAAATACAGGTTTGGTATCAGAGACTGCAACTTTTAATGTTATTCCTTCTTTCAATGGTTGTATCGGAGAATCTGAAACATTTACAATAACGGTAAATCCAAAACCAACGGTATTTGCAAACCCTTCTCAAGAATGGTGTGCAGGTGAGGCAACGACTGCGATAAATTTCAATGGAAATTTTGGTGGGACACCTACATATAATTGGGTTAATGATAATGTAACTATAGGGATTCCTGCCTCGGGTAGTGGGGATATTTTATCTTTTATTACTCAAAACGTAACTTCTGACGTTCAAACGGCAACAATTACGGTAACGCCTACATTGAATGGATGTGATGGAATACCTGAAACTATTATCATAATAGTAAAGCCTATTCCTACTGTGGATGGGCCAATTCCTCCCCAAGCACTTTGTGTTAATACGTCTTCAGATGAAGTTATATTTTCGGGGAATTTACCTCTTACAACGAATTACAATTGGGTCAATGATAATGTTTCTATTGGTTTAAATGCTAATGGAGTAGGAGATATACCTTCATTTATTGCACAAAATACTGGAAATACAGTTATTACCGCGACAATTACAGTGACACCTGAGCTCAATGGATGTGTTGGTACACCAACGAGTTTTACGATAACCACTGTTGATCCTGTGCCCATTGTAAATGATCCTGCGAATCAGTTATTGTGTGAAGGGGACTTGACTACTGATGTTATTTTTACAGGACCAAACCCAACCACAAGCTTTATTTGGACGAATGATAATACGTCAATTGGGCTTTTAGCATCTGGAAATGGAGACATATTGTCTTTTCCAGCTGATAATACAAGTTTGGTTGATCAAGATGCTACAATAACAGTAACTCCTGAATTTAATGGGTGTTTAGGAATTCCACAAACTTTTGTTATTACTGTTAAACCTAAACCTAACGTATTTGCTACACCAATTACTCAAGAATATTGTTCAGGTCAAGATTCTGACGAAATATTCTTTACAGGTGATTTGGCTGGTACACAATTTGATTGGTTAAATGACAACGTTTCAGTAGGATTAGTAGGGTCAGGAATTGGAGATATTCCATCTTTTACTGTTGTAAACAGTAGCAATACTCCACAAACAGCTACTATCAATGTAGAACCTTCTTTTAATGGCTGTGTTGGAGATGTTGTAACGGCTACAATCATTGTGAACCCGATATCCACAGTAGTAGTTTCGGGAGGAATTGATGAATATTGCCATAATGATCCAACATTAGATTATATTTTTAATGGGAGTAGCGGTTCTTCTACTTATAATTGGGTTAACGATAATATCTCAATTGGTTTACCAGCTTCAGGTTCTGGCAATATTTTATCTTTTACAGCAACGAATACGGATTTAGTGAATCAGCTTGCAACAATTACGGTTGAGCCTGTTCTGAATGGTTGTGTTGGTGTTACACAGGTATTTCAAATTTTAGTTAAACCAATTCCAACTGTTGACGCTTTGCCAAATCAAAATATCTGTGCGAATGATGATACGGACGCGATTCTTTTTGAAGGAACGATGACAGATTCAACAACGTTTGGATGGACTCATGATAATGTCTCGATAGGATTATCTTCGAATGGTGTGGGTGATATACCATCATTTGTTGCCAATAATATTAGTCAGGACATTCAGGATGGTAATATTACGGTAACTCCAGTTCTTAATGGTTGTATAGGTACTGCCGAAACAATTACGATTACTGTTAACCCTATTTCTACTGTAAATGCAATAAGCGATACAGTTTGTTCAGGAGAAGTTGTTCCTCAAATAGATTTTACGGGAAATAATACTAGTTCTGTTTATACTTGGGTTAATGACAATAATTCGATTGGATTAAATACAACAGGATCTGATTTCATACCTGCATTTGTATCTGACAACCTTGGTACAACGACCCAGGATGCGACAATAGTAATCACCCCTTCTGTTAATGGATGTCCAGGTATTAATGATACCATTCACATTGTTGTTTATCCAACACCTATGGTAGACCCTATTGGAGATTTGGAGTATTGTGCAGAACAATCCTCGATACTGATTCCATTTACCGGAAATATGACAATAAACCAATATGATTGGGTTAATGATAATTCAGCTATTGGACTTGTAGGTTCTGGTGTTGGTGATATAAGTTCGTTTACGACTGCAAATACAGGTACATCTGATTTAATAGGATTAGTAACAGTTACGCCAAGTGCTAATGGATGCACGGGTGCCGCAGAAGATTTCTCTATTATTGTTCACCCTTTACCAGATGTGGATGCTGGTTTGGATACTACTTTGTGTTTTGGTCAATATGTTACTTTAACTGCCACAGGAGCTATCAGCTATCAATGGGATAATGGAGTGGTTAACGGTATACCATTTTACCCCAATTCCACTATTACATACAATGTTATAGGAACTGACGCCAACTTATGCCAAAACACAGATGATGTTACCGTAACTTACCTTCTGGATATTCCTCCAGTTGTTAATGCCGGTCCGGATCAAGCGATTTGTTTTACTGACTCAGTAACTCTGACAGCTTCTGGTGATGCGATTTTGTATCAATGGAACAATGGTGTGTTGGATGGGATACCATTTTCTCCAGCAGCAACGGATTCTTATGTTGTTATTGGTACCGCAGCAAATGGTTGCTTGGAAGCAGATACCGTAGAGGTAGTAGTTAATCCACTACCTGTTATTACTGCAAATGCTTCGGATGACTTTATTTGTGATGGAGAAAGTACAATTCTATGGGGAGAAGGGGCCTCTGTATATATATGGGATCAAGGTGTGTTGGATAGTGTTTCTTTTGTCCCTCCATCAACATCGACATATACCGTTATTGGTTATGATTATAATGGTTGTACCGATACAACAGATATAGAGGTTATCGTTAATCCTTTACCGGATGTTTTATTTTCAACAGACATGACTTATGGTGGATGTATTCCTTTTTCTCCAACATTTACAGATTTGACCGTAGCTCCAGCAAGTAGTGAAGTCATGTGGATATTTGGAAACGGTGCATCATCCACTCAAATGGGAAGTGTGATTAATACATATGATTCATATGGCTGTTATGATGTCACTTTAATTAGTACCACTGCAGAGGGCTGTACTGATTCTTTAACGCAAGATGATTTTGTATGTGTAAATCCGGTTATGGCTTCTTTCTACCCAGATGTATATGAGCAATCTGTAATTAATCCAATATTTGAATTCACGAATGAATCTGAAAATGCCACCTCATTCCAATGGTTCTTTGGAGATGGTACTGAAAGTGATTTTGTAAATACTACTCATTTTTATGATTCATATGGTGTTTATAATGTGGCATTGGTGGCCATGGCAGAAGATGGATGTACTGATACAGCGTATGTAGCGATAACGGTAAATGATGAAGTTCTGTTTTATGTGCCAAATAGCTTTACTCCAAATGGTGATGGTAAAAATGAAGTATTTATACCGGTTCTAACAGCAGGTTATGACAGGAGTCAGGGGTATGAGTTTAGCGTATATAACCGATGGGGTGAACAAATATTTTTCTCTGAAACGCCTGGTGAAGGATGGGATGGAACCTATAATTCAGCTCCAGCTCAAAACGGAACTTATATTTGGTATGTCAAATTCAAGGACTCTATGAATAATTTAATCTACAATCATAGTGGTCATTTCAATCTGATTAAGTAATACAAAAGGTTTTATCGTTTTTTTTACCGCAATTATCTATTTTTGCATAGAGCAAATCAGTCTATCGCTTTTTTAAAGAGGAAAGTCCGGACAGCATAGAGTATCACACTTCCTAACGGGAAGGTCCATTTATGGAACAGACAGTGCCGCAGAAAATATACTTCCAGTAATTCATTATTGGTAAAGGTGAAATGGTGGGGTAAGAGCTCACCGCATTTTTGGTGACAGAAATGGCATGGTAAACCTTGTGAGCTGCAAGACCAAGTATATCGAGAATTGAGGGTTACTCGCCCAATCTCGAAGGGTAGGTTGCTAGATTCTAATCGTGAGGTTAGGGCAAGATAAATGATAGACAGTCAAATTGTTATTCAATGAGATGTACAGAATCCGGCTTATGATTTGCTCTTTTTTTATTTGATAATACTAACGATTCCAGTTAGTCTACCATTTGATGAGACTTCAATGGTATAGTAATAGGTACCAACAGGTAACGAAGAACCGTTATGTGTTCCGTCCCATGGCTTACTTGAATAGTTTCCTTGTATAGATTCATAAATTTGGTTACCCCACCTATTGTAGATGTATACAATATTATAAGGCCAGATTTCATCTAGTTCATCTAATTTCCAAAAATCATTTATTTGGTCATTGTCAGGCGTGAAAGCAGTTGGGATTACAAATTCACAGTTTTTAATTATTAATTCAAATGAAACTTCGTCTGCACATCCGTCGACTTCATCGTAGATAAATATCGTTTGAGAGGAAGTTAATGGAAAAGCTAAAATTGACCCATTATTGTCCTGAGAATCATCATAATAATTCTGATTTCCAGAAAGGTTTACACCTTCTATTTCTGGAAGAGATGATGGTGGAGACTCTTCGCATGCATGAACGTAAAGTATGTTTTTAATAGAAGGTGTAGGAGTTACAGTAATTAAAAATGAAACTTCATCTTCACATTCTCCAATATTGTCATAAATGTAGATGAGTTGTGTGCTAGTTATTAGATCACCTGAATTTAATGGTGTTCCATTACCCATGCTTTCTGTGTAATAAGACTCATTGCCTGATAGGTTAATTCCATTTATGTTTTCTAAAACAAATTGGTCACAAACAGATGTGTCTTTTTGAATGTCGATAAAAGGAGTTTCAGGACTGTCCAAATCAATACTTTCGGGAGAAGTGAACGAGCATTCACCCAATGTAATTGTGA
>JBELDA010000043.1:0-16913 GCA_042094515.1 Crocinitomicaceae bacterium
AAAACAACTTTGACAGCTGCGATTTCAAGCGTATTGTCAAACCAAGGTCTTGCAGAAGCAAGAGATTTTACCTCAATTGACAACGCTCCAGAAGAGAAAGAGCGTGGTATTACTATTAACACATCTCACATTGAGTATGAAACAGCGAAACGTCATTACGCGCACGTTGATTGTCCAGGTCACGCCGATTACGTGAAGAACATGGTAACTGGTGCTGCTCAGATGGATGGTGCTATTCTAGTTGTTGCTGCAACTGATGGACCTATGCCTCAAACGCGTGAGCATATCCTACTTGGAAGACAGGTTGGTGTTCCAAGATTGGTTGTATTCATGAATAAAGTGGATATGGTTGATGATGAAGAGTTATTAGAATTGGTTGAAATGGAAGTAAGAGAATTGCTTTCTTTTTATCAATATGATGGTGATAACACACCAGTTATTCAAGGTTCAGCACTTGGTGCTTTGAACAATGAAGAGAAGTGGGTTGCTACAGTAAACGAATTAATGGAAGCAGTTGATACTTATATCGAACTTCCTCCTCGTGATGTTGATAAGCCATTCTTGATGCCAGTAGAAGATGTATTTACGATTACAGGTCGTGGTACAGTTGCTACAGGTAGAATTGAGACGGGAGTTTGTAATACAGGTGATCCAGTTGAAATTCTTGGAATGGGTGATGAGAAATTAACATCAACTGTTACTGGAGTTGAAATGTTCCGTAAGATATTGGATAGAGGTGAAGCTGGTGATAACGTTGGTATCCTTTTAAGAGGTATTGAGAAAGCTCAAATCAAAAGAGGAATGGTTATCTGTAAGCCAGGTTCAACTAAGCCACATCAAGAGTTTAAGGCTGAGATCTATGTATTGAAGAAAGAAGAGGGTGGACGTCACACTCCTTTCCATAACAAATATAGACCTCAATTCTATTTCCGTACAACTGATGTTACTGGAGAAATCCTTTTGACTGATGGTCGTGAAATGGTTATGCCTGGAGACAATGTAACAATCAATGTTAAATTGATTGTACCTGTAGCAATGAACCAAGGTCTTCGTTTCGCAATTCGCGAAGGTGGTAGAACTGTTGGAGCTGGTCAGGTTACGGAAATCGTTTCGTAAAAGAAATATAGAAGTTTAAAATAAGGGGAGCCTTCGCGCTCCCCTTTTTAAACGGGTGTAGCTCAGCTGGTAGAGTAGTGGTCTCCAAAACCATTGGTCGTGGGTTCGAATCCTACCGCCCGTGCAGGATTAAAGAAAGATAGTAATGAAAGTGATAGCTTACATACAGGATACGTACAATGAATTGGTTCATAATGTGACATGGCCAACATGGGAAGAATTACAGAATAATACAGTTCTTGTAGTCGTCGCATCCATTATATTGTCACTAACCATTTTTGTTATGGACAAAGTTTTTGGAAATGATCCAAACTTTTGGTGGAATGGAGTACTCGGATATATTTACAATTTTTTCTAATCGATTGAAATGAGTGAAATTACTAAAAAGTGGTACGTCGTTCGGGCGATAAGCGGAAAGGAAAAAAGAGTAAAAGAATATCTTGAAATCGAGATGGGTCGTATGAAAGCATTGGACGAAAATATCGACCAAGTTTTGATTCCTACAGAAAAGATATTTCAGATCCGAAACGGAAAAAAAGTAAATAAGGAAAGAGCATATCTTCCTGGTTATGTATTGATTGAGGCTGCTTTAGTCGGTGAGGTCAAGCACGTAATTAGAAGTATTCCTAATGTTATTGGATTTTTAGGTACAGAAAAAGGCGGAGAGCCTGTACCTATGAGAATGTCAGAGGTTAATCGTATTTTAGGTAAGGTTGACGAACTGGCAGAAACAGAGGAGGAATTGAAAATTCCATTTGTGGTGGGTGAGTCTGTAAAAGTTATAGATGGTCCTTTCAATAATTTCAGCGGTGTCATTGATGACATTAATGAGGATAAAAAGAAATTGAAAGTGATGGTTAAAATTTTCGGACGTAAAAATCTTCTCGAACTTAGCTATATGCAAGTTGAGAAGGAGAGTTAATTTGTATTAACCCGTAGGAGTGAACTAGATGATTAAAGCTTCCCATCGTTTAAGGTTCATGTTTGACTACACAATTTAATATATATGGCTAAAGAAGTAGCAGGATTGATCAAATTACAGATCAGAGGTGGTGCAGCTAACCCGGCCCCTCCTGTAGGACCAGCACTTGGTGCGAAAGGAGTAAACATCATGGAGTTTTGCAAGCAATTTAATGCAAGAACCCAGGATAAGCCAGGTAAAGTGGTACCAGTTGTAATTACAGTATACAGCGACAAGTCGTTTGACTTTGTTTTGAAGACTCCACCAGCAGCAGTGCAAATCATGGAGCAAATTAAAATCAAAAAAGGTTCGTCTGAACCGAATCGTATTAAAGTAGGTACCATTACTTGGGATCAAATTAGAACGATCGCGGAAGATAAACTTCCTGATTTGAATTGCTTTACCGTTGATTCAGCAATGATGATGGTTGCGGGTACTGCACGTAGTATGGGTGTGAATGTTAAGGGTAAAAACGCTCCAAAATCTAAATAATTTACGTTATGACAAAAATGACAAAAAATAGAAAAGAGATTTTTGGTAAGCATGATTTATCAAAAGCATATTCACTTGAGGATGCTTGCAACTTGGTTAAGGATATTTCCACAACAAAGTTCGATGCGTCTATAGATATGTGTATTCGTCTTGGAGTTGATCCAAGAAAAGCAAATCAAATGGTTAGAGGCACAGTGGCTTTACCTCATGGAACTGGTAAGGATGTTAAGGTTCTAGTGCTTTGTACTCCTGATAAGGAGGAAGAGGCAAAAGAAGCTGGAGCAGATTATTATGGATTGGACGAGTATATTGCGAAAATCAAGTCTGGTTGGACTGACGTGGACGTAATTATTACAATGCCATCTGTGATGGGTAAGGTTGGAGCTCTTGGGCGAATTTTAGGGCCAAGAGGTTTAATGCCAAACCCAAAAACCGGAACGGTTACTATGGAAGTTGGTAAAGCTGTAGTTGAAGTTAAATCCGGAAAAATCGACTTTAAAGTTGACAAGTATGGAATCATTCATTCATCGGTTGGAAAAGTAAGCTTTGACGGGGATAAAATCCACGACAATGCAAATGAGCTTCTTCAAACTTTGTTGAAAATGAAACCTTCATCTTCGAAAGGGACCTATTTTAAGAGTATTTATATTACTTCGACAATGAGCCCTGGAATACAAATTGATGCCAAGTCTGTTAACGCTTAATACTTAAGAAAATGACAAGAGAAGAAAAAGCAAAGTATATAGATGAGTTGACCTCGGATTTATCTGAGTCCAATGTATTCTATTTAACGGACACTGCAGAGCTTACGGTTGAGGCTGTGAATTCATTGAGAAGAAAATGTTTTCATGCTAATATTCGTATGCGTGTAGTAAAGAATGCACTTTTGGAAAAGGCTATGGATAAAGTAGAAGGTAAAGACTTTGGAGCATTGAAAGATGTTCTTAAAGGAGCTACCTCTATCATGTTGTCTGAGTCATCAAGTGCGCCCGCTAAAATGATTAAAGATTTTCGTAAGAAAAACGATAAACCCATTTTAAAAGGAGCATATGTTGAAGAGGCAATATTTATCGGTGACGATCAATTAACAACCCTAGAATCCATGAAAAGTAAGGATGAACTTATTGGGGAAATTATTGGATTGTTACAGAGCCCTGCCAAAAATGTATTGTCTGGATTGAAAGGTGCTGGTGGTAAACTCGCTGGTATCATGAAAACGCTCGAAGAAAGAGCATAATTAATTATTAATAAACCTTTTTAAATTAAAATATAATGGCTGATTTAAAGCAAATTGCAGAAACGTTAGTTAACTTGACAGTAAAAGAAGTAAGTGAGTTAGCGACGATAATGAAAGATGAATATGGAATTGAACCTGCTGCTGCAGCAGTTGCTGTTGCTGGTGGTGCTGCCGCTGGTGGTGGAGACGATGCTGGTGAAGCGCAAACAGAGTTCGATGTAATCTTGAAAGCTGGTGGACCAAGTAAATTGGCAGTAGTTAAACTTGTAAAAGAACTTACTGGTACAGGTCTTAAAGAGTCTAAAGACATGGTTGATAACGCTCCTACTACTTTGAAAGAAGGAGTCGCTAAAGACGAAGCTGAAGGACTTAAGAAATCTCTAGAAGAGGCTGGCGCTGAAGTTGAGATTAAGTAATCTATTCAAATTATTTACAGGAAAGGCACCGCAAAATGCGGGTGCCTTGTCCTGTTTTAAACGGTCTTCTATAATGGTAGACTCAATCACTAACTAAAAACATAAATCCTTGGCAACATCAAATAATTCAACCCGAATTAATTTTGCATCGAGCAAAAATCAATTTGATTATCCGGATTTCTTAGAAATCCAATTAAAATCTTTTAGGGAGTTTTTCCAGCTGGAAACAACACCTGAAAATCGTGAGAGTGAAGGACTATTTAAGGTATTCGCTGAAAACTTTCCAATTACTGATACTCGAAATCAATTCGTTTTGGAGTTCTTGGACTATTTCATTGATCCACCTAGATATTCTATTGCAGAGTGTATTGAGAGAGGTTTAACTTACAGCGTGCCTTTAAAGGCCAAATTAAAGTTGTATTGTACTGATCCAGAACACGAAGATTTTGAAACGATTGTTCAGGATGTATATTTGGGTACTATTCCTTACATGACACCAAAAGGTTCTTTTGTGGTTAATGGAGCGGAGCGGGTTATTGTATCTCAATTGCATAGATCGCCTGGAGTGTTTTTTGGACAGTCAAGACACGCGAATGGAACCAAACTATATTCAGCAAGAATTATTCCTTTCAAAGGGTCATGGATAGAATTTGCAACGGATATAAACAATGTCATGTATGCATACATTGACAGAAAGAAAAAATTACCTGTTACAACTTTATTTAGAGCTATTGGTTATGAAACTGATAAAGATGTTCTAGATATTTTTGGTTTAGCAGATGAGATGAAGGTAAACAAAACCAATCTCAAAAAACTTGTGGGTAGAAAGCTAGCCGCAAGAGTTTTAAAAACTTGGATTGAAGATTTCGTGGATGAAGATACAGGAGAGGTTGTGTCTATTGAAAGAAACGAGGTTATTTTTGATCGTGAGTTGGTAATTACTGAGGAGCATCTTGAGGCCATTATGGAGTCTGGAGCGAAATCAGTAACACTTCACAAAGAAGACATCAATAGTGCGGATTATACTATTATTTATAATACGCTTCAAAAAGATATCTCAAATTCTCAAAAAGAGGCAGTAGAGCATATCTATAGACAATTGAGAAACGCTGATCCCCCCGATTATGATACAGCGAAAGGTGTATTCGAAAAGCTATTCTTTTCTGATACCCGTTATGACCTGGGAGAGGTTGGACGTTTCCGATTGAACAAGAAATTAGGAATCGATCAGTCCGAAGAGTCGAGAGTACTTACAAAAGACGATATGATTTTAATCATTAAGTATCTGATTGAGTTAATAAATTCAAAAGCAGATGTAGATGATATTGATCACTTGTCAAATCGTCGTGTAAGAACTGTAGGGGAGCAATTGTACTCTCAATTTGGTGTTGGTTTAGCCAGAATGGCAAGAACCATAAGAGAACGAATGAATGTTAGAGATAACGAAGTATTTACCCCGATAGATTTGATTAATGCAAAGACTTTATCTTCAGTAATCAATTCATTCTTTGGAACAAACCAATTGTCTCAGTTCATGGATCAAACGAATCCATTATCTGAAGTAACTCACAAAAGAAGATTGTCTGCATTAGGACCTGGTGGTCTCTCTCGAGAAAGAGCAGGGTTCGAGGTACGTGATGTTCACTATACACACTACGGACGCCTTTGTACAATTGAAACACCTGAAGGACCAAACATTGGTTTGATTTCTTCTCTATGTGTATATGCAAAAGTCAATAAACTCGGGTTTATTGAGACTCCGTATAGAAAAGTTGAAAAAGGAATTGTTCAATATAAGAATGACCCTATATATTTGGCAGCTGAAGAGGAAGATTCAAAAACAATCGCTCAAGCCAATGCAAAAGTTGATGATAAAGGAAACTTTCTTTCCGATGTTGTAAAAGCAAGGTTTGAAGGTGACTTCCCAGTGGTTGAGCCAGGTAAGCTTAATCTAATGGATGTTGGAGCCAATCAAATTGCATCAATAGCAGCATCTTCAATTCCATTCTTGGAGCATGATGATGCAAACAGGGCATTGATGGGATCAAATATGCAGCGTCAGGCAGTACCCTTGTTAAGACCAAATTCACCAATTGTTGGTACAGGAATTGAGCAACTTGTTGCTGAAGATTCACGTGTATTGATAAATGCTGAAGGTTCTGGTATTGTAGAGTATGTAGATGCAAATGAAATTGTTATTCGATACGATTGGAATTCAGAAGACAAATTGGTGAGCTTTGAAAGTGAAGTCACAAGGTATTCTTTGACTAAGTTCATGAAGACAAATCAAAGTACTTGTATCAACCTTAAACCAATTGTCGTAAAAGGCGATAAGGTAGTTAAAGGACAAGTTCTTTGTGAGGGGTATGCAACTCAAAAAGGAGAGCTTGCTTTAGGTCAAAACCTAAAGGTCGCGTTTATGCCTTGGAAAGGTTATAACTTTGAGGATGCGATTGTGATATCTGAAAAAGTTGTTCGTGATGATGTATTTACGTCAATTCATATTGATGAATATTCATTGGATGTTAGAGACACGAAAAGAGGAATGGAAGAGCTAACTGCAGACATTCCTAACGTAAGTGAAGAAGCGACTAAAGATCTAGACGAAAATGGATTGATTAGAGTCGGAGCCGAAATAAAAGAAGGCGATATCCTTATTGGTAAGATCACACCAAAAGGGGAAACCGATCCATCACCAGAAGAGAAGCTTCTTAGAGCAATATTTGGAGATAAAGCAGGTGATGTTAAAGATGCGTCACTTAAGGCTGGACCATCACTAAGAGGAGTCGTAATTCAAAAGAAATTGTTCTCAAGAGCAGTAAAAGACAGAAAGTCTAAATCTCAGGACAAACCGTTATTGGAAACTATTGATAAGGAATACGAAGGTGATTTGGTTGCTTTAAAAGCAAAGCTTGCAGAAAAGCTGATCAAAATTGTTGGAGACAAAAAATCAACAGGGGTTTATAACAATTTTAAAGAGGAATTGATTAAGAAAGGAACAAAGTTTTCTGCAAAATCTTTGACGTCTTTAGATTATTCAATTGTGAATCCGTTGAATTGGACTTCAGATGATAAGATTAATCAATTGATTAGCCGTGTAATTCACAATTACAACATTAAAGCAAATGACCTTTTAGGTAATTACAAGCGAAGAAAATTCCATATCTCTGTAGGGGATGAATTGCCAGCTGGTATTATCAAAATGGCGAAAGTATATGTAGCCAAGAAAAGAAAACTTAAGGTTGGAGACAAGATGGCGGGACGTCATGGGAATAAAGGAATTGTGGCCAATATCGTTCGTCAAGAGGATATGCCTTTCTTAGAGGACGGGACACCGGTAGATATCGTGTTGAACCCTCTTGGTGTACCTTCTCGAATGAACTTAGGTCAGATTTATGAAACTGTTCTTGGTTGGGCAGGAGAAAAATTAGGCATGAAGTTTTCCACTCCAATTTTTGACGGAGCAACTCCCGAAGAAATTAATGAATGGACGGAAAAAGCGGGTGTTCCAACATCAGGTAAAACGTACCTATTTGACGGAGGGACTGGAGAAAGATTCCATCAGCCAGCAACGGTCGGTGTTATCTACATGCTGAAATTATCACACATGGTTGATGACAAGATGCATGCGAGATCAATCGGACCATACTCACTTATTACGCAGCAGCCTCTTGGAGGTAAGGCACAGTTTGGTGGTCAAAGATTTGGAGAAATGGAGGTTTGGGCGCTTGAAGCATTTGGAGCGTCAAACATTCTTCAAGAGATATTGACTGTTAAATCAGATGATGTAATGGGAAGAGCAAAGGCATATGAATCGATTGTGAAAGGAGACAATATTGGTGAACCGGGAATACCTGAATCATTCAATGTATTACTTCACGAATTAAGAGGTTTATGTCTTAATGTAACGATGGATTAGAAAACGATTAAAAACGAATTATCTATATAAAATGGCTTTCAAAAGAGAAACACCAAAAAAACAAAGTAGCTTTAATAAAATCACAATTTCATTGTCTTCACCAGAAATCATTCTGGAGAATTCAAGCGGTGAAGTATTAAAGCCAGAGACCATTAATTACCGAACATATAAACCAGAAAGAGATGGTTTGTTTTGTGAAAGAATTTTTGGACCTGTAAAGGACTACGAATGTCACTGTGGTAAATACAAAAGAATTCGATACAAGGGAATTGTTTGTGATCGATGTGGAGTAGAGGTTACTGAAAAGAAAGTGCGTCGAGAAAGAATGGGACACATTTCATTGGTTGTTCCTGTAGCACACATTTGGTACTTCAGATCTTTACCGAATAAAATAGGTTATTTACTAGGGCTTCCAACAAAAAAGCTTGATCAAATCATTTATTACGAAAGGTATGTGGTTATTCAAGCGGGAGCGGCAACAGAATTGCCGGAAACAGAATTGAATAAAATGGACTTCTTAACGGAAGAGGAGTATCTAGATATCCTAGATGCCCTTCCTAAAGAAAACCAATATTTAGATGATGCTGATCCTAATAAATTTATAGCAAAAATGGGTGCAGAGGCAATTCATGATTTGCTGTCTTCATTGAATTTAGAGGAGATGTCTTATACACTGAGAGATCTCGCTGAAAATGAAACTTCTGTTCAGCGTAAAAATGAAGCTTTAAAAAGATTACAGGTTGTTGAAGCCATGAAGGATTCTCAATCGAGAATTGAAAACAGACCTGAATGGATGATTGTGAAAGTTGTTCCGGTAATACCACCAGAATTGAGACCACTCGTTCCACTTGATGGAGGTCGTTTTGCAACCTCTGATTTAAATGACTTGTATCGAAGAGTAATCATTAGAAACAATCGATTGAAAAGATTGATTGAAATTAAGGCTCCAGAGGTAATTCTTAGAAATGAAAAAAGAATGCTACAGGAATCTGTAGATTCTCTTTTCGACAATTCAAGAAAGTCAAGTGCGGTTAAAACAGAATCGAATAGAGCATTGAAATCTCTTTCTGATTCTTTAAAAGGAAAGCAAGGTCGTTTCAGACAAAATCTATTAGGTAAAAGGGTAGATTATTCTGCACGTTCAGTAATTGTTGTAGGACCAAACCTTAAGCTTCACGAGTGTGGATTACCTAAAGATATGGCAGCTGAGCTATACAAGCCGTTCATTATTCGCAAGATGATTGAAAGAGGAATTGTTAAAACAGTAAAGTCTGCTAAGAAAATTGTAGACAAGAAAGAACCAGTTGTTTGGGATATTCTTGAAAACGTATTGAAAGGACATCCTGTTCTATTAAATAGAGCACCAACGCTTCACAGATTAGGTATTCAAGCATTTCAACCTAAGTTAATTGAGGGTAAAGCCATTCGATTACATCCACTAGTTACCACTGCATTTAATGCGGATTTTGATGGTGATCAGATGGCGGTTCACGTTCCACTAGGAAATGCGGCCATATTGGAAGCTCAAATGTTGATGCTCGCTTCACATAATATCTTAAATCCTGCTAACGGTGCACCAATTGCGGTTCCATCTCAGGATATGGTTTTAGGACTTTATTACATCACGAAGAGTAAGAAGTCTATGAAAGAAGATGTAGTGAAAGGTGAAGATGGAATTTTCTATTCGCCTAAAGAAGTGATCATTGCATACAATGAAGGAAAGCTCGATCTGCATGCGCAAATTAAAGTGAAAACTTATGATTTAAATCACCTTGGAGAACCAGAATTAAAGCTGATTCAAACTTCATGTGGAAAGGTAATCTTTAATGAAAAGGTACCTCAAGAGGTGGGTTATATCAATGACGTTCTTACGAAAAAAGCGCTAAGAGATATTATTGGAAAAGTATTAAAGGTTTGTGGAACCTCTAGAACAGCTCATTTCTTGGATGAGATTAAAGGTTTAGGTTATACAATGGCCTTTAAAGGTGGATTGTCGTTTAATTTAGATGATATCATTATTCCAAAAGAAAAAGTTAAGCTTGTTGATAAGGCTGAAGGCCAGGTTAAAGAAGTGATGGAGAACTATAATATGGGTCTAATCACAAACAACGAGAGATACAATCAGATTATTGATATTTGGACACATACGAATTCAAGATTGACACATACCCTTATGGATCAATTAAAAACAGATCGACAAGGATTCAATTCAATCTATATGATGTTTGATTCTGGAGCAAGGGGGTCTAAAGAGCAAATTCGTCAGCTCTCAGGAATGAGGGGATTAATGGCGAAGCCTCAAAAATCAGGAGCTTCAGTTCAGGAAATTATTGAGAATCCAATTCTTTCGAACTTTAAAGAAGGTTTATCTATTCTTGAGTACTTTATATCTACTCACGGTGCACGTAAAGGATTAGCGGATACAGCCTTGAAAACGGCTGATGCTGGTTACTTGACACGTCGTTTGGTTGATGTTGCTCAGGATGTGGTTATTAATTCTGAGGATTGTGGTACTTTGAGAGGTATTGTTGCCACTGCATTAAAGAAAAATGATGAAGTTGTAGAGCCATTATTTGATCGAATCTTGGGAAGAACTTCTGTACACGATATCTATATGCCAGAGTCTGACAATCTTATTGTTTCTGCTGGTGAAATAATCTCTGAAGATGTAGCTCAGCAAATTGAAGATGCTGAGATTGAAGAAGTTGAAATCAGATCAGTTCTTACTTGTGAGATGAGAAGAGGAGTTTGTTCTAAATGTTATGGGCGAAATCTTTCAAATCATCGTCTCGCTCAGCGAGGAGATGCGGTTGGTGTAGTTGCAGCACAATCCATTGGAGAGCCTGGAACACAGCTTACACTTCGAACCTTCCACGTTGGGGGTACGGCATCTAACATTGCAGATGTTTCCGATATCAAAGCGAAAGGAAATGGATTCTTGGAAATCGATGAGCTTCGTACAATTGAAAGGGTTGAGGATGGTGAAAAGAAAATCATTGTCGTTGGTCGTTCAGGTGAGCTTAAGATTACAGATGAGAAAACAGGGATCGTTATTATGAATACGAATATCCCATACGGATCAGAGCTATTGGTTAAGAATAAAATCAAAATTAAAAAGGGTGATGTAATTTGTAAATGGGATCCATATAACGCGTTAATCATTTCGGAATTTAAAGGTAAAGTTGTTTTTGAAAATATCATCAAAGGAATCTCGTATAGAGAAGAAGTAGATGAGCAAACTGGATTTACAGAGAAAGTAATTACAGAATTAAAGGACAGGAAAAAACCACCGGCTATTCATATTATTGATCCAAAATCTAAAGAAACATTATTTGAGTATTCAATTCCAGTTAATTCTCACATTTCAGTAAGTGAAGGTGATAAAATTGAAGAAGGAAAGGTTTTGGTTAAGATTCCAAGAACAGCAGGCAAAACAGGTGATATCACCGGTGGTTTGCCACGTGTGACTGAGCTTTTCGAAGCAAGAAACCCGTCAAACCCTGCAGTTGTTTCGGAAATTGAAGGTGTTGCTTCTTACGGAAACATCAAAAGAGGTAATAGAGAGATTATTATCACTCCAAAGGTTGGAAATGATCATAAATACTTGGTTCCGCTTTCAAAGCATATCTTGGTACAGCAAAATGACTTTGTACGTGCAGGACAGCCTTTGTCTGATGGAGCAATAACACCTAAAGATATATTGAATATTGAGGGGCCAACAAAGGTTCAGGAGTACATTGTGAATGAAATTCAAGAGGTGTACCGACTCCAAGGTGTGAAAATTAATGACAAGCACTTTGAAGTAATTGTTCGTCAAATGATGCTTAAAGCTGAAATTATAGATTCAGGTGATACGCGTTTCTTGGAAGGACAATCTGTTCATAAAGCAGATATTATGGAAGAGAATGATGCTTTATTTGGTATGATGCTTGTCAAGGACGCAGGAGAATCTGAGGAATTGAACAAAGGACAGCTGGTTACAGTTCGTAAGTTCAGAGATGAGAACTCTAAATTAAAGAGAGAAGACAAAGCCTTAGTTGATGCAAGAGAAGCGAAAGCTGCAACATCTAAGCCGATGCTTCAAGGTATTACAAGAGCATCTCTACAAACACAATCATTTATTTCTGCAGCTTCATTCCAGGAAACTACAAAGGTTCTTAATGAGGCAGCAATTTCAGGAAAAGAAGATCATCTACTTGGATTGAAAGAGAATGTGATTGTTGGGCACCTTATCCCAGCAGGAACAGGTGTTAGAAAATTCCAAAAAATGATTGTTGGTTCACAACAAGCATTGGAATCATTAGAAGCTGAAAAAGAGTAACTCTTTTTAAAAAATAACAAAGGGCGCTTCGGCGCCCTTTTTTTATGCTATTTTACCCCAGTCTGGTTTATTTAAAATGATTTTTTCAATGGTTTGATTGATTCGGTCATGCTCTTTCTGCTCGATTTTTGGATCTTCTTGAATCAGCTTTCTAGCGGCTTCTCGTGCGAGAATAACTATTTGGCCATCCTTACGAAGGTCGGAGATTTTTAGGTCCAGTAATCCACTTTGTTGAGTCCCCATCAAATCGCCTGGCCCACGAAGCTTAAGGTCGACCTCTGCAATTTCGAAACCATCATTGGATTGAACCATTGTTTGCATTCGTTTTTTTGATTCTTTTGAAAGCTCAAACCCTGTCATGAGAATACAATAAGATTGATCTGCCCCTCGACCAACTCTACCTCTCAGCTGATGTAATTGTGACAAGCCAAATCGTTCAGCACTTTCTATAATCATTACCGAAGCATTGGGTACATTTACCCCAACCTCAATCACTGTTGTAGCCACCATAATTTGAGTTTCTCCTTTTATGAATCGCTGCATTTCAAAATCTTTTTCTTCGCTTTTCATTTGCCCATGAACAATACTCACCTTGTATTCGGGAAGAGGAAATGATCTTGAAACGGCTTCAAAACCGTCCATTAAATTGTGAAAGTCTAATTTTTCAGATTCTTTAATCAGTGGGTATACCATGTAAATCTGTCGACCTAATTTGATTTGTGAACGAACAAATTCAAAAACCTTAAGCCTGTGCTTTTCGTAGCGATGACTTGTTCTGATTTCTTTTCTGCCAGGTGGGAGCTCATCTATTACGGAAACCTCAAGGTCTCCATAAAATGTCATCGCAAGGGTTCTTGGTATGGGAGTTGCGGTCATAATGAGGATGTGGGGCGGGTTCACATTCTTTTTCCACATTTTTGAGCGTTGTGCTACTCCAAATCGATGCTGTTCATCGATAACAACAAGTCCAATATTTTTAAACTTTACAGTGTCTTCAAGTAAAGCATGGGTGCCAACTAAAATGTGTATTTCACCATTTTCTAATCCCTTATGAATTATTTTTCTCGATGATTTCTTAGTCGACCCGGTTAATAAAGCGACCTGAATTGGCAATTGATTGAGAAACTCTTTTAGGCTTTCATAATGTTGAGTTGCCAATATTTCTGTTGGAGCCATGATCGCGGCTTGATATCCATTATCAGCGGCTAAAAGCATGGTCATTAATGCTACGAGTGTTTTGCCGCTACCTACATCGCCCTGAAGCAATCGATTCATGTGTTCACTGCTCAATAAATCTTTTCTAATTTCTTTGATTACTTTTTTTTGCGCATTTGTTAATTCAAAAGGTAAATGTTCTTTGTAAAATGTATTAAATAAGGTACCAACTTCCTTAAAAACAAATCCTTTATGTTTGATTGCTGTTAGTTTTTTCCGAATCAATAGCTCCAATTGCAAATAAAATAATTCTTCAAACTTTAGCCGAAATATGGCTTGCTGAATCTCTTGTTGACTACCTGGCTGATGAATTTTTTTTATGGCATCCTTTTTCGAGATAAGTCTGTATTCAGAGATAATGTCACCTGAAAGCGTTTCAGGAAATGATTGTCCGATTTGTGGCAAAACCAGTGAAATGAGTTTTTCAATCCCTTTAGAATTGAGTCCTTTGCTGTTTAGTTTCTCTGTGCTTGGATATAATGGAAAAAAACCTGTTCTTGGGACATTGTGTGTAATCACTGTCATTTCCGGGTGAGGGATAGACCATTTTTTGGCATAGACTTTTGGTTTACCAAAAATGATATACGTATTATTTATGTTAAGGCTAGACTTTATCCATGAAACACCTTGAAACCAAATCAGTTGTATGGAACCGGTATCATCACTAAATCTAGCAGAAAGCTTTTTGTACCTTCCTTTACCAGTTTCTTTGATTTCATCTATTTTGCCTTTTAGCTGGATATAGCTATCCTCGAAATGGAGGTCTTTTATCTTTGTGAAATATGATCTATCTACATATCTGTAAGGAAAATGATATAGTAAGTCTCCATAATTATGAATGTCTAGCTCTTTACTGAGTAAAGCTGCTTTTTGAGGCCCTACACCTTTTAAATATTCAATGGGTGTAGATGGAAGGTCATTCATTTTAAGATATTAAGTCACTACTTCCAGACACCCATTTTGTTGAACTTTTCAATTCTTTGTTCAATACGCTTGTCTGCTGGTATTTTATCTAATTCCTGTAAATATTTTTTGATATGCTTTTTTACTCGATCAAAGATGAGTTTAGGCGATCGATGTGCACCATCTATTGGTTCCTTTATGACATCATCGACGAGATTGTTAGACGACATGTCTTTAGATGTTAGCTTTAAGGCATCCGCTGCTTTTTCTTTGTATTCCCAAGAGCGCCATAATATTGAGGAACATGATTCCGGTGAGATTACAGAATACCATGTGTTTTCCAGCATCACTACTTTATCACCCACACCAATTCCTAGTGCACCTCCTGAAGCGCCTTCTCCAATGATGATACAGATAACTGGCACCTTGAGTCTCATCATTTCATATATATTTCTAGCAATAGCTTCGCCTTGCCCTCTTTCTTCAGCTTCTAGGCCAGGAAAAGCTCCGGGTGTGTCAATAAAGGTAACGACAGGTTTGTTAAACTTCTCAGCTAGCTTCATTAACCTTAGTGCTTTTCTATATCCTTCGGGATTTGGCATTCCGAAATTTCGGTATTGACGCATTTTTGTGTTTACACCTTTCTGTTGGCCAATAAACATAACAGATCGGCCGTCTAGTAAGCCGAAACCTCCAACCATGGCTTTGTCATCTTTAACATTTCGGTCTCCATGAAGCTCAATGAAATTACTTTCGGTAACAGCGTTTATGTAGGCTAGTGTATATGGTCTTTCTGGATGTCTTGATAGCTGAACGCGTTGCCAAGGAGTAAGGTTTGTGAAAATATCTTTAGTCTTATTTTTCAATTTTAATTCAAGCTCTTGAATCTTATCGGACATATCAACTTCTGTTGACAGGCCAATTTCTTTGGTCTTTTCAATTTGTTCTTCTATGGCCTGTATCGGCTCTTCAAAATCTAAGTATATACTCATGAGTTGATTCTCTTTTCTTCCTACAAAACTATTAAAATCATTTGATTTAATGTCTTAATTTAACATTAGTTCATTTCATAATTCCATGTTTCGAAAGCAAATTCCCATCTCTTGTTGATTTGCTTTTTTGTATGAGGCTCAATGGGTTTAAAGGTGTTTTTTTTGTAGTTTTTTTGTTTGCCTAAATAACTTTCGAAATGTGATTCTACCTCATTAAAATCGCCGATATTCAACTTTGTATATATTTCTCTCATACATTCCATAGGTTTTGAGCTAAGGTCATTATATGAAACTTCAATAAGATGTTCCTGGCCAATCTCTTTCTTTTGTTTTAGATAAGCCATCATTGTTTTTTCATAGCAATAGAGGACTCTTTCTTCAATTTCTTGTTCGCTAAAATCTTGTAAAAATTGAGATTTAATGGTTGTATTATACAGGTGTTTGGTGGAATTATAAACTTCATAAGGATTACGATGAATGAAAATAAATTTAGCACCTGGATACATTTCTTTTAAAACCTGAATACGTCCCGTATTATGCGGATTTTTCAATAGCAACTGTTTTTCTTTACCATTGTAATAGGAGATATTCTTTAGCATGTTGTCATACACTTTTTTCCAAGCAATTATGTTTTCTGGTGAGGTTTCAAAAACATTGTATTCATCAAAGTAGCTTATGTTTTTAGGAAAAAAAAAGGATTGCATTCCACTTCTATGGGTCAAATTTGTGAGGGAATGTTCTTCTTCTGTCGGAGCACTTGCATTGATTTCAACGTTGTCCTGAGGTCTTGTTTTGGGCATCAACTTATTCAGTAGGGGTTTCATAAAAGACCTAGAAACAAATGCTGTTCTGAAAAAAAATGCTTGAAAGGCTTCTAAAAATGAAAATCTTTTGTCCTGTGCAAGAAGATAATGCAAATGGGTTGTTCCACTTCGCCAATGACCAATCACAAATACAGGAGGTTTTTTTTTAAAATTGACGGCATTGATTCTGCGTTGAAATATTAATTTCTGAAACCACCTAAAAGGTGCGCTGATACTTGTGAAAAGAAAGATTTTAAAAAACATTTTTTTGTTTTTTATCGTGCCTTTATTGTCACTCCATAGCTTTAAAAATAAGCGGTGGCTGGATATAAATAATTGATGTTCTTTGATTTCTTTTTCGGGCATATGATAAAGTTGTAAAAATATAATTAAGAAACGCTCTACAATCTTTTATATTTGTATTTATGATCGCATTTGCACCGGCAAAAATCAATTTAGGGCTTCATGTTTTAGGAAAAAGACCAGATGGGTTTCATCAAATTGAGACTTGCATGATGGAAATTCCTTTTTTTGATAT
>JBELDA010000043.1:17013-20905 GCA_042094515.1 Crocinitomicaceae bacterium
AGTGATTGTGCTTTTTTTGTTAAGGGAGGGCTTCAGCTTGCATCAGGAAGGGGAGAACTATTGACAAAGATAATTGTGAATTCAATTCCCAAGTATTTTGTACTGATGAATCCTGGGATTCATATCTCAACAAAAGAAGCTTATTCGAACGTTAGTTATTCAAATGATACTGCGTCTCTTAAAGAGGTCCTTTCTATGCCTCCCGAAAACTGGGAGAATTGTCTAAAAAATGATTTCGAGGAGCATATTTTTAATAAACACCCTCAAATAAAAGAGCTAAAGACTAAGCTTTATGAGCTTGGTGCAGTTTATGCTGCGATGTCGGGAAGTGGCTCAAGTGTTTTTGGTTTATTTAATGAACCTGTGGTTTTATCAAATGATTTAAATCATTGTTTGGTATGTAGCAGTTATTTGTGAGCATATAATTTACGGCGACCAGTGCCAGTCGTAAATACCAATGAGTTTCTGCTTGGATTTATCAAAAACAAACCAAAGCTGATCTTGCGATACGCAACTGGAGTATAGTGCATCCTCTAATCTATATGGATCTTGTATCAATGTTTCAATTTCCTCGCAGGGGTCCATGTATTCATATAAGTTTTCATTAGGGCAGGATACAAAGGATACGTTTTGATATAGTGAAAAATTCGTCCATTCCTCGTGCGTATCATCTTTAAAGGCTATGCGCTCACATGATCCAGCCCAACCTGCTGCTCTGTCAAGTCCTGAGTCTGTAATTAATAGATTCATGTCATAAATCTTAAATAGGTTAAGGTAATTCATCGCTTTTACAGTTATTGAATCTTCAGGATGGTATATGGTCGCAGACATATTTTTTAATTTTTCAATTGTGAAATCTTTTGAAGGGATGGTCCAGTAAAAAAAATCTATGGTATCCTGTTTTACTAATGATTTGAATAGATCCAAATCTTGTTCATCAAGTGCAGAGAATATTTCTTGAGCCTTAAATGCCAAATCTGCATTTTTATAAAATGACACCCTGTTCAGACTATCGGATTGCCTAAGCAATTCAGTTTTCACCTCTTTTATTGTTTTTTTGTTTTTCATTACGAGGTCTTCAAGAAGGTCATACTCTTTGATGAATTCTTTTTTCAAAATTAAGGCGTCTCCTTCTCCAGAGTCAAAATCAAAATATAATCTTTCTTCGATTTCAACAATTTTCTGGTTTTGCATAAGTTCTTGATCTAATAAGTTGCCTACCAATCTCAATTTTTCTTCGCTAAAATGTTCGAACGTCAAAAAGTTTCCCAAAATATTTTCATTATCCTGTCTGATTCTATTAAGTATACTATCGTTTAGTGTTTGGATTCCAGATGCAATATCTCTTAGCTCAGACGACATTTCATTCACTTTTATGAATAAATCTGCCTCGAAAATATGCTCTTCACACAGTGAAATTATAGAATCGACGTCTTCTTTTGATAAATTAAATTCTTCTTCACATTCTTCGTGGTTTGAAAAACTTAGGCAATCGCACAAGTTTTCATCTACATGAGGATTATTTTCAATTGTTTCATGAATTTGACTGAGTTGATCATATAGTTCGTAATATTCCTTTTCCAAAGCAAGTCTTTCGACGATGAATGGACTCATCCATTTTTTTATTCTTTGGGTATACTCTTGATTGATTCTATTTTCCTCGAGATTTCTTTCACACTTTTCTGCGAAATGGGGAAACTTTTTTCTTAGAATGTTGATTTCAATGTCTAGCTCAGCTATTTTTTTTTCGAGGGCATCAACTCTTTCCTGAGAATATTCAAATAGTGATTCTTGCATTTGCCCAACTTCATAATACACGTCTCGCCATAATCTACATTCCTCCTCCAAGCATAGTATGTCTCTTTCTGTCAATCCATTGGTGCAATTTTCATAGGTATCTTCATCCTCAGAGAGTATACAATCACACATGTCTTGATCAATATATTGCTGCATGTTATACTGCTGACTTAGATAATCCTCGTATACGATAGTGTTTCTTTTTAGGTCTTCTTTGAGAATTTGAAGTTTAGCATCCAAATTAAAGCGTTTCTCAATAAGTAATTTCAACGTATCTTGTTTAAATTGAGTATTTTGCTTCTCTTGCTCGTTATTCAATTGATCTGCGATATCAGGAAAATCTTGACTTAGTTGCTCAATTTCCTTTTTAATCTCCTCAATCTTCTTGATTTTTTCTTTTTCAAGTTCTTTATGTTCGTCTAATAATCCCTCAGGTACCCATACATTGTCCGAGGCTCGAGCTCTATCCTCGCATTGTTCGCATAGTGTTCTAATCTCTTCTCCAGAGAGTGTGGAATCACATTTTTTGATGGAATTGATTTCATCTAATGATGAGGTGCAATCGTAATATTCAAGAATGCACTCACAGGTTCGGTAATCTACTTTATCAATAACTTGTGTCATTCCTATTATTTCTTGCTTCAGTTCCTGAATTATTTCTTGATTTTCTTTAAGCTCTTCTTCCAAATTATGGAGCATTATAAATCTTAATTTGAGTTCTTCTTCTTGAATTTGTATGTCCAATTCCGCAAGGCCCATTTCCCATAAATGATATTCTTCTTTGGCTTGTTTATAATCATCAATCAAAATGTATAGATCTTGCTGGAACAAATCATATGTTTGACAATCAGGCCATAATCTCTCGTAGAGTTCTTGTTCTTCTTCAAGGGTATAGAGGGTAGAATCAACACAGTCTTCTTCCAAGTCAATAACACCCTGGTTGAACCAGCATTGACATAAGTCAGTATCAAAATCTGGTATTTTATCAAAATAGAGTAATGAATCTTTTAATTCTAGAATCATTAATTCAGTTTCTTCAAAATTATAATCTAAGATTATAGCTTCTTCACTTGATATAATATAGTCTGTTTCAAGCTTATCTAATCTTCTTAGAGACATCAACTCTGGATCCAAGGCCTCTTCCGTTTGCTCCTCGACTGGAAATTCTTCCTCATACCTTACTTCTGCCATTTCCAAACATTCTGACGTAAGCATTTCCATCAACTCATCTATTGTTTTATCTGGTGCACACTTGAGTACTTCTTCTTCACTATTTGCAGCTACCAAGCATTCACATAATCCTGTGTTCGAATCATTTTCAGGTATTTCTAATTCCACTTTGGGTTGGGGTCGAACAAGTTGTTCTAAAGTGTCCATGAGTGATTTAAGCTCTTTCGCGGATTCACATTGTTCCAATTCTTCTTCAAAGGAGCTTGTTCCACTTTTTCGTCTTTCCTTCTCTATTTCATCACAACGCTCAAATCGAGGTTTCCAAACTGCCTCTTTTGAATTCATGATTGAATCTTTAGTCATCCCTGGATTGTTTTTGACATCCCTTATAATTTCAGTAAACAGATCTTTTGCCATATCTGCACAATCGCAGGTAGTGGTGATTCGTTTTTTATCCCATGAGTCTGATGAGTTGCGCTGGTTGGCACAGGACGAAATTAATAGAGAAATCAATATGGAGTATGGGAAATACTTGTACATCTTTGAACTATTTTCTACTAGGCAGGATTTTCTTCGATAATGAATATACAAAAATTAACATCCATACAAAAACAGAGCTGCGACCTAGATAATCCCCATGGTTTGAAAAGATCGTTTTTTGATTTAGTAATTCAGTTTGTGCTAAAAGTACATCCTCTTTCCACCAGTTTGTTTCGGATATGACCTCCCCTGTGGGCGAGATCACACCACTTTTTCCTGTGTTGGCAGAGCGAACAAGCCACCTTCTGTTTTCTATGGCCCGGAGTCTTGAGAAGCTGAAATGCTGTTTGTATCCTGGAGTATCTCCCCACCAACCGTCATTGGTGATGACGCAAAGTAGTTCAGCCCCTTTTCGGCATTGCTCCGCAACAAAATCGGGGTAAAT
>JBELDA010000044.1:0-20511 GCA_042094515.1 Crocinitomicaceae bacterium
GAATACATTTCGAGAAGAAAGTCCTGTTTTGGTTATGCAGTCCTCAACAAGAAGTAATGGGGCAAGGGCAACAAAAACCAAAGGTGTAATGCTTCCTGTAAACGGAAAGCTGAGCATCATCATTAATCCTGCTGAAAGAGAGTATAGAAATCGCTGTTTTTGGTTTAGGTTCATGTTTACAAATATAAATGTATAAAGCAAAAAAAAGGCCGACATGTGTCGGCCTTTTAAATGTTTTTGTGAAGTTGTTAGGCTTCTGCTGTTTCAAAAGGAACAATAGAAACAAATGATCTGTTGTTCTTTTTCTTTTTGAATTCAACCAATCCATCCTCCAATGCAAATAATGTATGGTCTTTACCCATACCTACATTGTCTCCTGGGTGGTGCTGCGTTCCTCTTTGACGAACGATGATGTTCCCGGCGATTGCAGCCTGTCCACCAAATATCTTAACACCTAATCTTTTACTTTGAGATTCACGACCGTTCTTCGAACTACCAACTCCTTTCTTATGTGCCATTTTATTTTATTTTTCTGCAGCTTCTTTCTTAGCGGCTTGTTTTTTTACTTTAATTCCTTTAATCGCTATCTCAGTGAATGATTGGCGATGTCCATTCTTCTTTTTGTATCCTTTTCTTCGTTTCTTTTTGAAAACGATTACTTTATCACCTTTAACGTGATTTAATATTTCTGCGGTGACTTTTGCACCATCTACAGCCGGGGCGCCAACATTGATTTTTCCTTTATCGTCAATTAACAAAACTTGGTCAAATTCTACCTTTGAACCTTCTTTTGCATCTAATCGATGAACGAAAACCTTTTGGTCTTTTTGCACTTTAAATTGCTGCCCTGCTATCTCTACTATTGCGTACATAACAATATTTACTTTAAAAGTTCTTCCAAAATTGGTCTGCAAAGGTAATGTTTTATTCTAATCAGTCAAAATATTGCAGCAAATTAATGCCTTGTGTTTTTGAATCTTTGAGAATTTGCAATAAAAACACCGGTAAGGGCAATAAACATTGATATAATTTGATTGATAGAAAGTCTTTCTCCAAAGAAAAATCCGATGACAACTGCAACAATCGGTATGAAATAAGTGACAGAGCTGGCGAAAAGTGCTGAAGTGTTTTTTATAATGTTATTGAAAATGAAAAGAGCAAAGGCCGTGCCGACCAGTCCGAGGATGCTTATTGCGATAAAACTTTGGGTTGCATATTGACTTGTGTTAAACACCAGCCAAGTGCGTTCTGTTATAAATACAATTATTGAGGGTATTAATAATGTTAAAAACGCTATGGCTGCTATGTCGATAGATTTATAATACTTGAGTTTATATCTAATTACACTGAGACTTATTGCATAACAAAGCGTTGCCAGGATAACTGATGCAATGTGTTGCCAGTCTCCGTCAAGAGATACGGCTTTACCGAAATATAGTAGCATAACTACTCCTATGCTTCCAATAATAGATCCCAAAATTTGAGTCCAGGTCATTTTGATTTGAAAGAATCCAAAACCTATAAAAATGGTAAAAATAGGAGTCATGCTATTTAGCATACCTGCAAATCCAGATGAAATCCCTGTTTCAGCATATGTAAAGAGGAAAGCGGGTAGCATGTTTCCACACAAGGCTACAGTTAGAAAATAAATCCAGTCTTTTTTAAGATTGACTCTTCTTAATGCCTTATAACCAAAAGGTAAAAGTACAATACTTGCCAATAGTAGTCTGAGTGTCGCTACCTGATTTGAGTTAAATACGATTTCTCCAGAAGGGGTGTACATGCCTCTTTTCATTAGAATAAAAGAGCTGCCCCAGATTAGGGATAAAAAGATCAATAAAACCCAATATTTTCCCGCGATTTTCACTAAACAAAAGTATAGAAATTAAGGAATTACAAATTGTTAATAAAAAAATAGTTTTCCACTTTTTACCACTTTTATGATTTGTCTTATAATCCTTTATTTATAGTGTTTATATTAGGTTGGTGAAACAAAATGATCTAAATTGCGTTATAAGTTTTCAACAATTTAAATTTTGGTGGTAAAAAGTGGTAAAAATCCATTATTTTTAACCATATATTCGTTATGTCAGGATTAGTAGGAGAATTTGAGGTTAAGTTAGATAGTAAGGGAAGGTTTCTTTTCCCTTCGGGTCTGCGTAAACAGCTACCTGCCAATGCTCAGCGCGATTTTATGTTAAATAAAGGGTTTGAAGACTGCTTGACTCTGTATCCGATCTCAGAATGGGAAGAGATGAGTAGAAAGCTGTCTAAGATGAATTTGTTTAAGCCACAAAATCGAATGTTCTATCGATTGTTTCATCAGGGCGCCAAACATGTTTCTCTTGATAATGCCGGAAGGGCTCTCGTGCCAACGGCACATTCAGAGAGAGTAGGTTTGAGTCAGGAGGTTATGCTTATAGCGTACAACGATCGAATAGAAATCTGGGATAAATCCAAGTACTTCAATATGATTGAAGAAAACATGACGGAATTTGCTGATTTAGCGAATGAAGTAATGGGAGACTTGGATGACACAGAAAGCTAACACATATCATATACCAGTTCTAAGGGACGCCTGTATTCAGGGTCTTAATATTCAGGCGCAAGGAATCTATGTCGATGTCACTTTCGGCGGTGGTGGTCATTCAAAAGCTATTTATAAAAACCTTAATGAGAAGGGGTTTTTGTATGGTTTAGATCAAGATGCTGACGCCAAAGAAAATATTTGGAGCGCTTCTAATTTTGAGTTTATTCAGTCAAACTTTTCATTTCTCACCAATCAATTAAGAGCACGAAAGGTAAATACAGTGGATGGAATTTTAGCAGATTTAGGTGTTTCTTCTCATCAATTTGATGTTCCAGAGAGAGGTTTTTCTACAAGAGGTATAGCTGATCTAGACATGAGGATGAATAAAACGGGTTCAACTACTGCTGCTGATGTAATTAATCAATATGATGAAAATGATCTCATTGGAATACTGAGGAAATATGGGGAGATTAAAAATGCTCGTAAGCTGGCATCTGAAATCGTTCAGAAAAGATTAAATGCACCAATACAGACCACCCAGGAATTTATAGAGCTATTGTCTAAAATGGCTCCCAAGTTTAAGGAGCATAAGTATTATGCACAGGTATTTCAGGCTTTAAGAATTGAAGTAAATAGGGAATTGGAGGTTTTAGAAAGCTTTTTGGTTCAGGCCTCAGAATTACTCAATCCAGGGGGGCGACTTGTTGTTATTTCTTATCATTCACTTGAGGACCGAATAGTAAAAAACTTCATGAAGAAGGGCAATTTTGAAGGTGTAATGAAAAAAGATTTCTATGGTAACCCAATAAAGCCGCTAACAGAAATTAATAGGAAACCAATAACTCCTGAAGAGAGTGAATTGGTCCAGAATTCAAGGTCACGTAGTGCCAAATTAAGAATCGCAGAGAAAAATGAGTAAAGCAGAGAAGTCATCAAGTGGGACTGAAAAGTCTGCTAAACGGGGAAAGGATGCGAATGCCTTGACCCAGATTCTCAATGGAGAGTTTTTGACGAAGTCTTTCGTTTTAAATAATCTACCCTATATATTTTTCATCATACTGCTTTTGATTGTCTTTGTAGCAAAAGGTTATTACGTAAAGCAACTGAATGATGACATTAAAATAAATGAAGAAGAGCTCAATCAAAATGCTGCTGACTTTATAGAAGTAAAAACAAAACTTGAAGAAGAAACCAAAAGGTATAAACTGTTGGAAAAATTAGAAGATCGCCAATTAAAAGAGTCTCTAAATGCCACAAAAGTGATACGAATTAAAAAACAATAGAATGAGTAAGAATAAAGATTTTCTTTTTTATCGAGCTTATATCATTTATTTCAGCTTTGTCCTGCTTATGGGGCTAGTATTATGGATGACTCTTTCTATTCAGCTATCTGATCAAGAAAGCATCTTTAGTTCGGAAGATGATAGAATCCCTAAAAAAACAATAGTTGAGGAAGCAGAGTATGGTGATATACTTGATAAGGACTTAAATCCTCTTGTGACCACTATTTCATACTATGATATCGCTATGGATCCTTCAGTTGTTGATCAAAAGCTATTTGACTCAAAGATTTCCAGTTTAGCAGATGGTTTGAGTCAGATATTTGGAGACAAATCCTCCAGAGAATATGAAAACCTAATCCGGGAAAGACGAGATAGCGGGAAAGAGTATGTGCTGCTTCAAAGAAAGGTTACCAATGAGCAGCGTAAAAAGCTTAGGAAGCTCCCTATTTTTGAGGAGGGGCAAATGAAGGGAGGACTCATAGATAATGATGAGGTTTCTGTTCGTAAAAAGCTTAGGAGTTTTGCCAGAAGAACGCTAGGAAGGTATTCTGAAAATGGTGGAGAGGTTACCGCAATTGGCATAGAAGGGGCGTTTCATGATGTTTTAGCAGGTAAGCCTGGAAAACAAATCATGCAGCAGATTGCGACAGGCTGGAAAAAAACCGGTCGATATGAAGAGGAGGCTATTTCGGGATCAGATGTAGTATTAACGATCGATTCCGACATTCAAGAGGTTGTACATTCGGAACTTGAAAAGCAGCTTATTGAAATGGATGCATCTCATGGGTGTGTTATTGTGATGGAGGTTAAAACCGGATATATACGTGCCATCTCTAATTTAAAAAGACATGCCGATAATACATTTACTCAACCTTATAATTATGCGATAGGAACCAGAACTGCCCCAGGATCTACTTTTAAGCTGGCATCTCTGATGGCTGCATTGGAAGACGGGAAGCTTGATTTAAATGACATTGTTGATGCCAATGGAATCTATAAATTTAAGGGCTCTTCTAAACCATTGTATGATTCAAATTATGGCAATGGATTTGGGATGATAACAGTGCAAAAGGCTTTTGAAAAATCTTCAAATGTATTAGCTCCAACGATTAATGAAAAATATAAAAATGAGCCGTATAAGTTCATTGAACGTCTGGAGCAATTTGGATTAACGGAGCCAATAGGTATAAAGCTTCTAGGAGAAAAAAAGCCTTTGGTCTCTCGGCCCGGTACTAATGTTTGGTCGGGATTGTCCATACCATATATGGCTATTGGTTATGAGGTTGAACAGGTGCCGCTACAAACATTGAATTTATATAATACGGTGGCAAATAATGGGAAAATGATGAAGCCATTATTCGTTCAGGAAATAAGACGATCAGGCAAGGTGGTTGAACGGTTTCCGCCAGTTGTTTTAAAAGATAAAATCTGCTCACGTTCAACAATTGATAAGGTAAAAAAGTGTCTAGAAGGCGTCATGAAAAATGGTACAGGGTCAGACCTAAAAAGTGTTGAATTTAATATAGCTGGAAAAACCGGAACAGCTAAGATTATGGACGAATCCGGGCAGTTTTTAGACCGAAAAAATTCGGAATATCAAGCTTCTTTTTGTGGGTACTTTCCAGCGGAAAACCCGTTGTATTCTTGTATTGTTGTCATTTATAAGCCTAAAAAATACATATATGGAGCGAAGGTTTCGGGTACGGTTTTCGCTTCAGTTGCTAATAAGGTCTTCGCATCAAATTTGCAGTTTCACGATGCAATCAATGAAACAGGGAAGAGAGCTCCTAAATCACCACAAATTAAGGCTGGTTATAAAGCTGATATTTCTCGTTCGCTTACTGAATTGGGATATGACTATCAGCTTGGAAAGTCAGGAGACTGGGTAAACACATCTAATCCTTCTTCAGAAATCAAACTATCCGACAGGAAAATCGAAACGAACACCATGCCTAATGTGAAGGGAATGACAGCTAAAGATGCCGTATTTCTTCTTGAAACGATGGGCTATATCGTAAAAATTAAAGGTTATGGAAAGGTTGTTTATCAATCTGTTCGTGAGGGAGAGGAGATTGAAAAAGGTCGATTAATTCAAATCACATTGAAGGAATAATGAAAAGGTTGAAGGACATATTAAATGGGTTTAAGTTTGAAATCGTTCAAGGAGAAATAGCGATTGAAGTTAAGAACCTTCACTTTGATTCAAGGCTTGTTTCATCGGGAGATGTGTTTATCGCAATTCAAGGAGAAATAGTAGATGGACATGATTATATACAGTCCGCTATAGATAAGGGGTGCCGATGTGTTATTTCCGAGAAAAACATTGATTACAAGCAAAGTGATTTGACCCAAGTCGTCGTTGATGATAGCTCTGTTGCTCTTGCCTTGATGGCAAGTGCATATTTTGATTATCCTTCTAAAAAACTGAATCTTATCGGTATTACTGGTACTAATGGTAAAACGACTACGGCAACTTTATTACATGATTTATATAGTGGTCTTGGCTATAAATGCGGGCTAATCTCCACGGTAACAAATAAAGTTGTGGATCATTCTATTAAAGCGACACATACTACTCCGAATCCTGTTTCCTTGAATAAGCTCTTAAATAAGATGGTGTTAAAGGGATGTACGCACTGTTTTATGGAGGTGAGCTCTCATGCGGTAATTCAAAATAGGGTGTATGGAATCGAGTTTAAGGGAGGAGTATTTACAAATATTAGTCATGACCATTTAGATTATCATAAAACCTTCGATGGATATATAAAGGCAAAGAAAAAGTTTTTCGATAATCTATCTCCTGAAGCTTTTGCATTGACCAATATTGATGATAAAAATGGATCAGTTATGCTTCAAAACACTGCTGCTCGAAAATTCAATTATGCACTCAAAACACCGGCCGATTTTAAAGCTAAAATAATTGAGAATGAGATCTCTGGATTGATCTTAAATATGGATGGGAAAGAGTTTTATTCAAGACTAATTGGTCAGTTCAATGCCTATAATTTATTAACTGTATTTGCTACGGCGACTCTACTCGGTCAAGACAAATTAGAGACGCTTAGTGCCTTGAGTAATTTAAGCTCCGTTGATGGGCGTTTTCAATATGTAAAAGGACAAAAAGGACCCACTGCAATTGTGGATTATGCGCATACGCCTGATGCCTTAGAAAATGTGCTTTCGACAATCAATAGTATAAAAAAGAAAAATGCGAAGCTATATACGGTTGTAGGTTGTGGAGGAGATCGGGATGCATCTAAACGCCCCATTATGGCTTCAATAGCTGCTAAAATGAGTGATCAGCTCATTCTTACTTCAGATAACCCTAGAAGTGAAAACCCTGAATTGATATTGGATGACATGAAAAATGGTCTGGATGAATTAGAGCGAGAGATGACGGTTTCTATTTCTGACAGAAGAGAAGCCATAAAGCTCGCCATAAAGCTTGCTAATAGTATAGATATCGTACTTCTGGCGGGAAAAGGACATGAAAAGTACCAAGAGATAAATGGAGTAAAACATGATTTTGATGATTACCAAATCGCAAGTGAATTTTTAAATAAAATTGAAAACTAATGCTGTATTACATATTTGAATTTTTAGAGAAATACAATTTCCCCGGAGCTGGATTATTTGGATACATTTCGTTTAGGGCTGCTTTGGCTTTGATTTCATCTTTAATAATCTCAATTGTTTTTGGTAAGAGAATCATTGGGCGTTTACAAAGACAGCAAATTGGTGAAACGGTTCGAGATTTGGGCCTTGAAGGGCAGATGGAAAAATCGGGAACTCCTACTATGGGAGGGCTGATAATTTTGGGAGCTATACTTATCCCAACGATTTTGTTTGCGAGATTGGAAAATGTTTATGTGATTACCATGTTACTGGCAACAGTGTGGCTTGGTCTGATTGGTTTTATAGATGATTACATAAAAGTTTTCAAAAAGAATAAAGAAGGCTTAAAGGGGAGGTTTAAAATCATAGGTCAAATTGGGGTAGGATTAATTGTGGGTTCCGTGCTTTATTTTTCGGATGATGTCGTTGTACATAAGAGAGTTTCACAGGACTATCAGCTCAAGAAAAATGAAAAACTTGTTATCCATGAGGAGACTGACTTGGAGACTGAAGGTGATTTTAAATGGGTGGAAACTGACGAAATGACCACAACCATTCCATTTGTAAAAGACAATGAATTCAATTATAAATGGCTCATTGGAGGGGACGGCTCATACGGCTGGTTGATTTTTATTCCAATTGTCATTTTCATTGTTATTGCCGTTTCAAATGGTGCCAACATGACTGATGGTCTTGATGGATTGGCTACTGGCACTTCAGCTATAGTTGGGATTGCACTGGCCATCTTGGCTTACGTTAGCTCTCATGTAAGTTTTGCAGAGTATTTGAATGTTATGTACATCCCATTTGCCGAAGAGCTGGTCATTTTTATTTCAGCGTTTGTTGGAGCTTGTATTGGTTTTTTATGGTACAACTCTTACCCTGCACAAGTTTTTATGGGTGATACAGGGAGCCTAGCTATTGGTGGAATTATTGCTGTTTTCGCTATTTCAATTAGAAAGGAGCTCTTGATTCCTGTTCTATGTGGCGTATTTCTTATTGAAAACATCTCTGTCATGTTACAAGTCGGATATTTTAAATATACCAGACGAAAATATGGGGAAGGAAGACGAATCTTTAAAATGGCACCATTGCATCACCACTATCAAAAGTCTGGTTTACACGAGGCTAAGATTGTAGCTCGATTTTGGATTGTAGCAGTCCTTCTCGCAGTAGTCACAATTGTAACATTAAAAGTCAGATAATGAATTTGAAAAACAAATATATAGCTGTTATTGGCGCCGGAGAAAGCGGTGTAGGTGCAGCTCTACTCGCCCAAAAAATGGGTGCAGATGTATTTGTTTCGGACTTTAATTTGATAAAAGATAATTTCAGAAATGAGCTTGAAGAAAATGGGATTCCCTTCGAAGAAAATGGACACACCCTTGATAAAATAGGAAAGGCTGAATTGATTATAAAATCTCCGGGTATTCCAAATAAAACCCCAATAATTCAATTCATTAAAGAAGCAAATATTTCTATGCTATCTGAAATTGAATTTGCATCCTCATTTTCTTCTTCTAAAACCATTTGTATTACGGGAAGTAATGGTAAAACCACCACCACAATGCTGGTTTATCATATTCTTCACAAAGCAGGGTATAGCGTGGGATTTGGTGGGAATATTGGCAAAAGCTTTGCGAGACAGCTTGTTGTATCGGATTATGATTACTACGTGCTTGAGCTCAGTTCATTTCAACTAGACGACCTTAATCACTTCAGAGCTGATATTTCGATATTGTTGAATATCACTCCTGATCATTTAGATCGATACGAAAATGATATGAATTTGTATGTCGATTCCAAAATGAAGATCATTAATAATCAGACTGAAAATGACTGGTTCATCTATAACGCGGATGATCCAAAAATTACATTGGCGCTTGAAAAAAAAAGCACCAACGTGAACCTAGTAACTTTCTCTCTAACCGAAAATCAGTCGGTCGGAGGCTATATAAACAAGGAACAATTAATAATCAATATAAAAGATCAATTTACTATGTCCATTCATGATTTAGCTTTAAAGGGTAAGCACAATACCCAAAACTCCCTGGCAGCTGGGATAGCCGCCAGAATTGTAGAAATCCGCAAGGATATTGTGAGACAGAGTCTCGAGGACTTCGTCAATGTCGAACACCGCTTGGAATTTGTTGCCAAGATTAATGGTGTAGAATTTATTAACGATTCAAAGGCAACTAACATTAATTCAACCTGGTTTGCTCTAGAGAGTATGGAAAAACCAACGGTATGGATTGTTGGTGGTGTTGACAAGGGGAACGACTATAACGAATTGATGAGCTTAGTCGATGAAAAAGTTAAAGCCATTATTTGTCTTGGAGAGAACAACGAAAAAATCATTGAGGCATTTCAATCAAAGGTTGAATCTGTTGTAGAGGCGAGAAATGCAGTTGAGGCTGTAGCTTACGCCTACCGTTTAGCAAGAAAAGATGAATCTGTTCTACTTTCTCCTGCGTGTGCAAGTTTTGATTTGTTTGAAAGTTATGAGGATCGAGGGAATCAATTTAAGCAAGCGGTAAGAATGTTATAATAATGATAGAAAAGGAATTCGATAAAATTAGGAGTGCTATAGCTAAAGCACAAGAGCAGGCTTTATTGAGTCCATCTGATTCTTCCCTGAAGTCTCATGGGAAATTATTTGGTATGGATGCTTTTAGCTGGCAAAGCCCTAATATTTCGGTCTTGGAAAAGACCATAGAATCGTTTCCGTTTCGAACCATTTGGTTGGGAAATTATGCAGAGATAAATGCTTACATCAAATCTTATGATGAGTTTCATAAAAAGGTAGAGGAGTATATTGTTTATGGGGAATGTCAGGACATAGTAAAGAAACAAAAAGACATCAGGCATTTTCCAGATTTAAAAAAATCCATTAAAAGTCTGGAGCAGTTTTCATTTAGCCCAGGCATAATTCTTTTTACGGCATCGGATTCAGATGGTCCTTATTCAATGAATTATTTTTCATCATTATTTCAAAGACTTAATCAATGAGAGCATATTTGAAATATCTTAAAGGGGATCCGGTAATTTGGATTATATCCATTTTGATGCTTTCTTTTTCATTGGTTACTGTCTACAGTTTTGTTCCTATTCTTGTTAAGATTGAAGGGGGAGCTCCTTTTTATTATTTGTTCAAGCATTTGTTGTATGTGCTAATAGGCTTCTTTTCAATGTATATAATTCATCGGATGGACTCTAAATACATCTATCAAATCAGCAAGTTTGCTTATTACCTAGCTATTGGATTGTTGATTTTCACTATGTTTTTTGGTGTTAATGTGAATGGGGCAGATCGTTGGATAAGAATTCCTTTTATTGGTTTAACATTTCAATCTTCTGATTTTGCCAAGCTGGCTCTAATTCTATACTTGTCTCGATTATTGGTCAAAAAAGAGAATAAATTAGATGATTGGAAAGAGGGTTTCTGGCCATTATTATTACCCATTATCGTAATATGTGGACTTATTTTTAAAGATAATTTGTCTACTGCTCTTATGCTTTTTACTTTGTCATTTATACTCTTGTTTATAGGTAAAATGCCATGGCTTAAATTGACAAGTATTGTTGGTGGTGGAGCCATTCTATTGTTTTTGGCAATTACAATTCATAAAGGTTTTCCTGATTTAGATCTTTTACCTCGTTATGATACCTGGGAAAATCGGATTGATAGGAGAACCTCTACTGATGAAGTAGGTCTTATAGAGAATGCTCAATCCGATAATGCCGAGCTTGCTATTTTTAATGGGTCAATTTTTGGACAAGGAGTAGGAGACGGTAAGCTAAAGGAGTATTTGCCTGAAGCCTATGCTGATTTCTATTATGCATCTTTTGTTGAAGAATTTGGTTCAGTGTCCTGTTTTATTTTAATTTTTTTATATCTCGTTCTTCTGCTCAGAATCATTAAGATTGCGTTAAAAACAGATAGCTTATTTGAGTCATATGCCTGTTTAGGTATAGGAATTCATTTGCTATCACAGGCGACTATTAATATGTTGGTTTGTACAGGCTTCCTTCCTGTAACAGGTCAGAATATGCCGTTTTTGGCTATGGGGGGGTCCGCTTTAATTATGGCATGTATTTCAATAGGGATTGTTCAATCGATAGCGCATAAGTCTATGAAGGGAAGTAAAACCGGAAAAATATTTCAAGATGAAAGCGAATAGCAAAAATATTTCTAGGGTCATTATTTCCGGTGGAGGAACAGGTGGGCATATTTTTCCTGCTATAGCTATTGCAAATGAAATTAAATCGAGAAATACTAATGTAGAGATTCTCTTTGTTGGCGCTACAGGGAAAATGGAAATGACCCGTGTCCCAGATGCTGGGTATAAAATCATTGGGTTGCCAATTACAGGGTTTCAGAGAAAGCTAACCATTTCAAATTTTTTACTGCCTTTTAAACTTTTGGTGAGTCTCTTTCGGGCCCGAAAAGTAATAAAGTCATTTGCACCACAAATTGTTATTGGAGTTGGGGGCTACGCCAGTGGTCCCACATTAAAAATGGCAACATGGTTAGGTGTTCCTACTGTGGTTCAAGAGCAGAATTCTTTTCCGGGTAAGACGAATGTATTATTGTCAAAAAAGGTCAATTTGATTTGTACGGCCTATGAAGGTCTAGAGAAATTTTTCCCAAAAGAAAAGATTAGGCTTACAGGAAACCCGGTGCGTAAAAATCTTTCTTTTGACCGGGTTTCTAGAGACGAGGCGTTGAAAGTATTCGATTTATCTACAAATAAGAAGACCATATTAGTATTGGGTGGAAGCTTAGGTGCAAAAACACTCAATGAGGCCATGCTTAAAATGATAGAATCCAAAGAGCATATTGAAAATCAATATATATGGCAGTGTGGTAAGTATTATTTTAATGAATTGGAACCAAAGGTGAATAATAAAAAGCAAGCAGGTATTAGACTCTTATCGTTTATCACTAGAATGGATGCAGCATATTGTGCGGCTGATGTTATAGTTTCTCGAGCTGGGGCATTATCTGTATCCGAATTATGTCTACTAGGTAAGCCGGTTATTCTCGTGCCATCGCCTAATGTGTCCGAAGATCATCAGACTAAAAATGCCATGTCTCTAGTGAATTCAGATGCTGCATTGATGGTTCGTGATATAGACTGTGAAGAAGAATTAATTCAAAAAGCAGAATCTTTATTGAATGATCAAGGGCTTTCTGATAGGCTATCTAGAAATATTTTAGCCCTGGCAAAGCCAAATGCAACCTCTGATATTGTCGATGAAACAGAGAAAATAATATGTAAATGAATAAAAGAATTGTAGATTATAAATATTTCTTTTTTATCGGTATCGGCGGTATTGGAATGTCGGCGCTTGCAAGATATTTTAATTCATTTGATAAAAAAGTAGCTGGATATGATAAGAATGCTACTGTAATTACTGATGCATTAAAATCAGAAGGGTGCGAGATATTTTTCGAAGATAATCCGCAAAAAATACCCAAAACGCATCTTAAAAGTGAAGATACAGTTGTTATTTACACCCCTGCTGTTCCATCTGAGCACCTTCAACTCACCTATTTTCGAAGTAATAACTTTCTGGTATTAAAAAGATCAGAAGTGCTCGGTCTTATTACCAGATTTAATAAGGCTTTATGTGTCGCTGGTACACATGGAAAAACAACGACAAGTGCTATGATCGCCCATGTTTTAAGTCAGACAGATTTCCAGTGTAGTGCTTTTTTAGGAGGAATTTCTACCAATTTTGATTCTAATGTTCTAGTAAATCAAAATAGTGATTGGACCGTAGTTGAAGCTGATGAATTTGATCGTTCATTTTTACACCTTTCACCATATAGCAGTATCGTCACCGCAATGGATCCTGATCACTTGGATATATACGGTGATCATGAGCATTTTAATGAAGGATTTCAGCAATACGTCATGAAGATAGATCCGTCTGGATGGTGTATTGTCCGAGAGGGCATACAACTACATACTCTTTCAAACTACTGCACCTACAATATTGAATCAACGACCTCGGATTATTCCGCTAATGACATTGCTTATGAAGATGGTGTAATGGTGTTTTATGTGAATTCTAGAGAGTATCAGGGACGAAAATTTGAGCTTGGGATCCCTGGGATTCACAATGTGCTTAATGCATTGTCTTGTCTTGTTCTGCTGGAAAAGATAGGTCTTTCCTATCCGGAAATTAGAAGAGGTTTGGCGTCTTTTAAAGGGGTGAGAAGACGGTTTGATGTGCATATTAAGACAGAAGACCTCATGTTTATTGATGATTACGCACATCATCCTGAAGAACTGAAGCTACTTATTGATTCCTTAAAAATGATGTTTCCAGAAAAGAAGTTGATTGCTATTTTTCAACCTCATTTATTTTCGAGGACAAAGGATTTTGGGACAGAGTTTAGTGAACAGCTTTCTCGTTTTGACGAATTGTATTTACTCCCAATTTATGCGGCGAGAGAAAAGGAAATTATAGGCATATCAAGCGAATGGTTGCTTTCCAAGGTTGATCTCAAATTGAAGAGGCTTGTTGAACCAACAAAGGTGCTTGAGCTAATGAAGGAAACAAAGGAGGGCGTTGTCTTGACCATTGGAGCAGGAGATATTGACCGTTTGGTTTCACCATTAAATAAAATATTACGTCAAAACATTACCTACAATATATGAAGCTCTGGATGAAAATATCGCTTTGGATCCTTCTATTTGTAGGGGTAATTCTTGTTCTTGTTTTTGGAAAGAAAATGGAAATGGAGGATGCGGTTAAGCCTCCTCTTATCAGTATTCATGTGGATGGGCCAGACGCATTTCTTACTGATCAGGAATTAATCTTGCGGCTGAAAAACGAAGGTCTTATCTTTGACGGACAGGCGTATAAGCAGTTGAATATAAATAACATAGAGGCGTTTATTCTAAGAATGCCGGAGGTTCGGAAGGTTCAGGTTTACAAAACATTAAATAACAATTGGAGTATAGATCTTGAATTGATAAAACCTATTGCAAGAATTTTCAATAATTCCGGAGAATCATACTACCTTGATTCCGATGGAAAAAAAATGAAAAGGTCGGATTTACATACTGCTCGAGTGCTCGTCTTTACAGGTGACATTCGGGATAAATTCAATTCGGAAACCGCCATTTCAATTATCAACAACGACTCCTTGAAAAGTATTCGTGATATTGACGATATCTACCATATTTCAAATTATGTTTGTAAGGACCCCTTACTGCAATCTTTAATAGGCCAGGTCTATTTAAATGAAAACAATGATTTCATAATGATTCCAGTACTGGGAGATCAAAAAATAGTTTTTGGAAAAGCTCATTCAGAACAGCAAGTAAGGGAAAAATTTCAAAGACTAAAGGTTTTTTATAAAGAAGCAATCCCTTATGAAGGGTGGAGTAAGTACAGTGAAATTAGTTTGAAATATGAAGGACAAATCGTTTGCAAAAGAGTCGGCTCAGAATAAATCAAAATCCATAGTTGTAGGTCTTGATATTGGAACAACCAAAATTGCCTGCTTTGTTGGCGTGAAGAATGAGCATGAAAAAATCGAAATAATTTCGATGGGTAAAAGCAAATCTCTAGGAGTCAAAAAAGGAGTTGTCTTTAATATTGCAGAAACAATTAAGTCCATAGAGAACGCGATTGTTGATACCCAGAAAAATGTTAAGGAGGGTGATTTAGTCTTAAAACATGTGATTGTGGGTATTGCTGGGCAGCATATCAGAAGTATGCAGAACAGAGGAAGCTACACCCGAAAGAATCGAACTGATGAGATTTCGAGAGAAGATATTGAAGCATTTGTTAATGACATGTATGGCTTGGTCATGAATCCAGGAGAAGAAATCATTACTGTAATTCCCCAAGAATATAATGTTGATGGGGAATTGGGTATAAAAGACCCTGTAGGAATGGCCGGTGTTCGAATGGAAGCTAATTTCCATATAATAACTGGACAGGTCAGCAATGTTAAGAACATATACAATTGTGTCCAGAGAGCCGGATTAGAGATTGATGATGTTATTCTAGAACCGATTGCTTCTGCTGATGCCGTGTTAAATGAAGAAGAAAAAGAGGCGGGTATCGTATTAGTAGATATCGGTGGAGGAACAACGGATGTTGCTATTTTTCATGAGGGAATCATTCGACATACAGCGGTCATACCGTATGGTGGAAATGTTATAACTCAAGATATTCGAAAGGGATGTAAGATTTTAGAGGTTTATGCCGAAAAACTTAAAGTTTCTTTTGGTAGTGCTTTAGCAAAAGAAAGTAATGAAAATGAGGTAGTAGCTATTCCGAGTCTTAAAGGACAGCCACCAAAAGAAATAACAGTTAAAAACTTAGCTCATATCATTGAATCTCGAATGACAGAGATAATTCATCTGGTTAAACAACAAATTGATAACTCAGGATATGCTGATGAAATTATTGGGGGCATTGTGATTACGGGTGGAGGATCAAAACTCAAACACTTGACACAACTTTTTGAATTCCATACTGGCATGTATTCTAGGATAGGTTACCCATGTGAGCATTTGGCAAATGAAAACAATAAGGATTTAATGAGCCCTATGTATTCAACAGGAATAGGGTTGGTGTTAAAAGGATTTGAGCAAGGCAACTCAATGAGGATTGTCAATAAAGAGGGTGATGAGCCCGAACCGGAGAAAAGAGGAAAATTCTTCTCTGAGGTCTTGGACAAGGTGAAAGACCTTTTTGTTGATGAGGAAAATGATAAAGAATAAAAAGAATTTAAAATAAAGAATTATGGATTTTGCTATACCCAAAGAGAACAGTTCAGATATTAAAGTGATTGGTGTTGGTGGAGGAGGCAGTAATGCTGTAAATCACATGTACAATCAAGGTATTGAAGGTGTTGATTTCATCGTCTGTAACACTGATAGGCAAGCACTAGATTTGTCCCCAGTACCATTTAAAATTCAGTTAGGAAAAGATTTAACTGATGGAAGAGGTGCAGGAATGATTCCAGATGTTGGTATGAATGCTGCGATGGAGAACATTGAGGATATTCGAGAACTGCTAAGCAATAACACGAAAATGGTCTTTGTGACCGCAGGAATGGGTGGGGGAACAGGAACAGGAGCAGGGCCCGTGATCGCACAGGTGGCAAAAGACATGGGTGTACTTACTGTTGGTATTGTAACGGTGCCATTTAATTTTGAAGGAAGAAGAAGATTAGAGCAAGCGCAAGAGGGCTTGGAGAAAATGCGTCAAAATGTAGATACACTACTAATTATAAGCAATGATCGTTTAAAAGAATTTGGAAAGGATATGACATTGTCGAATGCCTTTTCTCACGCTGACAATATATTATCAGTAGCAGCAAAAGGTATAGCAGAGGTAATTAAGAAGACCGGAATTATTAATGTTGACTTTAATGATGTAAATACAGTAATGCGGAATAGTGGACACGCTATTATGGGTTCTGCTGAAATGGAGGGGGAAAGTCGAGCGATGAAAGCTGTTGAAGCGGCTTTGGCATCTCCTTTACTAAACGACAACGATATTCATGGGGCGAGATATATCCTTCTGAACATCACTTATGGTGCTAAGGAAGTGATGATGGATGAGATTAGTGAAATCACGGATTATATAGAAGAGGCTGCAGGAATTGGTGCGGATGTCATTTGGGGGCACGGTCATGATGAAGGATTAGGTGATAAATTGTCAATTACCATTATTGCCACTGGTTTTGGAACAGATGATAATTTAATCGTACCACTTGAGAAACCTGAACCCAGAAAGGTTGTTAAGCTAGAAAATGACAAAAAGATGGTTGAAATTAAGAAGCCATTAAAAGATCCTATTCAAGAAAACAGCTCAAAAAAAGTTGATTTAAACGAACCATATATCGTTGACAAATCTTCTGATGAAATCACTACAGAAGTGCCTGAGCAAAATAATGAGCAAGAAGCCAATGAAAAAGTTGTTTTTAATCTTGATGATGAAGCGGAAGAGTCTTCTGATAATGAAGGTTTAGTTTGGGAAGTGAATGAAATTGAACCTCAGGTAGAAAATGAGGGTCAAGCAGATTTGTTTGCAAGTAACACCATTGTAAAGCATAATTTAGAAGATGATACCACCGAAGAAATGGATTCTTCGCAAATTTCTTCTGAAAATGCTCTAAATAATGCTCAGGAAAGAGTGAATAGAATACAAGAACATACGGCAAAACTTAAAAAGGCTGAAGGAATAGCTGACTTTGAAAAAGAACCAGCATACAAAAGAAGATCAATTGAGCTAGATAATAGTAAGCCCAGTGAATCTAAACCTAGCAGGTTTGGTCTTTCAGATGATGAAGATGGGGGGTCAGATTTAGGCGACAATAGCTTCTTACATGACAATGTCGACTAATGGGTACATTTACAGACAAAATCAATAAATCCATTAAAGAAGCAATGATTGCCAAGGATAAGGTTCGATTGGCAACCCTTCGTGACGTTAAGTCGAAGCTTCTTTTAGAGGCGACCTCTGGAAGTGGATCCGAGGTTAGTGATGAGGTGGCAGCTAAGATTTGCTTAAAGCTATACAAGCAACGAAAGGAGACGCATCAACTATACATCGAACAGAATAGGGAAGATCTTGCTTCGGAAGAACTCGCTCAAGCCTCTGTTATTGAGGAGTTTTTACCTAAGATGCTAACAGAAGAGGAAATGAACTCTGAGGTGCGTGAAGCCATTAGGGCGCTGAATGCCGAAGGAATGCAGGATATGGGAAAGGTCATGGGTTTGTTGTCTAAAAAGCTTGCAGGTAAAAGTGATGGTAAAGTATTGTCTGGCCTAGTAAGAAAGCATTTGTCATAAGAGGCCTTCTACTTTTTCTGAAAAAAAATAAAGAAAATCCTAGCTAAGTGTTTCCATCTGTTTACCCTATATAAATGACTATGTTACTCTACGTAGAACTATGTATTTTTTTTAAAAACGCAATAGAAAATCCAGTACTTATGTAACCAATTATTGATATTTGAAACACAAAAATTCACAATACAATTGAGAGCAAAAATCACCAATTCATTTCTCTCAAAGATTAATGACAAGATTGTTTTAAATAATACGAAAACATTTTTTTATGCTAAATATTTAATTATTAACAAGGAAATGTTTATTTTTAATAAGAGTATAAGTAGTTGTAAGGTAATGATTTAAAGGGGGGCAGAGAAATATTCACTCGTCTTTAGCCAATATTCAATGAGATGATTGTTTTATTCAAAAGACAGCTAATTCAGCAACGCTTGAACTCAAAAATACGTTTAACCAATATGTGTGTATTTCACACTAATTTTTAAAATAAATAATATGAAGTCTCTTAATCCATTAAAATTTTTCGGAACAATTGTAATTGTTCTTTCGTTTGTTTTGGTTAGTCAAAATTCATTTGCTCAAAAGGATTCTAAAGTCAATAAAAAAGATGATAAGTCTATGACGAGTGAATCGAATGACCAAAAGGTTGAATTCCAAAGATTATCTTCTCATGAAAATCCATTGATGAGAGCTAGTGATGGTATAAAATCAGCCAAAGTTGAAATTCCTTCGAGTTCATCTAATGATAATAAACGTCATCCTGAAGAAGGAGTTTACAGTCATCCTAAAAATACCCAGTCAAAGGAATTGATTGAAAAACGAGATGCCTACACAAAATATTTTGACAATAACGATGGGACACACACTCAAATGAAAGGTGAAAACCCTATTCATTTCATGAAAGATGGTTTATGGTTGACATTTGACGAGACAGTTGTTTCAGATGGAAATGTATATTCGTTGAAATCCACTGATCACCCAATTTCACTTAATGGACAAAATTCTGTTGCATCTTTTGGAATAGGTGAAAATGCGTTAGAGCTTTTAAATAATTCTGAGATGTACTTTTATTCTCTTGACAATACGGATAAAATTAATATTACTTCATCCTCTATTTCTAAAGCTAATCAGAGTGGTTCTGAAGTTATTTTCAATGATTTTTATGGGGGTATAGACAAGAAGTATACTTTGAGAAGAGGGTATTTGAGATATGATTACATTATCAATAACTCGCTAAATATTCCATCCAATTCAGATTTTTTAACTTTTTCCGATAAATTCAAGTTACCCAAAGGATGGTCTGTAGTGCAGGGTGATGGAAATACAGGGGCAATAGGATGGAAAGGTTCTTTGAATATTCTCGATGAAAACGGAAAAAATCAATTAACGATTGGTCTTCCTTTTATATATGATAGCGGAGATAAAACAGCTTCTGAAGGTCAAGAACTTGGAGAATACCTTTGGGTTCAGAATGGAAGAGATTTTGAACTTATATTGAATGTTGCAACAGATTGGTTGCTTTCGTCTGATAGAGTATACCCACTAATTATTGACCCAACTATTTCTGAATCAGATTTAACAAGTGGTTCTCTAGCCTCCGGAGGTTATGTTGTAGGTTGTGACAAATCTATGAGTCTAGACGCAGGGGCCAATGAAATTACTGGATACTACTGCACATATAATATTACTGCTCAAAATGGAGCTTGGGGGATGGAACACAATTCTAGAATTAATTCAAACTCCACAATAGGCGGTTCTGGATACGGCGGAGTATACAGTTTTACAACACCGACTTACACTGATTTAAATGGGTTTCCGATTGGCCCTTCTCTTGTAGTATGGTCAGGATATAGAACATGGGGAGGTTCGGCATGTGACACATATTATCAAGTGAGAACAAATTGGTATACATACATGACTACTTCAGCTCCACCATGTAGTGGAACACCAAACGCAGGTACAGCTTCTTTCAATACCGTTTCTACATGTTCGGGAACGACAATAACAACTACAATGTCAGGAACCGATGATGGTATAGGTATCACCTATCAATGGTTTGGAAATGGGGCTCCATTAAACGGCCAAACTTCCATGGCATTGTCTCATACTCCGGCAAGTACAACAGATTATTTTTTAGAAGTAACATGTACTAATAGTGGTGGTCAAGCGGCTACAGACCCTGTAATTGTTGCGATAAATACGTGTTATAATTGCCCCACTTCTGGAAACACCTCTCAATTAACTTGTGGAGCGA